>JAKSDK010001569.1 GCA_022360095.1 Phycisphaerales bacterium
ACTGATCCACGACACCGGCGCATCCCCCACATTGCACGCCGTCGTCGAAAACCCGTAGGCCATCACGCCGTCCAACGGACCGAACGTCAGAAACGGATCGACCGGATTCGCCGCGACGTCGCCGACGATCAGGTCCGGCCCCGCCGCACTTGCGGACGCAAGAGGCGTGAGTGTCAACACGAGTAGTGATAACTGTTTTACGACTCGATGGATCCTCGGACGACGCCCTTCTTTGACATCTCTGAAATGTCCTATGGCGGGCAGCCCGCTCATGCAGCAACTCCAAAAGGACACCCGCGAAAGCGAGCTTCGCCTTCCCATCGCTGGAAAGACGACACTCGCCGTCGCGGGGATTGTGGAGGAAGGGGAGTCAACTCCACAAAATAGGCTACGGTAGCAATAACTGTACAAACGTCTGGATGTCCAGACCGTCCGTCGCACCGTCGTTGTTCACGTCCGATCGCGCGATCCCCCCGGCCGGAATCGTGTCCACACCGAGCAGCGCATCCACAAAGCACGACACGTCACCGAACTCCAGCGTTCCGTTACCGTCGCAATCGCCGATCACGGGCGCAACCGTCGGCAGCGCAAGGGCGTTAATCATCTGAAATTCGCCGCTGACGAGTGTCGAAACACCTGATCCGTCGAGGTTCGCCGAAGCAATGATGTTGTCGAAGGGTTCCGACCAATACAATCGCCCTGCATTCTCATCGATTACGAGACCAACAGGACGACTCATAGGGGGTTGTGCAGCGTTGATCACGGTTTCAACAGCGCCCGTGCCATCCATATTCGCCCTCTGAAGCGCTCCGACAAAATCGTCGACCCAATAAACTTTGCCTCCCGCGACATCCAGCGCGACGTGTTGAACCTCCGACAGATCACCATTACCCGCCAAATCACCGGCGATCACTTCCGCATGGGTGCCATCCAGATTGGCTCGCATGATCGACTGGATGTTGACGTCTTCGTCCGACCAGTAGATTTTTCCACCCACCGGGTCGACGGCAATACCGCGAGGCTCGGAAATCGCCTGCTCACCGTCGGTCTTCCGGATTCGCTCGTTGTCGGAGCCGTCCAGATTTGCGCGGTGAATCGAATTGTCACCGTCCTGGACCCAATAGAGCTTGCTATTGACTAGGTCCAGTGCGATGCCGCGTGGATCCTGAGCGTTCGTCACCAACGTCTCGACCGAACCACCGTCGAGATTGGCTCGATGAATCGTATCCGTCAGAAAACTGGACCAATAAACCTTCCCGGCATCCGCGTCGACGGCAAGGCCATAGGCCTGCGTGGCGGTCGCGAGCAGCGTCTCTTTGCACGTGCCGTCATCAAGATCCGTGCGTCGGATGCTCGGCCCCACCGTTCCCGAGAAACTCGTCCAATACAGCTTGTCGGCCGTCGTCGATGGGACGCACGGATCACAAGCATCCCCGACGCCGTCATTGTCTACGTCATCCTGGCTCACATTTGAAACGAACGGACAATTGTCATTTTCGTTGACGATGCCGTCGCCGTCCGCATCGGGATCGCATAGGTCTCCGATGAGGTCACCATCGACATCCGCCTGATCCTGATTGAGAACCATCGGACAATTGTCTACACCGTTCGCGAAGCCGTCGTCGTCGATATCCGTATCACAAACATCACCTTGAGAGTCGCCGTCAAGGTTCTGTTGATCAGGATTCGAATCGAACGGGCAGTTATCGCAATTATCGCCAACCCCATCCAAGTCCACGTCAGCCTGGGTGTTATTAAAAAGATCCGGACAATTGTCGACCGCACAGGTTGAAACCGGGGGCGCGTCGGGGTCACCAAATCCGTCGCCGTCGCTATCCGTGCACGTATCGCAGGCATCACCAACGCCGTCGCCGTCGGTGTCCGTCTGAAACAGATTCGTGACAAAGGGACAGTTGTCACATGCATCGGGAATGCCGTCGGTATCGGTGTCTGTCTCGCAGACATCGCCTGTCCCGTTCATGTCGCAGTCCGCCTGATCGGGATTGGGGTCCACCGGGCAATTGTCACAGGCATCCCCCAGGCCGTCACTGTCCGTATCCGCTTGGAGGGGGTCGGGTGTCGTGGGACAAACGTCATCCACCTCACAAATACCATCGCTGTCCGCGTCGTTTTCCACATCCAACGGGCACGGATCACACGCATCTCCGAGACCATCGCCATCGGTATCGATTTGATCCATGTTCGTATCGGCGGGGCAATTGTCGCAAACGTCACCGACCATGTCCGTGTCGCCGTCCAATTGATCGGCATTCTGAATAAAGGGACAGTTGTCCATGCCGTCCAAATCGCCGTCCAGATCGCAGTCATTGACCGCGCACGGCAGGAAACGGATGGAGCGCGGGACCAGGTTCGCACCCGGATCACCGGTGGCCAAAGCGAGTGCCTCCGGCGTGAGGACGATTTCGACGGAACTGCCGTCCAGATTGGAGCACGCGATGACGTCCAACGTGGTATCCGCGAAATAAATCTTGTCGTTCACAAGATCCAGGCTCATTCCGAAAGGACTGGAAAGGGCGACCCCGATGGGCGCGGGCAAACTCGTGACGAGGTCTTCAATATCCGTCCGATTGCTCGCATTCTCACCGACCGGAATTTCCATCCCCGCTCGACGAATCACATCATCCGTCGTGTCCGTCCAATACATCTTGCCAGCCGCGACATCCAATCGAAATGCCCGCGGTGCGGTCTCTCCCAGCACAAGGTCCTCTTGATTGGCGCCGTCCGCCAGATCAGCTCGACGAATCACGTCATTGACATTGTCGGCCCAATAGATTTTCTGAGGCAGGCTATCGAGGTCCAGCGCGAGCCCCCACGCGCTGCCCACGCCCGTAATCAGGATTTCAATGTCCGTCCGCGTCGAGGGAGTTTCGCCCAGTGGAATCTCCATATTGGCTCGGTGAATGGAGTCGTTCCCGGACGTATTGGCCCAATAAAGCTTTCCCGCCGCGACATCCAATGCAATCCCGATCGGGTTCGAGAGACCGGTGATCAGATCCTCAGCCCCGCTTCCGTCAAGATTCGCTCGACGAACTGCGTCCACAGACGTGTCCGTCCAATAAATCTTGCCCCCGGCGCCATCGATCACGAAGTCGCTCGAACTGGGGATGCCGGTAATAAGCGGCATGGCGTTCGCGCCATCCGGATCACTTCGAAAGATCGTGTCCTGGACGGTATCTCCCCAATAAATCGCGTTGAACTGATTCTGCGCCCGGACGGTAGAGACCGCCGAGCCCAGTGCCAACGCCACCGCAACCAACGTGATTTGCTGTCGCCTGATGCGTTCGCAGGAATTTCGCCCCATCATCTTTTTCTCCATCCTCATCTTCAACCTCCGGGGGCTACTGCCCCTTCATCGGCTCGCGTGCTCTCGCTCCCCACGCCGGGGGGCGATCATGAATCGAGCACGGGGCCATAATTGACACAGGTTTGAAGGCGGACTCTCCCAAGCCTCGTTTTCGGGCCTTTCCTTTCTCATCGCCATCTCTCATTTTCCGAATTTCATCACGCGATCATCGCCGCGATTGACTGCTTCGCTCGACCGCCGCCTCTCACGGCGCGCTAACTCCTCCTGCGCAGAAACCATGTTCGTTTCTTACGTCATTCCGAATCTCTTTCGCCCTTCGGCAAGGCCCCGTAGCGCCGAATCGCGCCGGGCCATCCCCCCGCAATAAACCCGAACCCAACTCAAGAAATACGCATCATTGCAAACCCTGAGTCAGCCTTGCTTACGGGAGCAACAACTCCACGAACAACTGAACATCACGTCCATCAGCAACACTGTCGCCGTTCACATCCGAACGATCGATTCCACCGGGCGGATCCGTGTCCACGCCCAGCATAGCGTTCAAAAAACACGGAAGGTCAGAGAAATCCACGATTCCCGAACCGTCGCAATCGCCATCAACCTCCGGCACCTGAACATTGGCAATCGCAATCCCGGAGACATTGGGCCGACCGGCCACAACGTCTTCGATACCCGTGCCGTCAAAATTCGCACGGCGAATAAAATTCGCAACTGTCTCACTCCAGTAGATCTTCCCGCCGGCCAGGTCCAGGCCTATGGCAAATGGACTCGGCTGATTCGACACGACGATTTCTGCGCTGCTTCCATCCAGCCTGGCGCGATGGATGCTTTGAAGGCCGAGATCGGTCCAGAAGAGCCAACCTCCGACATCGTCGATGGCGATGGCGTATGGAAAACTCAGACCGACCAACACGTCTTCGACGCCACTGCCGTCAAGGTTGGCTCGCCGAATTTTCTGGGTCGCCGAATCCGTCCAATACACCTTGCTCAAACCCGGGCTGATTGCGACGCCGCGAGGAGACTGAGCTTCGGTGCTTTCGACAATGAGTTCGGCGTTGGAACCATCCAGATTCACGCGATGGACTCCGCGAAGCACGGAGGGCTGAACATCGGCCCAGTAAAGCTTGCCGCCGGCTTTATCCAGCGCGATGGCCGACGGTGCCCCCAGCCCTTCACTGACCAACGTCGTGATGCCCGAGCCGACCATAAGATCAGCCTTCTGAATGACGTCCGATCCGGCATCGATCCAGTACATCTCGTTGTCTTCCGAATCGATCACGATCGCCTGCGGACTCACCAAACCGTCGCTTGCGCCCACCAGGTCTTCAGCACACGGCGAGGACGTCTCGGACGCCAGATGAGAATACAACTGCACTTTGGCCAATGTCGAATCGACCCATCGCATGGTGACGCCAAGCGGCACCGAGCACGGATCGCACGAATCACCAAGTCCGTCGCCATCAGTATCAAGCTGGCTCGGATTGGCAACGATTGGGCAGTTGTCTGTTTCTGCGCAATGACCGTCTCCATCGGCGTCATCCTGCGCATCGAATGGGCAAGGGTCACAGACATCGCCTGCCCCGTCTCCATCCATATCCAATTGCAGCGAATTGTCGAGATTCGGGCAATTGTCGCATCCGTCCGGCCACTCATCGGTATCCGCGTTCTGCAAATCCGGAAAACCCGGACATACATCGCATTCGTCGCTCACACCATCCGAATCCGCGTCATCCAAACTGGGACATAGATCGCATACATCCCCTTGGCCGTCGCCATCCGTATCGACCTGTCCCGGGTTGTAGGCATTGGGACAGTTATCATCCACGAGCAACACGCCGTCGCCATCGAGATCATCGGGTGGAAAATTGCATGCCAGGTAACTCACAAAATCTGTCGTGATGATGGCGTCTCGTGAGAGGTCCTCACAGAAAACAACGTTGCCATCGGAAAGCTCGCCGACACCGCGTCCGACGCCGATCATGTCCTGGACGGATTCTGTCCAGCCATAGGTGCCGTCAGAGGCGGCCAGTCGGGTGATAAACGGCGTTTCGCCACCCAGGCCACCGGCAACACGACCCGTATGAAGATCAAATCCGTCAGGATTGAAATTCACATCGCTGAAGAAGAAACCCGTGACGAGCACATGATTCGTCGCCGAATCTACCGTAATCGCCTGACCCGCTTCACGCGACATCCCGCCGGCCGTCCATGTCCATCCGTACGATCCGTCGGAATTCAAGCGCGTCACGAAGATATCGTCGGTATGAAAGGGTTCCGGCGGATTACCGTTCAGGATCGTAACGGACTCACGAATGACTTCGCCGCCGTTCGGATCAAAGTCCACGAGCCCGGCATACTTTCCCGTAAGAAAGATCGCGTCAGACGCATCCACATCGAGATCGAGCAATTCGGCACCAGGAAACGTTGCGCGGCGCGTTTCATTGCCTGCACTGTCAAGCGTTAAAAGGATTCCACCCTGGAGCGCGACGAGAATGTTTCCAGCACCATCGACACCCAGCGCGTTCACGCTCGCCTCCAGCTGCTCCGACCACACGTCCGATCCATGTTTATCTAGTTTATGAAGCCAGCCATCGTTCAGCCCCACCACCACGCTGCCGTCGGCGTGATCCACCGCCACCGCGCGCGCCGCATCTCCCCGGATGGGATCGCTGATAAAGTCATAATCGAGAGAGAGCAACCCCTCCCCCTCTAATCCGCCGATGCTGTCATCTCCAAAGGAGCGAGCCCAGATCGCATTGGGCGGAAAACTCCCAGACCCGTCGATCGGAAACTTGGCAACGAAGCCATCTCGCCCGTCGCTGGGGCCGACACCGGCGAACAAGAAGCTTTCATAAAAGCCGGCAACCAGAATATAGGTTGTGGGGTCCATCCCATCGGCGGGATCGACCGCAACGTCCATGGCGGCATCGCCCCAATCGAATCCATCGACATAGGTCCACCGGTACGTCCCGTCCGCGTCGAATCTTGTCATAAACAGGTCGCGTGAGGTAGCGGGCCACGCGAACTGTGGAATCACCGGTTCGAAGATATCCGATCCCGCCTCTGTCGGATCAAAGTCAATCATTCCGGCAAACTGCCCGACGACGATGACCTCTCCTCCTGGCCCCGTGGCGAGGTCAAACGAACTAATTCCCAATGGCACGGAAAAGTTGCCGACGGTCGGCCCGATGATCCGGTATTCGAGATCCAACTCCAACTGCGGATCGACGCAGTCTGCCGCCGCCGGTGCAGCCAGACTGAAAACAGCCGTCGAGCAGGCTGCGACGAGCAGGGGCAAGCTGGATTTGAGAAGAGGTTTCACGAATGGTCTCCCGACGGAATACGCACTAGATACCTTCCCGTTCTGAGGACGCAGCCACCGGCTCGCCTTCCGGATGCGCCTCGAGATAGGCTTTCAATTCTGACACCAGAACATCTTGTCCGGCAAAACCGGCGTTCCACTGATCAGCAGTGAACTCGATTGGCGCGGCCGCCCGCCAAACGCCGGAGTGACCGCACTCCTGGCACTTGATTCCATTCGCGCCGCCTTGGTCAGCGACCCCGGCCATATAGTCTTTCGCAGGAATCGAGTAATTTGCCCGACATCGCTGACAAGCGACATGAATCGTCTTGGTTTCCGAGACCGCCAGAAGCTCATCCGTCACCGCCTGATCTGCGTTGACCCAATGGCGATAGGCAATGCCGCCGGCACTCACAAGCATCGCGACCGCGGCCACGAGCCCAATTGCGGTCCGCCGTCTGCTTCTTCCATCATCGTTGACACATTGAGACATAGTTAAAACCTCATCGGAGAGCATGCGGATATCACACTCATCTACTCGCCTGATCCTGAACCTCACGGATTGGGAGAAACTGGTGTATTGCTACGAATCTTGGTCGCCGGGAAGTTGTCGTACCGCCAATCGACAGATCTCCAGATGTTGGCAAAATGCGGTGACAACTCCTTAAAATCGCTAGGCCGGTACATGGTCCCTTCTTTATGACAGGCCACCGTGGCGGCGTGGCCATCGGCAAACGCCACGTTGAACCGGCCGAATTTTCCATGAGACCCGCGGACCTCGATCGGGGCATTTCCGAATTGCGTGCCGGTGCCGGCCTGCCCGCCAGAGGCGATTTCAACCGTGTTGGTCATCGCCTGCATGAATCGCGTTTCCCAGAACAACAGCGCCTTCGACGTGTCTGGAAACAGATTCTGCGGGCGCTTGTAGGCCCCGAAACGCCATCGCACCTCTTTTCGAGCCTGTGGACTGTTCTGCGTTTTTGGATCTTTTTCAGCGATGTTCCAGAGGTCGCCCTGGTAGCTGTTACCGGTCGCCATGAAAACGGATTTCCGATAGAGCGGCGATGGCGGACCGTAGTCCACCGTCTCAACCATGTTCTCATCGCCGGGGCACCGGAAAAGTGAAAAATCCTCTGACCCCGTGACCACCGGGCCATAGGCCAGCCGATTCATGAACCGGCCCTGCGCCCCCTTGAATGGAATCATCGGGCCACCCGATGGCCCGGATCGAAACCATTGATGTTGCCCATTGCCGCCGCCCCAATCGAAATCGCCCGGCGCAACCCAAAACGAGCCCGATACTTCATGAGGCGTGTGCATTCTCCCCTGGCTGTCATCCGCCGCGTTCATGGACGCGAACTTTCCGTGCTCGGCCAGATTCGTCAAACACTTGACGCGAGCCGCCTCCTGCCTCGCCGAGGACAGCACTGGCAACAGAATCGCAATGAGAAGCGCGATAATCGCAATCACGACCAACAATTCCAGCAACGAAAATCCACGTTTCCTATGCGGCATGACGTACTCCTTGATGTAGGCAACAGAAACCCGACCGCCTGCTTGCCTTACTGGACTCAAACCTGGCAAACGCCCACGACAAACACTCCGTTCACCAGACAACACAGCGGGTCATCGAGAACTTGACCCAGACCTGTTACGACAGGAGCATTTTTCGTGGTGTGAGTCCCCTAAAACTGGAGATAATGTGTCGCCAGCGAGGGTGATTCACCGTTTCACCACAGGCTGCTCGCCGAATGAAATCGGCTTCTATATTCTTACACGAAGAACATCGCAAAAAATTAGAAAACAATTTTCTTGTAGCCCGATATCTGGCGGAAATATCCGCCCTGCCGCACGGGAGTACTCCGCTTATTCTGAGCAAAAAATTGATTTAGCAATCCGGTGTGGTGTAGGATAGATCTGCCTAACTTGCGCAATATGGTCGATTCCGGCCCAAATCGCGAGGTCGTTGCTCTGTTCAACATGACATTGGGAGTCGCCAACGAATCTGCCTACCATGATGCGATCACGCCCATTTCCACCGACAAAGACGGCTCTGATCCGATCATTAGGAGACGGTGTCGAGGCCTCCTCGTGGCGCGAGTTCTTCGATCGCTATGCCCCGGCCATTTACAATGTTGCCATTCGCAGCGGTGTCCAGCCCTCGGATGCCGAAGACATCGTGCAGCGGGTCATGATGTCGATTGCCAAATCGATTTCGGACTTTCGATGTGACAAGGATCGGGGAAAATTTCGGACCTGGGTCAAACGCATCACACGAAATGCAATCATCGACCAGTATCGTTCGAAACGAAAATCAATTTCGTTGGATGACATTCCGCAAAAGGGGACGCCGGAGTTGGAATGTCCGAGTGAGTTGGAACGGCTCTGGGCGGAAGAATGGCAACTTCAGGATTTAGAATATTGCCTCAATAAGGTCGCGACAAGGATCTCGAGCAAGCGTGTGCTCGCGTTTCAGAAATATGTCCTCGAAGGATTCTCAGCCGCCGAAACCGCAGCCATGCTGAATCTGACCATCGGCAACGTCTATTCCGTCCGGTTTCAGGTGCTGAAACTGATCCGAGAGGAAATGCAACGCCTCGACGATGCTGAGTCAAAATGAACAAAGACTCATCCACCAACCCGACTTGCCCGATGTCGGACACCGTGCGACGCTTTGCCCGAAACGAAGCATCCGCCGAAGAGCAATCGCTCATTGAACAGCATCTCGACCACTGCACGGCCTGCCAGAACATCATCGAGGCTGATCATAGTCACAACGATATCGACTCGGCTCTACAGAAGATTTCTCAGCGCAAGGAATCCAGACCCAATGACCTGACGATCCCTGTTCGACAACTCAATGAGGTGTTGACCGATTATGAGATTCTCGAACAAATCGGCAAGGGCGGAATGGGTGTTGTCTACAAGGCGCGACAAATACACCTCGGCCGATTGGTCGCCCTCAAGGTTCTTCCGAGCTTCTACGGCGTTGTCCGGCCGAACTTGCTGGAGCAATTCAAAACGGAAGCCGGGATTGCCGCACGGCTGAAACACTCGAGCATCATCTCGATTTACGATTTTGGTGAAGTCAACGGCACACTCTTTTATGCGATGGAGCTCATCGAGGGCAGGACAATCGCGGATTTCATCCGATCCGTTAAGAAGCCGCGCGCATCTCGTAACAAACGTGGGATTGGCCAACCCTCGTCGCTCGACTCGAGCACCGATATGAAAGGTCGTCATGACCCCACTCATCATGGCAACGGCAAGCACGCGAGCCAGCAACCTGAGATTGGGCGCGACTATTTCCGATTGGTCGCACGTTGGATGGCAGAGGTTGCGGACGCGCTGGCGTACGCACACAACTGCAACGTGATTCATGGAGACATCAAGCCGGCCAACCTCCTCGTGGCGCATGACGAGCGTATCACGATTGCCGACTTTGGACTGGCCCAACATCGCGCAGCCATCGAAGAGGATGTGACGAAGTCAACAATCGGCACGTTACGATACATGAGCCCCGAACAGATTGATCGATCACGTGGGAAACCGGATCATCGATCGGATGTTTACGCAATTGGCGCAACGCTTTATGAACTACTGACACTCCGCCCGATGGTCGGCTCGACCGCCGACCCCGAGGTCCTCCTTGATGTTCTCAATCGCGAGCCGCTTCCCCCGCGCCGGCGGATGCCCCAGGTGCCGCGCGAGTTGGAGATCATCTGTCTAAAGGCATGCGAA
Organism: Phycisphaerales bacterium; assembly: GCA_022360095.1. Classification (GTDB taxonomy): domain Bacteria; phylum Planctomycetota; class Phycisphaerae; order UBA1845; family UTPLA1; genus JAKSDK01. Next base: position 10,368 of record JAKSDK010001569.1, read on the forward strand.
AAGGTGCCATCGAATCGCTATGTCTCTGCGAGTGAAATGGCCGAGGACCTGAACCGCTGGCTTCTTGACCTTCCGATTCACGCCAAACGGCCATCGATGCCGATCCGTGCGGCCAAATACGTCCGACGACACCGTGGCACGCTTGTTGGGGCTTCGATCGTCGCGGCGGCGTTGACTCTATCGTTTCTTGTGTATCAGGATGCACAAGAATCCAAACGCCAAGCAATCATAGCGGCGAAAGACGCGCGTGGTACGGCAAGAGACATGGGGCTTGCCATAGCAATTCAAAATCTTTTTTTCAACCGCCCCGAGCAGGCATTGCAGAGCGTCCAAGCCGTCGACGCTGCATACCCCGGCAACATCGACGCCGCACTCCTTGAATGGGCGATTCTTCTTCGCGTCGATGCGTTCGACAAAGCGGACCGTCGGCTGGATGCCTCGTGGACTATGGATTCTATCCCATCCTGGGTGCGCAATGTACACGCGTCATACGCTGAAAATCGGAACGTCGAGCAAACTCAAGCCCTTCAAGACATGGCCGTTCGCGAGCTACGTTATCGAAGTCTGCTGAAGAAAGATCCGCAGAACGCCCTATCGCTCATCGAAACGGCGCTCGGAAAGTTTCCGAACGACATCCTGTGCAACGTTGTCAGCTGTTTCCTATATCACGCAGTCGGCAACTATGAAGAGATGCAGCACAGCGCCGATCGGATCATGCTACTTCGGCCTAACTGGGCGATCGGATTCGGATTACGAGGGCTCGCGGTGCTCTCGATGGGCAATTACGAGGACGCCAACGTCTCGCTGACCAGAGCCATCCTGCTTCAGCCGGACTGTGCCCGCTGGTACGACCTAAGAAGCCGAGTCAATCTACGATTCAAACGATACGCAGACGCCGAACACGACGCCGCCAAAGCAATTTCGCTCGACCCGAATCTTGATGAGGCGTTCGTCAATCGTGCGAACGCCCGGCTCAGCCAAAACAACTACGCCGGTGCGATCCAAGATGTCACGCTTTTGATTGAGAAGCAAGAACAAGCATGGCTTTACGTCTTCCGTAGCAAGATTCACAAAATGGCTGACGCCACAAATGAACAACTCGTCGATCTTCTCGCAGCATCTAGCCTCGATCCGTTCGACGCAAAAACAGCCGCCCTCCTCGGTGACAGCTACCTTGACAGATTGGATTATGCCAACGCAATCCAGGAATATGATCGCTCGCTCGACATCGCACCCGACAACATCGGCTTACGATTCAAGCGGGCTTTTGCTTCTGAGCTTAACAAAGACTACGAGATCGCGGCACAAGAATACCGAGAGCTCGACACGCCGGGTGCACCATTGGCGGACAAGGCAGTGCTCTTTCAGCGTTTACTCAATGAATCGCGCGACACGTCGGGGCACGTTGTTGGTTTCTCCGTCGACAGGCCGCCGCGAACTCTCTGGTACTCGCGCGTTTTTTCTTTCTTGGATGGCAAGATTTCCTCGGACGACTTAATCAGCGATGCTGGGACTCGGACCGAGATTTCCGAAGCGCATTTCTACGTTGCCCGTGTCATGATGAACTCAGGCAAGAATTCCGATGCGCTAAGTCACTTGAAAGCGTGTATTCGACTAGAGCAGGTGAACACACTCGAATACATCCTTGCCAATATCCTTGTTTCGGCATTCGAAGAGAAAGTCGCATCTCGGAGAACACCTGACGATCACGGCGCACAACGTTAAGCCCGATCACCGCCAGCCACCTCGACTTCTCCCGTCACGATGATGCATATCATCAGAGTCCCATCAATCGAAGTCTTGATGTGGAGCACAAAATTCATGTGGAAAATCGGCGACTGGCGACCATGATCGACATCCCATTCTCATTATTTCTCATTTATTTCTTTGCGCGCCACCCAGCCACGCCCTATACACGCCCAGCGCGGTTATCGGGCCCTGTGATTTTGCGCTTTGGATTGTATTAACTAATTAGCCCACAAGACTTAAGAAACTAGCGGGGGCAGGACTCGAACCTGCGACCTCCGGGTTATGAGCCCGACGAGCTACCGACTGCTCTACCCCGCAATCTGAGAGCAATCTATGTGTCAAAACGGTTGCTGTCAAGCTGCAGGGGTGATTCGGCAATGCATGGGCTCGGCCGTGCGAAGCCATCCTGCCGAACAACGATCGATCATCATGAATTATCCGAAAATGCGGAAACCAATCAGGGGCCATTCGACTCATAGGCCCCATGGTGCGCGTGAAAGTTTTCCTGGGCACGCCGATCAGTCTCGGCAAACAACGAACCCAACAAAACGATCTCATCGTTAAACTGCTGAATATGTTTCTGAGTCACGCGCTCAGGGGGGACCGGGAGCAACTTCGACCAACGCGTCGGGGGAACCAACGCGATCGAGGTTCGCAACGTCAAGAGCTTGCCCACACCGCGCTGATAACCACTCCAGGAACGCCCGATGTGTTCACGGCGCCAATAATACGCCAGATGCGATCGACGCCCTGTGCAATAGTCGGGATTCCAGTTTTGGGGGCCGTGCAAGACCGCCAGCAACACTTCTTGTGAAACACCGGCATGGCCGAACTCGTGCTTAGCGCGATCGGCCGTAAGCTGTTTTTGCTTCTGGGCCTCAGGAACACTCAGGTCATCGACCCGAACGACAATGGACTGGTCCAGGCTCCAAACGACTGGTGCCAGCAATGTGGCTTCAAGACGAGTGCCGGACTGGCCCTGATAGTTATCAGGCGCCGTGCCGTCAGGGTTATCTGGAGGGACTTTATGAATCGTATACAGAATTCTCGCAACGTCATCAGAGACATACTCATGAAAGTGAATGCCCACGACATCTTGAAGGTCGGCATCCATCCGCAGCCTCCAAAGACGTTCTTTTATTTCGATCGTCGGAATCGTATCCGCTTTCCGCGAAGCGGCGACCCGGCTGTGAGCAGTCACGGGCTCCGTTAAAATTTGCCGCAGTCGGCCTTTCTTCCATTTCTCCGCGCCTTCACCCGTTGGGGTCACGGCGAGAAACCACGGAACACCATCCCTCACCTTGGCGGACTTTGTAACACGGTAACGCCAGCCACCAAGAGTTATCTCGGGACCTTGTGACCTCTCCTTTTTGTATTGGGGCATGGGCCAAAGTTGAATGGGTCGCCGGCCGGTGCGCGATCCGAGCCCGGCCGTATCGTCACCCCTCACCTCACCCACCGGAATCGCAGCAAAGAATGAACAGAGCAGTCCCCCTCGAAAGATCGATAAAAGACGGAACCATAACAAGTCGAATCGGCGCGAAGAACATCTGCGAGCTTCAGTCAAACGATGCATGTTTTGACTCCGGTGAAGAAACTTCCCCATGCAAGGCCATGAGGCTTACACGAGAAGATCACCCCCACTACGCCATACTAATATTGTAGTTGTGACAAGTAGCGGAGGCTACTCAGAAAAAACGGGAAATCCTGACATACACGGCCTGCCAATGTGCCCGGCAAGCGAATCTTCGAGAAGTGCGATCGCTAGGCCGGCGCCTCCTCCGCCTTGCCGGTCGACCGATTTGTCCTCGAGGACGATCGAACTTGAAGACATAATCTCAATAGGTCCTTCACCGCACGGCAGATGACCGAGTGATCGCAACCTTGAAGAATCATTTTTTCGACATTGCCTGCGACATCGCTGATACACTCGAATCCATACCCCGCGCTTTCTCCCTTGAGACTGCGGACCAAAATGGATAACTCACGCAGGTTCTGTCGGACAGCCGTATCCGCAATCTTGCGAACCTTAGACGGGAGCTCGTCCACGAACAGTTGAATGATCTCTTTCATGGAAGGGTCGTCCGCGAACGTGCTGAAAATCGGCTTCTGCTCAAGCGACTTAAGGAGCGCAGCCAGATTCTCAAAGCTATAAGGCTTCGGGAGATAGTCGTCGCATCCGGCCTCAAGACACTTTTCACGATCCCCCGCTCCCGCCATCACCGTCGCCGCGACAATCGGGCCCGAGTAGGACCGCTCGCGCAGAACCTTGGTCGCCTCTATCCCACCAAGCACGGGCATCGCGATATCCATCAAAATCAGATCGTAAACTTTTGTTTCACTCTTCTCGATGGCAATCTGCCCGTTTTCGGCGTGATCCACTTCAGCATTGAGCTTATTTAAGAATCTCGTGGCGAGGCGCGTCATTGCAGGATCGTCGTCGACAAGCAACACACTGAGTCGTGCCGCATCTTGACAGAACTCAGAGGGATCGACGCCATGCCGAAAACGGACGCCTACCTCGTGAAGATTCTGCTGCAGCAATCGACACGAAACGACAACGCCTTCGATACTGTCCTGTGTTCCACGGACCGTGATCAAATGAATCAGGCATTTCGATCCGATGTGTACGAAGCCGCCGTGGATAAAAGACAAACCGCCTTCGCTGATGTTTCTGGGGCAAATGTAATATGGCGCGAAGGACGCGTCGCCGGGTTGTTGAATGTCCGCCCTGACCTGCCTGCCGCGATACCGGTAACGCTCCGCTTTTCGACGGTCGTTGCGAACCTGGTCGCCAGCCGAGTCGAGATCGTTCAAAATGGATTCGAGTTGCGCTTCGTTAACCCGAATCGTCCTTATTGGCCCATTACCACGAGCTGACTGCTCCATCGATCATTCCCACTATTCCCGGATGGCCCTGAAGTCGTGGCTTTTCGCCACTTAGCCCATGAATCGTCCTTTTCGATGTTTGTCTGAAACAACGTATTGGAAACACCAAGGCCGATAAATCACCTTCTGAGGAGTTTCCTGTATTGCCACAAAGACACACAAGCCCATTCAAGTGGGACCTAAGGAAAACCGAGTACATGGTTAAGAACAATCCCATGTTCGGGACAGCTTCGACATGTGTCATTAGAGTCCTGGAATTTCGGACAACGACGAGATGAGGGCAAGCTCAGTGGATGTAAAATTCGTCAACGCGTTCGTCGGTTCTATTCAGAACGTCTTTAAAACCATGCTTGATGCCGACGTCAAAATCGGCAAGCTCAGCGTCCAGGAGGCCAGGTCCGAATCTGCGGAGGTCTCCGGCATCATTGGTATCTCCGGTGAAGTACAGGGAAGCGTGATTCTAAGCTTTCAACTGGACGTCGCCTGCAAAATCGCTTCTCAGTTTGCCGGAACAGAGCTGCAAGTCGACTCGCCCGATTTTTCAGATGCAATCGGGGAACTGGCAAACATGGTGGCGGGCAACGCCAAAAAGGATTTCACGGGCTATGACGCCAATATTTCCTTGCCCAGCGTGGTCATCGGCAAGGGACACACCGTCTCCAAGCCGACCGCGTTTCCGATGCTCGTGTTCCCCTGCGAAACGTCCCTCGGAAATTTCAACGTTGAAGTGTCTCTCGTAAAAAGTAACAAACCGGCGATGGCAGGAGCAACAGCATGAAGATCTTAATCGTAGACGACTCACGCACGATCCGGAATATCCAAAAGAAAACGCTGAATTCGCTCGGACACAGCGAAATCGACGAAGCATCGGACGGCCTTGAAGCCCTCACCGCGCTTTCCCAGGGCAGACCCGATCTGATGCTGGTCGACTGGAACATGCCGAACATGGACGGCATCACACTAATCAAGAAAGTCCGTGAGACCGACAAGAGCCTCCCCATCATCATGGTCACCACCGAAGCGGAAAAATCTCGCGTCGTTGAAGCAATCAAGGCCGGCGTCAACAACTATGTCGTCAAACCCTTCACTGCGGAATCGCTTTCCGAAAAAATCAATCAGACAATGGCGAAATTCGCGTCCGCAAAATAAGGGTTAAGGCCGCCTCAACAACAATTGGGCTACCCCGTCGGTAGCACCGTGAATAAGACGCCTGTAGCGTGAAGGCGCGGGGTTCCTAGTTACGCTGGTCTCAGACTGGAGCGTAATGATGAGCATCGCAAATCAAAACCTACTGGAAGTCAGCGTCGACAAGAACCGCAAGAAGGCCTACATCCAACTCGCACCAGGTGTCGATCCTCTGTCGATCGATGCCCGAAGCGTCGCGAATCAGCTTCACATCTCGAAAATCGCAATCAACGACGGTGTCAAAACCAAAATGCGTGAATTCCTCGACAAGGTCGCAGGAAGTAAAGGGCGGTTTGGAAAGGTCCTCATCGCCGAAGCCATGCAACCGATCGAGGCGCAGCAAGGCGCGTTCCACTGGCCTGACTCGGCACAGGAAATTCAGAACTCGGAAGAAGATTTCGAATCTCTGATCAAGCAGTCTGCCGTTTTCGTGACGAAAGGCGCCGTCGTAGGAAAAATCACGCCGCCCAAAAACGGTAAAGCCGGCTTTGATGTATTCGGCCAAACCCTGCCGCCTGAAACGACGGATTGCGAACCCATCCAGATTTCCGAGGGGTTGCAGCTCGCGGAAGATGGCATCACGGTGATCTCCAATCGACCGGGCCGAGTCGTATTTGACTCACAAAGCGTTGCCCTTTACGGAGCCCTGGAAATCGACCGCGACATCAAGCCGCATACCGAAAAACGGGACTGGGAGGACGACGTCATCGTCCGAGGAAACGTCGGCGAATCATCCACCCTGACCACAACGCAGTCGCTGATCGTAACCGACTCCGTTGAGGCGGCCGAGGTCCTGGCAGGCAATGACATCATTGTCCACTGCGGCATTATCGGGAAGGGTAAGGGAAAGATCGCGGCCTCGAGAGACACGGCGGCGAAATTCTGCGAAGACGCCGACATTCGAAGTGGCCGCAACGTTTTCATTGGGACAAGTGCGATCAATTCCCGCATCCGCGCCACAGGGCACGTCTTCGCTGCCAACGCGTCAATCGTAGGCGGCGAAACCCAGGCCCGTCTCGGGCTCGAGGCACAATCCTTGGGTAGCGATAGCGCCGCCCCGACAAGCATTCATGTCGGCGTGCCACCGGAAGACATCCAGAAGGTCAGGGAACTCGATGAATTCATCAGAGACCGCCGGGCAAAAATCGAAAAGATCAAAATAACACTCGGCCCTCTGCAAGCCAACCTGAAGCAACTGAACAATTCCCAGAAGGAGCAGGTGACGGAGCTGGCTTTCGAGGTCGACTCCCTCGAAACCGAAATCGCTGATGCGGAAAAAAAACGCATGCAATATGCTAACAGCTCTTCCGAAGGACCTTACGTCAAAGTTCTGTCAATCATTCATGAAGGCGTGCAGATCACCTTGGAAGACACGACGGTTTCCATAGGCTCCAAGATGAAAGGCCCGATTCGTATCGAACGAAGGAAGGTGCGCGGCGCCACGGAAATCGTGGCCGTCAGCGAAACCATGGGGAGCGTGACCATCTTGAAAAGCCGGCCGGCTGACTCCACTCCGCAAGAAGCGACTACTTGAAGCCGAGCTCCTTCAATCGACGAGCTCCATCGCAATAAACAAATAGATGGCGGCGCTGACGGCGTCATTCACCGTCGTGATGAGCGGCCCCGTCGCGATCGCAGGGTCAATGCCGAGACGTCTGAACAAGAACGGCATCGTGAGCCCCAGCGAACCCGAGAGAAGAATGGCAAACGTCATCGCGGAGCCCACGGAAAAAGCGACGCGTATCAGAGGTAATTCTCCATCCATCGGCAAATCATGCCCGGGCATGAGGCCGGAGTTCACGACTGCAAACGATCCAAAGCCGGCAAACAATCCGGACCCGATTCCCAGGATCAAAGCGATGCGCATTTCACGAAGGGCCGCGAATCGGAAACGCGAGGCGACGGTATCACCCGTTGCAAGTGCCCGGACAATCACGGTTGATATTTGAACGCCGGCATTGCCGCCCATCGCCGCGATCGGAATCAGAAAGGGTATCAGCAATTGGTACGCTTCCTTGCCGATTTTGCCCTGGAAGTAAAGCGCGATCAATGCACCAACGAAGGTGCCCAACAGGCAGGGAAGCAACCAGCGAGCACGGACGACTGCCGCTCGAAAAATGCTCGCCGTCGCAAATTCCTCCGCGTCCGTACCCGCCATATGGAGGATGTCTTCCTCGGCCTCCTCCTCCGCCACCTCAAGAACGTCATCGTGCGTCACGACGCCGACCATTTGACCATGCTCATCGACCACAGGCAGGGCGACCACGTCGTACTTCTCGAATTTATTCTTGACGTCCTCTTGGTCATCAGTGGCGAGCGACGTAAAAAGATCATCCAACAAAAGCTTTTCGACCGGCAACGCCGGCGGTGACGCGATCAAACGCAGGGGAGGAACCACGCCGGTCAGCTTGCCGTCTTGGTCGACACAATAGATGTAGTAGATGTCCAGCCTCTGTTCTTCAGTGAGGCGACGGATGCGCTCGATGGCGTCGCCGACGGTGGCGGTCACCGGAACACTGATAAAATCAGTATTCATAATGCCGCCGGCCGTGTCTTCGTCGTACTGCCGCAACGGCTCGACGACGGCCTTCCGCTCGGGGGGCAAGTGCTCTACGACTTTGTCAGCCTTTTCATCGTCGAGCTCGTCCAAGACGTCGACCGCGTCGTCCGCCGGAAGCTCCTTCAGAACATCGGAAACCTCCCGATCCGTCAGATCATCCAGAACGTCGGAGCGCACCGCTTCCTCTAACAACACAATGGCCTCAGCCGTCGTTCGTGGGGGGAGAAGGAAGAAGATTCTAGAGCGTTCTTCCGGCTCAACTTGCTCTAAGCAATCAGCGACATCCGCGGAGTGAAGATCGGCGAGGAATGTGCGCAGTGCGTCATCGTCATCGCGGGCCAGCAGTTCGCGCAGTTGCGAAAAAAGGCCCTCACCATTCCCCGATGTTTGCGACATCACCTTGCTCCCAGCTGGATGCAAAGGCGTTATTATCGCGAGAAGTGAATTCGTGACAACGGCCGTGATTCCGCATCAAGACGAATGACGACTCCTTTTACGGCCCTCGACCTTAGTCAGCTTCCTTTGACCTCGGCCCTTCCGCCTTGACCTTCAATTTGACCTTCTTTCCACCGCGAAGGACGGTGACGGTCACCACATCACCCGGCTTGTAAGGCCGAAGCGCCCTCATATAGTCCTCAATATTCGTCACAATTTGATCACCGATCTTGTAGATTCGGTCCGTATCCTTCATGCCGGCCTTGTCCGCCGCCCCGCCCTTGATCACACCCGCGATCTCGAAGCCCTCGCCGTCACTCTCACCATAAGTCGGCATGATGCGAAGCGTCACCGGCGGCGAAGGACGTTCTATCACATCATCGTCCATATCCTGGCTCGCTCGCGCCGTCGGTCCAGACGCCAGACCGAACCGAACCTTCAACTTAACCGTTCGATCATCTCGCTTGACGCGAATGGTCGTTTCGTCGCCCTTCTTAAATCGCGAAAGCGCTTCGATCGCGTCGTCCACGGAGGTAACCTTCCACCGACCGATTCGAACGATACGATCGCCCTCCTCCATACCTGCCCGCGAAGCCGGGGAACCCTCGGTGACCTCGGCAACGAGCACCCCGCGTCCAGCATCGTCCGCATCCGGCATGATACCGAGCCGAACGCGCTCGCCAGGCGGCTCCTCCTCCGTCGCCGGCGATCGCGGCTCACCGAAGTTAACATCCAGCTTGATCTTCTCCGAGCCTCTCGCGACCAGAACGGTCGTCTTGTCCCCGGTCTTGAATCGGCCGAGCGCATCACGAACGTCTTCCAAAGTCACGATTTCCGTTTTGCCGATTTTCAATATCCGATCACGATCCTCCATCCCGGCCCGATCCGCCGCCGAACCGTCCATCACCCTGGAGATAAGGATGCCGGCGCCGTCATCGTCCATGTCCGGCATCACACCCAATCGAACAGGTCTTTCCGGGCCTCCAAGAGGCCTCGCCTCATCTTCGTCCTCGTCGTCATCGTTGTCCCGGTCATTTCGCATCAAAACAAGGCGGCCCGTGTCTTCGGCAAATTCTGGGGCCTCGTCCATCCGGTCGATCTCGTCTACGCAGTCAGCGACAAGCTTGGCAATGCGAATCGCGCCTTCCACGTTGACCAATCGGGTGTCGTCCCCGGGCTGCGAATATTGTGCGTGCAGGCCGGTATGAAAAAACATCACCGGTATGTCGCTGTTGTAAAACCAGGTATGATCCGACGGGCCGCGTCCCCCACCGCCGTCTTTGATGACGATATCGTAAGTCTCCGCAAACTCGTGAACCATGTCTTCGAATCCGCCCGTCCGCATCCCCCCGACCAGGAGCCGGTTTTTCTGAAGCCGCCCGACCATGTCGAAATTCAACATAGCAATACATTTTTCAAGATCGACCGTCGGGTTCTTGGTGAAATGGCGCGATCCGTGCAAACCCAATTCTTCGGCCGTAAATGCAATCAACAGGATGGAGCGGTTGGGTTTCGCACCCTCCGTGTAAGCCCTGGCCAGCGCGAACAACATCGCCGTGCCCGAGGCGTTATCGTCCGCACCATTGTAAATGTCCTCGTCGGGATCGAAGTCCGCTCGACCTTTCTTGCGAACGCCGTGATGATCATAATGCGCCCCGAGAACGATCATCTCGTCCGACTGCGGCCCCGTGCCGGGGATCATGCCAACAACGTTGCGAACAGGAGAATCGACCTTTTCGAGATTAACCGACCCGCGAACGGTTACGCCTTCGAGCGGACCGGAAACAGGTTGTTTCGAGTCTTCGATCCGCTCTTGCAGTGTCTCAAGGTCCGACATCCCCGCCGCCGCCAACATTTGATCGGCCACTTCCTTCCGGAGGTGCAACATGGGAAGACCGTAAGACTGCGGCGCCATCCTGAACACGCCCTGGTCACCCTGATCAAAACGATAAAGCCGCTGTCCTTCCTCGTCGCCCACGGGATTGACGACCAGCAACGCCGCGGCGCCGGCTTCACTGGCGCGAAACGCCTTCATGCGGAATGACTTGTCGCGCATGGAGAAATCGCCGAAATGCGGCGCACGACGCAGGATCAAGACGATCTTGTCCGTGACATCGAGCCCTTCATAATCGTCGTAGTCTTCTCCGTGGTTCACAATGCCGTATCCGGCAAAAACAACGTCACCTTTGAAGGATCCCGATGCCGAAAACGGAAATGGGCGAAACTTCTCGTTCAATCGAACCGGGCGCCGAACGCGACGCCCGTCCGTACCGATCGCCAGGCGCGTCCCGGCGGCAATCTTTTGTTTCAGCGGCAGAGTAAATTGTTGAAAATAGGTGCCGTCCTCGCCCGCCGGCTTGACGCCGAATCGTTTGAACTGAGAAACGATGAAGTCCGCAGCCTTGTCAATGCCCTCCTGGCCGGTACCTCTGCCCTCAAGCTCATTGCTGGCAAGATGGGATACCCATTCGCGATACTCGGACGGGGAAAATAGCGATCGGTCCTTCGAGTGTTTGCCCTCGAACGCAGACACACCCGCCCAAGAACCGGCAAAGAGAAAAACACATACGGACACCAAGGATCGACAAACAACGCGATTCATAAGGTTGCTCCGAAAATAAGCCGAATGGGTTGGACCGCCGCGGAAAGATCCCTCACGGCGGATTATTCGTTCGTGGCTGCCGTCACTTATTCTAACGAAACGAGAAACCTGCAGCAATTTTTCGAGAAAAGATTGCGGATATCCTGATTATTCGCCGTCGACGAGCGTCATCTGCCGCAGCTCATCGGAACGCTTCAGCAGATCCTGCTTGCCGGGGGCCTCAAACGGCTCCAGAACGAAAGGACCAAGCTCGTGATCGTCGTGAATGGTGAAGGGGATGAAACACTCCGTGAAAAGGTCGATGACCGGATACTGATACCACGGGGTCTTGATCCGGTGGTTGGTCTGGAGAGTCTTGTATCCCTTCTTGCGAATGATGATGTCATAGTCCCCGTACCACGTAAAAGGCACCCGGACCGGAGATTGCCCGATCTCCTGATCGTTGAGATGCACCGTGGCGCCCTGGGGCTCCGTGTTGATGCTGATCGTTCGTTCAATGCAGCCGACGAGCATAAACGGCATGGCAACGGCCAAGACCCGTAATACACGCGACTGGAAACGTTTTTCGCGTGGCGTACCTGCAATGACTCCGTTCATGGCCGGGCACTCCTGGACCTCAAAGACCCCCAATCGACGAATGACAATCAGTTTAATGTCGGCTGTTCCAATGGCAACCGTCAAGCCGGATCAAGGAGCCATGAGCTCGAAAATGACCCAAGGGTGCGGTATTCAGCCAGGACCGTCCAGATAGGCCTGCAAGATCTTCTGAGCGGCGACCGGGTCGTTCAACGCTCTGCGTTTTTTGCGACTGAGGCCGGTGGAACTCAACACTTCCCCGGCCGCATAGGAGCTTAGCCGCTCATCCTGAAAATGGACGGGCAGTTCCGACAGCCGCTCCAGCTCGGTGGCGAATCTGCGCGTCAACGCCGCCTGTGGGCCTTCGCTGCCGTCCATATTCATAGGCAGGCCCACAACAAAAGCCGCAGCACTCTCAGCCGCCGCAAGCTCTGCCAAGGCCGCCGCATCCCTCGACACATTGTGACAGCCTTCGACCGTCGTCAAAGGCGTCGCGATCCCTGTCTCCTGATCGCCCAACGCCACACCGATACGTCTGACGCCATAGTCAATTCCGATGATCCGGGAAGATGGCATTCACACAACTCACGAATAAGCCCCGCCGTAGTCCTGATCGAGCTCCGCAACGAGGTCCTTGATCCGTTGAACCTGGTCCTTATGACAAACAAGCGTCGCGTCGGGACTGTGGACAATGACCAGGTCGTCAACGCCGATCGTCGCAATAAGATGATCATCTTCCGTGACAAAAATATTGCCCTTGCTGGACAATGCGGCCGCTCGTTTCAAAGCCCCGGTGTTGCCGGAAGCATCCGTACCCAACACACCTGGCAACGCCGTCCAGTTCCCCACATCCAGCCAGTCAAGCGCCATCTCAACCACCAACACCTTGGGCGCCTTCTCCATCACCGCGAAATCAATGCTGATCCGCTCCAGCGTCGGATAGAGTTCGTTGGCGAGGCCGGGGCCCGAGTCCGTGTGCCAAACCTGTGCGAGTTTCAGAGCGGCGCCGTGCGAACCCGGCAAATGTTCTTTGAGTTGCGCGAGAATGGTCGAAGTCCGCCAAACGAACATCCCGCTGTTCCAATAGTATCGGCCCGAGGCGACGTACTGACGAGCCGTATCGAGATCCGGCTTCTCCTTGAATGAGTTGACCGCCCAGATCCCCGGAGCGATCGGATCTCCACGTTCGACATAGCCCAGGCCGGTGTGCGGCTCGGTCGGCTTGATTCCAAAAGTCACCAGAGCATCCGCATTCTCCGCCGCGGCTGCGAAACCGCTCCGGACAATTTCAACAAACTGATCCGTGGGACGAATCAGGTGATCCGCCGTAAAAACACCCATGACGGTTTCAGAATCACGCTCGTGCAGGATCGCCGCGGCCAAGGCGATGGCATTGGCCGTGTCTCGCCCGGTCGGCTCGCCAATGAGATTTTCCGCCGGAAGAGCAGGCAATTCCTCGGCAATGGCCGGAAGATGCTCCGCCAAGGCGATCACGAAAATATCCTGCGGCGAAAACGTCGCGTGGAGTCGCTCAAACGCCTTATAGATCAGACTGCGACCCTCAACAATGTGAAGCAACTGCTTCGGCCGCATCCGTCGACTCAACGGCCACAACCTTGTCCCGGACCCACCGGCCATAATGACGGCTGCTTGTTTCATGGTCCCACCCCTATTCCTCAACGATATACAACGGCACGTGTTCCAACGCGAACGAACGCTCGCCCACATCCAGGAAATGAATCCGAATGTAAACCGATCTTCCCCTCGGCTCCAAACGAATCACCTTACCCTCACCATAATCCTCATGACGAACGCGCCGCCCGGGATAATACATCGAATCGTCCAGCGCGCAGCACGTCTCGCTGAATCGCCCCAAATGAGCATGACTACGATCACGCTCGACCTCGAGGTCCTCGCGCTCAATCTCATCGGAAGGAAGTTCGCGAAGAAAACGAGAGGCGATTGTGCGCTCGGTGATGCCGCGAACCATCCGATACTTGGAATGTGTCAACGTCAACTGCCTCATCGCCCGTGTCATCCCGACAAAAGCCAGACGACGCTCCTCCTCAACGGCCAATGGGTCCTCATCTTGCGTTCTACGATGAGGCAACAACCCCTCTTCGAGACCGACGATAAAAACAACCGGAAACTCGAGACCCTTGGCTGCATGGAGCGTCATGAATGTCACGGCTCCTCCGTTCATCTGCAAGCTGTCAACATCGCTGACCAGGCTGATCTGATGCAGCCAGCCGGAGAGCGAACCGTCCGGGTTTTCCTGGTCATACTGTCGGGCCGCGGTGACCAACTCGTACACGTTCTCCAACGGTTCATTATCAATCCCGCCCCCGGCCTCGCCCAGCGCTGCTTCCAGCCCCGATTGCTTGACCACGGCATCCACGATCTTGTGGGCCGGCGAGCCGGGCATCTCTCGAAACCCCTGAATCAAATCGGCGAAGACCCTGAGTTTCTTTTTCGCCGTCTTTAGCTCGGCGTTCTTGTCCGCTTCGGCCACCGCCTGATCGAGCGAGACGCCGTTGTTTTGCGCATACATCTTCAGACGCTGAAGCGTCACTTTGCCGATCCCGCGCGCAGGCGTGTTGATCGCGCGAAGCAGCGCCGTCTCGTCAGCCGGGTTCACGATCAACCGAAGATAAGACAACACATCCTTGATTTCCTTGCGCGCATAGAATTCAACACCACGCGCAATTTGATAAGGGAGCTTGGCTGCTCGAAACGCATCTTCCAAAACACGTGTTAGCGCATTGACACGATAGAAGATGCCCACGTCGCCAGGCTCCCCGCCGTCTTCACAATACTGTCGAACCCTTTCGGCGATCTGCGTCGCCTCATGCGTCTCATCCGCACAGCCCAACACGCAAACACGAGCCCCCGCCTCGCCTGCCGTCCACAGGATCTTAGGTTTGCGGCGTTCGTTCTTGCTTATTAGACAAGAGGCGGCGGAAAGAATGAGACCGGTGCTGCGAAAGTTCTGTTCGAGGCGGACGACCTGCGCGTCCTCATAGTCCGCCTCGAAGTCGAGGATGTTCCGGATATCTGCGCCGCGCCATGCATAAATCGATTGGTCCGGGTCTCCCGTCGCACAAATGTTTCTGTGAGCACGGGCAAGATGGTTCGCAATCAGATACTGGGCATGGTTCGTGTCCTGATATTCATCAATCAGCACGTATCGAAACCGGTCTGAAAGTTCGGCGCGGATATCGTCTTGTTCGTCGAGCACGCGCGCCACCAGCATCAGCAGGTCGTCAAAATCGCAGGCATTTTGTTCCTGCAACATGCGCTGATATTCCGCGTAAACGCCGGAATACGTTTTGCTCGTAAAATCGAACGCCGCCGCTTCAAAAGCAGCCGGTGTTTGCAGCCGGGTCTTGGCCTCACTGATCTTGGCCAAAGCCGTTCGCGGTTGCCAGTTGTCCGTGCTGAGCCCGCACTTCGTGATCGCATCCCGAACCAGCGTCCGACTGTCCGCGCGATCAAAAATTGAAAAATTGGGCCGTATGCCGATCGCATGGCCATACTCACGGAGAAGCCTCGCACAAAGGGAATGAAACGTGCACACCCACATTCGGCCGCCCGCGCCAAGCGCAAGGATTCGATCGCGCATTTCCCCCGCCGCCTTGTTGGTGAACGTAATGGCAAGCACCTGGTCGGGTCTGGCAACGGTCCTCGCAATGTACGCCGCTCGCCGAGTAATGACGCGCGTCTTGCCGGACCCGGCCCCGGCGAGGACCAGCAACGGCCCGTCCGTATGGACGACCGCGGCCCTCTGAGGCTCGGTGAGTTGCTCCATCAGATCATCAAACGACATTCCACTATGTATAGAAGATCACGTCACCGGTGTCCATTTTTCCACGCAGGTCCCTCACTGGGTCCGTTCCGCCGGGGCGACACTTGTCCGGCACGAACCGACCTGTTAGCATAATCGGTCTTGCCGGTCGCCCGGTCATTCACTATCGGGGCGGCGATTCTAGTACATGAGTGTTCCGTCTGACTTACGGTTCCGGAGGTAGCATGCATGCCTAGTTATTCAACGAATGATATTCGCAATGTCGCCGTCGTCGGACACGGCGGCTCCGGAAAAACGTCTTTGTGCGAAGCGTTTCTGCACACGACCGGCGCCACCAACCGGCTCGGAAACGTCGCGGACAAGACCAGCCACCTGGATCTCGACGACGAGGAAAAGGAGCGAGGCTACTCCATCGATTCGCATGTCCTCAACGTCACGCATGGCGACAAAATGATCAACGTCATCGATACTCCGGGAGCACCCGACTTCATCGGCCCCGCGATCGCATCTCTGGCCGCCGTGGAAACCGCCTTGATCGTCGTGCACGCCGCGGGCGGCATCCAGGTCAACACGCGCCGCATGCGCGAACAGGCCAAAGGCAACGGCCTTGCCCGCGTCATCGTGGTGAATCGTATTGACGCCGACAATGTGGATCTTCCGACCCTGATCGAGAACCTAAAGGAAAGTTTCGGCCAGGAAGTGACCCCCGTCAATTTACCCGCCGGGGGAGGAAAGTCTGTCGTCGACTGCCTCGCTAACGACAGTGGCGATGCCGATTTTTCAAGCGTCGCCGACGTTCACACCAATGTCGTGGAGCGAGTCGCCGAAGTCGATGACGCCCTGATGACAAAATACTTCGACGAGGGAGCCCTGCCCGCTGAAGACGTCAGGGCGAACATCGCCAAAGCCATCGCCACGGGCACAATCGTTCCCGTCCTCTTTACCAATGCCACCGGCAACGTCGGCATCAAAGAACTGCTCACCTTCATCGCCGAGAGTTGCCCGTCCCCGGCCGAGGGAAAACAACGCGCCCTGGTGGTCGGCGAAGAGGAAAAGGCCGTCAAGCCGGACAACGATGCGTTCTGTGGGCAAGTCTTCAAGGTGGCCGTCGATCACAAAAGCCACATGAAATATTCCTTCATCCGAACCTTCAGCGGCACGCTGAAGTCGGACGCCAACCTCGTGATCTCGGGCGAAAGAAAGGGCACGCGCCCCGGCCATCTGCTCAAATTCCAGGGCGCCGAGCACAAGGATGTGGACGCCGCCATTGCCGGCGATATTTTTGCCGTCGCCAAACTCGATTTGAACATCGGCGATACCGTGTTCACGGATGCCAGCGACGGCAAGGTCATCATGCCCAAAGTCCCGACGCCCATGTTTTCGCTCGCCCTGACACCCAAATCACGAGGCGATGAAGCGAAGATCGGCGATGCCGTCCGGCGCTTCTCCGAAATCGACCCGTGTTTCAAAACGACGCATGATCCTCAAACCCACGAACTGGTCATCAGCGGAACAGGGGACCTCCATCTTCGCGTCATCCTTTCCCGCATGGCTCGACAGTTCAAACTCGAAGTGGACACCAAGCCCCCGAAAATTCCCTACTGCGAAACCATCACCGCCAAGGCCGAAGGACACTACCGCCACAAGAAACAAACCGGCGGAGCAGGGCAGTTCGGCGAGGTCTACCTGAGAATCGAACCCTTGGAGCGCGGAAGCGAACCACCGCTTGAGTGGGGCTGGGACATCTTCGGCGGTTCCATTCCCAGCCAATTCGAACCGGCCGTCAAAAAGGGTGTCGTAGAGCTGTTGAGCCAGGGGGCACTGGCCGGGTTCCCTCTGCAAGACATCAAAGTCTCGATTTATGACGGCAAACATCACCCGGTTGATTCAAAAGAGGTCGCCTTTAAAACCGCGGGCAAACTCGCTTTCAAAGACGCGATCCTCAAGGCCAAGCCCGTTTTGCTCGAACCGATCGTCAACATCGAAGTCACCGTGCCGTCGGAAAACGTCGGCGACATCACCGGCGATCTGGCTCAAAGGCGAGGCCGCCCCACGGGCCAGGATCTGATGCCCGGCAATCTGACGCTGATTACCGCACAAGTGCCTTTGGCCAAATTGTCGGACTACCATTCACGATTAAGCTCGATCACGGGCGGAAAAGGCAGTTACGCCCTTGAGCTCTCCCACTACGAAAACGTGCCGAGCAACGAAGCTCAGAATATCATCACTCAGCACAAGCCAAAGAAAGACGAAGACGAATAAGAGCCGATAGCAATAGGAGCATCGTGCCGGATTGGTCGGTGCCTATTAGATTATGGAAAACACCTAGGGGAATACGTTATAGTCCCATGGGACGCCTTGCCTCGCACAATCTCCAAACGCAATGCCAATCCGGTGAGGCGGGAAAGCCGGCCCTTTCGCACGGCCCTCGAGACGTCGTGCCCTTTGCCCGGGAGATGCGCAAACTGGGCCCGAGTACAACCACCGTGGAGGATCTTACGAAACGGCATCATGCATCCTCGCCACCACCGGAATCCCCTTCGCGCCAGCCCAAACCAATCTCTCTCCTCACCAGAATCAGAATCTGGACCGTCCGGGCCTTCCTCGTGTCATGGATTCGCTGCTTCAGCCTCTCAGGCCTGCACATGCTCGGGCGAATCTTCGGCACACTCGAGTTTGCCATAGACTACAACCGCCGTCGTCGCGTCGACCGAAAACTCCAGTCCTTCTTCAAAGATGAGTTTTCACCCGCATGGCGCCGGCGAACAACCTGGCAATATTTCATGCGAATTCGATGCGACAAGATGTTCTACACCATCATGGACCGCATCCCACGACATAAGCTGATGAATCGAATCAAACGAATCGGCTGGGAAAACTTGGACGACGCGCTGAAAGAAGGAAAAGGCGTCTATTTCGCGCTTTGCCACTTCGGCTCTCACCACGTCGCCGGGCTCATCATGGCCTTGCTCGGATATGAACTCGCGGGCGTGCGGGATGCCAAAGAAAGCCCCGTCCGGCGATATATCCAGGAAAAATACCGCGAAACGTTCCCCGAAGTGTCCGGCGTGAAACTTTTTCACGCCACGTCGTTCCCCCGCGATATTTATCGACACCTGAAAAACAACGGCATCCTCGCCAGCTTGCTAGACGCCGACCGAAAACGTGGCGAACAAACCCGCACATCCCCAGCCACGATCTTCGGCGAAGAACGCGAAATTCTTATTGGCCCCATCCAAATGGCGATCCGGTGCGGCGCCACAACGCTGCAGGGCTTCGTCGTCTCGCGTCCGAATTTCTACTACCAGCTCATTGTCACGCCACCACTCATCGATCCCAAAACCGTCACGGATGAGTCCGAGACCATCGCCAACGTCATCCAACGCTATGCCGACGGTGTCGAACGATTCGCACGGGAACACCCAGACCACTTGATGAATATCTGACAAGTCCACGGTAAACCGGCGTTGTGTAAAAAAGGCGTGCGGCACCCCGGAAAAATGGCGCGGTCAAAGGGTGCCGCAGCGAGTGGAAGACAATGTTTCGAATCAAAGGCATCCGACTTGCCCTCAGAAACAAGTCGGACCAACGGATTCTAGGCTCCCAATAAGGGCAAGTCGTCGCGGAATTTCAAATCGGAAAGGCCGAGCACAAGATCAAAGTGAGTCGGTCAATGCAAAAGCAGTGCTCCACAGTCCTCTAATATTATAGTGATGCTCAGTTTACGTGTCAACCGGTGCGTCGGTGACCGACCAACCGGGAAAGGTGAGCTGATCCCCCGGCCTTAGCGGCCCCACCGTCTTGCCTGGTCCGGCAACCGGACGACGTGCAGACTTGGCCGCCGCCGGACGTGCCGCGGCGACGAAACCATCCAAGTCCTGAAAGTCCCATGAGTCTCGACTCGCCGGCTTGCCGGAGGAA
The DNA here is from genome assembly GCA_022360095.1 of Phycisphaerales bacterium. GTDB lineage: Bacteria > Planctomycetota > Phycisphaerae > UBA1845 > UTPLA1 > JAKSDK01. Next base: position 30,090 of record JAKSDK010001569.1, read on the forward strand.
TCCCGCACGACCGCGCCATACCGGTCCACCAAAACACGGGTCGCAAACCGATCACAACGCGCTTCTTTCTGGCGCACATTACGCCGAGCCCGTTTAACCAGACGATGATAAAACTCGTGAAGAAACACAAACAAGACGAGTTCGTACGAATCGGAAAGCTCCAGGGCAAACAACTCGCGCCACCAATGCGTCCGGTTCGACCGGGGTCGGGCGATGTTCGTCAGAAGCTGATACGGATAACGATTCTTCCGGCCAAGATTTACGAAGATTCGATCCGTTTCATAGTAACATGTGCCCGAGAACTCGGCACCACGACTGTAACGCACCGAAACGGCCAAACCGTCGTGCGGCCAGCCCTCGACAGCACTTAAAAACATGTCCTCGAGCCTTGTCGAATCAAGGCCGGTCGTGTTCGTGAATTTCATCCCGTACCCGAAAGTTTGAGACGGTTATCCCAAGCCGGCACGAACAATATCCTGTAACCGGATGACACCCTTGGGACGTTGATCATCCTCGGATAATACCAAAACGGTAATCTCGCTGTCGCGCATCAGTTTCAAACACTCAACAGCCAATGTTGCGGGCTTCACGGTCGAACACCTGACCGAGGGCTCATCAGGATCACGGCGACTCTGCTGCCAGGCATCACCTGCCTTCAACGAACCTGGCGCCGAATAACGAGTCAGCAATCGTCGCAAATCCCCATCCGTAAAGACGCCCTTCAAAGCTCCTTGTTCGTCAACGATGCAGGCCATCCCCAGGTGTTTGCCGGTCATTTCCAGAAGAAGATCATTAAACGACGCAGCGTCTTTGACAAGCGGCATCTCGTCACCGGAATGCATGAGGTCCGACGCGCGCAGCAGAAGGCGACGCCCAAGACTGCCGTCCGGGTGATATCTCGCGAAGTCTTCCTCACGAAAACCCCTCGCCTCAAGCAAGGCCATGGCCAGGGCATCACACAACGCCAACATCATCAGCGTACTAGTCGTCGGTGCCAGCCCCAAAGGACCCGCCTCGGGCAAAACGGGAATCGGCAGGGAAAGCTCTGCCAAATCCGCCAGGGGAGACGACGAGGGTTCGCAGATCGCGATGACGCGGCCACCCGTGTGCCGAAAATGGCTCACGAACTTGACAAGCTCCTCCGTCTGACCACTCTTGGAAAGCGCAAGCAAAACGGAACCGGGACACACGGCGCCGAGATCGCCGTGCACGCCTTCAACCGGATGCATGAAGATCGCAGGCGTACCCGTGCTTGCAAGTGTGGCAGCCGCCTTCCGGGCAATAAGGCCGCTCTTTCCGATCCCCGTCACCACCATCGGATCTTTCGCAGAACGGACCAACTCCACGGCCTTTGAAAAGGATTCTCCGACCATCTCCGACAGAGCGGAAATCCCCTCGGCTTGCTGCCTCAGAATCTCCCGCGCAAGCTCGACCGGTTTCTTCAATGGTGACTCCGAAACTTCATCGACCGCAGCAGCAGAAGTATCCATCAGCTTGACCCCGACTATTCTCGCCGCTCGTCAGGGTTGTCCGGGTGCTCAGGGTCGCCGCCCCAGTCCTCAAAGTGCTCGCCCATCTTGAAGTCCTCGCTATCGAGGTCCATAAGATCATTGCCAAGATCAGAGGCCGGCTGATCCGTTAGAGAATCCAGTGACGAATCAGGCCACGCACTCTCGCCGGTGTCAGCCGATTCGTACAAAGGCTGGTCCGGACCCAAATCGTGATCGACAACGATATCCAAACCGTCGACGTCACTAAAATCGGGCAACTCAGACCCCTCAGGCACCTCGGGCACCTCGGGCACCTCTTCCGCAGTCTCTGCATCCAGCACAACCGAACCCGGCACCGGCTCCGTCATCGGATCGGCGAGCGCATCCCAAGAAGAACCTTCGCCGGTTCCACCCGGCGGTGAGTCAGGCGGTGAGTCAGGCGAATCACTCGGCAAACGACCCTCCGGCGCCACAGAGTCCTCCTGACTCCTCGGGGCGTCCAACTTCGGAACGGCCTCATCCCCTTCCTCGGGTTCGTGGTATTCGTAAAACTCGCGGTAGACCTTTCGGAAGTATCCACCCGCGCGAGTCTGAACCAGGTTCAGCACGGCACCAAAAACACGAGCGTTGATCGCTTCCAGACTTGATTGAGTCCTTTGCAATGCGCCGCGCGAAGTCGCTCGATATTGACAGACCAGCAAACAACCGTCCACGGCGCCAGCCAGGACGATCGCATCACTCACCAACAAAACGGGCGGACCGTCAAAGATGACCAGATCGTAGCGCGATCGCGCATCCACCACGACATCCCGCAAATAACTGCTGCCCAGCAGCTCAGCCGGATTGGGCGGAATCGGTCCGGCGCTCAAGACGTCAAGCCCCGGAATCGAAGTTGACGTTGCATAATCTCCCAGATAACCCTGCCCCACAAGAATGTTGCTCAAACCCTCGGCTTTCATGTTCGGAAATATTCGAGGCAGGCCCACCCGCCGGAAGTTGGCGTCGACCAACAGCACCCGGCGACCGCTCAAGGCAACGGAAATTGCCAGATTGGTCGCAACGGTGGTCTTGCCGTTTCCTCCGCTGGGGCTCGTCACGAGGATGACGCCTTGCTGCTCCGCCGGCGCGCTGAAAAACAGGTTGGCGCGTAGATTACGAAACGCTTCCGCAACAATCGAATGCGGCGCATCGAGACTTGCCGTCTCAACCCTCTCAATAACCACTTCGTCATCATCCGTGGTCGGTATCGTCCCCAAGACCGGAAGCTGCGTGCGCAATAAGTCGCGCGGCGTTCTCACCGACTTGTCCGTCAACTCCAACAGAAAAGCCAACCCCAGACTCAGGCCCAACCCGAGAATACACCCCGCCGGAATCCAGATCCCCAACCGCGGACTGCTGATTCTCTTCGGCTCGATGGCCATGGACTGGAATTCGATTTGAACCGTTCGCTTCGCACGGAGCTGCATGTCGATCGCGCTCTTCTTCTCCGAAAGCATCTCGAACTGAAACCGGGCGAGTTCCAACTGGTCACGCATACTTTCGTATGTCTGTTTCTTGATTTCCTGGTCGCTCTGGGCCCCCTTGGCCTCGTTGACCCGGACCATCAGCGTCAAATGCTGTTCCTGTGCCTCCCGATAACGACGATGAACCTGCTCGATGAGCTCATTATGGTAACGAAGCGTCTTGATCGCACGCTCACGCTCAACATTCTGCCTGGCAGCATCGCGAGCCAATCGGGTTCGCTTGACGATTTGATGGTTCGGACCATATCGCTGCGAAGCCAATTCGAGATCATTGTCGGCAAGCATCGCTTGACTTTCCAGCCTGGCGATCAGCGGGTCCTGAGCAAGGACCGCTTGAAGCTCCGCCGTGATCGGCAGGTCCTCCGGCTTGACCTCCCGCAAACTCTCCCACTGCGTGCGGAGCCCGAGTAACTCCACACTAAGTTCCGTCTCAAGGGCGATGAGCCTGAGAAGTTTCTCCGTCGCCTCTTCCGACGCGCCGGCGGAAAACTGATTCTGCCGAAATACCTCGATCTCCCGCTTGATAGACTCGAAGTTTCGCCTCGCGCGGTCGACTTCTTCACCAAGTTGTTCCTCTGCAAGACGAATCGAGTTTTTCTGCTGCCGGTCAACCTCATCAACATATTGCTGAACAACCGTGTTCACGATAATCGGCAGTTCCTTCTGAAACCGCCATGCGGCCGACACCTTGAGATAGTTCGAATCGCGAATCGGGGCCGCCACGAGGATATCTGCCAGCAAATCCACGATCGATTCGTTTTTTTCCTGTGCCACCAGATCCGCTTCTCGATACCAGTTCGTCCTGCGAAGATCGGGATCCTCCAGCGCCTTCTGGAGAACAGAAGGACTCTTGACGCGAAGCGCCTGATTCTGAAGTTCGCGCTCGATCTGCTCTTGAGTCACCGTCGGCGGTTTCAAAGGATTGATCACATCCGGCGGATTCAAAGACTCCACCCGAACCAGCGCAAAAGCTGAGTACTCCGGGTAATAAAATCTCATGTAAATCGAAAACGCGGCGGCGCCGACCGTCAACAAAAACCAGACGATAATGATCATCACCAGCCGCTGGCGAATAATACGAAGCACGTCGGCGCCGCTTAACCCCATCCCCGCCGCCGGTGGAACGGGGCGCGGTCCGGGAGGACCTTGGGCCAAGGTGCTGCCCATGGTTGGGTTCGCTGGAGTTAGCGTTGTCATGGTACCATCCTCGCCGTGCTCCCGACGACGCCGCGGGAAAAGAGCGCCTCCGTCCAATACCGAATCGAACCCCGGCGGTTCATATTCCTATCCCTTCGCACCCTTCAGCTGGTCCAGCGCCTTCGTTATCTTCGGCAAATCACCGGTTCGGCCTTGGGCCTTCGCCAGGCCTTTTGCCTGCTCAAGCCGCAGTTCAGCCTCCTGCCACTTCTCCTGCTTCATGTAAACCATGCCGAGATGATAAGTGGCGTCAAGATTCTTCCGATCGACCTCCAGCGCGCGAAGCAAAGCGCCCACGGCCTCACCCAAACGGCCATTCGTCGCCAAAACCCAGCCATATGTGTCGAGCACATTGGAATCATCCGGCTGAAGTCGGCTGGCACGCTTTGCGTATGGAAGGGCCTCCGCAGGATTCTGCAACTTCTCGACCAACTCATAGGCAAGATTGTTCAGCGCCAGCGGTTGATCAGGATCCAGCTTTAATACCGCTTCATACTCAACCTTCGCATCCTCATAACGTGCTTGCGACGACAACAACATGCCCCTCGCCAGGTGACCGAAAATCAGATCGACATCACGAACAGCATGCGAAATAATGTAATCGCAAGCCGCGATCGCCTCTTCCAAACGACCGTTGATCCTCAAGAGGTGCACCAAGGCGCGTCGCTTGTCCAGACTGTCGGGCCCATCCTTCGTCTGTGTCTGAGCCCTTTCGAGCGCCGCCTTCGGGCCCAGCACCAAGACCATGTCATGAACGACTTTCGTGTAGGCGTCAAAATCAACGCCGGTCGTCGCCAGTGCCTCATCGAAAGCCTTGAAACTCTCGCTTTTCTCTCCTGCCTGAGCATAGGCCCAGGCCAGCGTGGACAAGGCCTTCGGATTCCCGCCCAAGACCTGCCGCAAACGGTGTTTCTTAACATATTGAATAATGGCGTCAGGGCGCCCCCCTTTACGATAGGCGCCAAAGAGATCCCGAATCCTTTGTGGTTGGTGCTGGCCAACCTCCGCCGCCTGTTCATACCCCTCAATGGCCCGATTCCAGTCTTGTGACAGCTCACCCAGGCGCCCAAGCTTCGCCGGCCATTTGTAATCCCGCGGATACTGACGCATACACTGGTAAATCAGTTTCTCAGCTTCAGTGTATCGCGCGGGCTGAATTCGAGTATAAATGTCGACTAACGCACTCGCGACCGACTGCTCATCAGAATTCTCTTCATAAATGAGTTTCAGCTCATCGATGGCCTCTTCGCCTCGACCCGCCTCAAGCAAGGCATTGGCCAACGCGATACGATGCTGATATTTGAAACCGTCCGGATTTAAGGCCTTCGCCTTCTTGAGATCCTGGATGGCCAATTCCCAGCGATCGATCAGCGAAAAAAGCTGACCGCGCTGCCACAACGCAACATCATTGTCCGGATCTCGCACCAAATGCCGATTGAACGACTCCTGAGCCTTCTGAATATCGCCGTCAATCCGGTGATAGGCGCCTTCGAAAATCATCCCATCCGCATCGTTCGGATACCGCTCAACGTAGGCATCGATCTTTTCCTTGGCACGATCCAAATCACCGGCATTCAGCAAGACCGTGATGATGCGAGCCCGCGTCTGTCGAGCAACGTCCGGAGAATCCGAGGAATGCTCCAGTGCCCGCTCGTAGTATTCCAGCGCATCCTCATGCCTTCTCGTCCGGGCATAAAACTCGGCAGCAAAGAGAAGGATGTCCCTCGACGAGTCAAAACTGACGGCGGCGCGATACCATCGATCGGCCGTCGCCAGAACGTTTTGCGACTCATAAAATCGGGCCAACGACGCGGCGACCAACGCCTTGTCTTCCATCTTCTGCTCTGCTTTCAATAGATCTTGAAGCAGTTTCTCTCCTTCCGCAGGACGATTTACGCCCTCCGCGCCATAGAATCTCGCCACCTCACGCGCCAAGGCGAGATCATTGTCGGAGACCTTCAGGGCTTCACGATAATTCGCAGCCGCTTTGTCGTATTCTGCGATCGAGGGATCTGCATACAAACGAGCTAATCGAACGAGGTTCTCGAGGTCATCGGGTTTATCTTTCTTCTGCTTCTCACGAGCGACAATGCCCTCTTCAGGATTCTCTTTTTCCTGATGTTCTCGCAAACGACGTTGAACCCATGGGTCGTTAGGCAACCATCTTTGAGCGGCCTTGAGATACTTCTTCTCGGCATTCTCATCTTCCTCCGCCTGAGCAATGCTGGCCATCGTCTTGTTCGCGTGACCGTTGGTCGGATCCTTCTTCAGAGCCTGTATCAGCACTTCCTTGGCATCGCTGATGCGGCCCGCCGCCACATAGGCAGTCGCAAGATGAGTCCAGCCCAGCGAATAATTGGGATAAATCTGGACACCTGCCCGCATCAGATCAATGGCTTCCTCGAACAACGGCCCCGCGTCATCAGCCTTGCCCTCGGACTTCGCGTGTTCCCCTTTCGCCAGCGCCAGGCGCCCCTGGACGATCTTGCCCTCCGTACCGTCAATGTTCATCTCCGCATGCTTCTTGACATACCCCTCCGCCCGCTTCCAATCCTTTAGAAATAGCGCCAGATTCAATTGGGCGTCGATCACGTTGGCGTCGTCGGGACGGATCGCCTCGGCTTTATCCAGATGCTTCTGCATCTCCTCAGGTTTTTCCCTCGCGCCATAAAAAGACGCCAAGCTGAAATTCCGCGTGTACTCATCTTCTTCCTCTTCAATGAGCGCCCGAATACGTTCATCACGCGCCTCTTTGCTCACGTCCTTCATCGTCAGCAATTCGTACCGCCGATACAGACGGTTCTTGGGATCCTTGGCCAACAGAGATTCAATAAGCCCGCGCATCTCATCATACCGCTCTGTTCTTTCGTATAACGAAAGCAGAAGCCTGATACCCTGCGCGTTTTCCGGATTGGCTTCGAGGACGTTCTTGATTTTGGCCTCTGCCTCGCCATAACGCTCCGCCAGCATCAATCCGTTGGCCGAGCGAAGCTCATCGTCAGGCCCGCCTTCTCCAAGCAGCTTGCTTTCCTGCTCTGCCAGCTCAAACTGCTTTAGTTGTCGATAGGCCAGCATGCAAAGCCCGATCGCACGCCTGTCCTTCCTCAAGGCCTCGCGCACGGAGGCCGGCCCCGTCGGCTTAAGGTGGCGCAAGGCATCAGACGGAAGATTCAGTTCCAGCAGAACCTGCCCCATCGCGATGCGCGGCCCCGGCTCTGAAGGAGCCAACTTGATCACCTCTTTCAATGACTCCCGAGCGGCACCCCATTGCTTTTGCTGAATGTAAAGTGCCGTCAGCAATCTCTCCAGCTCGCCGTTGATGCCTCCGCCGACAACGAGGCGCTTCGCAGCCTCAGCTTCCCTGGTCGCGGCAACCACGTCGCCCTTCTCCAACAAAAGGCGAGCGACCAAATACCTGACCTCGATGGATTCCGGATTTTTTTCTTCCTTGAGTTTTTCAATCCAGGCCTCGGCAGCAGCAAGGCCGTCGGCCTTCCCGGATCCGTTCGTCGCATTCCTGGCTCGATCCAACTCCTGCGCGAATAGTTCGTTAAAAAAGTAGTTTCGAGCGGCGTTGTCCCGGTAACGACGAAAATGCTTACTGAACTCAATCTCTTTCAGCCCGCGTTCATAAAGCGCTTTTTCTTCTTCTCGCTTGGCCTGGATCTCATCGGGATCTTTCAGCTCATTACGCTGTAGCTTGTAAACTTGAGAAAGGGTCAGATAATTGCGACCATCCTTCGGATCGATCTCAACCGCCCTCTGGAGATATGCCGCGGCTTTCTCAAGGTCCACGTCGAAGCCGTACTGACTGCCTAAAGTGGAATAAAGCCTCCCCAGCAAAGAGTGGAAATCGGGACGATTCGTCTCTTTCTCCGCCAGCTTCGCGATTTCGGAGATCCCGTCTTTTCTGGCGCCGCTCAGGATCATGTGTATGGCACGAAGACAGTTCAAGTCGACGAGCTTCTGTGCATCATCCGGACCGGAAGACTTCTCGATGGCGGACTCGATCGTGGAGGCGATATTCTTCCTTAACGACTCTTCCTCCTCGCGATTAGTCTCCCCGCGATCGGCTTCCCGCTTCTTCTTCTCCGCCTGCTGCAACCATTCCTGAGTAAGCGCCGTGACAACCTCCACATTGCTCGGATCCAGATCCAGGGCCCGCTTCAACTCAGCCATGCCTTTTTTTTCATACGTCCGATCGTCACTCCGCTGCTTCAGGTAGGCCACACCCAAAGCACGGCGAGCAAGCAACGACTCGCTGAATTCCTCGATCGAGAGCATCTTCTCGGCCAGTTCAATGATTCGCACCCATCGAGCATTGCGCCCCGCCGCACCGTCGAAGATCTGAGCGATCTCCAGCTCGAACTCAAGCTCGAGTTCCAATGCCGACTTGAGCCTGGAATCCTTGACCTTGGCGGTGCCGATATACCCCCTGGCCCTGCCGACTTCCCCGATCTCGATCGCGCATTCCGCCGCACTCACTAGATACTCGGGATTCGTCGAATCCTTTTGAAATGCACGCACAAAGGTCTGCATCGCACGGCCGTACTCTCCGGATTCTTTGAACTTCTCAGCGTCGGCCGCATACTTCGTGGGGTCCTGACCGGGCAGATTCTTGACCAGCACAATGCCCGTCGTCGTCAACAGAACCATGATGATAAGCACCATGAGGCCGACCAGATTCTTGTTGATTTTTTTCGCCATGACTCAAGCCTTCTTTCTTACTCCAGGAACAATACACAAACGGGCCATGAAACTCGTTCGCCCGCCCGCGGTATTCAACTCCACGTCTCACAAAGACTCACGGTCGTCCGTATCGCGCTCCGCGCCCTTCTCGGGCCAGTGAGCGTCCTCCAGCTCTATGACGACCTTCTGCAACAACTCACGGGCTTTTTCATCCAAGGCCGACAAATCCGGATCCGCCACATTGGGAAATGCGACTTCCACCTTGGAATAATACAAATGCGTGTCAAACGGGTCCTTTAGCGCAAAACGAACACGCTGGCGATCGGAATAAAATTCGCTGTTTACGCGAATAGTGTAATAAACGTAGGTCTTCTTGACAAATTCGCGCGGAGGGTAAAAAGAAAGGCGACGAACGGGAACACTCCTCCCAAGCCGATCAAACCGGAATTCCAATTTCTCGTCACCCACACCGGCGAAGGCGCCCTGACGGTAACACTCCTCCGGCACATGCGGAACCTGGTCCTGAACCCCCGTATAATACGTAACCGACAGATTGATGCCGGCACTCAAACGCCCGCCCGACGGATCTTTTATATTCCAGTCAATATATTTCTCGGTGCCCAGTTCACTGACGATGTCGGGTGACAACTTGTTCGAGCGGTCATGCTCATAGGGATGGAGCGCACTGCGCCGAAAATCATTCAGGGGCCGGCGCAGCGGCAAGGGACGCTTGAGAACCATCAGGGTGTTACGCTGTTTAGCCCACTGCATGCCCGCCGCGCCGATGGCGAGCACGGAAACCCCCAAAACATAATGAACGCCCGGCCGAATTCCCTGAGACATCTGCTCCGCCCTCTCAAGCCTGAGCTGTTTCCGTGCTTTCATCCACCGACGTCTCTACAAAGAGATGGTCCAGAATCCAAAGCACGCCCATAAACAACATGAAACCCAAACCAAACATCAATAAACCCAGCACCGTATGCGGACTTCCCGATGAAAGCCCCCCGGCGCCGTACATCTGAAAAGCACCGGTAATGATCACTCGCAAAATATTGCAGAAAAGCGCGACCGGCACGACACTAAGCGCCAGCGCGACACGATGCCATGTCGGACGATTCGTCAAATAGGCCATCGCCAGCCCCAGCGCAACGAAAGCCATAAGCGACCGCATCCCACTGCATGCACCTGCAACCGTAAACATGCCCTCGCTCGTGTCGTCCATATAAAACGCGATGTTGATTCCTTTTCGCCAAACCTCCGCAACACCCGGAAACACGTTCAAAATAAATGTCGATACGCCGGCCGCCACCTGCTGAAGAGGCTGCGTGATCTGACGATACAACCGTGTCGGCGGAGGAATGGCCAGGAAAAGAAACGCGATCGGAAACGCCGTCAACCAAAGCGTCTTCCAGCCGCGCAAGAGCAGAACGAGGCCTGCGATCATGATCAGAATCGTCAACGGCTGGGGATACCCAATCTGGAAATAAATCGCCGCCGCGTAAGCCAGCACGGCAAAAATCATCACCGGCAATCCCCACAACGAACCCGTGTGGACGCCTGCGAGCAATTCCGACCGCCTCGTATGAACAAGATATAAAGAAAAGACGGGGATCAGAAAACCATGAGACCAATCCGGCTGCTGCCAATACCGAAACAAACGAACGAAATGGTCAAAATAGAACCACGAAAACAACGCCACGATAAGAAGCAACTTGCCGACGCCGACCGGCCCTAAATAGCTCCACCAGCCCGAAGCCGGCGGCGCCGCGGACGCGTACGCCAACGGCGATTCGCCCTCGTCGGCGTCCAACGTGTTCACGCGCGCTTCGGTATCCACCGAGATCCCCCCTAACCCGGCCTCACTAACCGCAATGTATGGTGTCCGCTGCTCATGCCGATGCAATGAATCATCAAGGCGGAGTTCGTTGATCAGTTAAACGGTATACCCCGCGCCTGGGCTTCAAGACGCCGTCGAGTCCTTACTTGTTCCCGCGCTTGGAACGTATCACTATCCGCAAAATTGCGGTCATACACGAAGCCAAAACCGTATGTCAGACGAAACGCGTTGCGTAACACTGCCAGAAAGTAATTGATCGGCGACGAACCGACGTTGATGATATCGTTTGGCCGCAGATAAAAATCCGGCGCCTTGCCGGCGAAGATCGCATCGAGATCGATCTGAATGGTCTGTTCCTCATCTTTGCTAACACGACGGACAAGGTCCGCACGAGACGGCATCGCCAACGGACTGAAACCGCCGCCGGCGGCAAGCGCCTGCTTCACCGTAAGCCGACGCCCGGTCAAATTATATGCACCCGGCCGAGCGACATTCCCAAAGAGGTAGTACTCACCCAAAACGCCCGCCGGGACATTGATCAAATCATGTGGCCTGACCACGATATTGTACCGCGGATCCCCAGCGAGCAGAAGCTTGGCAGGAATCTCAATAACCCGCACCGCGGGCTTCAATTCCTCCCCCGGTTGCACTTCCCCGGCTTGATCACTGGACGGTGCGGGGCGGGGCGCGAGCACCCGTTCCATGACCTGATCACCGCCTTCTTGTGCCCCGGTCGGCGACGGGACAGCAGGCTGACTCTCCGCACGACGAACAACCCAGCTGCCGGTCGAAGGGTCGTATTCCGGAAGCATCCGCTCACCCCGTGGACGGCCTTCAAGAATCTCGAGTTCATCGATCCCCGACATTGTTCCCGGCCGCGTTGAAGGACGACTCGAACTCGGACCGTTCGACACGTCCGACATCGTGAATGGAATCGGATCATGATCAGGCCTTACCGAAGATGATCCCTCCGCCTCCCCAATGACCGCCGAATCATGACTTTGGCCACCCTCGCGGAAAACGTAGATTTTCTCAACGTCGTTCGGTATGCCGCCGACCGCTCCGATGACATTCAACAGTCGATAATTCGGTCGAGGCAACGGATAGTTCCCGGGCTGGCGAACCTGACCGATGACCGTATATTGAGCCCCTTCAGATCGCAAAATCGAAACCTGCACTTCCGCCTCATCCAAAATACCTGCGGAGCGGAGTTTCTCCGCCAACTCCAACTCCAACTCGCGAACGGTAAAACCAGAGACCCGCGTGGGCCCCAACACCTGAAGCGTCTCATAGCCGGTGTTCGAAACCAGAATCTGTTGCTCCGTCGCCTGACCAGGGACCAACAGCTCAAAGATCGTGATTCGGATAAAATCGCCGGGCGATATCCTGGGCTCTTCGAAAACAACCACTGCATCATCAGGAGAAGGCTCCTCGGCATCCTGAATGCCCAACGGCTCCTCCAAAAGAGTCATGCTCGAACGAATCTCCATATTCACCGGCTTCAGAAAATTGCCTTGCTGCGTAGGGTCCACCAATCCGTTCAACAACCATGTCGAACTACCACAACCCGGTATGAAAAAAAATGCGGAAAGCACCCACAACCGCAAATCCCCGCGTTGGACAACGCCGTTTCCAAAAGCTCGCCTGAAAAAACCCGGCGGTCGAGACAGCCATCGAGTCACGTCACGTACTCCTGCCAAATAACGGCGACTCAAATCATGGGTGCGCTCACACTCGCACCCTTCTAGATCGCTGTTATCGACACCAAACAAACCTGGATAGCAGCTACTTTTCCAACGATACGAACCAATCCAAAGAAACTTCGCGACCGGCAAGAATCGCACAAGCACGCGTAATAACAACGGATTAGGCCGATAACATTCCGCTCGCGGCGGGCACGGCGACCCGTTCAAACGAAACATGAACTTTGACAACGCTGATAACGATGACCAGCCTCCAAGTCCCCACCGCGCAAACCTTGCGGTGAATGTATCCCTCAATATGAACTACGAGCACTCGATCACACGAGTTCAGGCGCAGGACCTGCCAAGCCGATAGCTCTCTTGGATTGGGACGGCGACATTGACGCCGAACGGCTCCAAACCCCTCGCGCCCCAAGCCAAAAACCAAGGTCTTATAATGGAGGCCTTTTCGGCCATGCAAACCATCATTCTGGGATCAGGCGGCCACGGCCGAGTCGTACTCGACATCCTTCTCCAATCCAAGGAACACAAACCCGTGGGCTTTCTCGACAGCAATCGCGACCTTCATGGGCGACGAGTCGACGGGCTTCCAATCCTCGGGGACCTTAATCAGTTGCCCGAGCTCCAAAAACAGGGCATCCGTTCAGCCGTCATTGCCATCGGGGATAACGGAGTCCGTCGGGCCATGGCAGATATCCTGGAACGCAACGATTTTGAACTCGTTAACGCCATCCATCCCTCCGCACAACTCGCTCGAAGCGTCTCAATCGGAAGAGGCGTCGTGATCGCTGCGGGGGCACTCGTGTGTGCCCACTGTCAGATTGGCGACCAAGCCATTCTTAACACCGGCTGCATCGTCGATCACGAGTCCATGATCGGCACCTGCGCCCACATATGCCCCGGCGTCCGATTGGCGGGACATGTGACCGTGGAATCCGGCTCATTCATTGGGATTGGAGCCACGGTGATTCAAAACGTTCGCATCGGTCTCGAATCCGTGATCGGTGCCGGCGCCGTCGTCGTCGGAGACGTTGAGCCGATGACCACCGTCGTAGGCGTGCCCGCACAAGTCGTCAAAGACGCACCGTCACCTGACGAATTCGCGTCTCTCATGGCCCCGGCAAACCATATGCACGCGCCGTCAACGTAATCGTTCACGAGACGCAGCGCCCAGCGAAGATCGTCTTATTTCCTGAAAAGAATCGCGTCAGTCCGCCACATCAGAGCCGTAATGCGCAAGTGACCCTTGCTGCGCCGGAGGAACTTCCCAGGGCCGTAATCCGCCGGAAGAATCCCGCCAATAAAACCGGTAGGAATCATCTCCCAACGGCTTCCGAAAACGTAGCTCCACTTCGCGAACAACACCCTCCGACACCTTTACGATGCGACCGGTCAGCTCACCCGCCTCAAATTCGTCACCTTCGCGCTTGGGCCGGTTTCTGCTCGTGCCCATGGCGCCCAGAAAACCGGATAACAGTCCTTCGTCGTCATTTCCAATCCGCAAGGTGTGTGAATCCACGCGCGAAACAACGGGCTCCGCGACGTCGGAAAGAAACGCCACCGTCATTCCGCGCCGGCCCACCATCTCCTCAAAGCAGTATTGCACGAAAAGAACATGAAGGCTAAGCGTGTCGTTCACGAAAAACACGCAATCTCCCGGAGCAAGCTCCCGGCCGAAACCCTCGATCGCCGTCCGCAACGAACGCTTGGTATCAAGCTCGATCGCCCTCATCACCTGCGAGACCGTGAGGGCGAAAACGACATGAACAAATACGAACAACACCAACGGAACCGAACGCAACCGAGCGGCCCCCTGCGGCCCCAACCGTGTCATGAGCGCCCCGACCAGATACGCAAATCCAATACTTGGCAGAACCATCACCCGATCATCGGGGGTCGTGCAAACCAACAATGGAATGAACGGCAGAATCCACAGCGCGAACATCGCGATGCCGCGCTGACGCCGATGATGGCGCCACAGCACCCGGCCAAACAAAAACAACGCGATCACGCCCATCACACAATAAACAGCCAGCCAAGGAGTCCTCGACTGAAAGATATAAAACAAAAACGGATTGACCGGAATCAGCAATGACGACAGCAAGGCCAGCGCACGTTCAGGCAAGGCAGACAAATATTCCAATGGCGCATGAACCGGGTCCAACATCAGGGAGTTGTTCGCACCAAAATCCCCTGAGATGTAAAAACCCAGCCAGACCATCCCGACGGAAACCAAGAATGCGCTGCTGCCCAACGCCCGACGCGAGGCGCCGGAGCGGTCCCATGTCAACAACGCGAAACACGCCGGCAGCACCGCCGCCGGCAAACACGCCTCCTTCGAACCGAGCGAAGTCAAGTAAAGGAATGCCGAAACAACCAAATACCACCAACGACCGTCTCGGACGAAGTATGCGGCCGCCAACATCGCGCCGCTGCAAAGCACCAGAGCCCAAACGTCCGATTGAGCCGAAATGAACACGACCGGAATCGTGTGTCCGGCCATCACAGCGAACACGAGCGCAGACCATCGCGCCAAACGCTCATCCCGACCGAGTACGCGAAACAACGCCAACACGAGGCATACGCCGGCCGAATAAAGCAACAGGCTCACCAAACGATAACCAAAGGGACGAGCGCCGAAGATCATGTACTGCGCGTAAAGCGATCGCTCCGTGACCGGGCGCCAATGCTGATAGCGCAGATCATCTCCCATCCACCAGGCGTACCAACCGGCGACCCGGGCCTGACGATTACTCTCATCACTGACAAGGAATCGATATAGCCCCAGCGATTCGCGCGTGCCTTCGTGATATTCTTCTAATAGATAAAGAAGACGATGATCATCGAGGACGAACCCCCAGCCCAAGGTCCGGCCATACAGCAAGAAAACCAGCCCCACCAGAACCAACCCCGGCCGGCGCGTGGTTTCGAACCAAACTGCGATACGATTCCGTCGATGCCCGCGGGAAAGCATGAATCGTGACTAAATATCCAAGTCCTTGACGTGAATGGCGTTCGTTTCAATGAAACCCCGCCGAACCTCGACGTCGCTGCCCATCAAGATCGAGAAGATACGGTCAGCTGCCCGCCAATCCATTTCCAACTGTTCCTTGTCATCCTTTTCTTCGGAAATCACGACCTGAAGTAGCTTTCGACGCGCGGGGTCCAACGTCGTCTCCCACAACTCGTCGGGATTCATTTCTCCCAAACCCTTGAAACGCTTCAAGGTCGCTCCGCGCTGGCCCAAAGCCCGAACACCTTCCGCAACACCGGCAAGGTTGTCCAGTTCCATCGATTCGCCATTCTCAGGCAACAAAACGTACACCGCAGGCGTTAACTCACCGGTCACAAGCTCCTCGCGCTTCGTGAAGAAATCGTCAATGGAGATGTTCTGCTCATCCAACCACTGAATGGACTTCTCCAGCGTCTTGCACTCCGGTAATTCATACCGGACGAGGATCTTCGTGGACTCATCTTCCGAACCTGCAGGCAAACTGACGCCGCCGTCCACGACCTCCAGCTTCTCGAAACGCTCCTGAGCCTCGCGACGAAACTGATTGAACGCGTCGTCGTCTAGAAAATAGTGCTCCTCGCCGTCAAGCACGGCCCGAACCTTGGGAAGCGTCGTTCCTTTTCCGTTATGATGATTTTTGACAAACGTCTCCAAATCAATGTTGCGACGACGGAACACGCGCTGAACATAAACGATGTTATCAATAGTGCTGACAAGGGCCTTGAGACCCGCGTCGGCGAGGAACCGCTCCTCCGAAGGTTTGGAGGAATTCCCGTTGAACTGACGAATCGCCAGTCGCGTTTCGTGCAAGCCCCACTCCGTCAACTTGCCGTCCATGACCGTATCATTAAGCACGAACTCCGACTTCTTGGCCCGCTTGAGCAAGTAAAGCGGAGGCTGCGCGACATAAATGAGGCCCCGGTCGATCAGCTCCCGCATTTGACGGAAGAAGAACGTGAGTAGCAGCGTGCGAATATGGCTGCCATCGACATCGGCATCGGTCATGATGATGATCTTGCCGTAGCGACACTTCTCGGTATCGAAGTCCTCAGATCCCGGCACGCCGCAACCAAGAGCACTGATGATCAGCTTGATTTCCTCGTGAGAAAGCACTTTATCCATGCGCGCCTTTTCAACGTTCAGGATCTTGCCCTTCAACGGCAGAATCGCCTGAAACTCACGCGTCCGGCCCTGCTTCGCCGAACCACCGGCAGAATCGCCCTCGACAAGAAACAACTCGCTCTCCAACGGGTCCTTGCTGGTGCAGTCCCAGAGCTTGCCCGGAAGATTCCCGCTGGAAAGGGCGGTCTTTCGCGTCGCTTCACGGGCCTTGCGCGCTGCCTCTCGCGCGACGGCGGCCTGAATTCCTTTGTTGATCACCTTCTTGGCATCGCCCGGATTCTCTTCGAGCCAGTGACTGAGCTGCGCGTTCACCGTCTGTTCAACAAAGGACTCCACCTCCGGATTCATCAGTCGAACCTTGGTCTGCGCCTCGAACTGCGGCTCCGGCACTTTCACGGAGATGACGGCGGTCAGGCCCTCGCGCCAATCGTCACCTGTCAGAGAGACCTTACCTTTCTGGAAGTTCCCTCGACGCGCGTAGGCGTTCATGGTACGCGTCAGCGCCGATTTGAAACCGGTCAGTTGCGTACCACCGTCGATGTTATGAATGTTGTTCGCGAAAGCCAGGATCGTCTCGGTGTACCCATCCGTGTACTGAAAAGCCACGTCACAGACCAAACGCTGTTCCTCATCCACCGCTCGCAACGTCTGGACCTTATGGAGTGCGTCCTTGCCCGCGTTGAGGTACTGAACGAAGACCCTCAGTCCGTCATCAAAGCAAAAGTCCTCGGATTTCCCGGTCCTTTCGTCGACCAACGAGAGAGAGACGCCCTCGTTCAAATACGCCAGCTCACGCAACCTCTTGGCCAGCGTTTCATATCGAAACTCGACATCTGAGAAAATCTCGGCATCAGGCTTGAATTCGATCCGCGTACCGGTTCGGCGCGACTCGCCGACGATCTGAAGCGGCCGAGTGACATCCCCGCGCTCCGTCCGGATCGAGTGGACCTTTCCGTCTCTCTGGACTTCCGCATCCAGCCATTCCGACAACGCGCACACGACACTGACGCCCACCCCGTGCAAACCGCCACTGACCTTGTAGCTGTTTCGGTCAAACTTGCCGCCGGCATGGAGCGTCGTCAGCACGACTTCAAGGGCGCTCTTGCCGTCGATGGACGGGTTGTTCGGCTCTTTCATGGGACTCACGGGAATCCCGCGACCGTCGTCGATCACCGCACAACTTCCGTCCGTGTTCAACTTAACCACGATGTGTTTGCAATGCCCCGCCATCGCCTCGTCAATGGCGTTGTCCACGGCCTCGTAGACGAGATGGTGTAACCCCGTCAATGCCGTGTCGGCGATGTACATCGCGGGACGTTTGCGAACGGCCTCTAGACCCTCGAGCACGCGAATAGAATCCGCGTCATACGAACTCGGATGCGCCCCTGAAGATTCGTCGACAGGCGGTATGATCTTCTCACCCGCCTTGTTGTTGATGCTGGACGTTTCTGCTGCTGATTCACTCATCTCAATGGACCTGCGCTTGGTGTTCGCCGAAGACCGGGCCGACGCGAAACCGAATTCCCGATATTGTCAACCCCGACAACTTGGCATTCAAACCCGGCAATAACGTGTCGCGAACCTGACGACTCAAAACGAACTTCGCCGCTGAGCTCTCCACAGTGATACGAAGCTCACCCCCGCTCAAAAAATCAACACTCGTCGCCAACCGATAAGCGACCGGAACAACCTGCCGCCACGCCTCAGATACTCGCCTCAGTCGGCTCTGCGAACGCTTACCGTTCTCCCGCATAACCGTCGAGGTCAGATCGCCCAGCACCGTGGCACGCCGCTGCCCTCGACCTTTGCCTCGATTGTAGCGCCGCCAGAATTCCTGCTGCACCGCCAACGGAGAACGGATCAGATCATGGGCCTCAAGAATCTCCTTGCGGCGTAACAACCCCATCATCATCCTCTGGAACTCACCAACCCTAACTATAGAGCTTATGACAAGTTAACCGGCATCACGACGTACTGAAAATCCTTTCCGCTCGTGATCAACCCGGGCTTGGCAGGGTCCTTTAACTCTAGTTTGGTCGTCTCCTCACACACCTTCAAGGCATCGATCAAAAACTCAGGATTGAAACCAATAACCAGATCTCCGCCGTTGTACTCAACCCCCACGCCGACCTTCGCCTCCCCACGCTCAGCCGACCGGCTGGAAAGCTCCATCATATCGCCTGACAAGCGCATTGAAATCCCCTTGGATTCCACGCTGGACAGCAGCGCCGCCCGCTTCACAGCGCTCAAAAACTCGCTCGTCTGCAACGTCAGAGCCTTGTCGTTGTCGCTGGGAACCACGTCCTCCCACCGCGGGAAATTACCCTCCACAAGAACGCTGCTGATCACCGCCCGATCGGTACGCATGATAATCTGGTTGGACGTGATTCGCGCCTCCAGAACTTCGTCACCACTGAAATGAAGCCGGCTTAACAAACCCAGCGCCTTCGTCGGCACAATGGCCTGGACATCATCCCCAACGGACTTCTCCAATGACGCATCTGACATGGCCAAACGGCGGCCGTCCGTCGCGACCAGCTTCAAACGCTTGTCCTTCTTCTGCCACAAAACGCCGTTGATCGCATACCGCGTGCTCTCCCGGGCAGCGGCGAACAAGGTCTTCTCCACCAAATTTCGCAGAACTCCGACCTTCACGCTTAGGTTAGACTCCCCCTCCATGTCCGGCACGGGAGGAAACTCACGGGAATTCTGTCCCACGATCTGAAAGTGGCTGTCGCGACCACGAACGTGCAACAAATTGTCTGAGGACTCAAAAGACATGGTCTCGTCCGTGGATTCGCGAATGATGGCCACGAGACGAGCACAATTCACCAGCGCTTCTCCCGGTTCCTGAACCTCGACCTGCTGAATGCGATAGCGAAGCCCGACCTCTTGGTCATAGGCCGTAAGTGTTAACTCGTCCTTCTCCGCGGTCATCTGAACACACTCGAGAATCGGCTTGGGCGTACGAGTGAGCGTGACACTTGCAGTGGCTGACAAGGCTTCGTGCAGTGCTAGTCGATCACAGATACATTTCATTTATCAAACCCCGTCAAATCTGCTTCTTATTGGATAGTTCTTTAATAGAACAGTCGTCGTCTCTCGTCGGCCATGTGATATTGGTTGTCTGCGCCGGGCTTCGAGCGTAAGCTAAACAAAACGTTAATATTACTCGGTTTCGCCCGTTTCGTCTATGCTGCAAAACCTGTGATTGACCCTGTGCTCAAAGCGCGGAAATCTTCTTCTGGTCACAAAGACGGACGCCTTGTCGGTGGTCATGCCTCGGTCAACGCAGGTTATCCACATAAAACATCAAACACGTGTCACTTTTTGAGGCGTCGATCAATGCGGATGCTGCGCTCTCAAATACCGCGAAACGAGCAAGCGTCTGGTCACTCGGGTTTCGTTCGTGTGGCTTAAGGGATAAGGTCGGGCCGGGCCTGCCGCCTGTGTGGACTATCGATCACCCTTGGTCAGAGCGACCTCGATTTCTTCCAGCCGGGATCGGAAGCCGGTATCCGTTTCCTTGCGATTGGATATCAGCTTGTTGGCATGCAGGACGGTCGTATGGTCACGGCCTCCGAAGAAACCGCCGATTTCCTCAAGACTGTGGTGCGTGAGTTGCCGAGCCAGATACATGCACACTTGCCGAGGCAGCGCAATCGAGCGGCTCCGACGGCGCCCCGTCAGATCCGACAGTTTCACACCGAACCGGTTCGTCACGAGGTCCGTGATATCCTGAATCCGCACTTCGCGTAAAGGAGACTCTTCTTGCCCCCCCAATGCCTCATGGGCCAGGGCCAGGTCGATCGGCCTGTGCTCAAGGGCTGCCATCCCGTGGATCCGATTCAATGCCCCTTCAAGCTCCCTCGTATTGGAGTCGATTCGTGAGGCGATCAAGAGAATGACGTCCTCAGGAAGGTCCATCTGCCGCAACTTCATTTTCTTTCGAATGATGGCATGGCGCGTCTCCATGCACGGGGCATCCACGCGCGCGATCAACCCCCAATTGAAACGGCTGACCAAGCGCTCCTCCAAACTTGGGATTTCCGGCGGTGTGCAATCGGCCGATAGAATGATCTGCTTGTTGACGTGGTAAAGCGTGTTGAACGTGTGAAAAAACTCTTCCTGAGTGCGGTCACGCCCGGAAAGAAACTGAACATCGTCGATGACCAACATATCGACATGACGGTATCGATAACGAAAACGATTAAGGATGCCGCGCTCAACGGCTTCGATGAAGTGATTCACAAAGGTTTCACAGGATAGGTACATGATCCGGGTGGCCGGAGCACGGTCCAGAACACGATGGCAAATGGCCTGGAGCAAATGCGTCTTCCCCAGGCCGACGTTCCCGTGAATGAACAGGGGGTTATAGGCCGTCCCCGGAGAATCACTCACGGCAAGACAACTGGCATGTGCAAGCCGGTTGCAGGGCCCTGGGACAAAGTTATCGAATACGTAATCGCCGTTGAGACGAAGAAGGGCGGTCTCGCCCTCAAAAGAGGCAAGCTCTCTCGTTTTTTGGAGGGCAGCCGTGGGGACCTCAAGGCCGGATTCTTCGCCGTTCAAAAACTCAACGGACACAAGGCGGCCCGTCGCGGCCTGGGCGGCTTCAACGAACGGACGCGTGCAATGCTCCCGAAGATACGTCAGTTGGGCCCCGTTGGCGGCGAAGACGTCGAGTTGACCCTGTTTGAGTGAACCGGCGCGGAGCTGACTGAACCACCCCCGGGCAAATGCCGAGTAGTGGGTGCGTACATAGCCTAGAATGTCGGCCCAAACAGCGTCACTCAAGCCGGTAATCATATCCAGCCCGCTTATTTCAAAGGTTTATCGGCGCGGCAAAAAAGCGCTGGTCCATATGACGTAAATATCATCTAAGAATACAATCGAAAATGGGATCAAGCCTAAGTCTGTGCTCGGCATCATAACACGGTCCGACGGCTTTCACAACCCGATTATGATCGCATTTCACAAATGTGCATGCCGGTGCTGTAGGGGGGTGGAGTAGTTTTACTCGGATCTTCGCCCTGGACCCGGTGCCCTCAGGCACGCTTGTCATTTTTTGATCGGTAGGTAGAATAATGCGTTTGGAAACTTGGCGTTGGGCTGATCGGGTAACACCGAACGATGGCAGGAGACCTCGTCGTCGGGGTGGCAGTCTTCATTTCACTTAGCTAGGAGATCGACCGCGAACCATGGAAATGACCCTAGACCTTTCCGCAATTTTCGAACTGGAAGTCTTTGACCATGAGGCATACGACTCTCTCAAAAAGCTCGCTTTTGCCGGTGGCGAGTCAATCAACAGATTCGTGGAGTTGCTGACGCAGCTTGAACAGGAGACGGAATCCGGAACAGGAGACGTCACCAAGGCCGCGCTCAAGCTGGGGATGTCTTATCTCCTCCTTGGGAGTATCGAGAGGAGCGAGCATTGGCTGCAAAAAGCCGATGACGTTGCGGACAAGTTCTATTACCTCGGACAGGCATATCGAGAGCAGAAACGCTATCAAGATTCCATCCAGCAGTTCGAGTTAGCCGCTCAAAAGGGATGGGACAAGACGGATTGCGACATGCAACGCGCCGAGAGCTATGTCCTGCTTGAAGAATTAGACAAAGCTCTGGATATCCTCAGCGGCATCAGCGAGGAAGAGGAGCTGGCCCAATGGCATTTTGTCAAAGGCCGTTACAGTCTGGCCATCGGTGATTTGGACAGGGCCATTGAAGAGCTGGAACACACCCTCGATATTGATGAGCACCATGCGCTGGCAACCTTCCATCTCGCCTACCTCCTTCATCTTCACGGCGTCGACGAGCGTGCCAAGGAGCTCTATATCCGGGCGACGGGATATCATTTCGTCCATGTGAACACATTGATGAACCTCGCTGTGATTTACGAGGACGACTGTGAATATGATAAAGCAGCGGATTGTCTCCGCCGCGTTTTGGCCGTGGACCCCAATCACGGTCGCGCACAGCTCTATCTGAAGGATGTGCTCTCGGCCGGCCAGATGTACATCGATGAGCAGCAAATCATGGATACGGAGAAACGCAACGCGGTTCTCGATATCCCGGTCAGCGATTTCGAGCTCTCTGTTCGAAGCCGGAATTGTCTGAAAAAGATGAACATTCACACGCTGGGCGACCTGCTCAGAACGACGGAGATGGAACTGCTGTCCTACAAAAACTTTGGCGAAACGTCGCTGAAGGAGATCAGGGCGATGCTGACTCAAAAAGGGCTCGCGCTCGGGCAGCTGTCTCAGGATAAGAGGCAGGGGCCTCAGGCTCAGGTTCCCATCGCCAACCCCGTCGCATCGCAGGCCATGATCCAGGCCCTCGCCGGTTCGGACGTAAACCCGGACGTGCTGAATAAGCCGGTGTCCGTCCTGGAGTTGTCCGTCCGGTCCAGGAAATGTATTCAGCTTCTCGGTATCACGACCGTCGGTGAATTGGCCGTGCGATCAGAGGCTGAACTGATGGGGTCTCGAAATTTTGGTCAGACCTCGTTGGAGGAGATCAAGAGCTGCTTGGCTCAGTTTGGGCTTTCCTTGAGGGAAAGCTAACGGCGACTGTGCTTTCGCCCGCGGTCGTTCGACCGATCCGTACACGGCTCGTACGGTGACACCGCGGACGCATGAGAAGGAGCGAGTGCGTTGCAACCGGAGCAAGACCAGCCGCGTCGATCTGAAGTGTTCAACTGGGTCCAGCGAATCGGTCCTGCGCGAAGTCTCTTTCTGGCGCTGTTTTCGCTGAGCCTTCTCCTGCTCGGGTGCTATACCCTTACCGAAAGACGCATTATTGGGCGACGCCCTGCGACGGACGAAGTTCAGCCGCCCGAAGTCAGCGTTGATCACATGGTTCGCGTTCGTCTTCTGGGGAGCAAGCCGCGGGCCGCCATCGAGCTTGAAGTGACCGGTCCTTTTGAGATTTCCTCGGAGGCGCCGCAGCCGATTCAACAAGAACTGCCTCGGTTGCCGGTTTGCACCGCCCGCGTTGCACCGTCCGGCGGGATTAATCTCGGAGGCGCGCACTATCCGAACGACGATCTCCTGATCAGCCCGATGCGTGATGCAAGCATTGTGGTTGAAGGAAAGACCTATCGCGGTCTGCTCCGAATTCATTCCGATTCCGGCGGATTGTTCGTCACAAACCATGTCGACATCGAATCCTATCTCCGTGGCGTTCTCCGTGGCGAGTTGCCCAGCCGTTTTCACGACGAGGCGTTTAAAGCGCAATGCGTGGCCGCCAGAACCTATGTGCTGTACCAAAAGAGAAATCGGTCCGCCGATTCGACGTTTGATGTGTACGACAGCGAACGCAGCCAAATGTATATCGGGGTGCTTGGAGAGGATGAAAGGGCGGTAGGCGCCGTTGCGGAGACCAGAGGCCAAATTTGCGTTTGGCGTGATCAAGGAGAGGACAAGCTGTTCTGCACCTATTATTCCTCAACCTGTGGCGGCCGTTCGCAGCATGTCAACCATTTCAAGCCCAACGATCCGGATGTACCGCCTTTGCGCGGCAACGTGGAGTGCAAGGATTGCTACCTCGCCAAGTTCTATCGCTGGAAACCGGTCAAGCTTTCCAAGACGGAAGTCACTCGGCGTATCGTCGCCAATTATCCTTCTATCGCTCGATTGGGAACCATCGTTGGCCTGCGTCCCAAGGAACTAACCGTCGACGGTCGCATCGTTCGCATTCACCTGGATGGTTCAACGGGACAGAACGAAACACTCGTCGGCGAGGATTTCCGCCTCTCCGTCGGCGGTCGCGTCTTAAAGTCCACCAACTTCGTCATCGAAGCCGGACCGGATTTTTTCCTATTCCGAGACGGCAGGGGCTATGGCCACGGCGTGGGCCTGTGTCAGCACGGCATGGAAACCAAGGCGCGGCGGGGCATGGGCTACAAGGCCATCCTCGCCCGCTACTACCCGACCTCCAGGATAAAGACCCTCTACAATTGACGGGGGAACAAGTCGCTCCTGGCTCACTTGCTACCATTGAACTCCTGCCGACGCTAATCTTATAGAAAGGTGTCGAGCTTCACCGAAATGCGAAGCCGCATCGTCATCCATGTTCAGGAACAAACCACAATTCGCGGGCGCGCTGGTCGGTCTGGTCGTCACTGGACTGTCCGCCCTATTATTCTTCGCCGTTCTCGATGAGAGAATGGAACTCCAGGCTTTTGATATGCGGGTCCAGTGGTGCAACACCATTGAACCCAGTGATTCCATCGTTCATGTCGATATTGACGACAGTTCGGTGGAGAGGGTGGGGCGCTGGCCGTGGCGACGAGACCAGCATGCCGACACGCTACGGGTTCTGAACGAGCTCGGCGCAAAATATATCATGGTCGATTTGCTGCTTAGCGAACCCGAGGAGCCTTACATCGACAATCCGGCCCTGAGCAAAGACGCGGACATTGAAGGGGACGTCGAAGTTACAGGAGAAATCTCTGAGCAGAACCTGATCCTGGGCGATCTGGAACTGGCGGATGCGATCCGGAATTCCGGCAACGTCCTGATGGCCGTGCAATTGGATGTCACGGCGCCCGACGCCCCCGAGCCCTTTCTGCGGTGGATCCGTCGCAGGTGGCGTGACAATCAGGAGATGACGGTGGGCGATGCCATAAGGGCCTTCGGACTGGAAAACACACCGGTCCAGCGGTTGAGGGTTCGACGAGAGTTGCTCCGACTACGCGCAACCGATGAGCTGTTGAGAGACTTTACGCTGACCGACCGGCAGCTCGCCGACCGGCTCGATGCCGACCTCCTTGAAGTGACCGCAGTCGTAGCCGGCGTAAAACGGGAAGTTGCTTATCGGTTGGTTGAACAACACTTTGATCGCGGTGAGATTCCTTCCTTTGAAAACGTCGCAGCCGCGATCCTCGGTAAACACCGTGACCGTCACACAGCCGATCGCGAGGATGTTAAGGGCGCTTATCGCGCCCAACTTGGCTTGATGGAGTTGAAAAAGGCGTACCATCCTCTGAGCCCTGATGTGGCCTCCCACCTGAATCGCGCCTACAACGCGGTGCCGCTGGACTATCGGCTTGCGAAGGCCGCCAGCGATATTGCGTCTGTCAACTTCGAGGCAGATATCGACGGAACGGTCCGCCGAGTGCCGATTCTCATCGACTACAAGGGCGTCGCCGTCAAGCACCTGGGCTTTGCGGCGGCCGTCCATATTCTGGGCCTCGATCCGGATCGAATCACCATGCCTCATCCGAGATTAATGGTGATCCCATATCGCGATGGGAGTAAATCGCTCGAAATTCCGCTGGACGGGCGAGGCAATCTCATCATCCCATGGGCTGGCACGGCGCAAGACTGGCGCACGGGCGGAGATTTCCCGCATATCTCCGTCGCCAAAATCTGGTCGCTCGTGAGCGCCAGGCGCGAAATCAAAGAAAATGAGACTCGCATCAATTATCTGCTCGCGGATGTCATTGCGGCGTCCAAAGGAACGGTCAAAAAAACCATCGGGGAAGGGGATAAGGCGAAGACCACGGACCATTACGGCGACAGCCCGTTTCGCGAGAACGTGAACAAACTGATCGGTATGGAACGCGAGATCCATTTGGCCGGGCTTCTGGGAAATCGATCGCAGGATGAAATCGAGGCCCTTAAGCAAAACTATCGGGAGTTTCTCGCGCACATAAAGCTGGAACAGAACAATGCAATCTCAAACGTCGAACTTTCATGCCAGGAGCTCGACACGTTTACACCGGAAGAACTCGCCGAAGACCCGGAGCTGAACGCGCTTGCGGATCGATTTAGATCCGCAAGAGAGTTGCTTCGGGGAAAATACGTCGAGCTTCAACAAGCCAACGCATTGCTGGCGGAAACCGCCGGTCGCCTGAAAAAACAACTGACCGCGGCCATCCAAGGAAAATATGTCTTTCTCGGTTTTGCGGCAACGGCTCAGGGCGACATCGTATCCACACCGATTGATCCTCGAACGAACGGCGTCATGTGCCATGCGCACGTGCTTAACGGCTTTCTCCAGAATCGGTTTATCAGTCGTGCCGGACATTGGCGAGAAGTCATGGTCTGCTTGCTCCTGGGAATGGCTGCGGGCACGATTACCGCCACACGCGGCCCGAAAATCGCATTGGTCTCTTCAGTACTTCTGATCGCGGCCTTTGTGCTGTTCAACGGCAGGGCACTCTTTCAAGGCCTGGACAGTTGGTTCGCTTTGGTTGCGATCGTTGTCACGATCTTTCTTGCGTGGGCCTTTGTGACGCTGTTCCGCCAGTTTACCGCGGAGAGAGACAAAAGACTTTTTCGAAAACAACTCAGCCAGTACACGTCTCCGGCCATTGCCGAGAAGATCGCCGAAAGCCCCAACGCCGCCCAAGCGTTCAAGACAGTTCAAACACGCGATATCACCTGCTTCTTTACAGACCTTGCAGGCTTCACCTCCATCACGGAAACCGAAGATGCCGAGGTCGTACAGCATGTGCTCAACACGTACCTTGAGCGAATGAGCCAGGTGATCTGGTCACATCGCGGGCTCATCAACAAGTTTATGGGTGACGGCATCATGGCCTTCTTCAATCCGTCGGTGGACCCTTTGCCTCAGCATCCGCGCGTGGCCTGCGAAACCGCGATTGCGATGTTCGACGCCCTCGAACGCCTGAAACGAGAACAGAATGGAACACTCGGCGCTGACGTCTTTCGACAACTTGAAATGCGCGTCGGTATCGCCACCGGTCTCTGTGCCAACGGCGACATGGGCTCCGAACTCAAGGCCGACTACACGGTCATCGGAGACGTCGTGAACTTGGCGGCTCGTCTCGAGCCTGCCAACAAAGTGTTCGGAACGCAGGTCATGGTCTCACACTCCGTTCGTGAAGCCGTGCTCAATGACTACGAGTTCCGTCATCTGGCCGCCCTGCAGGTCAAGGGCAAGGCCCAGACGGTCCCCGTCTACGAAGTTGTCTGCCGTAAGGGCGAGCTGTCCGACGAGCAGCGCGACTACATCGAACGTTTTGAGGCCGGTATCACCCTATATCAGGAACGCAAGTGGGACGATTGCATCGTACATTTCACGCGAATGCTGACGCGCCATGCCGGCGACGCCGGAGCGAGCCGTTACATCGCCGCCTGCCAGGAATTCAAGACCTTTCCGCCGGCCGACGATTGGAACGGTGCATTGGAATTGAAAGAAAAATAGTCTTCTGCCGACCTGTGTCGAACGAACTCAGAACGGGAACACGCAAACGCCGCCGCCTTCTGTTGTCGCGTCCAACATGTTGACCTCTCCCTCCCCGTCACTTTCGAAGACATAACGAATATGGCAGTCGCAGCCGTCTTCGCAATCGAATGAGCCGTCATCGATGTTCCAAATGTAACCGCCAAGCAGCGATTCGGTCAGTTCCCACGCGTTAGAACGGCCGACGATGAAGTCGGGATGGGTCAACTCCACCTCCGGTGCCTGCTGGTAGATCATGCCTAGGGCGCGAATATTCAGATTGCCGGGAAAAGTGACGACGAACCAGTCTGCGTTGCCCAGGGTGACCAGGAAGGTCTCGTCGATAACGCGGTAAAACGCGTTCAGGCAGTTGTATTGGTCTCGAGGCTGGCCCTGGAAGATGCGGACGATCATGCGGTTGGGAATCCAGGCCGGAGAGTGCGATTCGTTCACAAGGAACTCGCCAAATGGCTCGGACGCGCGAATCAACGCCTGGTCCTGAACGACCAAATCGTACAGATCGTCGGAAGGCAGCAGCGAACCGCTGAATCCGAGGGTTTCCAGGGCAATCTGCTCGGCCTCGGGATCTTCACGGACCGGTCCGAAGTCGAACAGAACCGTGTCGGGATTGAGCAATGCCTGCACGAAATCAGTGATATCTTCACCGTCGACGGCGCCGTCGGCATTCAGATCCGACGAGCAAAAGGACTGGGCCTCGGCGCCGCCAGGGTCCAGCAACACGGCAGCGAAATGCGGGACGTCGAGCGCGTCGATCGTGAGGTCCGTGTTGGCATCGGCAGGAACACAGCAGTCCTGAGCCGTTGCTGCCGACGAAATAAAGAGTACGAGAATGAGGCTCGTGAACGTGAATAGACCTTTTTTCATGCCGATCGCCCTCCTGTCGAGTGACAGCTTTAAGACACGTCCATTCAGTATAAGAATTGGGCGATGTGAAAACAATGTGATGCGTCTCGCCCGATGCGTCCAAATCACGATTGTGCTATACTAATTCGCGGAATATGCCCCTTTTGGGAGTGCCGACCGAAGTCCGATTCTTTCACCTGGAGTTTTTCATGTCCGCCCAAGCCCCTGCTGCGGCGGTGACCCCCGAGGCCACCGATTATTACAACGTTCGAGGTTTGATGTCCGAGGACGAACGTCAAATTCAGGACGCCGTCGCCCGATTTGTCGATGAGAAAGTCCTGCCCGTGATCCCGCAAGCGTTTGAAGATCACCGGTTCCCTTCAGAACTCGTGTCCGAGATTGCCGGGATGGGTTTGCTCGGTTGTAACATCGATGGCTATGACTGCGCCGGGCTGAACAACGTTTGCTACGGCCTGATTTGCCAGGAGCTGGAGCGTGGCGATAGCGGGGTCCGCAGTTTTGTCTCCGTGCAAGGCAGCCTCTGCATGTACCCGATCCTGACGTTCGGGAGCGAGGAGCAGAGACAGAAGTGGCTGCCGCCGATGGCCGCCGGCGAGGTGATCGGCTGCTTCGGCCTGACTGAACCCGACGGCGGGTCCGACCCCGGTACAATGAAGACGCACGCCAAAAAAGACGGCGGCGACTGGGTCCTCAACGGAGCCAAGATGTGGATCACCAACGGCACCGTCGCCGACATCGCCATCGTCTGGGCCATGACCGACGATGGCGTTCGCGGCTTCATCGTCGAAAAGGAGATGCCCGGTTATACGACCCGTGACATTCTGCGCAAGTTCTCACTTCGTGCATCGGTCACATCCGAGTTGTTCTTCGACAATGTCCGCGTGCCCGAGGCGAACATGCTGCTGAATGTTCGTGGTCTGAAAGGACCGTTGAGTTGTCTGACACAGGCCCGCTACGGCATCGCCTGGGGCGCGATCGGCGCTGCCATTGCCTGTTACAAGGAGGCGCTGGACTACTCGAAAGTTCGTATCGTTTTTAAGCGTCCTATCGCCCACACGCAGACGATTCAACGACGGTTGGCCGACATGTGCCGTCGAATCACGACGGCCCAGCTTCTCGCTTTGCAACTCGGCCGGTTGAAGGACGAAGGCACGATGCACCACAGCCAGGTCTCGATGGCGAAGTGGAACAATGTCCGCATGGCGCTCGACATTGCCCGTGATGCCCGGGACATTCTCGGCGCCGGCGGCATCAGCATCGAATGCAGCCCGATCCGACATATGCTCAACATGGAAAGCGTGATTACGTACGAGGGGACAGAGACCATCCACGAACTCATCGTCGGCCGAGAGCTTTGCGGCAAAGAGGCATTTTGACCCCTTTTCATTCAGATTCTTGTTAGGTTTCAGGGATGGTCGTCGTCCGATTGGGGACCCAACCTGCAATCGGGCTAACGGTTCCACAAAACGGACACGCCGTGATTGCGCTTCCCGCTCCGCAATAAGGGCATTGGCTGCCGCTCGCGAACATGTCAAAACCGTTGCCGCACGCGCATCGCCAGAACGAACCGACAGGGGGCGGCTCATGGCAGGATGGACACTTCGCCCAATCGTGTCGGGGTACATTCATCGCTTTCGCCAGCGCTTGGGCCTGCTTCAGCCCTTGCCAACTCCGCATCGCCGCGAAGCCCGCCATGATGGTGAGCCAGATGCTTTCCCCCCAAAGCAGAAGCAGGAGAATCGCCCCGCCAGAGCCGATGAGACCGATGATGGCCGCGACGCGCAGGCTTCTGTGCGGACCGATGAAGAACCACAGCAACGCGTGGACGATCTGCCCGCCGTCCAGTGGGTAGATCGGCAACATGTTGAAGACCAGAAGCACGGCATTGAGCGTCGCCACCATTTCCAGGTAGATCCGCAAATCCCTCGCGTCTGGTACCAGCGCGGAAGAGGCGATGACCAGTCCGACGGTGATTGGCACGAGAATGACGTTGACGAGCGGGCCGGCGGCGATGCTCCACAACAAGGCCCCGGGACGCCTTGGTGGATTGACATAGGCGATTCCACCGAGCGGCCACAAGAGTATCCGACTGGCCGTCCCGCCCACGGATCGGCAGGCCAGGGCATGTCCAAACTCGTGGAGCAACACGATCCCGAAGAGCGTCAAATACTCTGCCGCATTCCAAATATGAGATTCGTAGATGCTGGTCCGGGTCTGGATGACCAGGACGGCCACCAACGCCCATGACCAGTGCAGATAGACGCTGATGCCGATCACTCGAAACAACTGCATCGCGCCGGGAAAGCCGGATTGTTGCGAATCTCCTTGGGACATTGGAAGTTCATTATAGTGAAACTAAACGCATCTGCAT
The DNA here is from genome assembly GCA_022360095.1 of Phycisphaerales bacterium. Taxonomy (GTDB): domain Bacteria; phylum Planctomycetota; class Phycisphaerae; order UBA1845; family UTPLA1; genus JAKSDK01. The sequence goes on from JAKSDK010001569.1 coordinate 61,113, forward strand.
TTTGCGGAAGTCCCGATTGCTTCCCGCCTCGGGAATAGCTACTGTTAAGGCATGCGCTACAATCGTGCCCAGGTCGTTGACGAGAAGTTCATCTCATTCCTGAAGGGTTGGGGAGATCTTCCCAAGCAAGCATTGACACCGGCGGATCTCGTGCCAGGAGGACGCAATCTGACGGGTCAGGACCTGATCGAGATGTTCGAATCACAGATGATCACCCGGCATCTCGACCTGGTCGCACGGGAAATGCGGTCGCGCGATATCGGCTTCTACACCATCGGCAGCGCAGGACATGAAGGAAATGCCACCGTGGGTCGCGTGACGCGACACACCGACCCGGCTTTTCTCCATTATCGTAGCGGTGCGTTCATGGCGGAACGGTCTCGCAAGTTGTCGGGCATCGACATGATCTACGACACGGTGCTTTCGCAGGTCGCCAGCAGCGAGGATCCCATTGCCGGGGGGCGACATAAGGTCTGGGGCAGCGCGCCGCTTTGGGTCTTGCCGCAGACCAGCACCATTGCCAGCCATCTCCCCAAAGCGGTGGGAACGGCTCTGGCGATTGTTCGAGCGCGGCGCCTGGGGACCCGTTTGCCGATTCCGAACGACAGCATCGTGGTCTGTAGTTTTGGCGACGCCAGTTGTAACCACAGCACAGCTCTGGGCGCATTCAATGCGGCGTGTTGGGGGAGCTATCAATCCATTCCGATGCCGGTCCTGTTTGTCTGTGAGGACAACGGTTACGGGATCTCGGTTCGAACGCCCCGTGGTTGGATCGAATCCAAGTTCATGAAATATCCCGGCATGACCTATGTCCAGGGGAATGGACTGGACCTTGTGGATGCTCACGCAGCGGTCAGTCGCGCGGTTGAACATTGCAGGCTGCGACGTGAGCCCGTGTTCCTGCACCTCAAGTTGGTTCGGATGTTGGGCCATGCCGGCAGTGACATGGAAGCGTCCTACCGGAGTCTGGAGGAAATCGAGGCGGCGGAGGCGGAAGATCCTCTATTGCAATCAGCGCGAACAGTCCTGAAGCACGGCCTAATGACCGCGACTCAAATACTCGCTCAGTATGAGGCGATTCGCGAACAGACGTCCTCGGCGGCAACCAAGGCCGCTTCCCGTCCACGACTGAACAGCGCGGCAGAGGTGATGGAGGCGCTGGCCCCCTGCCATCCGGAACGCGTACACCAAGAAGCGACTCGCGCGGACTATCAGGCGCGCCGTATCGATGTTTTTGGAAGCGAGGAAAGGTTGCCTGAGAAGTCGCAGCCACGGCATTTGGCCGTACAAATCAATCACGCGCTTTTCGATGTGATGGCCAAGTATCCGGAGTGTGTCGTCTTCGGCGAGGATGTTGCGACCAAAGGCGGCGTTTACCATGTGATGGCCGGCCTGCACAAGCGCTTCAAGTTCGGACGCGTCTTCAATACGCAGCTGGACGAGCAAACGATTCTGGGACTCGCCCAAGGCGCCGGTTATATGGGCCTCCTTCCGATTCCCGAGATTCAATACCTCGCTTACTTTCATAATGCCTGCGATCAGGTTCGCGGCGAGGCCTGTTCGATGCAGTTTTTTTCGAACGATCAGTTTCGTAATCCGATGGTCATTCGCATCGCCTCGCTGGCCTATCAAAAGGGGTTTGGCGGACACTTCCACAACGACAACAGCATCGCCGCCCTTCGGGATATCCCGGGGCTGATTCTCGCGTGCCCGTCGCGAGGCGACGATGCTGCAGGGATGCTTCGGACTGCCGCAGCCCTGTCAAAAATAGACGGCCGTGTTGTTGCATTTCTGGAGCCGATCGCTCTGTATATGACGAAGGACCTTTATGAAAAAGGAGATAGCGGCTGGTTGTTCCCCTACCCGGAGCCGGACCGAGCCGTTCCGTTGGGTGAAGGCCGGGTTTATCACGAGGACGCGAGTGATCTTGTGATTATCACTTTCGGGAACGGCGTTCATCTGTCTTTGAGGGCCGCGAAAGTGCTGAAGGAGCGATATGATATCAATGCGAGAATCATCGACCTGCGATGGTTGGGTCCCCTGAATCACAAGTTTATCGCACAACATGTAGATGATTGTCGATATTCACTCGTCGTCGATGAGGGGCGCCGGACGGGTGGCCTCTCCGAAGCAATCATTACGGGGGTTGTAGAGCACTGCCGAACGCAGCCAATCATCCGTCGTGTCACCGGCGAGGATACCTATATTCCGTTGGGGCCCGCAGCCGACAACGTGCTGCCGTCTGAAAATGGAATCATTGATGCCGCGAGGCGTTTGGTGGGGAATCGGGCCGGTACCGCGTAGGTGGCGGGTTTAGTTGTTATCGGTAGTCGTCTCCCTCTTCCAGGTCTTCGTCTTCTTCATTGGTGCCGTGTTTCCATGAGTCCGCCTCGTCCACTTCGTCAATTTCGCGCTCCATGTGCTTGAACATCTTTTCTTGGAGCGGCTGCATGCGCCGGTAGATGTCGAGCGTGGCTTCATAGGCCTTCACGAGCCGGTCCATCTTGTGGGTCAACTCGCCGGTCTTGAGGAGTTGCCACTTTGCCAGGCACTCCGGCTCCTTGATGTTCGTGAAGGGGTCGCATTTGAATGTGGCCTGGCCTGTCGGGCCCCGCACGAAGAGTTCGCAATCATGGCACTGCATCATTATATACTTCCGTCTATATTTCAATCCGCGCGGCGAATTACCAGAAATAATCTCCGAGGGTGGGCATTCTGTCATTAAATTTTTTGATGTCGGAGCGCCACCACGAATTTATCGCCTCAATTTTTTGGTCAAGCTGCGAAGGGGCTCTTTCTTCTCGTTTGGCAAGGTCTTGCACGGTCATTTGGAGATGTGCTTCTCTCATTTGGATTCGCCTCTGAGAATAAGGGTCATTTGCGCAGCCCGAAAGACTGCCACAAAGACCGGCCAAAACAAGAATGACGAACCATCGTTGCATATTGGTCTCCTGAATTGGGCCCCGTCGCGGTTTCCGGATTATGTTAGCACGAAAGAGTTGATTCCGGCCGAGATCGTAGATATTTTTCTCGGATTCGTCTTGTTGGCGCAAAAACAGCGCCTGCTCGATTCCATTTAGTGGCTGTGATTGTTATCGGGCCATCTTTTGTTTTTTGTGAAAAGGATTGTTGGTGGAGGATTTGTGGGCCCTGCTTTCTTGGCCCCCTCTCTGGCAGTATTGATAATGACAATGGCCGTGACTAGGATGGTGGCCGCTTGCGAATACTCGCGGCTTGTTCCACGTGGAACTTGCGTGGAATTACATTGGTTTCTCCCACCACGGAGGGCGTCTCATGTCTAAAGCGAATAAGCGACTCGGGCGAGGCTTGTCGTCGTTGATCTCCGGAGATTTGGGGCACACAAGTCCTGCTGGTGCCGTTATTCCCAGCCAGCAAGCAGAACCAGCGGCGGTCGGTTCAATGCTTAGCCAGGAAGGTGGCGCCACACCTCAACGGCTGCTCATGATCCACGTGGAACGTATTCGTCAAAACCCAATGCAACCACGAAAGGAGTTTGACCCTGATCTACTCGCCACACTTGCTGACTCACTAAGGCGCCGGGGGGCCCTGCAGCCGGTGGTTGTCCGTGCTGTTGGGGACGGATATGAGCTGGTCGCGGGTGAACGCCGTCTTCGTGCGGCCCGTTTGGCGGAGTTGTCGGAGATTCCCGCCATTGTCCGCAGTGTCCCCGATGATCAGCTTCTTGAGCTTGCGCTCGTCGAAAACATTCATCGTGCAGACCTAAACCCCGTGGAACGTGCAAGAGCCTATCAAATGCTCCACCAAAAGCACGCCCTTTCTCATGAGGAAATCGGGGCCCGGGTGGGGGAGGATCGTGCCACGGTCACCAACTACATTCGGCTGCTGTCGCTTCACGAAGATGTTCTCGAAATGGTGGCCAAAGGTGAACTGACGGCCGGGCATGCCAAAGCGATTCTGGGATCGTCGGACAGGAATGCCCAGCGGCAGTTCGCTCACCAGATTGTCCGCGAAAGCTGGTCCGTGCGCAGGGCAGAAGCCGAAATCTCGCAGGCGTCCAAGAAAAGCAAGGGAGAGAAGATAAAAGCCGAGAAGCGGCCCGCAGTTGTTGACATGGAGCATCGCCTGAAGGCCGCCGTTGGGACACGGGTGTCAATTTTGGAAGGTCGTCGGCGGAATGCAGGCAAGCTGGTCATAGAGTATTACAATCTAGATGATTTTGAGCGGATTACGAAACTGCTGGGGGTTGATGCGGAAGGTCCGTAGAAACGACCCGCAAGATTTATACAAATGTCTATTTTTCGCCGTCGAAGGGCAGAGTTTTGAATCGTTCCAAAGCAGAGAATGTCAAGCCTTCAAGATCGGGAGGGTTTTGGGGGCCGGTGCTTGTGTCGCTTTGCGCCTGCGTATTAACGGTGTCCATCGCAGGTTCCGCCGTGTTTTTGGCCTGGCGCGCCTACAGTCACCATCAACTTAAGAAAGACCTTGAGGTCATTATTTCATCGCTTGAAAATCGAACGGCCGCAGAGCTTGAGGATCGGGTGACCCTTCTCAAGGCCCGCCCGAAGTTGGCCGCGTATGTGCTTCCGGAGGTGGCCGGCAGCATGGTCGCTTCTCGTTCGGAACGGCAGCAGTGGGCGACCATTCAGATTTCGCGCGCATTCCTGGACAATCCGCAAATAGAGAAGGCCCTGCTCCAGCTTCGTCACGACGCCCGAGAAAACATCGCGGCGGCGGCGGTCGAGGCGCTCAGCGAGCTTGAGCCGCCGTCTCGGGCGGCCAAAGTGATGGGGCAATGTCTGGTGGAGGGGCAGGCCGCGGCTGCGGATGAGGCATGTGCCGCGCTGTATCGGTTGGGCTCCGCAGGCCGAGCGGAAATGGAAAGGCGACTGCCCGAAATTTCGGTCGGGAGGCGGATCTGGTTGGTCCGATATATTGTTGCAGTAGAGGGTCCGCATCAACACGTTTGGCTAAGGATGTTGAGTGCGGATCAAGAAGAGCGAGTACGCACGGCTGCCGATGAAGCACTGGGGCGTCTTGTTTCGAGCCCAAAGGCCTTGAGTGATGAAGCCGAACCGTCGCTCGTGGCTGCCCCCGGTTGACGCAGGTTCTTGTTTATTTTCGATCACCGGAGTGATCCGTGGAAGGGATATTTCTGGATTTTCTGAGCCGCGCCTCCTACTTGGGTCTTTTCGCGGTTCTTATTGCGGCCGGATTCGGCCTGCCGCTTCCCGAAGACATTCCTCTGATCATCGCCGGCCTAATCGTTCGGCATACCCACGGAGATGACATCCAGCCCCTGGTGTTGATGATCCTCACCGGCTTTGCAGGAGTGATGATTGGAGACTCCTGTCTATTTTATTTGGGCAGGAAGTACGGCGCCGGAATTGTTGAAAAACGATGGTTTCGGAAGATCGCCAAGCCCTGGCTGCTGGAGAAGGCCCGGGACAAATTTGAGAACCACGGCGCCAAAATCCTGTTTGCGGCGCGCTTCATGCCCGGGATTCGCGCGGTCATGTTCCTCACGGCCGGTGTCTTTCGCGTGCCTTACTGGAAGCTTCTGGTATTCGACGGCTCGGCCGCTTTGTTTTCCGTGCCGGCCTGGATCTGGGCCGGTTGGTATTTCAGCGAAAAGATCAAAGTGGTCTTCGACAGCGCTCGGATCGGCTCGTTCGTGCTCGGCGGCGTGTTGGTCGGCAGTTTGATCGCCTGGGGATTCTGGGAGTATTACCATAATCTGAGGAAGAAAAACCGACCTCCGGAGATCTTGGTCGAGTCGCCTTCGGGCATTCTTGAAGAAGCGACGGCGTCACTTGAGAGCCAGTCGGGCCCCGGAGAACCGGCGGAAAACCATCCGGAGCTGTCGGCCGCCGGGAATTCGATCATCGACAACAAAACCCGCCCATCAAAAGTCGCCTCGGGTTCATAAGACGCGCGACATGTTGACCAAACGCTGTGCCCAAGCGTTCCGGCGATCAACGTGAGTCTCGTTCGCTGCGCCCGTGACGGGCAGCTTCCCCCTGTCATGAGCTTGTTGTATGATTTGTCAAAAGATAAAAGACTACCGAGTGGTTGGCTTGATCGAGTGACGGCGATGGGAAGGAGATTCAGTTGCCGACGCCTGCGGACAAAATCATGTTTGAAATCTATCGCGAAGCCGAGTACGACCGGCAGTTTCGCGTCGTGTATTTCACCGAGCTTGACGACCATAACAAGGAGAAGGAAATCGGCCGGGCCATGGCGGGGGAACATTTCTACGACGGCTTCATCCGGGAGCTTCGCAAGGAACCGGGAAAACGTAAGATCGACGAAATCATTCAGCGCATGAACGACGGCGAGTCCTTGAGTGTTTCCGACGTGGAGCGAGAGCTTGCGGAAATCGACGTCTTATCAAGTTAGCGGGGCGACACCGATTCGCATTCTTTTTCCGACGCGTTAAAATAACGAATGAAATATTCATGAAAGCCAACGCCTGGAATCCGGGAGTGATCTGAAGCCATGAAATTCTTTCTCGATACGGCGAATCTGGATGAGTTGCAGGCCGGCGCGGCCATGGGCATCGTCGACGGCGTGACGACAAACCCCAGCCTGGTGGCCAAAGAGGGTAAGGACTTTAAGACGCTCGTCGGGCAGATCTGCGAGATCATCCCGGGTCCGGTGTCGGCGGAAGTCGTGTCAACGGATTGTGAGGGGATGGTCAAGGAAGCGCGCGAGCTGGTCAAGATCGCGGATAATATCATCATAAAGCTGCCGACCATTCCCGAAGGCGTCAAGGCTTTGAAGATCTGTGTGGAAGAAGGCATGAAGGTCAATTGCACGTTGATCTTCCAGCCGCTCCAAGCGCTGATTGTGGCCAAGGCCGGGGCGACCTATTGTTCGCCGTTCCTCGGCCGGCTGGACGACATCGGTCATGATGGGATGGGACTGATCGAAGAAATCCGTTTGATCTACGACAACTACGGCTTTAAGACCGAGATTCTTGCCGCGAGTCTTCGACATCCGTTGCACGTTGTGCAAGCGGCCAAAGCCGGGGCGGACATCGGGACGATGCCTTTCAAGGTTTTCGGCCAGATGTTGAACCATCCGTTGACCGACATCGGTCTGGAGAGGTTTCTCGCCGATTTCAAGAAGCTGCAATCATGACAGCATGATTGTTTGCGCGACTGTTCCAAAAGATTGAGATCGCGACGGTCCTGTCTTCGCGTGAATCCGATGGCCCAATCTGCTAACACCGACGGACTTTACCGTGCACGGTGGATCTAAGAACGCCGCTCAAGCCTGAGAGAGTGCTAGGTGGCGGAATGGAGTAAGTTGGTGGCGCCTCCGGCGCCACCCAAGAAGGAGTTAGTTATTTCCGGCATTTCTGATTGCCGTGTTGATCACTGTTGCAATCGTACTGATTCCGTTTCGCGGAATCTGGGACAGCCCTGCGAGTCTGCTGCTCGCCGGCATTTCAGCGGTCCTGCTTGGGATTCTGACGTTCACCGTCAAGCAGCTCCGCGCTTTGGCGGCCGTCGCATTGGTGATGATCGCCTGGCAGGCGATGATGGCTGTCGAGCAGCGCCATCTTCCGGAAGGCTTTCAGGGGCTCGCTCCGCATCGCGTCAATGACCTGTCTTCCGGCCTTTAACTTCTCGCGCTACGGTTCGCGATGTTAGGCGGTTTTCCGAACGGCTGGTTTGGCACATCGCTTCTTTCGCTTGGCGGGTTCTTCCTTGGCTACTTCGTCCTCGTCCAAAGGGGCATTTCCGCGGCCGTGCTCTGGCACATGCTGATGGACATCGTGATTTTGTCGTTCGTACTGAAGTGAACGCGCGTGGTGTCGGAAAAAGGCCGTTGGGTGGGTTCTACGCGCCTCGGTCTACTCGGAAAAATATTTGAAGGGGCCTACAATGGCCGGGGTTTAGGAGAACGATGTTATGTCGAAGAAGACCGTTGCCATCATCGGTGCGTCCGCGGACCGGCGCAAATTCAGCAACAAATCGGTTCGCGCTCATGTGCAGCAGAACTGGGAGGTATACCCTGTCAATCCGAAAGGCGGAGAAATAGAGGGCCTCAAGGCCTATTCGTCGGTTTCGGATATTCCTGTTTCATTGGATCGTGTCACGATCTATCTTCCGCCGAAACTGGGTGTTCAGCTGCTGCCGTCCATCGCGTCGGTGGAGCCGGGGGAGTTCATGGTGAACCCCGGCGCGGAAAGCGATGAATTGATTCAGGAATCCCGGAAACTCGGGCTGGAGCCCAAACTGGCATGCAGCATCGTGAACATCGGGCTGTCGCCGGCGCAGTTTCCGGATGAGTAAATGGCCGTTTGAAACCTGGCGGAGTAAACTGATGGGCGATCAAAGTTGGCGACCACTCCATTGAACGGTGTCATGTGGGTATCTTCGGAATTGTCATCGCCGTGATATTGTTCGGCTGCCTTGCCGGCGGTGTGTATCTGATCGTGACATCGCGCCGCCAAACCGGGTCCGTGCATGCTCCGCGTTGTGGCCGTTGTGGCTACAACTTGACGGGCTCGCCGTCGAATCGTTGTCCTGAGTGTGGTTGCTTGTTCATTGAAGCCGGCGTTGTCGTCAGTTCGCGCGCGCGCTCGGGAGGTCGGCGCGTGGTCGGGTTTGTGTTGGTGATCGCTTCGTTGTTCATGCTTGGTTTGGGCAGCTTCTCCGCGGTGCTTTACCTAAGGGCCTCAAGAGCGCAGGCCAGGGCCGTACAGCAACGGGCAATTGCAACGCAACAACTTCTGGACTATCAGCAACAGTTATTATCCGATGCAAAAGCCGCGCGGGGCGAGCCCTCTACGACATCTGCGCCGGCCGACGACGCCGAATCCATTCAAAATTCTACCCCATGATTATTATTATTCTGACCCTCGCTGCGCTTGTCACCGCGACGATCAGCGGAATCATCGGTATGGGCGGTGGAATTCTGCTGCTGGCCGTGATGTTTGGTTTCATGGCTCACGCGGAGGCCATCCCGTTGCACGGCGCCGCGCAATTGGTGAGCAATGGATCTCGGGTGGTGGCCTATTGGAGCGCGGTGGATTGGAAGACGGTCGGGCAATTTTTCATGGGCACATTGCCCGGGGTCGCGGTCGCCGGGCTCATCTTGTGGATGTTGGGCGTGTCAGGGGAACCGGGCGCGGCGGATACATCGGTTGGATCGGCCGAGCCGTACCTCAAGATCGTCATCGGCCTTTACATCCTCGTGGTGGTCGTTCTTCCAAAGCCCAAGAAGACCGTGCGGCCGGGGCATGGTTATGATTTCACGCTGCTCGGGTTTGTGGCAGGGGCGGCGTCGCTGACCGTCGGGGCGACGGGGCCTTTGATTGCCCCGTTGTTTGCCCATCGCAATTTTGTCAAGGAGCACCTGATCGCCACGAAGGCGATCTGTCAGGTATCGACCCACGCCTTGAAAATCATCGCCTTTGCCGCGCTCGGGACCATTGAGTTCATGGAATTCTCGTCGCTCTTGATACCCATGTCGATTGCTGCAGTGATCGGCACGTTTTTGGGGAAGCGCATTCTCCGCCACGTTTCGCGAGAGGCCTTTGTAAAGCTCTATCGTGTGGCGTTGACGGTGGCCGGTACGAAGGTTCTTATTGTCGACGGCCTATTGAAAGCGGTCGGATGGACTTTTTTTGAAATCTCCCCTTGACGGTCCCGGCGCAGCAATCGTTCCTAAAGCCAAAATATACATATGGTAAAATGACACAGCCTTATTTGCCGAGTGGGTGCGAGTGGGCGATTTGTGCGCGATCTTCATCTTGAGTTCCGTCGAGTTTTTGCGTTACAATCAAAGTTTTGAGGGTTGTTTGGCGAGCCGTGTCCAGGGGGAGAGGAGCTGTACGATGGAGAGAGTTGGGAATTATGGTAAGCCGTATCTAATCATTTGTTTGGCCGGGCTCTTGCTCGGGCCCGCGGCCGCACTTGCACAGCCCGCTAACGACGATTGTGTCGATGCGATTCCAATCAACGACGGTTCAACGGCATTCAGTACCTCCGACGCGACGACGGACGGGCCGGCTCATGGAACATGCGAACACGACGGCCAGACCTACAACGACATCTGGTTCGTTTATACGGCGACGTGCACGGGCGATTTGACCGTGAGCACGTGCGGCACGGCCTTCTATGACACGGATCTCGTGGTTTATGACGGTTGTGACTGTGGCAGTCTCACGCTCTTGGGGTGCGATGATGATACGTCCGGATGTCCAGGCTTTACGTCTGAAGTGACGGTCTTCGTGACAGAGGGAAATTGTTATCTGATTCGTGTCGGTGGTTTCCAGATCAATGACCAAGGAAGTGGAAACATCGTGTTGACCTGCGACAACGGGGAGCCCTCCGGGGCGTGTTGTCTAATGGATGATTCATGCGTCGTCGTTGGGTCCGAAGGCGAATGTCAGGCCATGAGCGGCGATTGGCGTGGATTGGGCACCGATTGTGCATTCAATCCGTGCGGCAGCAGCAACGGCGCGGACGTGGTTTACAGCAATTGTCAGGGAATCGAAAACTGGGGCGCCATCGGCGGCATTCGAGGTTATTCCCTCGGGACTTACACCTGTAATATCGGCGACGTGAATCTGCAATGGGGTGGTGTGACGCCCCTGTTCGGCATGAATGCTTATCGCATGGATCTTGACACCGGTCGGTTGGAACAGATCGGCATGTCTTGGCTCAAGAACGGGACCACGGCGGCGGCCGGATCCGGATGTGGACTCCCGTGCAGCGGGCAGGGCGGAAGTGTGCTCGGCGCCGGATGCCTGGATGTCTACGGCCCATTTTACAACGGCGGTCACAGTCGGTTTGGGCCAAGGTCGGACGTCAACGCCTTCACCGGCGACTATCCGGGACCATCCGGAGGAAGTGGCAATGCGATCTATAAACGATTGCAAATTCGCGAGGCGGATCTGGACCATTCAAATGCTCTTTACTTTCTCGAAGGTGTTTACGTTGCGCCGGATGATGCCGCAAACGGCAACGCGATGAATAATGCGTCTTATCAACGCTTTGTGGTCGGGAACAATTTTGACCTGACACCGACCGACGCGATGCAACAGGGCATTGGCGCGATCTTTGCATGGCAGGACCACGGCGGCGGCCTGAACGTCCCGGATGCTTCCGTCGAGATCGTGAACGCGGACGTTCCGAATGAAGGCCGATTCCACGTTGCTTCCAAGGTCACGGATCTGGGCGGCGGGCAATGGCGCTACGATTATGCCATCTTCAATCTGAATTCTCATCGTTCCGCAGGCTCGGTGAAGGTTCCCATTGCCGCCGGAACCAATGTGACGAACATCGGTTTCCACGATGTGGACTATCATTCCGGGGAGCCGTTCGATAACACGGATTGGAACAACGCCGTCAACCCCACCAGTGTCATTTGGTCGAGTCCCCAGTCGTTCGCACAGAATCCAAACAGCAACGCTTTGCGCTTCGGCACGATGTATAACTTTTCGTTTGACGCGGACAAGGCGCCTGCCCAGGGCATCATGACCATCGGCCTTTTCCGGCCGGGCAGTCCGACCGATGTCTTCGTCGACGTTCCATTGCCGCTCGGCGGCGGTTGTCCGGGCGATTGCGTTGCCGACGGATCGGTGGATGGCAATGACATCCAGTCATTTGTTAACTGCATACTCGGGTTGGGCGGCAATTGTTTGTGTGCAGACCTGGACGGCGGCGGCGCCGGCGCGTCAGACATCCCCGTTTTTGTCAACGCCCTTTTGGCAGGGTCGGGTTGTCCATAGGCTCGGCACGAATCTCATTCGAGCGTGGAGCTGTCCGCCGCAGGAGGGTAAACACGCTTAGGCTCGATTTCGCGCATCGGTGAATTGGCGCGCTCTTTGGATAGCGCGTGCTCGCGGAGTAGCTGCGCTTGGTGGTTGCCAGGATCATAGCGCAAGGCCTGATTTAGAGACTCGATGGCCTCGTTGTGGCGCCCTCCGAAGTATCTGAAATAGCCCAGAAGCATGTGTGCATCCGGGTCTGAAGGATTCTTGCGGGCGTGATGATGCAGCGCATAAAGCAGACGGTCGAACTCCTGCGCGTCGTGATATAGATCCTTCATCCCCGGCATGACCGTATCCAGGTCGATTCGAATGAGGGCGCGTCGAATGGCATAAGCGGCGTAGCCGTAGTCTCCGGCCGCGGCCAGTGCATGGCCGAACAGGAGTTTCGGCAGTCCGGCTTCCGTGTCCGCTCGCACGACCTGCAGCAACGCGTCGGCGGCTCGGTCATATTCTCTGTTCCTGATCAACTCGCGCCCAATCTCCAGTGACGGTTCGAGTTGTCTTGCGTCGATCACAACGGGTGGGCCACCGACGTAAACATTGTTTATAGGATATTCTCGGTAAACGGGGTATGGGGCCACATAGCCAACGCTGCCGCCGAAGCCGACGCCGAAGCTGCGGAACGGTTTGCCGTATTTGTAATGACCATATCCACGGTGGGAGGAAAATCCCTGACGTCGAGGAAAACAAAACTTGGAATGATTGCGACGATAGCGATGCCCGTTGTAGTGACGTCTGTTATGGTGGCGCTGAAATCCTCTGCCGAAATTCTGTCGAATGCCGCCTCGGTTGAATCGGCGATGGCCGCTTCGATTGAAGTTCCGGCAGCCGCCGCGGTTGAAGCGTCGCTGTCCGGATCTGTTGAAACGCCGAAAGCCACGGTTCCCGAAACGTCGAAAACCTCGGTTGCTGAAACGACGGTTTCCTGATCGGCGATGGCCGAAGTGGCGACGCCCGATGTTTCGGCGACCGAAGCCGCGGTTGAAGCTGTGCCCTCGGCCTCCACGGCTAAAGCTCGATCGACCGTGACCACGCCCTCCTCGGCGCTGGGCCTCGGCAAGATCAGCAAAACAAAGCAATGCTGCCAGTGCCGGAAGGAAGAAGAAGATCAAAGGGCGTCGTGAGAAAAGTCTATGCCGGAATGTTTTGGTAGGTGTGGCATGCATCATCATATGCTCCCTTACAAAAGTATAATCTCGCCGACGAACAACGGCATTGCATAATCTCGGGGCGATCGAAACGGCCGTTCTCAGAGACGTTGGATGGATTATGTCGATTCATGCGGCCCACAGCGGCATTGGCGGCAATTTTTATCGGACTTTTTGGTTGTTTTCTTGTGCCCCAACCCGTTTCAGGAAGACGACAACGGGTGATGGCGTCGGCAGCGCGTGCGATGTGACAGCGGGCCAGCCCTGTCCCGGCACCGGCATGATGACCATGTCGATGACGATGTTGGGGGTTGGTTGCATGAGGTATCGAAGAGTACGGCGGCGCTAAAGTCCCTGGACGGCGGTCACCATCGCTTGGACGCGAGACGAGTCGGGTTCGTTTTCCCAGTGCCCGTCGCGCTTGAGGTAGCTTCCGACGATCAAGGCGTCGGCGTGCTGCGCCAATGACGCCACGCTTTCCGGACTGACGCCTGAGCCGACGAAGACGGCCTGGTCCACGGCTTTCGCTACCTTGGCGACGTCCTGAGGCTGTGTCGGTTCGCCGGTGGACGCGCCGGTGACCACGATCCCGTCGGCGCCGAAGAGGGCCGCGGCCTTGGCCGTTTGCCCCAGGTCGACGTCGGATGTGATCGCATGCGACGAATGCTTCTTTTTCACATCGGCAAGCACGGCCACACGGTCGGCCCCGATCATCTTACGGTAACGGAGCAGCGGCCCGGCATCGGCGTCGGGCATCAGACCTTCATCCGCGACGTGAGAGAAGACGAACCCTTCACAGCGTACGAACTGGCAGCCCGTGGCGTATGCGACGGCGATCGCCTCACGATTCGCGCCGGCCAGAATTTGAACACCCAACGGCAAGGACACGGCCGCGCGAACGGCCGAGCAGATCGACGTCATGGCCGCAACGATCTCGGGCCCGACGCAACGGTTCAGATAAGGCACGTCGTGCATGTTCTCAAGCATGATGGCATCAACACCGCCGTCGGCCAGGACGGCCGCTTCCGCGACGGCCTGTTGCGCCAACTCGCCGACTTTCATGGTCGATCGAGGCGTGCCCGGCAGCGCGCCGACGTGAATCATTGCGATCAATCCCGGTCGCTTGAGTGTTTGCAGAAAAGTCAATCCGTCGTCAGCCATGAATTTTCTCCAAGGAGGGAGGTATGGCCGAGCGAAGCACAGCCATATGTTGTGTGTTATCGTTTGCCGACCGGTCCGCCTTCCGTGGCATCGGCGGCCTCCGGCACCAAAAGGCTTGGAATTTCCAAGCCCCGTTCCTCCGGTGTGCCCGGGATGATATTGTCCAGGATGATCCCGATGATGGCGGCTACGCCCATGCCGGTCGATCCGATCGATTCCAGAATCGTCTTCATGGATTGCGCCCAGGCCTTGGGTTCGCGTATCACAGAAAACTTCGACAGAAACTGCTCGGCGGATTGAACCAGACTGATGCCATGTGCTTCCCAGCCGGGAGCGTATGGCGCCCATCCGCCGAAATAAGCCGGCACGCTTAGTCCCATGAACAAACTGAAGCCGGCGATGAACAGGTTCCGATCACTCGAAAGGTCGGCTTTGGCGAGCTGCTGCACGCCGATGGCGGAGATCAGTCCGAACAGGACGCAATACAGACCTCCGACGACAGGTCCGGGGATGGTGGCGGCAAATGCGCCGAACTTTCCGAACAGGCCGAGCAAGATGAGGATGATCGAAGCGATCTGCACGACGTAGCGTGAGCCGACCTTGGTCAGACCCACGAGACCGATGTTTTCCGAATAGGACGTGGAGCTGAAGCCGCCGAGGACACCGGTGAGCATGCAGCCGACGCCCTCGCACCCGATTCCGCGAGAGATCTGCCGCGGTGTCGGGTCGCCGCCGCCGGCCATGTGCGAACAGGCATGGTAGTCGCCGAAAGACTCGATCATGGAGGCGAGATAACCCGCCAATCCGGCGATGATGAAGCCTGTCGCAAACTTGGGTAAGCCCCAGGGGAAGAATAGCTCACCCGGGTCATAACGAACCCAGGTGCTGTGTTGGATTGAGTCGAAGTCGATCCTCGCAGGGTGGCCCTCGCTAAAGATGCCTGTCTTCGTCAAAAGCCAACAAGCGAAACACGCCACCACAAGGGCGCTGAGTATGGGAAAGATTCGGAAGAACCTCGACTTTCGTGACAGGATCATGGAAAACAGGATGACCAGCAGAATCGTCATCGTGCTGGTCGGCCAATGCGTTCCGGCTTTCGGCGCGCCGTGAAGAAACAGGGCCAGTCCGATCAGCATAATCACCGGACCGACGACGACCGGCGACAGGATGCGCCGCAGCCAGCCCATCAAACCGCTGAATCCGATGGTCATTTCAACAAGCGCCCCGGCCATGATCGTGCCTGCGATGTATTGCATCATCGTCGCGGGTCCCCATCCCACGGTTTTTCCATAGCTGATGATCGCAAAAAACGCGGCGAGGAAGGAAAACGAAACGCCTTGAATGATCGGCAGCCGTGAGCCGAAGGTCGATTGAACGAGCGTCGCCACGCCACTGCACAGCATGACCGATGAGATCAGGACGCCGATCTGTGCTCGGTCCATGCCCATTTCGGGCCCGAGCAAAAGCGGTACGGAGACCGTTGCGCCAAACATGGTCAGCGCGTGTTGCAAGGCCAGTACGAACGCCCGGGCCGCTGGTGGGCGATCATGGAGCCCATACACGATGCCATTGTTTGTCACGATGAGCCCTCGATCATTCGTTTCATTGAAGCGATGGCTGGAACCGTCGGGTAGCTTAATCACCTTCGTGCTTCAAATCAAAATTTCGGGATACGAGATGGATTGGGGCGGCACCGGGGGTGACGATTCGCCTATAGAGCACGTCGCGTTGTCAGGTTGGCATCTTCTTCCGTCGGCAGTAATGATTGCATCGGGACTTCGGCCTGCTGAAGCGGCTCGACTTCTTTCCCTGTGCGTGCGCCCAGGTCTCTTAGCTTGCGAACGCTTGGCAGGGTGCGCCTTTCCCAGCTGCCGGCGGCTTTGTTATAGGCTTCAGCCGCTTTTTCGATTCCGATGCGAATCGAATCCAAATGCGTGACAAACGTGCATAATCGATCATAGAGCTCTCGACCGGAATCTGCGATCTTTTCCGCATTCTCCGCCATCCGATGTTGTTGCCAGCCGTGCCGCACGGCCAGCAGCAGCGCGATTAGAGTCGTCGGCGACGCCAGCAGCACCTTTTTCTCAACCCCTTCAGTCAGCAGATCACGATCCTGCGAGAGCGCGGCGGCGAAGAACGCTTCGCCCGGCATGAACATGATGACGAACTCAGGCGCCGC
Organism: Phycisphaerales bacterium; assembly: GCA_022360095.1. GTDB lineage: Bacteria > Planctomycetota > Phycisphaerae > UBA1845 > UTPLA1 > JAKSDK01. The sequence continues at coordinate 77,371 of JAKSDK010001569.1, forward strand.
CGAGAATGTCTTCCAATACTCCTTGCTGCTCAACTCCCTGAGGGTCTTTCGGACGTCGTTGCAGTATTTGGCCAAAAGTCTTTTTCGCTCGGCTTCATTCGTTGCGTTCATGGCGTCCAGATAGTTCGACGTGTTGACCTTTGAGTCGACGGCGAGCATGCGACTCCCCGGAAGGTGCACGACCAGGTCGGGCCGAAGGCCGCCGGTTTGCGTGGCCTGTGTTTGGAAATCGCAATGTTCACTCATGCCGGAAAGCTCGACGATGCGTTGAAGCGTGACCTCGCCCCATTTGCCCTTGGCTCCGCTCTGCCGCAGGGCCGCGACGAGTTGCCCGGTTTCTTTTCCAAGTTGTTCGCTACGAATTTCCAGAGAGGCCAAATGCTTGCTTAGTCCGCCGTATGCTTCGGCTCGTGTTTTCTCCATTTCTTTGATGTGTTTCTCATAACGCTCCAATTGATCTCGAAGTGGTTTAATTTTCGCATCGGCCAGCGTGATGAATTGCTCGTTGCTGTTTTGGAGCGCCCTCGCGGAGAGGGCCTGAAATGTATCCTTGACCTTCTTTTCCATTTCTTCGATCTGTCGCCGTTGCTCCGCAAAATGTTCCCTGGCGGACTCCAGCCGCTCACCTGCTTTGGCGTGATTGATCTTTTGGGTTTCCAGGGCGTCTCGCAATGAACTCAGTTCCTCGTTCTTTGTCGCGAGCTGGTTTCGCACTTCGTTCAACGTTGCCTCAAGCGCAGGGACCTGTTCGGAAGACGTGGCACGGCCGCGCATGTTTCCAATGTAAACGCCGACAAGACCGCCGATGATCAGTCCCAGGATGATGAGAGCCGCTTCGATCAATGATCTAATCCAAAGAAGGTCAGGGCGTGACTTCGCCATTGCGTCTCGACACATGGGAGACGCGAATTTCGTACATCTCCAAGAGTTCGTGGCTGATTGACCGGCGGCGGGCAAGCATCCATGCTCGATTCTCCTGTCAACTGCGAGGAGAGGTGAATTACAAGGACATTACCACACTTCGCTTACAGTCACAACATGAGGCCGGGACTGTGAAATGACAGAGGGGCCTTGTGCTAAGTCCGGTGACGGCAATTGCCGATATTTTGCGCATGTCCTCCGGTCTAGGAAAATTACGCCACGGCATCGATTCGAATGGAGTTTTTGGCTCTCAGTGTCTGCCGGATGATCAGGGGGCGGGGCGCCGGGTCGCGGTCCTGGCCGCCCATCATGTGCGAGCACAGGGTTGGAACGCGACGGGAGGAGCGGAAAAATACACGCTGCTGGTCATCGACGCGCTACTCAGGGCGGGGGCCGATGTGCGCGTCGGCTATAGCGGAAATAGCATCTACGACATGCTGGCAAATCATCCGCAGGGCGCGCACCTGGAGTTGGAGCGTTTGGATTGGGTGAATGAGTCCATGTCCGGTGACGCCAGGTTGTATCCCGGAACAGTGCTCGCCCGTCGTCGTTGGCTGCGCGATACACGCGCCGAGACTCTTTTCGTGGTGCAACAAGGTGGAGGCGGAGCTTTTGGGGCGGCTTTGGTCGCCGGGCGATTGCTTGGGATGCGGGTCGTCTCGTCCATACGCCAGTTGCCGGTCACGATGCCGGCGCCGACCGGCAAGCGATGGCTCAAGGTGATCCCGTCGCCGGAATTGTGGCGCCGCCGCCTAATCTGGCGTCGACGTATACCGGCATGGTGTTGTGACGCGATCATTTTCAACAGCGAGCGCGTGGCAAAAGCCCACTTTGATCAGGCCAGGCACCCGCGACACCGAGTCAGGATCATCTACAACGGTGAGCAGGCATGCTTTGGCGGTCACGAAACAAACGGACTCCCCTGTCGCATCGCCAGCGTGGGGCGGGTGACGGAAGCCAAGGGCGCGGATTTGCTGCTCTCTGCGTTCGGCCGCATCGCGGACCGTCATCCGCGAGCATCGCTGACGTATTACGGAGAAGGGCCGTTGGTTCCGGCGCTTCGGGTCAAGGCCGACACGATGGGACTCGGCGATCGTATCATGTTCGCCGGGTACGAGCCGAATCGCGATACAATTTACAAAAATATTGACATTTGTGTTCAACCGTCGCGCCGGGAGTCGATGTCAAACAGCGTGGTTGAAGCCATGGCTCGTGGAATTCCGTGCATCGTTACGGATGTGGGCGGACTGCCGGAAACCGTGCTGGACGGGCAGACGGGGTTCGTGGTGCGGCCGGATCAGCCGGAAGCATGTGCCGAGGCGATCTCGCGTTTATTGACGGACCGAGAGACCTACGCGCGTTTCGCCACAGCGTCGTTGGATCGGGTGCAATCCGTGTTTTCCTTAGATCGTATCATGGAGGATACCGTAAATACGATTCTGGGGCTGGCGCCGGAAGCCAAGTGAAAACGGCGGATTAGGAGCAGTGATGCGAATCGGGATTCTGACGCTTGACTGGCCGCCTCATGGTGGAGGAATGTCGCGCTTCTGTTGCGAAACCTTCGCGGAGCTCGCGAAGCGAGGACACACCGTGACCGCCCTCTCGTGGCATCGTGCTCAGAGCAGTGTCGAAGGCATTCGGGTGGAACCGATTTTGAACGGCGATCTTTCCACAGATCGGTCTGCCTTGCGCCGTTTCGATGGCGACGTCGACTTATGGCACGCATGGGAGTTCGGATACGGAGGGCTGGCCCATCTCACCTCTCGGCCGATGATTGTGACCGTGCATGGCAATGATCTGATGCGCCCCAAGGCATATTACCGTTTTACGCGCACACCTGCGCTGCATCGCCTCGCGCCGCGATTGTCAAAGCCGCGATGGCAGGCACGACTCTGTAAACCGGGATTAAAGCGAGTGACTTGCTTTACGCCGAACAGCTCGAATACGGAAAAGCTGCTGCGCAGAAGCTGGCCGAACTGCCGTCGAATTGAAGTCGTGCCCTGTGGCGTCGGCGATCAGTTTTTTCAACGTCACGAACGGCATGACGGCCCCCCGCGACTGCTTACCGTGTGTAGTCTTTCCACCCTGCGGCGTCGCAAGAATGTTACAGGTGTGATCAAGGCCCTGGCGCGCCTACGGCATGAGTTTGCGTTTCGATATGACGTATGTGGTGACGGAGACATGATTGACGAGTTGCGCGACTTTGTGACCCGCCTGGAGATGGAAGACCGAGTCTGCCTGCACGGCAGCGTCGAGGACGAACGACTCGCTGAGTTCTATCGGGCTGCAGATCTGTTTGTTTTGGCGCCGTATGAGCGGGAAGACGACGTAGAAGGGTTCGGCATCGTCTATCTGGAGGCCAACGCAGCAGGCACGCCTTGCCTCGCGGTTCGCACCGGCGGGATCGAAGATGCCGTGCGGGACGGTATCAGCGGCTTCTTCGCAGCATCCCCGGAACCTGCCGACCTTGCCGACGCCTTGCGACGCTTCTTGAGCGGGAAGGTTCGGCTCGATCCCGATGCGGCTCGAGACTGGGCCGGGCAACATCGTTATCCCAACATCGTTGACCGGCTCGAAGCCGTTTATCAAAGTCTTCTTGCCTGAGTCACATCGATCAGGGTCCCGCTCGGGCTCGTCGAGCGGATTCCACCCGCCTTCGTTGACTTCTAGTGATCCAGACCGCGCTATTTCGCCGGCATCGGGCAATACGCGCCCTCGGAAAAACCCTCCGACTCAATCCCAAAGGCATGATCGAAACGGGCACGATAGTTCTCCCAGGCGACGGCGGACGTCAGCTCGACAAGTTGTTCTTCATTGAGGTGTTTTTTTAGGTCTTCAAATAGATCCTGGGGAACATTGACAGGCGTCTTCGTCATCTCGACGGCGTAACGCAAGACCAATTTTTCGAGACCACTCAGGGCAGGCGAGCTTTCGAAGTCATCCAGGGCCTGGAGTTTCTCTTCGGACAAGCCCTGTTGTCTGCCGACCGCAGACCCGATGTCGATTCAGAACGGGCAGCCGATTCGCCGCGCCACCTCCACGCTTGCAAGCGTTTTCAACTGCGGTTCGATCGACTGGGCCGCTTCCTGCCCCATTTCCATGTGGGCGTAGGCCCTCAACAGACGGGGATGATGTGCATAAATCTTGACTGGAGTGACGACGCGCCCAACCTTGCGGCGAGTCATAAAGTAAGCCAGGCGGACGAGGAACCCTGCTTTTTTCTTCTCGACACCTTGGATTCTGGCCATGCTACAACTGCACAATTTCTTCGTAGGTCTCGGGCCGTCGATCGCGGAAAAACTGCCACGTGTTTCGCACCTCTCGGATCAAATCGAGATCGAGATCGGCAAGTACGATGTCGTCCTCCAGGCGTTTGCCTTCGGCCATGATCTGGCCGCGAGGGTCGCAGAAATAACTCGTGCCGTAGAACTCGCCCATGCGCCACGGTTCCTCGTAGCCCGGCCGATTGATCGCACCGACAAAGTATTGATTCGCTACCGCGTGCGCCGGCTGTTCCAGTTTCCAGAGGTATTCGCTCAACCCCGCGACCGTCGCCGACGGATTGAAAACGATTTCCGCACCATTCAGTCCCAGGCAGCGAGCGCCGTCCGGAAAGTGCCGGTCGTAACAGATATAGACGCCCACTCGCCCGACGGCGGTGTCGAAGACCGGATAGCCCAGGTTGCCGGGACGGAAGAAGAATTTTTCCCAGAAGCCGGGTGCGACGTGCGGGATGTGATTCTTGCGATAGGTGCCCAGGTACGAACCGTCCGCGTCGATGACCGAAGCCGAATTGTAATAGACGCCGGTTATTTCCTCCTCATACATCGGCACGACCATCACGACGCCGTGCTTCTTGCACAAGTCCTGCATCAATTGAGTCGTCGGGCCGTCGGGGATCCTCTCCACGAGCTGGTACCACTTCGTATCCTGATCGCAGCAGAAGTAGGGTCCGTAGAATAGCTCCTGAAGGCAGATCACCTGCGCCCCTTCGCCCGCGGCCTTTTCGATCAAGGCCACGTGCTTGTCCATCATCGACTTCTTGATTTTTTCGATGGATGAGGTTCCCGGTTCGGACAGCGTTGCTTGAATCAAAGCGCCTCGAACAATGCGTGCCATCGCAAACATCTCCCAGTAAAGATTTCAGTTCATCTATTGGCGACCAGCCGACAATGCCTCTGGTTCGCGAACCATTTTACTGCCAATCAAGGACTTTTGCACATACGTTCCGATGCCGAATCTAGACGCTGCCTGCTCAATTGAATACGATATTCCATGGCAATTTGATATAGGAGGCGACAACGTGACAACTGCAACCGCCACAGAAACGGTCAAACTCTTCGTCAACGGCGATTTCGTCAAATCCAAGGCGACTCAATTCAGTCCCGTCTACAACCCTTCCACGGGTGACCAGATCGCTCAGGTGCCGTTTTGCTCCGCTGAGGAAACGGGTCAGATCGTGCAGGCGGCACACGACGTATTTCCCGCTTGGCGAGACACACCTGTCGTCGAGCGGGCACGAATCATGTTTCGCCTGGTTTCGCTGCTGGAGAAAAACGCGGATGATGTCGCGCGCATCATTTCGCGAGAACATGGGAAGACCCATGCCGAGTCCCTGGGTTCGATCCGTCGTGGCATCGAAATGGTCGAGTTCGCCTGCGGCATACCGACGCTGACCATGGGCGACACGGTCCATAATCTTGCTCAGGATGTCGACTGTGAAACCTACCACCATCCGCTCGGCGTTTGTGTCGGCATCACGCCGTTTAACTTTCCATTCATGGTTCCGCTGTGGATGATCCCCGTTGCGATCACGTGCGGTAATACGTTTGTCTTAAAACCCAGCGAGAAAGTGCCTCTCAGCGTAATGCGCCTGGCTGAATTGCTGCAAGAGGCCGGGCTGCCGCCGGGTGTATTCAACATTGTCCATGGAGACAAGACATGTGTTGATACGCTTCTGAAGCATCCGCTGGTCAAGGCCGTCAGTTTTGTCGGGAGCACGCCGATTGCGAAGTATATTTATGAAACGGCGGTTCAGAACGGCAAACGATGCCAGGCCAACGGTGGAGCAAAGAATCACATTTTGATCATGCCCGATGCCGATATCGACCGCTCCGTTGCGGCGTTACAAACCAGCGCCTTCGGTTGTTCGGGCCAGCGGTGCATGGCCGGCAGTTTGGCCGTGGCCGTCGGCGAAGCCGGCGAGCCTGTGGTCGAGCGCCTTGTCGCCAGTGCCGACAAAATGAAGGTCGGCCCCACAGATCGAGACTCGGGCGCCGACATGGGTCCGGTGATTACCCGTCAACATCTCGATGGCTTGCTGGCCAACATCGACCAGGGCGCGAACGAAGGCGCGAAGCTGGCGCGTGACGGCCGAAGCGTCAAGGTGTCTGAAACGCCCGATGGTTTTTACCTCGGCCCGACCATTTTCGATCACGTCGAGCCTGAGATGCATGTTGCCAAGACTGAATTGTTCGGCCCCGTGTTAAGCGTTGCACGCGTGAAGGACCTCGACGAGGCGATCAACATGACCAACAGCCACCCTTACGGCAACGGTGCGGTGATCTACACCCGCAGCGGCCGGGCCGCTCGCGAGTTCAAACACCGGGCCGGGGCCGGCATGATCGGCATCAACGTCGGTGTGCCCGCTCCGATGGCGATGTTCCCCTTCACGGGCCACGATGCCAGCTTCTTCGGCGATCTGCACATCCAGGGGCGGGAAGGCATCGCGTTTTATACACAGCAAAAGATGATCATGACCCGCTGGCACGACGGCGGCGGAGCCGGTGAATTTGTGACGACGAGGGGATAAGGCTGCTGCTGCATGCTGCCGGAGGAAATTGACGTGGCGAATCATGGCTTGCCGGCGTGGGGCTGCATCATCTCACCAGTTTGGCGGCCTTAAGTCGCTGGTTCCTTCATGGATTCGATGAAAAATTGCAACTGCGCCAGGCCGGTGATTTCGAAGTATTCCACACGAATCGCATGGTCGTCCCCTGGAGAATCGAAGACGGCCGTATCTTCCGTCGGGATATGCCAGGTCCAATTGTTGATGACGCGCTTGTTGTCGACGTAGACTCGGATACCGTCATCGGAAATTGTTCGGATGCGCCAACGGCCCCGGGGAAGCGCCAAAGTCGTCGTCGCCACTGCCGCGAAGTAGTCAGGTGATATTTTTTGGGTCGGTCCGCGCATGCTCCAGTTGTACCCGAGTTTGTCGGCGATCTCTCGGTGAATCGGATCGGCGGCGATGATCCGCCGCCATGCGTCATCACCGTCCAACGGGCTCATGTCCTTGGACCAGCGGTAAAAGGCGACATCCCAGTTTGTATGAACTAACAGGCCTTCAAACTCGCTCATGTTCAACGTTGTTGAAACTCGAACTTTGTATGGGGTCATGCCCGGCTCGTCTTGAGCTCTGCGAATTTTGATGAGCCCGGGCGCGACGCCCGTTTGCGGGGATACATCGATTTCGCCGCTTACGACGCAGACGCCGAATGGAAGATGGGGTGCGACGATCTGGACGATGGCCTCGTCTCCCAGGTTGAAGTGTCGCGCAAGCTGGAGTCGGTTGTCCAGACCAAAGTCATAGGGACCCCATTCCGTGATGATGATGTTTTTCTTTCCGTGGAGTGTTTTCCGAAATCGGTCGTCATGCCGCTTCCGACACTGTTGACGGCGGCATGGCTTTGATCCCAAGGTCGTGTCCACGGCCGGCAGACCGGTGTCTTCCAGCATTCTGCTTATTTCGAAGTTGTTCGCAACGTTGCAACGATTGCGCGCCCACGAAATCGAGCGATCATCGGCCGGTGATTGCCACTCAATGTCACCGACCCATTGAACCGATTCGGTGAGATGATTCCCGACGCATCGCCAGGGCGTGTTCGTTTCGTTCGCGATCGTGCCGCCGAGGACCGCGTTTCTCGCAAAGCCTTGCAACGTCGTCGAGCCCGTCGCCAAAACAACCTGGCGACAGACTTCGAACCGATTTCGCTCGACGGATAAGGCTTGGCTGCCCACTGCTCGGACGGCCACCCTGCAGTGCCTGAACTCGTTCTCCCGGATTGTTTCATTTTGGGAAGCGTCACCGTTGCGTTTGCAAAAGGGGTACTTGAAAAGATGGTCGTCACGATCCCACCAGATATGTACACCCTGTTCGCAAGTATTGAAGACATTTTTCTTGATTATGTTGTTTTGGCCATGCTCGATCGAAATTCCATCTTTGCAGAATGCGAAGTTATTAAAGCCAATCAGGGAGTTTCTGGAGTAACCTGCCCAGATTCCCCGTTTGCAGTTGAGGAGTGTATTGTTAACGAAGACGTTCCGATCGGAGAACGTCGCCTCGATACCGTTCACGACGGCATAAGAGAAATCGTTCCCAAAGACGAGATTTCGGTTGCACCCGCCCTCGCCGGTATGCATGAGCGTTTCGTGGCCCGCATAGAGGAAGAATCCGTCTCCGCCGTGAGTGGCGCTGTTGTGGGCAAAAAGGTTGTCGCTGCACTGCTCGTACACGAGGATTCCGGCGGAGTCCTGCCCGCGGGCGTAGACACCGTGGCTGTAGCCGCGGACGCAGAAATCGAAATGGTTTCCGATCACGCGGCAGAAGTTCGATCTCCACATGGCCAGTCCCCAACCCGACATGAACGACATGTCATTGTGTTCGACAATGGCGTTGTTGGTGCTGACGACGCAGAGGCCGTTCTGGCCGTTTCGGGCGCGGTTGTGGATGACGTTTGCGCCGTCACATCGTAGAAGGTAAATGCCCGCGCCATAGCGCAGCCACTCGTTGTCATCATTCTTATGGCCGTGGAGCCAATCATCGTAATGTTCGAGCATCGGCGTGCTTTTGAGATGACCGCGATAGTTTTCGGAGACGTCGCAATTTTCGATGGTCAAACCGGGGGCGTCTTCGGCGTAGATGGCGACCTTGAAGCCGTGGACCTTCGCGTTGCGAATCGTGACGTTCCTGGCGTTTCGGACGACAATGCCCCGCCCGATGAACTGGTTCGGGTCTTGGGACGCGTCGGAAATTTTGAGGCTCGAGCCTCCGAGGTCCAGGACAACGCCGTCTTTCTCGACAATCAATGCGCCTTCGTCGGAAGGTTCGTGAACGAGAATGTCCCGACGATCGAAGCGGCGATCGACGGTGACCCGCTCCGGTGCATTGATATTAATTGCCTGAAGGTGGCGGGATGGTGCGCAACCCAGCGCCATCGCCTGAGGCAAGAATGCGACGACGAATAAAAGTGTTTTTCTGAATGAATGCTCCATGCTTCTTTCCACGCATGGGGGCGTTCATCGTCCGGCATACATTTCTTCGTAGTATTTCTGATAAGCGCCGGTAACGATGTGGTCCAGCCAGTCCAGGTGGTTGAGATACCATTGAATCGTGTGCTTCAATCCGGTGTCGAAATCCACGGCCGGTTCCCAGCCGAGTTCCTTGTGGATTCGTGAACTGTCGATGGCATAACGAAAATCGTGCCCGGGTCTGTCTTTGACGAACGTGATCAGTGATTCCGGTTTTCCCAGGTGCCGCAGGATCGTCTTCACGACGTCGAGGTTGGCGCGTTCGCTGTTGCCGCCGATGTTGTAAACGCGGCCCGGTTGCCCGTTGATGAGGACGGTCCACAACGCGCGGCAATGGTCTTCCACGTAAATCCAGTCCCGAACGTTCGCGCCGTCACCGTAGACCGGCAACGGCTTGTCCTGCCGTGCATTGTTGATCATCAGGGGGATCATCTTTTCGGGAAATTGGTAGGGACCGTAGTTGTTCGAACAGCGCGTGATGAGCACGGGCAATCCATAGGTCGTGCCGAATGCGGAAACGAGATGGTCTGCCGCGGCCTTGGAAGCGCTGTATGGCGAGTGCGGATCGAGTGGTGTGGTTTCGGTAAATTGCCCGGTCGGTCCGAGCGATCCGTAGACTTCGTCCGTACCGATCTGAAGGAAACGTAGGTCTCCACAGCTTCGCGCGGCCTGAAGCAGGCTCAATGTGCCGTCGACATTGGTCCGAACAAACTCGCGCGGTCCGACGATCGATCGGTCCACGTGACTTTCCGCGGCAAAATGTATGATCGAATCAACGCCGTGCTTCCGGCAGATTTCGATGACGGCTTCGGTCTCGCAAATGTCCAGTTTTTCCAGAGTGTATCGGGGGTCGCCGGCAACGTCGGCGAGGTTCTCGAGATTGCCGGCATAGGTCAGGCCATCCAGATTGATCACGCGCACATCGTCCCAATTCGAGAGGACGAACCGTACGAAGTTGGAGCCGATGAAGCCTGCGCCGCCGGTGACGAGCACGGCCTTTGGGGAAAAGTCGCCGCTACTCACCGGTCGGGCTCTCCTGCACCAGTTGTTGAACCTTGCCCAACGACTCGAAAGTCCCGGCGTCGCTCCACCAGCCTTCGAGCAGACCGTAGGTCAGTTCGCCGCGCTGGATATAGGCGTTGTTGACGTCGGTGATCTCCAGCTCCCCCCTACCCGAAGGCTTGAGCGAACGGACGATATCAAACACCCGGGCGTCATAAAAATAGACCCCGGTCACGGCATACGAAGATTTTGGATTCTTAGGTTTTTCCTCGATCCCGAGGACTTGCTCGCCCCGCAGTTCCGCCACGCCGAATCGATGCGGATCGGGGACTTGCTTGAGTAAAACACGGGCCCCAGACGTCTGCTCCCGAAAACGGTTCGCGTCGTTTCGCAAACTGTCTTCGAAGATGTTGTCACCGAGAATGACCGTCAAACGGCTGCCGGCCGCAAAGTTCTCCGCCAGCCCGAGCGCCTGCGCGATGCCGCCGGCCTCGTCCTGGACTTTGTAGGTAAACCTCGCCCCGAACGCTTTCCCGGACCCGAGCAGCCCGACGACGTCGCCCATGTGCTCGACCCCCGTGACGATCAGAATTTCCTCAAGACCGGCCTGGATCAGCCTCTCGATCGGATAATAGATCATCGGCTTCCGGCCCACGGGCAGCAGGTGCTTATTGGTGACCTTGGTCAACGGCAACAGCCGCGAGCCGGTCCCCCCGGCCAGAACCACGCCTTTCATCGGTGCGTCCATCAGATATCGTTCCTTCCGCGAGACTTCCTATTGTTGGCGAGTTTGGGCCAGGTTTCAAATGTCGGCGGTCAATCGATGCTCCCTAAGCCAAGGCGTTCCGGCCTCCGGCCCAGGGTTGCCTCGCAACGGCTACCCTGGGAAGGTGTATTCATCGAACCCTGAAATGAAAGGGTTGTGTTTGGGGAGATTGTGCCGCAACCCGTTGGGGGTATAGGAGAAAACTCTTACTCGGCTAGGTTAGAGTGCTTCCGATATTGTATTCTCATGTTCGCGTAGTGATTCTTTAAGTGCGTCATAGCTTGACCGAAGTTCGCGCGATTCTATTCTCTCTTCTGCTCTCTCAATTGCATTCGAAGCTAATTCCACAATCCTCAGTTTGATATTGTCCACATTGTGTTTGTCGACCTGCAATTCTATGCCTAGAAGACGACCTGTAGTTTGACCAATCTCGAGGGTGACTATGTTGTCACTCTGTTTCCTTCTTGGTTCATTCGCATCGTCCAAATACTTGAATTGAAATATGAACACCCCATTATCTTTGTCATAACCATATCTCAAGTATTCTGGAAAGAAGTACGGAGATATTGCAACAAGGAACTCTATGCCTTTAATCTTCTCTTTATGAACTGATCTTGCCAACTCTAATTCTATCTTCTTCATGGTTTCACCTTGTCAAGATAAGAACCGAGCATTGCAAGCGTGCGTTGCATGTTCTTGTTGTTGAGTTTGATTGCGTCGACAGCCAGAGGGTCACTTGAATCAACTACAATAACACCCCAGCGCTCCTGATCTAAGTAAATTGTAACCCCTCCAATTCTTCGAGAGTGGTCACAACGTTTCTTGGCAATTTTCCACTTATCATTCGTGAGCTCAGCCCAATTCTTAAAGACTTCGTCTGTTACTCCTGGGGAGTGAAGGTTTGGTAGTGGTTCTGAAACCATCACTGTCTTTCCGTTATGAAAGACTAATCCGGCGACACCTTCGCAATATTCCGCGTCTCGATGGTTGACACGAAAGGTCCGTTGTGGTCTCGGACCGGATGGTGGGATCCGTGTTCTTGGAACCAAAATGTGAGTCCAGCAAGGTGTAAATACTCTTTTCCACCATCGTCTCCGCTTTAGTTGAAAGAGAGTTATTCTGTGTTGCTGCAATGGTCCTGATAGTTTATCTCGATTCCAAACGAGTTCATCAAGTCCACAAAGTATAGAATCAATACAATCCTTTTCATTGCTATAATATCGTTCAAAACACTCCCTAATTAACATCACCGTCAAGGCAACCAGTGCGATAGCGATTTGTATATTTAGCCATTTATCTATGTCTTGCGAGGGTTTCCTTGCGTACAAACCTATAATAGCAATGCATGTGGGAGCACCAAACTGAATAAGAATGAAGACAAATTTCCACGTTGTTGATATCTTTGGCCGCTTTCTCCATAAATGACCCATCTATATAACATTAGACGTATGAGGCTCTTTTAGCAACGTTTTTTATCGCATTTGGCCGTTTGGCAACAAAATACTGACTGCATATAGCGATAATCCACAACAACAGACGCGCAGAAACCGCTGCCTCCACAGCCTGTCGATGTCGATTGATGCTCTGCATGCAAAGAATTGTATGGTCGCCTGAGGTGACTTGGCATAATCATGCTCTACAAATCATTTAGGCTTAAACTTCTTATTCGGCATTAGCTTTCGCAAACTCGGGGGTGGATTTTTCGTGTCGGCACGACCTTCTGAGATAGCCCTAGCCCATTCTCGATAAATCCACTGTTTTTCTTCGTCGCATTCAAAATACAGCAGCAGCCCAGCTGCACAAGCAAGCTGCTTTTGCCCGTGATCGAGCCCTGCATACATCTTGTGGATCGCGGCAGGCAGTTGGGACGCAATTTTCACATTGCTGGCCATTGCCAAATTAGATGGGAGAAAAACGGGCAAATCTACCCAGAAATAAACTAATAAAAATCAAGATATTGGCTTGATTCTTGAAAATGATGATATATATTTCTAGGTAGTCATCGCTGTAGGCAGCGATCAATCGGACATCCTCTGGGAGGCAATTCCTTCTCAGAGAGTTTGTCTTGGCAAGCAAGCCGTCAAGCCAATGCGAACAGCGGTTTGGCCGTAACCGCGTTGGTGCTCAGTTCAGCCAAGGCATCCTCGCCCGGGTCAGGGTCCGCGCTTATCATGCGGACGCTGCCCGGTGCGCGGGTCGTGTGGACTGAGCTTGACGGCTTGCTCGCGACTTTGCGCATCGGGTGGCGTCCGTTTTCTTGCGCCGTTTCGGCGACGCCTCCGGATGAAGGGAGAAATCAGAATTTTGCATTTGAGAAAGACGGAGATGGTGCGCGCGGAAACGAAGAATGACGCGGTTGTGGGGAAAGCCCCGGGCAGCATCAAGATTGTCGTCGATCGCTACCGGTTGTAGCTCAGAAAGAAACGATGCTTGAAAAACATCATCTTGATGCTGCCCGGGGCTTTGGGGGGAGAACTGGGATCGTGATGGCGAGGTGATGTGGGTGACGGAAATGAGCGACAGCGCATTGTTTATATGCAAATGTTGCAGAAGCGATACGGCGGGGAGCGAGATCGAGGGGCAGGTCGTTGCGTTCTGTCCGACGTGTCGGGCGGCATGCGGCGAAATTTACGCGGGACCGCCGGAACAACGGCGGCGGCTGTTGCGGCTGCTCGGTCGGCTCGACGAGGACGAACGGCATGCGCTGTACTGGAACGAGGACCGACGGGCGGCGTGGAGCGCGCTGCGCGGGGTCGAGCGGGTGATACTTTGTGCGATCTGCCATCTGTGCGACGTCTGGCCGGGCGAAAAGTTCAAGCGCGTCACGCTGCCGATGGCCGTTTCCGATTGCATTCTCGACACCTCACGGTCGGCGCTGTTTACGACCCTGTATTTCTGCGTGTTCCGAATCTGCGGCCACCTCGACCGGATGGACCTGATCCACGGCCTGTTCGACGGGGAAGACTTCGAGGAGCAGTATGCGGACGAGCCGTTGGGTTCGTTCGCCGAGGTCTGCGAACGGGATGCGCTGCCGGCCGTGGTGTACGAATGCCTCGATGTGCTGTTCGGAACGTATTCGCTGCCACGGATCAGGAAGAACGTACGACGGGGCGAGTTCACCGAGATATTCCGCGGAGCTTACCGACTGCCTGGGATGAATAAGGAGATTGGATCATGACGGAAACGATGGAACGAAACGAAGCGCAGGTGGCCGAGGTCGATCTGACGTCGACGATTCTCGGTCTGGCCAAACACACGGAACTCGACGTGAGGAAGCTCCAGGGCTGTGCCGACGATTCCGACTCGGCCTGGGAGCGCGAGGAACACGAAGAGTCCATCAACGCCGCGAGGGCATTGCTGGGTTGGCTGGTCAAAGGCATCGCGCTGGACATGCGACGGCCGGTCGGGGAATCGGTCGAGATGTTTCGGGCCAGGGATCGTCATCCGGGCGGTTTTCATCAGTGCTGCCGATTTCTGCAACAGAAGCTGTTCTTCGGCCATGAGGAAAAGAACAACGCCAAACGGGCGTTCGGGGCCGCGAGCGTGCCTGCGGAGGACAGTGGGGTGAGCGTCGAGGCGTGGGGGCGGATTGCCCGACGAATGGTGTTCACGACCGTGAAGCTGATCACGGCGCGTTACGACGACTGGAAGACCGGCTGTTCGTGTGAACTCAGTCCGGTCGAAGTGATTTTGTTTCAACCGGTGGGTGGCGCTTCGGTCTATCACCGTTCGATCTGCCGCCAGTGCCGTTGTCCGCGAGAGCCTTACCACCAAGAACGGGCAATGACAGCATGTGACGGAGAAGCGGCCGGTGAGGATGGAGTGCGTCCCGCGACATCCGCCGACGGCAGCGCGGGAGTTTCGAACGTACCGTCGGAACTCCTGCGTTCGCCTTTTGATCTGCCGTCGGAATTGTCCGAAGCGCTCAACGGTCTCGACACGCCGAAGCTGATGAGCGCGTGCGTGCGGAGCGTGCAGTTGCTTTGTGAACGGAGGTGAAAGACCTCCATCAATTTGGAGTGAAAGGGGCAGGTGTTCATTGCCTGCCTCGGCGCCCCGGGCGTGGGGTATGTCCTTCGGGGCATGCCCTGCGTTTTATTTCGCTTGGACGCCCACCGCTTCCTTACGGGCGCGGCTTTGTTCGCGGAGTACGGCTATGCGTATTTCGCGCGGAGCTTGCGGCGAAAGTGTGAAGGGCGGCGCATCTTCGAATCCTCGGATGCTTCGACCGGTTTTCGCGTTCGCGTGGTCGGCTTGGCCTGCGGTTTGCTCTTCGGTGCGACGTGTTGCGGCGTGGGTTCTGTTTTCGTTTTCGTGTTCATCTCGAACATCTCGGCCTGACAGCCGACCATGCCGGCGAGAAGGAAACTCACGACGAGGCCCCAGAACACACTGCGGCGTAGTTTGAACGTACACATGCTTTCCACCCCCACGAATGCTGTTTTCCCGCAACACTAGTTTGTCCGCGCTTGCCTCTCGAAAACGGCGCGCGGAATCGTCGGTTAGCCGTTCCAGCGAGTTCCAAGATCTCTGTTCTGGAAGCCTTTCGATCACCCAGGAATGTATTTTTCCGACGGGTGTTGATTCGAAGATCGAACCGTTTGCGTCGCTACCTGAGTTAAGACCCGGCGCATGCCATCGGCTCCGTCGAAAAGCCCGTTCTTAGCCCTGAAAAGGGCGTTTTTGCCGGACAACAGATCTTTGGCAGTGTTGATAAACCATCCATGGAACCGGACGGTCTGCCGGCGGCTTTTCAGCCCTCTCAAGAATGATCTTGACGCCTTCCGATAAGCTCCGATAAATCGCAGGCCGTCCGTTGAGGACGTAAGAGCGTCGCGTTTAAGGCTGGTGTTTGTAACGCGATGTCCACCCTAACCCAGAGAACGGCTTAGAACGAATGATGGAGGTCCAAGGCATTTCAGCCTATCGTCAGGTACATTCTTTTCTTTGCATTGTCCTCGGCGCGTTGTTGGCATCCGCGCCGATCACGGCCCGTGGTGAAAACCAGAACGGTCATTCAACCCGTCGGGCAGATTTCGATGACTTCAAAATGGATGTGGAAGTCATCTCATCGTCTCGAGTGCTGATCGGTTACAAGGTCGCCGCTGATGCAGATCCTGTGACGCAGGTGGAGTTGTGGTATAGCCGGGATCGAGGTCAGACTTGGCATAAAGCTCCGCAGGTGGACAAGCTTCAGAATCCCATCACCTTCGATGCGCCAGGCGACGGGCTTTATGGTTTTTACATCGCGCTTCGCAGCGCTCGGGCCTCGATGCCGCCTCCCAAGTCACGCGATATGGCGCATCGATGGGTCAGGGTCGATCGAACCGTTCCCGCGGTGCAGGTCTTGAGTCTCTCACCGGACGATCGATTTGACCTGAACCGTGAGATTCATATACGGTGGGTTGCTGAGGATGACAGCTTCAGCGGGAGGCCCGTCTCGTTGCATTATCGCACCGGGGAGACGCGGAGTTTTCAGCCGATTGCCGATTCGCTCGCGACGGATGGCTCCTATCGATGGACCGTTCCAGAGGATGTTTCAGGTCGAGTTGAAGTGAAGGTCTCTGCGACGGATCAGGCGGAGAACCGTGGACACTATGTCGCCGACTGGCTCAGGATTGAAGATGGCAAGGTCGTGCATGTGCGGGGGGCCATTGTCAAGAAGACTGAGGGAGGCTCCATTTCACAGGCGCCGTTTCGTAGCGCCGTCACGACAATTCACAGCGAGCCTGATGCCGGGCGCGATCGCGTTTCCGATCGGGCTGCCATCGAGGCGAAAAAACAGTATGATATCGGCGTGCGGCACCGACTGCGCGGCGAGTATGCCGTCGCGGTCGCGCGGTATCGCGACGCGCTCCGGTATGATCCGGAATTGGTCGCCGCTCGGAATGACCTTGCGGAGCTATTGCTCCTGCAAAATAAGGTGGAAGATGCGGAAAAGGAGTTCCAGCGTATTCTTGCCGCAAATCCAGACCATCGTTCTGCACTCAAAGGGTTGGCGTTCGGGCAAGCCAAGCGGCGTCAATATCGTTCCGCGCATAACACCCTGCAAAAACTGTTGTCGCTTGAGCCGAAGGACGCGGAGGTGTGGTTGAATTTCGGCGATGTGTGCCTATTTATGGGAGATCGCTCCTTGGCCAGGGACGCGTGGATGAAAGCAAGCAATCTGGAATCCGCTTCGGCGGAAATTAAGAAGCGAGCCAGGAAACGTTTGGGAATCTATCGATCGAATCGCCTGGCCATCGACAGTCCGGTCGAATGGTAGGGGTTGCGATGCAAGAGAGCGGTTTCGCACAGGAATCTGGAATCGTCAAGAATGGTTGCGGCTAACAACATCTCGGAAAATCAGCATCCTTTGCCGGTCTATGTCATTTTCGGCAGCGACGATTTTCTGCGTGCGCGGCGGCTGGAGGAAGTGTTGGGCCGCCTTCTGGGCGATGATCGTGACAACATGGCCCTCGCGATGTTCGAGGGCGCCACGGTCGAACTGGCCGAGGTCTTGGACGAATGTCGGACGCCGTCGTTGCTGGCGCCGATCCGCGTGGTCTGCGTGCAGGAGGCTGATGCCTTTGTCTCCGCACATCGAAAAGTGCTTGAGGACTACATTCAGTCCCCCAGTCCGACCGGCATCCTGCTCTTGGTTTGTCGAAAGTGGCCGAAGACCACGCGTTTGTACAAGCAGGTTGATAAGTTGGGGGGGCATCTTGACTGTGAGCCTCCCAAGAAGCGATACGAGTTCGTGGCCTGGGCAGCTGATCACGCTCGGAGTGAGTACGGCTGCACGTTGATGTCCGGGGCGGCCGACCGTCTGGTTGATCTGGTCGGGGACCATCTGGGTCTGCTCAACATGGAACTGGCCAAGTTGGCGACTTACGTCGCGCCAGGTGGCGAGATTCGGCTGGAAGACATCGAAGAAATGGTCGGTGCGTCTCGCGCGGAGACCGTTTTCAGGATTACGGATGCGGTGGCTCAGCGGGATGTCGGCCAGGCCTTGGCCCTGTGGGATCAGGTGCTGGCGACGGATCGTGACGCCTCGTTCCGAGCAGTCGGGGGGTTGGCGTATGGTTTTCGTCGTTTGGCTGAGGCCAAGAGGATGGTGTCCCAGGGCGTGCCATTGGGTGATGTCAGGGCACAGTTGAGAATCTGGAGTGAACCGACAAGTCTGGCCCGACAACTGGACCGATTTTCTATGGACCAATGGCAGGGTCATCTTGTTAAACTGTTACAGATCGATATGGGGGCGAAGGCCGGGCTCGGTACGGTCAAATCGTCCGTGGAAAAATTTATCGTGGAATTGTGTGCGGCGTCGTGAAGTCATGGCGCCCGGCAAATGTAAGGGATTACACAATGCGAATCACAGGAAGATTATCAGCGTGTTGCCTGGGCTTGGCGGTCACGGCCCTCGTTCTGACGGGATGTGCGAATACGCACGAGGAGCGCGTCAAGGCGTGGAATGATTTCTGGAGCGTCGACAAGAAAAAGCAAAGACCCGTGGCTAAAAGGGAAAGGGCGAAGCGGGCCGCTCGCAAACGGGAACCGGCGCCGAAATCCTCACGCCCGCAAGCACAGACTTCCAAAAAACAAGAAACTGAAAAGGTCGATCGCGGCGATCCTCAGGCGATCGAGGACTATGCCAATAATGCACAGCCGCGACGCTACGGCGACTATCAACCCAACGATCACGTTTCCAAGATTGAAAGGCAGCAGCAACCTCATCGAGCGTCGCACGATCATGGCACCATGACGGGTGGTGAAGAAGTCGCGATGGGCGATCCGGGGACACGGGGCTCAGAATCGTCCCAGCCGACTCCGGGCGATTCGCTTGAGTGGCCCGACAGCCTGGAAAACGGCCCAGTGGTCCACACCTCCGCGGAGTCGGATGCCGGTGGTGATATTCAGACGTGGTCGTCGGAATCACCGTCTGATCCATCAACGGACCACGCCTCGTCCTTCAATTCCGAGACGGTCACGATCACGTCTGAAGGTCAGCCGCCCGTCGAACCACTTCCGGTGGTCGAATCTTTTGCGGACTCGACGTCCGCCAATGAGCCGGCCGCTGACAGTTCGCCTGTTGATGCGACATCTTCGTCGTCGCCACCCTTCATTGAGGCGGACGACAGCACGGGACGTGTTACCGCCAACGATGAAGCGGCGGCGGCTAGCATTCATGAAGCCGAAGATCATCCGCTAGAGACGGCGGAGCTTAGCGATCTTGCGCCGTCACTGGCCGAGGTCAACATTTCCGCCGGACCGGAACCGGTGGAGCCGGAGTCGACGTTGCCGGAGACGGTCGAAATCACGACAGATACGGCCAAGGCCAATGAAACGCCCGCGCCGGTCGAGCCGGTGGATACGTTCGCGATTCACCTGAAGACGCAGGAAGAACTGGTTGCGAAGGATCCGAACAACGTCGAAGAGCAGTATCGCTTACGCATGATGTATCTGATCAACGGGCAGGATGAAAAGGCGCTGGCACCAGCCGAAGGTGTGGACGCCGACATTCAGGAGATCATTCAGGCTCAGATTAAGGCCTTGATCGATGCACGGTCCAGCACCGGCCGCGATTCCGCTGCCTGGGCGAATCGCCAGCTTGAGTCCGTCGAAGAGTTGCGTCGTCGAATGCGGTCTCGCGCGGACCTGGCCGTGCCGAAGGTGACGCTTTGCACGGCGATCGAAGGATTTGGACGTTACGATCCGATCGAACCCACGGAGTTTCCCGCAGGCCGCAAGAACCTGGTGCTGGTTTACATCGAAGTGGACAATTTCAGCAGCGAGCAAACGACGTCGGGTTTGTTCCGAACGTTGCTGTCGGTTCGTCAGGAGTTGTTCAATAAGGCTGGCGAATCCCTGTGGAACAAGAAAGACGAAAACATCGAGGACCTGGCCCGTCAGAAACGACGCGATTTTTATCTGACGATCGGCCCGATTGCGATTCCGAAGACCCTGCCGCCCGGTGAATACAGCCTCAAGATCGAAGTCGAGGATGTGCTTGCCGGCAAGCTCAACAGTCGAGCGGCCAAGTTCACGATCGTTCCGTAACGTCGTCGGCCGTCTGAGGGGAAAGAGTGTTTGATCCGGTTGGATCCACCTCATGGCATAACCGGCACCTTGCTTCTTTCCGTCATTTGAACGAGTTGTTGCGCGCCGAGAACACGGCCGACATTACCGTGATGGTCGTCGGACCCGGTGGCGTGACTCGTCTGGCTTCTCTTTTGCTGAACGATGCGGCCGCCGAGGGCGCATCCGTGATCAGGCGACTCATCGGTGACGGTGCTCGGTACGGCGATCAGCTTTTTCGTCGTGTGCCAGGCGTGCCGTTGCGCTCGCTTGAGCCTTTGGAGTTGACCGGGGCCCTCACCGTGCCGCATAAACTCGTGGTTGCGGATCGGTCACAACGGGTGTTGGCCGCGGTCTCCCGAGATCTTCCGGATACAATCTGTCATTGTGTCGATATCAGCTTCCAGCCGATTCCGCAAAAGGCCGAAGTCGTCGTCGCATTCAATGTCGTGTGCCGCCTCGAAGAGAAGGCCCCGGACGGCATGTCGCGCGTGGTGGAGGCCGTGCTTCCCAACGGTTGGTTGTTGATCGACGATCGTTCCGCCCGGGCCCATTTGGGTCTGTACCCGGAGTTTGTCCAGGTTGCACCGAAAACCTATCGACGTCGAGAAGCGCCCTAGCATGTTGCGCGCGAGAATGAGAAAACGACTCGGCGAGTTCGTGCTCGATCTTGACATTGAGTGCCGCCGGCGCGTCACCGGGGTGTTCGGACCGTCGGGTTGCGGGAAAACGACGTTTCTGAATTGCCTGACCGGTGTGCTTCCGCCGGATGCAGGGCGGATTCAGTTGGGGCAGGCGGCCTGGTTTGATTCCGATCGCAAGACCGACGTCCACACGCGTCACCGGCGCGTCGGCTATGTGTTTCAGGACTCGCTGCTGTTCGATCATATGTCGGTGTTGAAAAACATCTTGTACGGTCGCAAGGCCGACGCAGGCGGCCCTCGATTTGACGACGTTGTTCAAGTGCTCGAACTCAAAGAACTTCTTAAGCGCGGCCCGAATGAGCTTTCCGGCGGTCAGCAGCGGCGCGTGGCGATTGCCCGTGCGCTTCTTAGCAATCCGTCCCTCCTGCTGTTTGACGAGCCGCTGACCGGGTTGGATGCCGGGCTTGCTGGGCGGGTCTTGGTCTATTTGAAGCGCGTCCTGGATGCGTTCGAGATCATGGCCGTTTATGTTTCGCATTCCATCAGTGACCTCGTCTATCTTTGTGACGAAGCCATTGTGCTGCATGACGGAAAGGTGATCGCACAAGGGGCACCGACCTCGGTCGTGACCCATCACGGTGTCTTGGATGATCGCCATCTCGCGGAACTTCAAAACGTTTTTCCCGCTCGTTTGCTCGCGGTGGACGCCGAAGAAGGGGCGGTTCGCTGTCAGGTCGGAGAACAAATGCTACTTGTTTATGGTGCGCTGGAGAACTCTCCGGATGAACTCACCCTGGCCGTCAACGCCTGCGATGTGGTGCTGGCCACGAAGACTCCGGAGGGAATCTCGGCTCGGAACGTCCTGGTCGGAACGGTGGAGAAGGTGGAGCGGGTCGGGTCCAAAGTGCTTGTTTTTGTGGACGTCGGCATCTTGTGGATGGTGGAAGTGGGGCGGGCCGCGGTGAAGGAGTTGGATCTCAAGCCCGGCGCACGGATTCATACCATCGTTAAGGCGACGGCGATTCACATTCTTTAGGTTGCCCGGCGCTACCAGATTGTGCCGAAGAAGATTCCCACGGACGAGATGATGCAAAGAGATAGGTACCAGATGGCGAGGTTTCTGGATTGCGTCGCGGGGTATCGAGTCAGGAGATTGGTGAGACAGACGGGAAGAATGTAGTACCTTGGTTCCACAAGGCTATGGGGGAGCAGGAACAGCACCGAGAATATCCAGACTATGGTCAACATGAGGCGGGCAGGCTGCTCTCGCGTGAAACGCGCGACGAGCGCAGCCGCGATCAGCATCGTGACGCAGCCGACGCTTCTGGCAATCGCCGAATCGGCCATGAGTCGCAACGGCCGGTTTCGTAGAATCGAGGGCGCCTGGTTCCACGGATGCGCGTTCTCGAAGCTGGCCGCCATTGTTGCGACGATTCCTGAGGCGATGATCAGGATGATCGCGCTCATTCCCGGTTTGGTGCGTACCCAAAGAGCCAGTGCGCGCACGTCATCCCTCGCCCTGGAGATCCAGACGGGAGCCCATAGTCCAAGAACGAAAAGCGCAAAGACGAGGAACTGCCCCAGATTGAAGCGGGGGTGATTTTCCGGCACGTCGCCGAGGGTCAAACCGCGGTTATAGACGAAGAACAGGAGGGCGAGGCCGAGGACGATGCAGTGACCCCAGACTCGTTTCAGGCAATCTCGTGAAAATGATGTCCATGATTCGGCACACCGCTCTGAGGATGCGTCCGCGCGCTCCTGCCACAGGTTGATCACCGTCCATACGGCCATGAACGCGAGCCAGACAATGGTTGATTGTCGCACGAGACAGCCGACCGCCAGCATGACGGCAGACCATGCGTAACGTCTTCGTACATGCAACAGGATGCCGGCGACGACGCAAAGCACCGTTGCCATGTCGGTATAGGCCAGTGAGGTGAAAGTGAACATTAAGGGCAGCCAGGCGAAGTGGAGCAGTGCTTCCCCCGGATTCGTCGGCTGGAGCGATCGGACCACGCCCGCGAACAACAGGACCGTGCATATGGCCATGATTGATGTGACGGCTCGTGCAACGGTCAGTCCGGAACCGAACACTTTGCTTGCCAACGCGGCCAGGGCGTGATAGGTCGGTAGCATCGGCAGATCGGGGGGAAGGCGCCAGTCGCCCTGCGCGAAACGCTGGATGACGTCGTGGTGTTGTCGTTCGTCGAGGATCGCTCGCGGATGCAGAATGGTCAGGACGCAGAACCAGAGGACGATGCTTCCGATTGCAATTCCGGTTGCCCTCATTACAGGCATGGCTTGTCCTTACCACGCAAACCCTCAGGCATGGATCAGCAGTTTCGTTTCGGACGGTAAATGCGTGGCCACTTCCGCGATGACGTCTCCGCGCAACGCGCGGAACAGAGCGCCGCGACGGGTGACCCCCATGATCACATAATCCGCAGCATAGGTTCCCGCATAGTCCAGGATCATTTCCGAGGTCGATCGGGCCACGCTGTAAATCGGCATGTAGGGAATCTTCATTTCTCGGGCGATTTTTGTGGCATGTGCGAACACGGCGAAGGCTTCGGGGTCCTCTTCAGGGCGATAGGCGTCCGCTGTGGGGGGGCCGTAGGCGAGTTTCAAGTCGCGCACCATCAGCACGATGAGGTTTGACTTTCGGGCGGCCGCCTCTTCGGCTGCAAATTCGATCAGCTCCGGGTTTCCGCGCGTGGCGACGAGGATTTTTCCGAGCCCGGGATCGAACGATTTGATCCCCGTCATCGAAAGACTGTCGCTCGACTCCGGGACGGGCGGCGGTTCGAACAGCTTGCCGACGCTTTCGGCGACCTTGGGAAGATGTTTCTGCACCTCCGGCGCCTTGCGCATTCCCAAGCGAAGCAGATAGCCCCCGAGCAAGACGATGACCACGAACAAATCCGCGGCCCATTGCGTCACGACGATTGTCAATTCCACCGCCACCAGAAACACGGCGAGGACGATGATGCCGATCCGCTCCCTTTTCTTGATGTCGACCTCTTTGTTGAAATACGTCGAGATCAGATTGACCGCGATTGCGCCGACGACGCCGATGGCATAAAGGTGGCCCAGCTTGTCCACTTCTCCCGCGATCAATAAGACGACACAACAGACGGCACACGCGGCCACGAGGGAGATCCAGGGGACGCCGAAGGCATTCAATCGAAGAAATGCGGGCGGCATCTCGTTGTCTTGAGCCATGACGTATTGGACGGAGATCATGCCGGCCACGGCCGTGTTGACCGCGGACAGTAGGAGCATGGCAAAGACGAACGAGGCCACATAGGCAAACCACTGGTATCCGAATTCGCGAGCGAGGACACTCAGGATCGTGTCGCGATACTCGGCCTGCTTTTCCGTAAGCTCCCCGCTGACGTCCGCAAGTGGTTGAGACAAAGGCAGTTCAGGGATTGCCAGGATTGCCACGGCAAAGAGAAGATTAAAGAGCACCACCTCGCCCAAAACGGGCCAGATCGCCTTTTTGCTGGTCGTGCCCACAGGTTTGACCATAACGCCGGTCATGTTGGCGATGGCCTCGACGCCCGAGAGCGCCAGAATGATGTGAACGAATCGGGCCCATTCCGTCCCGGCCGCTCGGGGTTGAAAGCTGACGTTTTGTAACCCTGTTGAGAGATGCGGGATGCAAAACGCGCCGAGGATCACCGTCACGACAAGCGTGGCGGCCGCGATGATCGTGGCGAACCGGCCCGCATGTTTTGGGCCGACAAAATTGATGGCCCCGATGAGCAGGATCGACAGGATCGCCAGTCGCGGCGCCCATTCGACGCTCGCGCCGAGGTATCGAAACGCGGAGACCGCCGAGATGGCGGCGGTGATGACGTAGCTGGCGAAAAGGAGCATGGCTCCAATGACCGCCACCCGCTGATTCACGGCTCTTGCCGCAGAATAGACACCGCCGCCGTCCTGAAAACAGCGACAGACGATCGTGTAGGCCCAGGCGACCGCCGTCATCAGCACGCACATCGCGATGACATGATAGAGCGATGCGCCGGCGCTATAGAATAAAGCCAGGCCCAGTACATAAAGGCGACTCGTTCCCCAATCGCCGAAAAGCATGCTGCTCGCGTGGAACCACTTGAGTTCGCGCGGGCGTTGTGAATGAACTTGAAGTTCCAAGGTGTTCGTCTACCTGAGAAAACCGAGCCTGGCCGTAGCTAATGTCGCATACCATAAGTGGCTTACGGAAACGTGCAACCGTCCTTCACACCCAAAAAACGACGGCTTCTGAAGCGACTTGTTTCCATCAGGGGTTCTTATATAATCACAGCCCCATGGATGGGCACGCCGACAAGACGAAGGAGCGTCAGGTGGTCCTGCGCTGTAATAACTCGTTGGCTGTCATCGTGGCAGCACGACGTCCCATACGTCGTGGTCGTTTCCCGTCCGTCCGGAAACGGCCTCGGAGGAGGAGACGCTGCGTCATTCCGTACGGCCCGGAAAAGTCGTTCGAATGGACGCTGGCATCAACTTTTTTCGAGAAAAGTGCGATCAGAATCGCCGTGGATCGCCGATAGAGGTTGTAGTGTGGGGGATTGTTTGCGGTTCGTTCCCAAGAGGAACCTAACCTACGAGCGAACAACATGCCGTCCGGCTCCGTGCGACATCAAAACCGACATTTCAAGACCTTGATTGTGTTGGTCCTTGCCATGACGAGTGGCACGTTTCTCCTTTTTTGGGTTGCCCAGGTTGCACCGGTCACGCCCCTGAAGGGCAAAACGCTTTCGACGAAAGCCTGGACGGAGATTTCGGTTCGGGCGAACGCCGCCAGCGCGCCTCGCGGTTTCTTTCATTATCGGATTGATCACACCGGTCGCCTGTTTCAGAGCAATGCATGGACGGCTGGTCAACACGATCGGGGCCATCCAGGCGCGATTCACGTTCTGCTGACCTGTCCCGACTACGATATGCGTGTTTCGCCGTCTCAGGCTAAAACGCTGTCGCAGATCATCTCCAAGCTTCGGCATGACCATGCCATTGCTTCCGACAAAGTCCAGGTGGATGCCACGGAGGGTGTCGTTGACTCATCTCAGCCGCTCCCTCGTCGCCTGCGACGAACTTGATCTAACGTTTATCCAGAAAAAAGCTTAGAAAAGCCCCGGTCAGGCATGCCTGTCCGGGGCTTTATTGTGACGGTCGAGCCCCTGATTGCGATATACTCCCCGCCATGCAGGCCCTCGTGTATGACATCTCGCCACATCGTTGGTTGATGTGCAAAGTTGCCTCAGCCTTCTCAAAACAGGCTTTCCACGGTCCGCTGTCGGGTTTACGGCTGGTCGAGCGGCCCGTGCCTGAGATTCCCGGGCCTGGTTGGGTCCGGTTGAAGACGATTCTCGGTGGGGTTTGCGGGACGGATCTCGCCCTGATCATGCAACGCAACCATCCTGCAACGATCCTGCGGAATTTTGCGGGTTTTCCGGCTGTGCTGGGCCACGAGAACGTTGCCCTGATCGATGAGGTCGGTGCTGATGTACCGGATTGGCGACCTGGGCAGCGTGTCTGTGCGGACCCTGCTTTGGGTTGCCTGGGACGGGGAATCGAACCCTGCTCCCAATGCGCGGCCGGGCGAAGCTCGATTTGCGAACATCCAGGCAACAAGATGTACCCACCACGCGCCTTGCTGGGCTTGAACCCCCAAACGGGGGGAAGCTGGGCCGGCTATTTCCTTGCCCATCACACGCAACTTCATGCCGTTCCGGAGGGGCTGTCCCATGAGGCAGCGATTCTGGTGGACCCGATCGCTTCGGCCGCCCACGCCGTTCTAAGACGGCCGCCGGAGCCCGGTGAGACCGTGCTGGTGAACGGGTCGGGGATCATCGCTCTTGGTGTGATTGCATCCATCCGCAGCCTCGGGTGCGATAACCCCGTGACGGCAATCGTGCGGCATCCGTTTCAAGCCGAACTGGCGCGCGAGATGGGCTCGACGACGGTGTTACGGCATCCTCGTGGCCTAGGCAAGCTC
Source organism: Phycisphaerales bacterium (assembly GCA_022360095.1). Lineage (GTDB taxonomy): Bacteria > Planctomycetota > Phycisphaerae > UBA1845 > UTPLA1 > JAKSDK01. Next base: position 104,072 of record JAKSDK010001569.1, read on the forward strand.
GATCGTTATGAAACCGTGGCGAAGGATTGCCAAGGCGTGCGATTGAGCGGGAGCTTTGGGAACCAGATCTTGATCGGCGGTTACGATCTTGCGTATGAGTGCACCGGCGACAGACGAGGCTTGACCGCGGTTGTGAAGTGGACGCGCGGCCGTGGCACCGTGGTCGCAGCAGGCACGACCGGGATTGCTCGGATCGATACGACACCGATCTGGTTTGACGAATTGACGCTCATCGGCGCGAACGGCCGGCAGGTGGAGGATGTGGACGGAGTGCGCCGCCATTCTTACGATCTGGTCTTGGACTGGTTGGCGAAGGGCCGTCTTGATTTGTCAGCTTTGCGGGTCGCTCGTTATTCCCTGTCCCATTATCGCGGGGCCCTGCGTGATCTCATGAATCGCTCTCGAAATTCCATCGTGAAGGCTGTTTTCGAACCATAGGCGATTTTTCATCGGTCGCGTCAAGGCGGACGGGGATCGATCATTCGGCTATTATCATTGTAAATGTCGTTTATTCTGGATTGTCCATCCTGCCGGAAAGCGGTGACCGCGAACAGCGAATTGATCGGTCGGGTGATGGCATGTCCGCACTGCGCGAATCACTTTACCATCCCACAGGATGGGGCCGAAGCAGTGCCCATTGCTACGCCGGACTATAATTACCCTGCACCGGGCGCTGCCATTCGTTTTACATTCTCGTGTCAGCGCTGCAGCTCGATCCTTGAAGCACGGGGTGATCTTGGCGGCAAGCAGGGTCGGTGTCCCACGTGCGGCGCCGTTTTCGTCGTCCCCCGCGTTGACCCAAGGACCGGGCTCCCGTTGAGCTCGGCGGCTGTGGAGGATGACGGTCAGCTTCCGACACCCATGCACGCCTATGCCACTGCCGGGAGTAAGGCGCCCACGATTCGTCGGCTTCCCACGGGGGAACAGGTGATCCACTGTCCGAGGTGCCGACGGGACATGCCGGTCGATTCCAACACGTGCACCGCATGTGGGATGCCGTTCACGATGGAGGGCGCGGCGGCCGTCACCTATACGAATTCGGGTAGCAATGGACTCGCCACGGCGTCTTTGACGGTTGGTATCATCGCCATGGTTGCGGCCTGCATTCCCGGTCTCGGGCTGGTGGCGATTGGATTAGGCTATGGGGGGCTGAAACGGGCGGAAAAAATGGGTGCCGATGCACCCGGTCGAAGTATGGCCATTGCCGGGATTGTTCTGGGGGCCCTTTCCTTAGGTTGGATCGCGTTGTACCTATTGGGTGCTTTTTAGTGATGAGAAAAGTCAGAAACAGAAACGGCGTGCGCTTTACGTAAGTCGTAGAGAAGAGCGCCAAGCGGTTCTCCTGTTGGATTCGCGAAAGTGACTTGTCCCTACGCATGATGTCCTTACAATCAACCCGATGCTTGTAAGACCAAGGATGCAACTTTGACTCAGGACTACAACTTCGTTGATCGCCGTCGCTGTCAAGATCTTGAGGGCGGAAGATATCTGGAATGGCTCGTGACGAACGGTCGGGGCGGCTTCGGCATGGGCACGGTTCATCAGATGCTCACTCGCCGGTACCACGGGTTGCTCGTGGCCGCGGTGGACCCACCCGTTCAGCGCTTTGTGCTTCTGGCCAAACTTGAAGCAACGGTGACGCTCGACGGTTTAACCTACGAACTGGCGACCAACGATTATCACGAGGCCGTTCACCCCAACGGTTACAAGCGGCTCGAATCCTTCACTGCGCAACCCTACCCGACTTGGCGCTGGCGAACCGGTGATGTTCTGGTCGAGCAGACACTGTGCATGGTTGAAGGCGAGGACACGACGTTCGTTCGATATCGATTGATCGAGGGTGAGCGCGTGATGATGACGGTCCGACCGCTCGGCACGAGCCGACATTTTCATCACTTGACGCATTATCAGGATATGGGGCCGCCCAACGTCGAGTCCAACGAGTCACTCCTGGCATTTCACTGGCGCGGTGATCGGCCGTCGTGGTACCTGTCTCACAACGGCCATTTTACACAGCGTTCTGATTGGTATTATCGCTATGAGCTGGCTTTGGAGCGGGAACGAGGTTACGACGCCTCACAGGACTTGTTCATGCCCGGGCCTGTCACGGCGACGCTTGAGCGCGGTGATCCGCATGGGCTGGTCTTTGCGGCTTCGACAGAACAGAGATCATGGCAGGATCATGCCTCCGTGTTTGCCGCCGCGTCGCGCGGCGCGCCGTCAGTTTCGGGAGATCAGGGGACCGGCGTCGAAGTGAGCACGAATGAGCCGTTGCTCGAACCGCTGCTCCGCGCGGCGAGTCATTTTATCGTTCGTCGTCGGGAAGACTTGAATACCGTGATTGCAGGCTATCCCTGGTTTGGAGACTGGGGGCGTGATACGTTCGTGTCCTTGCCCGGCCTATGTCTCGTGCCCGGTCGCTTCGAGGAGGCCCGAAAGATTATCCAGGCCTTCGCCACGTATGCGAATCAGGGCATGTTGCCGAACCGCTTTCCGCCTTATGGCGAAGAACCCGTATATGACACGGCAGACGCGGCATTGTGGTTCATTCATTCAACGGACCGGTATGTGGCCTATACGGGCGACTGGTCCTTCATTGCAGAGCATGTTTATGCCGTGATTATGAGCATTCTCGAAGCCCATGAGCACGGGTCGCGTTACGGCATCAAGGTGGATGGAGACGGCCTCCTGGCCGCTGGCGAGCCGGGGTTTGCGCTGACCTGGATGGATGCAAGAGTCTCCGGTCGTGCCATTACGCCTCGGATCGGTAAGCCGGTCGATGTCAATGCCCTTTGGTACAACGCCCTGCGTATCGGGGCCGAGTTTTCGAAACGAAGTCAGGATTCCAAGCGCGCCCAACATTGGACCGAACTCGCCGATCGGGCGCAGGAAGGGTTCAATGCCCGGTTCTGGAATGAGGAGAAGCGTTGTCTGTACGACGTCGTTGATGTGGACGGGCAATCAGGGCAAGACGATGCTGCAATTCGCCCCAATCAGTTGTTGGCCGTCAGCCTGACGCAGCCGGTGTTGGACGAATCGAAGTGGAAGAGTGTTGTCGAAGTGTGCGAGCAGCAATTGTGGACCCCATTGGGTTTAAGGACGTTGTCGCCCAACGACTCGGAGTATCGCCCGCGCTACGAGGGGGACGTGAGCGACCGAGATCAGGCCTATCATCAAGGAACGGTTTGGCCTTGGTTGCTGGGTCCGTTTGTGACCGGTTACGTTCGTGCGTTTGGTGAGTCAGAGACCGCCAAGACTCGTGCCAGAGCTTTTCTGGAAGGCTTAAGATCGCACTTGTCGGAGGCCGGTCTCGGAGGTGTCAGCGAAGTTGCCGACGGTGAACCACCCCATACGCCCGGCGGTTGCCCCTGGCAGGCCTGGAGCGTCGCGGAGCCGCTCCGAGTGCTTTGCGAAAACATTCTCTCTACGCATCCCCCGATTCCGCGCGAGAAGCAGGTGCCCGAGCGTGTGACAACTGCCGACGACGCGAATCGTGTTCCGTGACGATCGGTCTAGGAAGTGATTTGAAAAAAAAGCCCCGGCCAGGCCTGGCCGGGGTTCTCGAGTTTGTTAATTGATTGACGACCTCGCTCAATATCGCTGTTGCGTGGCCTCCGCCAGCCGATCGAGCGCAGCGACGTACGCTGCAATTCGTAGAGGTACGCCTTGCTCCGTATGCGTCGCGTGCACGAGGCTCCAGGCTTTCATCATGTATTTTTCAAGTTCCTGATTGACGTGATCGAGTTCCCAGCGAACCTGCTGAAGGTTCTGGACCCACTCGAAATAAGACACGGTGACGCCGCCGGCATTGACCAGAATGTCCGGCACAACCGTGACCCCTCTGGATCGCAGCATTTCATCGGCCCGTGTCGTCACGGGCGAATTTGCAGCTTCGACAATCAGTTTGGCTTGAACGTCATCGGCGTTGTTTCGCGTAATGACGCCGCCGAGCGCCGCGGGAACCAGGATATCCACATCGAGCGTCAGGATTTCGCCCGACTGAAGTTCTCGGGTGCCGGGCATGTCGACGACTGAGCCGGTTTCCTTCAGATGTTGCAGCGTGGCTTGGACATCGAGGCCGTCTTCTTTGAAGATGCCGCCTTGCACGTCGGAGACGGCGACAATCTTGGCCCCGAGTTCGGCCAAGAGGATGGCCGTCCAGGAACCGACGTTGCCAAAGCCCTGAATCGCGACCTTGGCTTTTTTCAGATCGATGCCCAGGGATTTGCAGGCTTCCCGGGTAATGATCATCGTGCCGCGTCCCGTGGCCTGCTCTCTACCGAGGGAACCGCCGAGGTTGACCGGTTTGCCGGTGACGATCGCAGGCGTGTATCCGTTTTTCTTGCCATACTCGTCCAGGATCCAAGCCATGACCTGCGCGTTGGTGTTGACGTCCGGTGCGGGAATGTCCCGATAGACGCCCAAGGCCATGTCGATCTTTGAAGTGAAGCCGCGCGTCAGCGACTGCAATTCGAGGCGCGACATCCTTCGGGGATCGCAGGTCACGCCGCCTTTGGCTCCTCCAAAAGGAACGTCGACCAACGCGGTTTTCCAGGTCATCAGCGCCGCGAGTGATCGCACTTCGTTCAAATCGACCTCATGATGAAACCGAAGGCCACCCTTGTAAGGACCGCGTACGGCGTTGTGCTGCACGCGATACCCGTGAAAGAGTTCCAGATGGCCGTCCTGCATTCGGACCGGAATCTGCACGACGAGCTCGCGGTAGGGCGTTCTCAGCAACATCTGGATGTCCGGATCAAGGTTCATGTGCTGCGCCGCGACGAGGAACTGTTTGTCGGTAATGCTGTTGAAGTCCATATGGTTCGCAGGCGGCTTGGTCTCGTGAGCGGGAGGCTTCTCAGCCTGCTTCTTCTTCGGCGCAGATTTCAGTTGCGTGGTCATATGGACTTGTTCCTCCGGCAAGTTCAGCAGATTTCGATTCAGCTCACTCATAAGCCGCAATCGTGTATGAAGTATTATCGCCGAGTTAATGATCGACCTTGATGTCAGACATTATAACAGGAGCGTTGGCGGCCATGTAAGGTCCGCCGATGCCGAACAGCCGAGAAAAGCTCGAAATCCCGCGAGCTGATGCTCCGTTTTGGGTCCGTCCGGAGGACTGAAATCGAGACTCTTATGGCGGAAGACGATCGAATACCGTCTCCATATACTATGGCTTGTCCGGATAACCCGGCGGGGAATGCCAGTCATGCCCGAGTTTGAGAAACACGTTTTCGTTTGCACCAACACGAGGCCCGAAGGCCATCCGCGCGGCTGTTGTTCAACAAAATGCTCCAACGAAATCCGTGACCGCCTCAAAGCGTTGGCTGCACGGCATGGCCTCAAAGGCAAAGTGCGCATCAACGCCGCAGGCTGTCTCGACCAGTGCGAACATGGCGTGACACTTGTGGTTTATCCGGAGGCGGTCTGGTATGGATTTGTGACACCGGATGACGTGGATGAAGTTTTTGAATCGCACATCGTCGGCGGCGTTCCTGTGGAGCGCCTGAGGTTGCGCGCGGAATGTCTCAACACGAAGCAGTGCGAACACAAAGGCGCCGGGAACAAACAAAGTCTCCCTTAGTAGGGCGGGTTCCACCCGCCACCGTTGTCGACGCGTGCGCGCCCGTATCCGAATGCGCACATCGTCATCACGACGGGCGGAGTTCGTCTCCCTTAATCCGTGCTCGTACACGAATGCCAATGCCGCAACCAGACGACGATAAACCAGAGACCTCCGACGACGTAACCGATCGCCGTGTACCAATGGTCCCCGGGCCAATACTTGTGAATGCTCACCACCGCAAGACTCGCGCCGATGGCATAGAACAACAGAAACACAAGGAGAAAGCTGGCGAAAAAGTACCGGTCCATGTCACGGAGTTTGTGGTTGCTCTCCAGCCATGATTCCCAGCTGACTTGCCCGTCGATGTGCGGCTCGACGTGGTCCTTCAGATACTTGCCTGCCCGGAGAATGCTGTTCTGTTCCATGATGAAGGCCAGCATCAAAACGAGAAGAACGAACGGCAGGGCGGCACTGGCGAAGGCGCTCTCGAACAATTGCGCCGCGAAGAATACGGCGGGGACGAACAACGTGCCCAACACCAGGAGCATGAACACCCTTGCTTTGCTTGCTCGGATTTCATCCCGGAGCGTGAGGTATTGCTGCTTCATGAATTCGTCGGCAGACATGGTTTACTCCTTCATAAGATCAGGACACGGCCGGACCAGAATGGTTGTCTATGACCGCAGTATAAGGGAACCGTCTGATTTTCGGCATAGGCTGGGCGAGAAATGCCCTTTCCGGTTGAGTTGATCGGCTCGGCCGGATACCATCGTCCGAGGAGGGTTGGATCACTGGGGAGCGCGTGAATCGGAGTACGTTGGAATAGGAATCAACAGGAACAACGTGATGAAGATTTTGCATGGATTCAGAGCAGCGGCTGTTTTCTCGCTTTGCCTCCTGCCGTTGGGTTGTGACCTCGTCCAGCCGTTCGCGGGATCGGCCGAGGAAGACTTTGCTCTCAACACGTCCTTTGCCGATGTGGGTTCGCTGAGCATCAAATGGGTGAACGGAAACATCAAAGTGCGGATCAATCCGACCGCAACAGAACTCACCGCCACGGGAACCAAGAAAATCGAGGCGAGTGATGACGCCGCGGCCGCCGCCCGTTTGGAGGAGTTCAAGGTCACACTCTCCGTGGCCGAGTCTTTCCCGCTGCAAGTGTTTCTGGTCGCCGATTTCCCCGAGGGGTCTCCCGTGACCGTGGCGGAGGCCGATCTCGAAGTCGTCATCCCCAGCGGGGTGAACCTGAACATTGAAAGCACCAACGGCCGCGTCGAAATTGTGGGCAACGAAGGCACATCGGAAGTTGGGCTCGTCAACGGCGAGATCATCATTCTTGAACAAGCTGGAAACGTGCTCGCGTCGACGGTAAACGGCCGTGTGAAGGTCAACAGCGAATCGGGCGGCGTCGAGGCTGACGTCACCAACGGTCTTATTGAGATCGACGCATCACCGGCCGCACCCGAGTCGATCGTCGCCAACACCGTCAACGGAAATGTCACGGTTTCCATACCGAACACGGCGGGGGCCAACGTCGATCTTTCCACGGTCATCGGCGGCATCAATCATTCATTCGGTGATTTTGCAACGATCGACCTGCGCATCGTCGACCTCGCCAGCGTCACGGCCGTCCTCAATGGCGGGGGTGCGACCGTCCAGGCCGGGGCCGTGACCGGCTTCGTCAATTTCGCCGGACAGAATTCGGCCGTGCTTCCTGATGACCCTGTTAATCCACAGGAACTTGATGATCAACAGGCGTTGTGATCAGGTTCTGGAGAGTGTCAAAGAGCCCGTGAGTTTCGCACGCGGCACGCGAACGGAGACCACCTTTTCGGCTTTGTCAAACCACCAGACGGCGGCGTTTTTTGAGAACGCCGGCTTTTCTTTTTTTCGAGAGATCGGTTCACCCGCAAGCGTCACCGTCTTTGGCGCCTTTTGGATCCCTTTAAAGACCAGCAGATAAGTCACCGGCGCGAAGTCTTCCGTCCCGGATCGGCTCGACGTCTGAAACGTCGTGACGCCCTTCGTGGTCGTGACGTCGTATTCCTCGAACGTAAAGTCGCCCGAGCGGTAGTCGTAGGACAGACCATCGTCGTTGTAGAACGAGCCTTGGCCCGACCCAGGGAAAACCATCAGAATCAGTTCTTTCAACGGCTTTTCGTCAACGTGTTGCGCCACTTCGCGCATGGGGATGACAGCGCCGGCTCGGGCGAACATCGGAATGGTCTTCAGCTTTACCGGCACTTCGATGTCTTCCTCACCTTGACAGGGCGTGGCGTCTTCGAAGTCATACCATTCGCCGGCCGGCAACCGGATCTTTCGAGTTTCCGCGCCTTCATGGACGACCGGTGCGACCAAGAGTTGACGTCCGAACAGAAACTCATGTTCACATCGGTGAACATTCGGATGATCCGGATAGTCGAGCAGCAACGGCCGAAGCAAGGGCAGTCCGGTCTCGGCCGTTTCTCGCAATTCGGTGTAGAGATAAGGCATCAGCCGGTATCGCAGTTCGATTGCTCGACGATTGATTCCCAGGTGCTTCTTTCCGAATGCCGTTGGATCTTGTTCGCGACCGCCTGCCGTATGTGTTCGGCAGAGCGGGTAAAAGATACCGAGTTGCAACCACCGGGTATAAAGCTCAGCAGAGGGGTAGCCGCGAAAGCCCCCGATGTCCGCCCCGCAAAAGGCGATACCCGAAAGGCTCATGTTCAGGAGCATCGGAATACTCATCCGAAGATGTTCCCAACTGGACAGATTGTCACCCGTCCAGATGGCGGCGTATCGCTGCACGCCCGAGTAGCCTGCCCTGGTCAGGACGAACGGCCGCACGTTTGGCCGAAGTTTCTGAAGTCCGTCGAACGTGGCTCGGGCCATTTGCATGCCATAGGCGTTATGCGCCTCGCGATGATCGGTCGGAACGCCGTCGTTGTCGTGGCGCAACGTCAGCGGCACGGTGCCGTGCGAAAAAGTGAAGTCTGCCGGCTCGTTCATGTCGTTCCAGATCCCGGTGACGCCGTCTTCGAGTAGGCCTTTGTAAAGTGTGCCCCACCACGAGCGTGTCGCGGGGCGTGTAAAATCGGGAAAGACCGTTTCGCCAGGCCAGACTTTGCCGACATAGTGTTTGCCGCTTCCGTCGTAGCAGAAATGATCGCCGGCGATGCCTTCGTCATAGATGGAATAGCCCGGTTCAGTCTTAATACCGGGATCAACGATGACCACAGACTTGAAACCTCGCTTGGCCAGGTCCTTCATCAATCGGTCGGGCTTGGCATACTGCTTGGGATGCCAGGTGAAGCATCGAAAGCCGTCCATGTAATCGATGTCGAGGTAGATGGTGTCGCAGGGGATACGATTTTCACGTAGTCGCTTGGCAATTCCGCGCACGCGCCGTGCCGATTCGTAGCTCCACCGACACTGCTGATATCCGAGCGACCACCGCGGCGGCAACGGCGTCGCGCCGACGAGCTTGGCATATCGGCGAACGACGTCCTTCGGTGTCGGGCCGGGGATGAAATAGTAGTTCATCTCTCCGCCCTCGGCGCCAAACGAATAGGTTCTGGTCGACGTTTTGCCAAGATCGAACGTCGCCCGATAGGTGTTGTCGAAAAAGAGCCCGTGGGCTCTGCCCTGGTTCAGAACCAGGACAAACGGGTGGGACTGATAAAGTGGGTCCGTCCAGGGATCGTGTTCCGCGGCATCGTGATTCCAGTTGACGAGCACCGTGCCGCGCTTATCCAGCGGACAGCCGCGTTCTCCCAGGCCGAAGAAGTGATCGTGGCCGGAGAGTTTTTTCCAGCATCGGACTTCATCGCCGTCCCAGGCCATCCCTTTGTTGGGATCGTCGCCGGCCAGGTACTCACCTTCCGAATCGTGGAATGAGAGACGACAGGGTTCCCGCTGAATGTGGACGCGCAGGTTTTCGGTAACCAAACAGATCGCGTCGTCATCTTCCTCGACGCGCCACGTTTGCGAATCGGACCCGTCCGAGACCAGCGCCCAGGAATGGTCACGACCGAACTGTCCTGAGGGCGCCAAACGGACCCGGATCGTGCCGTGACGTTCCGGGCTAATCAGGACCTTGGCATCGCCGCTTTCGACGATCAATCCATGTTTTTCGAGACTGTATCCGGTGACGGGGCCGAGGGACTGCCAGCCGTAGGCGGTGCGAAATTCAGTGCGGTCGATCTGGTGATCCGGCAAAGTGCTCATCGGTGTCGTCCGTTGTAGTCCTCTCCATTTGCCGCTGCGTGGAGGCCATTCGGGAAAATTGGGCTAGGTAAAACAATTTACTAGATTCCGAGGCAGGGGTCAATTCAACAGGATCTCAAACCTTTCTATCCCTTCACCGCCCCAAGCGTCAGGCCGCTGACGAACTGTCTCTGAGCCACAAAGAACAGCACGATACAGGGAATCATCGTCACAATGCTCGCGGCCATCAAAAAATGTGCGTCGCGAAAATCGCCGTACTGATTTTGGAAGGAATTCAAAGCCACAGCCAGCGTCATCTGATCTTCATTTTGCAGGTAAATCAACGGCCCCATGAAATCATTCCAGGTGAAAATGAACGTAAAGATCGCCGTGATCGCGATCACCGGTTTGCAGATCGGCACCATGATCTGGAGCCAGATTCGCAAATGGCCGCAACCATCGATTCGGGCGGCTTCGATCAGCGCCTCGGGCACTTGAGAGAAGAATTGACGAAACATGAAAATGAAGAACGGCGCCCCAAAAAACGCAGGCACGACGAGCGGCAGGATCGTATCAATCCATCCGAACGATCGAAACATGATGAACATCGGGATCATCGTCACTTGCATCGGCAGCATCATCGTCGCGATCATCAGGATGAAGGCGATCCTGCGTCCTCGGAACCGGAGCCGAGCGAAGGCGTAGCCCACGAGACTGCACGAGAGAACCTGGCCAATGACGACGAGTGTCGTGATGACGACCGTATTGGACAATGCATCGAGAAAACCGTACCAGGGCCTGCTGCCCATTTTGGCAAGCGCGGCGCCGTAGTTACGCCACTGCGCATCCTCGGGCCACCATCGAAACGTCCCGGCCGTCGCGGCCGCGCTGGCCTCGGCCGGTGTGGACAGGCTCGTGACGAACATCCACCAAAATGGGAACAGCATAACGAGGCTGCCGATGAGGAGCAGGATCACTGTGACCGTGGTAGTGCCTTTGTTTTTCATGGTGTCGAGGTGGCCTGTGAGGTTTTGGGGATAGGGGACCGGGGGATAGGGGATGAGGCGGATGGGGACTTCGTGCTCTTGGCTTCGAGGGAACGAATCATCGCGCGAAGCATGCGTTCGATTCGTGCGATATTGTCGAAAACCGGTTCGCATTCGGCGCTCGGTGCATAGCCAAGTTCGCTGGCGAGTAAGAGCTGTGTGTCAAGTTCAGCAAGAGAGCCGTTTGAGATCCATAGAAATCGGATATAGTCTCGCGTTGCTCCTCGATTGTAACCTTCTGCAATGTTGGATGGGACTGATACGGCACAACGTCGAGTTTGCGCGATCAACCCAAATCGCTCATCCGCCGGAAAACGACTTGAGAGTCTGTAAATGTCCTTGCATAACTCGAATGCTTTTTGCCAGACGTCGAGTTCTTTGTGAGATTTCAGCACCGTTGTCTCCTAATTTGTCGTGCCGTGTGTTTCAGAAACCTAAATCCCTGATCCCCAATCCCCAGGTCCCCCTCTCTTCCTTACTTCAATCCCTCGTAATACACGAATCTCTTACTGCTCCACATTAAGAACAACGTCAGTGCCAACACGATCAACAGCAGCATCCACGCCATGGCCGATGCATAGCCCATCTCATGAAAGTCAAAGGCCAGGTTGTAGAGGCGAACCACATAGAAGCGCGTGGCGTCGCCGGGGCCGCCGCCGGTCATGACGTGGGCCTGTGTGAAAACTTGAAACGAAGTGATGACCGCGATGATGACGTTGAAGAAAATGACGGGGCTGAGCATCGGGAGCGTCACGTTGGCAAAACGCCGCCATCCCGTGGCGCCGTCGATTTCCGCCGCTTCGTACATGTCCTTCGGGATGCCCTTCAGTCCGGCCAGATAGATCATCATCGTGCCGCCGATCGCCCAGAGATTGATGATCGCAAACGCGGGCACGCCCCAGTCGTCGGCGTTTTTCTCAAACCATGCAGGCGATTCCAGACCGAAAGGCAGAATCGGGTCGACAAGCGTTTTGATCAGGCCGTGTTCGTGATGAAAAACCCATTTCCACATCACGGCCATGCCCACGCCGGCCAGAACGCTGGGCAAATACCAGATCGCTCGATGGACACCGATGGTTCTGGATTCACGATTCAGTAGCATTGCGGCGAAGAGCGCTGCAAGCTGACTGGTCGGCACCGCCAGCATCGCATACAAGGCAGTGACCTTAAGCGATTGTCGGAACGTTTCGTCGACAGCCCAGAGCGCACGGTAATTCTCGAGACCGACCCATTCGGCGTGGCCGAGCGTGGTCAATCCGTTCCATTTTGTGAATGCCAGCAACAGCGAGAGGACAATCGGAAACGCCGTAAAGACGAGAAAGCCGATCACCCAGGGGCTGATCATCAAGCTGCCGGCGATTTCCTCCTGCAGCAGCAGCCCCCTTGGTCGTGAACGCCACCAGCGCCAGAGCGCCAACACGAAAAGCGCGATCAACGGTGTGACGACGAACCAGGTGACCGTCGCCCATGGCATCGGTTCTTGATCGCGTTCATGCTTTCGATTCTCAAGCCATTCCCGTTCCACCCGGTCCAGGTTCTCGCCGACAGGCTTGCCCTGCTTGAAGATGTCTTCGAGTCGAACCCGAAGTTGATGCAGGTACTTCGGGTCCGGTGGCCAGTCGATGGGTTGCGCGTGCTCGGCCGCGTCAAGAAAAACGCGATAGTTTCGAGGTTTTCGAGTGGAGTCGGAAAACGTCGGTCCTTCGGCAACGCTCTTCAAAACGGGAATGGCGAGGCCGGCCTCACACATTAACGACTGGCTGTGTTTGCTGTTGAGATGTTTGATAAAACGCCAGGCTTCCTCCTTTTTGTGACTGTCTCTGGCGATGGCCCAGCCCACGGTGAAGACACCGTTGCGCGGTGGGTAACCTTCCGCGTGCGGTAGGGGGGCGAAGTCCCAGTCGAAGTCCTTGATCAAGCGATAGGTTGGAACCTTCCACCGACCAAATGGGCCGGCCATGCCGACGTTTCCCGCCAGAAACGGTTCCTGCCCGGTTTCGAGCTGGGTTTTTGCCGATACGAGCGTGCGCGCTTCGTCGTGAAACCAACTGCGCAGTTTCTTCATCACGGCTCTGAGTTCCGCGTCCCTGAATTTGAATTCTTCCCAGCCCGATGTGGCGAAGTCGTGTCCGTGGTTCCATAGGTACAACCGTACCATCGCTTCCCATGTGGCGAAATCCGCGCCATAGCAGTTCGGCAATCTGCCGATGGCTCGTGCGGCCGTGATGAATTCATCCCACGTCCAGCCCTTCGGCGACGGCTCGGGCACGCCGGCGCGCCGGAAGAGGTCCTTGTTGTAATAGAAGCCGACGGTGGTGAAGTCTTTAGGCAGCCCGATCAATGTTCCGTTGCCGATACGTCGAGTCTCGGCATCGTAACGGAAACATCTCAGGACCGAGGGAAAGAAGTCATTCAGGTTGATGGTCGAGATACACGCTGCGTTGTCTTGGGCGATGAACGCTTCCATGTCCGCAAGAAGGTTTTTCGACGCCAGGTCCGCAACTTTCTCAAAACCAAGATAGAACACGTCCGGAGGGTCTCCGGCGGCAAACATGGTCTGGAGTTTCGTGTTGACGGCCGCAGCCTGTCCGAGGTTGATACGCAAGATCCGGATGTCCTGGTTTTCGGGACGCCGCTCGAAATCTTCGACAAGGTCCGCGACAATCTTGTCCTCATTTTTTTCACCCCAATGCAGGACGGTTAATTGGACCTGATCCTGGTCGAGTTGCTGCTGGCGAAACGGGCGCGATCCGACCCAGCAAAAGGAAAACGCCAACAAGGACGCGGTGAGCACTCCGACGATCCAGCGGAACGCACGTCCGATTCGACTCAGGATTCCTCGCTTCATTGGATTTGACTGCTTGGAACTGTCTTATTGGATCGAAAAGCCCCGGACCGATCCTACCTTAACACGAATACGCCACCACTCCGCGGCAACAGCATCCCGCCTTGCAGACGCCCATCAACGACCTTGTATTTCGAGCGATGAGATTGCAGAGTCCGAATGACCGGTCGCGCCTTCGGAGCGCTGTCTGACGCCGGAATAAGCTTGCACGCCCTAGGGTCATCCAGGCGCAGGATGACTGAGTCGTTGGGCCATGACACGGGGACGTTGAGACGACGTGTCTTGTCGCTATTGTTCAGCACGACCACGATGTGCTCACGAACCGAGTCCACGCCATGCAGTGTTCGTGAAAATGCGAAAACCCCCAAACGATCATCGGTCAGCAATGTGTCAAATGAGCCTAGCTGCAGGGCTGGATAGGTATTGCGGATTGCGATCATGCGACGATGATGATCGAGCACATCGACCTCAATGCTCTCATCCGGATCATCGTACGGCATCAGGTCTTCCCACAACATCGGTTTTCGGCACGACGGATCGTCTGCACCGTACATGCCCACCTCGTCACCGTAGTAAACCATCGGGGCGCCGGGGAAGGTCATCTGGAACGTCACCATCAGCTTGAGTTTTTGATAGCAGTCGGGCGTCGGCTTGCCGGGGTCATAATTCGGACCGTTGTCCTGAAGCCGGTTGGCCTTGTCGTATTCCAGATCCGGATTCATGAACATGGATGCAGGTCGATCGGTATCGTGGCTGGCGAATAGATTCTGCAGGACATGGTTCACCTGAGGCAGGTACCAGCCTAACATCTCCGCCAGCTCGCTCTTAAATACGCTGGGCTTGGCGGCCTTCTTCTGATTCACGAAAAATCGCTGACAGCGTTCGGCGAACGGATAGTTCATGACGGCGTCAAACGTGTTGCCGTCGAGCCATTCCCGAGATTCCTGCCACAGCTCGCCGACGATATACGCGTCCGGGTTGATCGACTTTACGAGCTTGCGCCAGTCTTTCCAGAAATTGGCGTTGATATCACCCGCAACATCCAAACGCCATCCGTCGATCCCGTCGGACGGATCACCGTCCCCGTTCGGGTCCATCCAACGTCGGGTCACCGCAAAGAGATGTTCGCGCACGGGCTCGCAAAGCCCCAGAGCTTCGTCGTGTTTCAATCGCGGCAGCGCGCCGTTGTCGCGATCCCAGGCGTTGAAGTGAAAAGGCAAACCTTCGTCCGTTTTTTCCCAGCTTGTGATCTCGAACCAGTTGACATACGGCGAGTCCTTTCCTCGCCGGATGACGTCTTGAAAGGCCCAAAAGCCTCGCCCCACGTGATTGAATACGCCGTCCAAGACGACTCGAAAGCCAAGGCGATGCGCCTCGTTCAGGAATTCAAGGAAAACCTTGTCGCTCTCCGACCATTGCCAGGTTGTCGGGTCGGTCGTTTCGCCCTTTAACTTCTTGAGGCTGTCCTTGACTCCGAAATAATCATCGATGTGTCGATAGTCGGACGCGTCATATTTGTGCAGCGATTCGGCCTGAAAGACCGGGTTCAAGTAGATTGCCGTCACGCCCAGACCGCGCAGGTAGGGAAGCTTATCAATCAAGCCCTGGAAGTCACCACCATAACGACGATCGTATATATAGTGGTAAAAGGAATCTCCGTCTTCCCTGAAATCCTGTGGAGATGCTTTTCCGGCATGGGGCCCCGGTTGATAAGGCTTGTACCATTCGTGTGTCCAGGGGACCGTCCGCGGCGGGTCATTGTTGGGATCACCGTTGCGAAATCGCTCGGGAAATATCTGGTACCATACGGCTCTTTTTGCCCAGTCGGGTGTTTCGAACGACATTTGAATGCGCTGCCTTATCGGTGAGACCTGCCCGTCGCGCCGGGCGCCCTCTGCGTCAAAAATTAGCGAAGACGTACCGTCGAGGAAGAGAAACCAATAGTCAAGCGAGCGAGTGCGCGTACGATATTGTGTGGCCCAATAGTCGAAACCGTGGCGCGTCGACACGCGCCGCATGGGGATCTTCTTTTTCCCTTGACTGGTTAGCAATTGAACGCCTTCGACGTCGTCGGCCAAAGTGCGAACCGTCAGGCGGACCGTGTCTCCGGCGATGGCGGAGAAGAACAGAGCGCGAGTCTCGTCGTGGTCGATTGCTTCGGCTTTGATATCGTTCGGCTTGGCCGGGCCCAATTCCGCGGCATCAGGACCGATCAAGAGACCGCTGTTGAAGCCGCCTGCGCCGTCGGGTCGGCGATAGCGGCGATCAGCGGCACGGTCTTCGAGGTAAATACTGCCGTTCACCAGAAACTTGTAATGATGAACGCCGTCGGGCAGGGTGACCAGCGTCCGAAAGTGGCCCGGTTCAAGCCGCGGCATCCGTGTTCGACCCGCTTGCCATCCGTTAAAGCTGCCGACGAGATCAACGTGCTCGACGACCAGATTCCTGGGGAGCCTTGGATCATCTCTGATGTCCAGGTCGAATTGGTGCCAACCCCGGTCCGTCAGGTGAATGTTCTGTGACGCGGCATCATATTGAACAAGGTATCGCCGCCCGGCTTCGACGGAATGTCGGTGTGCCTTCGATAGGGGATCGAGGTCGTGACCACTCACGAAAAATGTTTGCTCGCCGCGTCGAGTCGGTTCATACACCGTCCACCAGGTTGAGCCGTCTAATCGATACATCGGTTGGCCGAGGTCTGAAGGCTTCCGCTGTGTATGAAGCTCATAGCCCTCGCCGAGCTTCGTCGTGATCGTTGTTCGATCTTCGAAGTCGTCGTCTTCGACGACCAACGTCACCTTG
Organism: Phycisphaerales bacterium; assembly: GCA_022360095.1. Classification (GTDB taxonomy): domain Bacteria; phylum Planctomycetota; class Phycisphaerae; order UBA1845; family UTPLA1; genus JAKSDK01. The sequence goes on from JAKSDK010001569.1 coordinate 120,519, forward strand.
AATCGGCCCGGCTTTCGAATCTTCAAGTGGTCGCCCTTTGGCCTTCGATCCAAATCCCAGTCCGTGACGGCAAGATCCGGTGATTCGATGTGCCAGGTATAGGATTGGATCGGATGCCCGGGGCGCGCAAGGCTAAACGAGTGATCCAATTGCACCTGATGTCGCGTGATGGGCCGAATCCTGAATCGGGCACGAGGTTTCGAAGGGCGTCTTTTCTTGACAATCCAACTTTTGCTCTCCGGGAAAAGCAGGATGGCATATTCTCCCGATTCCTTGATGGAGAGCGGGATGTTGTTTCCCGGCTGTGTCAGCGTGTTCTTGCCGGCCGAGCCCCAATGCCGTTTCCACGAGCCGTCGAAGACGAATTTGAATTCATAGCGACCGCAGGGCCAGAAACGCACGATTTCGTAGTGGTCGTCGAACTTTCTGAGTTGATAGTCGGAATCGGAGGTCGCCCATCCGTTGAAGGTGCCGGCGAGGTTGATTCGTTGCTCGGCAACGGTCTGCTCTTCAGCGGCAAAAGGAACGGACCACAGTCCGGCAAGTGCAAGAACGGGAGCGAACCGTCGTCGAGCACGAATGTTGTTTCGAAAATTTAACACGGGATCGTGGGAGGGCATGATCGCGATTTAGCCCGTTGTCTTGGGAGGCGCCGTGGACTTGCGAATGGTCATCGTGACCGGATGCACTTCACTGAGCGTGTCCCTCTGACCGTTGATCAGTTCCATCAGGCATTCGCACGCGCGTTGGCCGACTTCATAGAGCGGCGTGTGTACCGTCGTCAGAGGAGGGTCGCAGAATTCGGCCTGATGCATGTCGTCGCATCCGACGACACTGACATCATCCGGTACTCTAAGGCCCAGACTTTTGAGGCCGCTGATGGCGCCGATGGCCATTTTGTCGTTTCCAGCCAGGATGGCCGTAATGCTCGGGTCTAGTTTCATCAGTGCGGCAGCCGCGACTGCACCGCCTTCTTCGGTGTAGAGGCCGTCGTTTGTGTGTTTTTTCGGCAGCTTGATCTTGGCACGATTGAGCGCCGCTTCGAACCCTTTTCGAAGGTCCGCAGTGGTTTGGACTTCCGTGGCGCCGTAAATCAACGCGATCTTCCGGTGGCCCAGGTCGACAAGATGTTCACCGGCGAGTCGTCCGGCTTGTTGATAGTCGCAAAGGACGTTATTTAACTTTATGTCTTCTAAATAGTTATTGACGACCAACATCGGATGACGGCCGTGGTCGAAATCGCGCAGATACGTGTCACGGTTTGTGACGCCCAGGCAGAGCAGGCCGTCAATGTAATGGCGATGGAACAGCTCCAAGTACTGTTTCGTTTCAATGTAATCCTGGTTGGCGACCTCCAAGAGTACCTTGTATTGGTATCTTCCGGCCGCGGTTTCCTGGATGGCGCTGATAAGTTCGCCAAAATAGACGTCTGCGAAGGCATGGCGTATCTGCGGCACCAGAATGGCCAACAGTCCCGATTTTTGGGATTGCAGCCCCTGGGCCAGTCGGCTCGGTCGATAGCCCAGCCGGTCGGCGGTCTTGATCACGCGATTTCGGGTTTCTTCGCTGATTCTGCCTTCACGACGGTTTAGCACCAGAGAAACGGTGGTGAGGGAGGCGTGACTTTCCCTCGCGACATCCCGAATGCTGACCGTTCTACGCTTTGCCATGGAAGAATGACCTTGATAATCCTTGAAGTCTACCGGTTTTACGATCCTCGGTGTCGAAAGTCCCTATTATACACCCAACGAATCGTCGTCTCTGTCGCGTCGCGAGTTCGCTGCTGGAAATCGGCTTGAATGTTCAGGCGTCTCGCACTATACTTACCTAGTAAAAGGTTTTATCTAAGCATAATCAACGTTTTGATGGGAATCAACCGAAGGCGCTGATTGTGAACCGAAAAACTGGTACTCGGAATCTTATGGGGCTTTGTTCAAAAGATGTCGCCAGGAGTAGGTCAAAGACCGCTGCCTTCACTCTGATCGAGCTTCTCGTTGTCATTGCCATCATCTCGCTTCTGATCTCGATTCTACTCCCTGCCATGTCCCGCGCGAGAGAAGTTTCTCGGCGTGCGGTTTGTGCCTCCAACCTCCGGCAATTCGGCATTGCGTTCATTCAATACAGCGAAGATTTTAACGGCTGGTTTCCGGCAAAGCCTCATCCCGATCAACCCGATGCACCGATTCACGAACAGGCCGGCGCTCAGCATCTGGGGTCCGCGGATTGGGGACCGAACTTCACGGGCATGATTCGAGACATTGTCGAAAGGAAGCTGACTCGTGAGGGCGGCAGTTTTCCAACCTATCTGCCTGAGCCCAAGATCATGCTCTGCCCGAGTGACAGGCAGAACAACAAGCCGGAACTCACCGACATCTTGCCAACCAAAGGCGTGGATCGCTTTGAAGAATTGCCCTTCAACCTGATCACTCAGTTCCAACTCAAGTTTTCCTACGTCAGTTATTTTTATATCGCCATGTGGCGAACGGATGATCGTGGCGATTTTCTTCTGATGGCCGACCAGAGCAATCGAGTTGATACGGCGAAGTTGTCCTGGAGCACGGGGTTGACCCCTGAGGACAATCACGGCGTACATGGCGTCAACGTGTTGTTCATCGATTCTCATGTGGAGTGGGGCAGGCCCAAGAGCGGAAGTCAGCAGGACGTTCAGACGCTGGCCTCGAAGTATTGGGGACCGATCATCGCCACGAGGCCACGCTATCCGGAAACGCCGTCCGGAACGAATCGTAGTTTTGAGGTCCGGACGATCGAGTAGGGACATGAGCCGATAAATTGGCCGAAAACGTGCGGTGAAGCGGGGGCGACGATGCGATACGGAGGGGGTGAACACCGACTCGCTATAATGGAGATTCAGTCGCGCACAATCATAAAATCTTTCGAGTCTCCATTGCTCCTACAACATTCGCGATCGCTCACCGGGAGACTTCAGAGTCATCTATGTGACGGCGGCCGGTACAACTGCCGTCATTGAGCGACCCACTCGTAAAAAAACAGCGTGATGTCGAGTCTGAGGAATCAGCCGACGCGCTTTCGAGTTACGACTATGGCAATGATATTTCAGGAGGTGGATCTTGGCTTCTTGCACCCCAATCATCAAGAGCGTCGTCCTGACGCTTGCGATCGTGTCGGCGGCGGGACTCGTCACCGTGGGACGACCGGCGAAGGCCGGAACACTTGACTGCAGCACGCTTCCGACCATTGACGGCCGAAATCTTCAGACGCGCTTCAGTGGGGCGGTGACTGAAGTCCAAAACAACCCCACGCAGTTTGGAGATCAGGCTCCGGACCCCATGGACGACTCTCAGGGGAGCGAGTTGGATCAGCTGTTTCTGGCAAATGATGCGAACTTTCTGTTCATCGGGCTTACCGGGAATGCGCCGCGGGTGGACACGCTTCAAAACACCGTGTTGCTGTTCATCGACGTCGGCGATACGGGGACGACGTCGACTCTCAATACCGCCAACCTGGACACCGATGCCCAGGCGGTCACGAACATCGACGGTGTTTCGCTGGATTTTGCCCCTGACTATGCGATCGCCGTTTGGAATGATGCCGGTGTCACCAACAACGGCCGATTGCATGATTTGAGCCTGCCCATGAGCACGGCGACCTCGCTGACGGATGGTGTGGAATTCGCCGTTGATAATTCCAATCTGGACGGCGTCAACGCGGAGCCGGCCAGCGATCCTCTCCAGCAGGAATTCAATGCCGCAACCGCGACCACCGGTTTTGAGCTCAAGATTCCGCTCGGTTCTTTAGGCTTTACGACACCGCTCATGGCGGATTCGCCGATCAGCGTCCAGGCCATCATTGTGAATGGCACCGGTTTCGTCAGCAACCAGTCGCTGCCTCCATTGGATCTCTCCGATGGTGGCGTGGAATGCCTCGGCGTTCACGATCCAGGCGGCTCGCCGCCCAACGTGATCGACATGGCCGTCTTTGCCGGGTCGCAATTTGTTAATTTCATCCTGGATGACGCGGGGACTGACCCGGGCGTTACGCTGGACGGCGCCAACATTCCCGGCGATTTCAACAGTCCCGCGGCCGCGACGCAAAACAACTTCACCTGTTTTCAGGACGCTGCCGAATTCTCACCGGTTCCCAGTGAAGGAAGCGAGATCAACGAGCTTTACGTCACCAGCGACGGTTCCAAGTTGTACATCGGTATCACGGGGAACGTGCCCAATTTCGATTCTTTCAATAATACAATCGTCGTGTTCCTGGACATCGGCAACGGGTCGGGCAGCAATATCATTGTTCCCGGTCTGACCGGCGGCTCGGGCGCGATCCCCGGCATCGCGCTGCTCACGCTGCAATCGGGCTTTGCTCCGCGATACGCCATTCAATACTGGCGTCAAAACGGTCAGCACATGGCCACCATTGAGGACCTGGCGGCGGACAGTCCCGAAATCCCCCTTGAGTTCACGACCGACCCCGGTCGCCACTTGAATCCCAGTCTGAACACTTTCGGGGTTAATCTGGACAATCTCGACGGCGTCAACAACATTCCCGGCGACGATCCGCAGGATGACAAGGCGGCCACGGCTCAACAAGGCATCCAATTCTCGATTCGGTTGACCGGGGCACCCCCGACGGGCCTCGGTTACAACATCCTGGGCGATCCCGGCATCAAGCTGGCCGCGGCCGTCATCAGCGGCAACGGCTTCATCAGCAATCAATGGCTACCCCCACTCGTAGAGACGACGGGCGCCACGTTGATGTCGAATGACAACGTCGCTGCAGCCCTGGCGATCAGTGACGCGCTCGCCGGTGATGTGCCTCAAACAATCGCCAGCAGCCTCAAGGCGACCGATGCCGCGGCCAACCTGCTGGAGCGAGTGACCGGCGTCGAAGTGACCGTGAACATTACGCACCCTGCGATGGAGCAACTCGAAATAGACTTGTTCCATCCGAGTTCCGGTCGAACCGTTCGGCTTTGGGAAGGTGACGGCTCGGGCGCAAACATGAATACGACCTTCGTGAACGGCGGCACATCGCTAACGATGTGGGCCGCGCCGGGCGCAGGCATGTTCGATGTGCACGACCCTGCAAACAACTCGTTGCTGACTTTTAATGACGTCGATCCGACCGACGATGATCCCATGTTCAACGAGTGGATTCTGTTCGTGACCGACAATACGACGGGGTCCAGCGGCACGCTCGATTCCTGGTCGCTCAAATTGTTCGAGGAGATCGGCGGCGGTGTCGATTGCATCGGTAACGTTGACGAAATGGCTCCGCTCAACATTGCCACGGAATTCCCGACCGCGGATGTGATCACCTACAACGTGAACCCCGGCAATGAAGAAGGCGCGCCGAGCTTGGATCTTGTGAACCCCCCGGGCACCAATATCCCCGGCGTTTATCCCAACATGCCTCAGACCGTCCAAAACAACCACACCTGTTTTGGAGACGCTCAAGCGCCCGGCCTTGTGATCAACGGCGGCAATGAGATGGATCAGTTGTTCATCACCAATACGGAGGATCGTCTCCAGATTGCCATCTCCGGCAACATCATCGCCGGTTCGGACGGCAACGCTTTCGTGCTGCTCTTTGACACGGTTGCGGGGGGCTCAAGCACGCTCCCCATGGATTTGCCGACACCGCCGAGACCGATCGGAGGAAACCCTGACAATGCAGGTGAAAACGGCCTAAGCGGCATGGTTTTGGACGCCGGCTTCGAGCCCGACTTTGCGCTCTCGATGAGCGAATTCTTCGGAGGCTATGTCGTGGATTTCGTCAATCTGGGCACCGGCGAATCGTTCCTCCGCGGGTTCCAGAGTTTCAATTCCGGCAGCGGTGAGCTGCAGCCGCCGGGTTTGACGCCGGGGAGCGAGTTGGATCAGCTGTTCGTACAGAATGACGCCGACAATCTGTACATTGGGCTGACGGGAAATCTGGAGGGCAATCGAAATGGATTCGTCATCCTCTTGGATACGGTGGCCGGGGGAATCCCGGTCTTGAACACCATGACCGGCAACGGCTGGCCTGATCACCTGATCAACATGCACGGCGACACACTCGCAGCCGCGCCCGAGTATGCCCTTGTCTTGGAGCGGGACGGCGCCGTTTTCCAGACGGGCCAACTGGTGGATCTTACGAGTCTGGCGACGGCGCCGGTGGATGTTCCATTCGCGACCGATTTCATCATCGCGCCAAACACCTTCGTGGGGGACAACGAGAATGTCGCCGGGGTAAACGCCTTGTCCAGCGACGATCCCGTGCAGCAGGCCGTCAACGCCGCGACGGCCGCGACGGGGCTCCAGTTCGCCATCAGCCGGGCCTCGATCGGACTTGCAAGCCCGGGGGGCGATGGGACCAACATCGGCATCTCCGCTGTCTTGGTCAGCAGCAGCGGATTCTGGAGTAACCAGTTGTTGCCGGGGGCCGGAGGCGCCGTGGATAATCTAAGCTTTAACCCCGGAGACCCGGGGACTCCGATTGACCCGGTCAACGTGTCGGGGGTCCAGACCTTTGCCTCTTACACGATGAGCGCATCGCCGTCCGCGCCGTCCCAATACGACGGTACGGAGATTCCCACCGCGATGAGCGGGGGCGTGAATCCGCTGGCGACACAGAATAATTTCACGCAATTCGGCAACCAGATTCTCGACCCGCGCTTTAACAACGACAACTGTACCCAGGTTGCGTTCGACAACTCAAACTTGCTCGGTGTCACGGGCTGCGATTGCGTCGCGCCCGATTGTCTCAACGGTCTTACCACCGGCGCCGATGCGGTCGATACCGGCTTCGAGCTGGACATTGCACTGGCGGATCTCGGACTTGGTCCCGTCGTTTGCGGGAATGAACCGCAGATTCAGGTTCTTGCCATGTTGACGAACAATGTGGGCTTCGTGTCGAACCAGCTTCTTCCTCCGATCGGCGCGGGCGGACCACTCTGCAATCTTGAATTCGCGCCGGATTTGACGACGGTGCCGGGAGCGGCGCTCGACTATACGCTGGGCTTCCCATGCGGTTGCGATGATGCCGACATCGACGGCGACGGCGACGTGGACCTCGACGATGCCGCGGTACTGGTGGAAGTTTTGCTGGGTCTCAATGCCGATGCGTGTCCGTTGCAGAAGGCCAACGTCGATGGTCTCGGTGGGATCGATGGTTTGGATATCCAGGCGTTCATTGATGCGTTGCCCTAGTTTTGAAGAGCCGCTAGCCGAAATCAGCCAGGGGTGGTAGATCGTGAGAACTCGATATTTCGTTTCCGTTGTCTGTGGAATCGCAATGGGCTTGCTTTGCGCGGTGCCTGCCGGTTCGTCCGAGCCTGTGATGCTTCAATATTTCGAGGCGGAATGGGACACGATTCGTCGTCGCGCGCCAGACGTTTTCATGGCGGGATACGGCTCGTTGTGGCTGCCGCCTCCCGAAAGAGGCAATTCGGGCATCGACAGCGCAGGCTATGACCTGTTCGATCGGTTCGACCTTGGCTCTGAACTTGATCCGACACGCTACGGCACTGAATCGGATTTCCGCCAAATGGTCGACACGATGCACGCGGCCTATGCCTACGTGTATGTCGATTGGATCATGAACCACAACGGCCCCAGCGACAAGAATGACGTCACGTTCGCAGCTAGGGGGGGATATCCCGGTTTCACCTTTATGACGGATACTGACCCCGACGGTGACTACAACGCGTTTTCAAGTGGTTGCCCTCAATCGCAGGCGCCTCAGGACCCATGCTACGACCTATTCGATGGGCGACTGCTCGGGCTCATTGACATTGCACAGCAGAAGAACCATCAGTTCATTCGACACCCGACCACGCCGGGCGACCCCGACAACATTCCTGCCGGCACGGTCTACAATCAACCCGATCCGGCGAATGTTCGTTTCTATCCTGATACGGATCTTCCAGGACAGTTAGTCAGCAACCCGGGAACAACGCGCAACCCCGGCGTCAGCAATTTCACCTTCTTCCCATACAACACGGCAGACCCTTCCCAAGGCGACGCGGTCCTGGAAAACGCGAACGATCTTTTGTTGCGGTCGACTCAGTATTATCTCGAAGTGCTCAAGGTTGACGGTTTCCGTCTCGATGCCGCCAAGCACATTCCGACTTGGTTCTGGGACAATCTCTGGGATTCAATCGTGTTTGACCGATGGACGGATTTCGACGGCAGCGTCACGACGCCGCTTTCCTTTGTCGAAGCTGTCGAGAGCAACTTCAACATGAGGAACTGGGTTCGCCGAGCCGTCAACGGCGGCGGCTGGCCGCCGCAGGGCGCGAGCTTCGGCAATCGCGATGCGCTCGATCTCAACGAAGCTGGCCAGCTTCGCGACATCGTCAGTGCCGACGGCTCGAAGTCCTGGGACGACGCACTCGGCGCCTCGATCGACAACGAGGACGACGGTTTCAACAACGGCAGCCTGGGCTTCCATCACGTTAACAGTCACGACAACACGATTGCCGATGACGAGGACGATACGGTTGCTTTCGCCTACACCATCATGCGCACCGGCATTCCGATCGTGTATCACAATGCCCTGCAATTCGGCACGAACATCAACAACTTTCCACGCGAAAACGGTCGAGACGACGCACTGGGTCTCGGCTCGTCCCTCATTACCGATTTGGTCAGGATTCGCAACCAATACGCACGCGGCTTCCTGATCCCGATCAACAGCACGGACCCCGTCAATCAATCACGGGCCGACGTCTTCGCCTTCACACGACAGACTCCCGGCGACATCGACAACGTTCTCGTGGCCGTCAATGACCAGGAGAACCCCGGCGGCGTCGATACGCGAAACGTCGCGACGAATTTTCCCAATGGCACCCGGCTTCACGAGCTGACCGGAAACGCCGATGACCCGATCGTCGATCCCAACGATCAAATTCCCAATCTGCTGATCGTCGATTCGAACGGCAGACTGACGCACGGCGACGCGCCGTTCGGCTCGTTTCTGCAGATTCCGCGAAATCGAAATTCCAACGGCATCTTCCACGGTCGAGGCTACGTCATCTACGGGCCGGCCGTTCCCACGGGCACATTGTCCATCGCGAATGCGACCACTGTCGTGGTGCCACCCGATCCGGCAGGTACAGCGGACCACATCCAGCGCGTCAACCCGATCACCATCGTCCGTTCGCCGACGTTTGACATCCAACTGCAAACCGTCCACACCGACCCGCTCGATCCCAACACCGACGATCTCGCCGTCTTTCGCATCGACGAGGGCTTCGAAGACGTCAACGGCAACGGCGGTGTGGACCATCTCACGTCGGGCATTCCGACGTATGGCTTCGAGGACTTCCTGACCCAAAACTCGCCTCGTTTCACCGGTGGCACGGGCACTTATCGTCAGACCATCAACGCGGCCGCTCTGGGCGAGGGCTACCATTTCATCACGGTCCGCGCCTTTCGTCATCGACCGGCGACGGCCGATCCGCTTTTTGGTGAGTTTCGGATCGTGGTGTACATCGACCTGGAGGACCCCGACTTCACCAAGCTTACACCGTCGAACACCTGCAACGCCGACGTGACGACCACCCCGGCCGACGTCGTGGTCGAGGCCGCCGACCCGACGGTCGAGCGCGTGTACGTCTTCCTGGACGAACTGGACGACTTCGATTTCGTCGGCGGCGCGCTGAGCGACCCGCCGGCCAATCGGGCCGCGCGCGACGTCAATAAATTCACCCTGTCCTTCGGATCGCTTTCCAACGGCAACCATCGTCTGGACATCGTGGCCGTGGAGGAACTCCCGGACGGGTCGGTCAAAACGGAGCACAAGACCTTCGCAGGCGTTCAAGCCACGACCGGCAACGGCCTCGGCCCGGGCGACCTCAACGAGGACGGCAGCATCGACGGCAATGACATTCGCCTGTTCCTGCTGGTGACGTTGGAGCAGCTTCCGATCTTCGCGCCGACCGCCGACATCAACTGCGACGGTCTGCTCGACAGCGGCGACGTCCCGGGTTTCGTGAATCTACTATTAAACTAGGGTAGGGCGGTCCGTACATCTCCAAAGCCCCTGGCCATCGCCGGGGGGCAATCGAATTCAATCGAGTAGGGCGGGCGCCGCCCGCCACGAAATTCTACCCACAACAGAGTCGGTCATGTGGCGTGAGGAACCCGCCTTACGCCCTCAAGGTAAGCGTCTTTCGATTAGGCGGTCGAGGCGGCGACCAACTCCGGACCTTGGGTGAGCTTGGCAATCTTTGAAACAAGCATCTTACGATCAACGGGCTTTGTCGCGTAATCATTGCAGCCGGCGTTGATGCATTTTTCTCGGTCCCCGCTCATGGCATTCGCCGTGAGCGCAATGATGGGGCCCGTGTAACTTTGATCGCGCAGGCGACGCGTCGCTTGGTAACCGTCCATCAACGGCATCTGCATGTCCATCAGGATGACGTCGAACGGTGATCCGTCATCCCGGGCCGCAAGCGCGGCTTCCATGGCCAGCCGTCCGTTTTCCATGATATTCACGTCAGCGCCGGATTTGCTGAGCAGGTGGGAGATGAGCCGTTGATTGTCCGGTCCGTCTTCGGCCAGCAGGATGCGGATGCCTTGAATGTTGGCTTCTTCTTCCTCGGTTGTTCCTTCTCGATTTTCAGCATTGAAGAAGGCTCCGGGATTCTGGAGCATATTTACGTCCTTGAGCGGGCCGGTCGCGACGGTGAGTCGGAATCGTGTTCCGACGCCGCATCGAGTGTCAACGACGGTGATGTCGCCGCCGAGCATTCTCGCGAAGCGCTTGCTGATCGTGAGCCCCAATCCGGTGCCCCCGAATTTGCGTGTGGTCGAGGTGTCGGCCTGCGAAAAGGGTTGAAAAAGTGTGGCGATCTGCGCTTTGGTGATGCCGATTCCCGTATCCACAACGTCGAACTGTAACATCGGCTGCTGCTCGTCGTGCAGAAAACGAGTGATCAGCCTGACGCCGCCGACTTCCGTGAATTTGATGGCGTTGCCGATGAGGTTGATCAGTATTTGCCGCAATCGGGTTGGATCCGTCTGAATGGTCTCGGGAATGGCTCCGATATATTCGAAACCAAGCGAGAGTCCGGCGCCATCGGCTTTGACTTTCATGAGCGAATCAACGTCGGTGATAATTTGGACGGGGCTTTCACGGACGGTTTCTACCGTCATTTTGCCCGATTCCACTTTAGACAGGTCCAGAATTCCGTTAATGATTTCCAGAAGATGCTCGCCGTTTCGTCTGATCGTGTTGGCGACTTCCTGTTGTACCGGCTCTTGCAGATTGTCTGAGAGGATTTCGGTGAATCCCAGGATGGCCGTCAGCGGCGTGCGAATCTCGTGGCTCATGTTGGCAAGGAATTCGCTCTTGGAGAGATTTGCGGCGTTCGCGAGATCCGTCGCCTCCGCGAGCGCGGCCTCGGCCTTCTTTTTTTCCGTAATGTCGGTGGCGTATTTGACGAACTTTTCGATGGTTCCGTCGCTAATGAAGACGGGATTGTAGGTGGCCTGAATCCAGCGTTGCGATCCGTCCTTGGCGAGGCGCATGAACTCGCCGCTGTGGAACTCGCCGTTGCGGAGGACTTGCCAGAACTCGGCATACTCCACGCTGTCGTGTTTGTCTTTGGGGAGGAAGATGCGATGGTGTTGTCCAAGGATTTCGTCCCGGTTGTAGCCGATCATGTTCAGGAAGTTCTGGTTGGCGTCGAGAATGGTGCCGTCAATTCCGAATTCGATGCGTGCTTGCGAACGATCGATGGCGGCAAGCTGGGCGTCGAGCAGCCTGGCCGCCGGTCCTTTCGCCTCCTCAATCGATTGTGAACGAGGGGTTGATTTCACCCGCTTCACCTCATGATCGGCCGTTTGGATTATCTCGTTGTTGACTTCCGATGCTCCAGCCCAACGATCACTCACAAGGAGATCGTGTCAAAATCATCGGTTTTGCGCTTTCGGTTCTTTGATGGATTTCAGGCCCGACTCGATTTGCCTATCGCCGATAATGTTAGACCCTGCGCAGTAATTGGGCATATCGGGGAATGCCCATTCTTTCGGACGGTCGCCCGCATTTCTGACTTTCACAACATGCCGGGCCGAGAATCTTCTTGGTCTTCTGATATGAGCGGGTGCGCAAAAAGCCTCGGATACCCGGGGGCCTTGAGCGCTTACCAATGCATGGGAAGGGGGCACCCTGCCTCGTGTCATTTGGCATGCAGGATGTCCCTACACCTGCGTCGACGACGCGTGCCGTGGTCGACGACGTGCTCGTCGACCGCGTAGTCCGACGACCGACAAAAGGGAGGCCGCCATGCCCATGCCGGTGCCCATGCCGCACATGGACATGTCGTCATCCGGCGTTTCCTGAGTCTCCGGCAGCGTGATGCAATCGGGCACGCCGTCGCCATCCGTATCATCGTCGCTGTTGCCGCAGCCACACGCACCTTCGGCGATCTTCTGCGGATCGTTCGGACACTGGTCGAAGCAATCGGGCACGCCGTCGCCGTCGCTGTCGATATCGGCCACGCCGCAACCACACGCGCCGGGCGCCATCTTCACGGCATCGTTCGGACAGGCATCGCACGCATCGGGCATGCCGTCGCCATCGGCGTCGACAGCGTCGTCGGCGCCTTCGCAGGCGTCGCAGTCATCCGGCACGCCGTCACCATCGGTATCCGCTTCGCACACGTCCAGCTCACCGTCGTTGTCACAGTCGGTTAACGCCGGCTCGCACTCGTCCGGAATCCCGTTGCCGTTGCAGTCGGTCGAGGTGCCTGACGCAATATCACAATCGTCGGGAATGCCGTTGTTATTGCAATCCAGACTCAGACCGCTATCGATATCGCAACTGTCCGGAATCTGATTGCCGTTGCAGTCATTGCCCTTTTCCGCAAACAGCCAGCTTTCCTGCTCCGGGATCGTCTCACGAGCGATCTCTTCCAGCCGCGTGTCGTCGCCGCCGAGATAGATGCCGCTGAACAAATCCTCATCGAAATCCACGAAATCGGCCAAGATGAAGTTCCACTGCACCCGGCCGTCGGCGTAGAGCACAATCTGGAAGTGGTTCAGCAGATCATTACCGCTATCGTCATACGTCTCGGTGTACCAATAGAAGACCACCCGGTCTTCCTGGATTTCGTAGCCGAAGGAGCCTGCCTCGTCGGTGCTCAAATCGTCATAGGCGGCCATCAAATAGGTATGATCGGGATCGTCCTCTTCGGTCAGCTCGTCGACTGAGCCGTAGCCGAAGTCGTAAGAGTCTTCGCCGTCTTTCAGTAACTCAACATAGCCGTTGGCGTCCATCTCGAATGCGACAAAGGTCTGGCCGCTGATCGTGACGGGCCAGGGCAGGTCGATGTCACCGCTGGCGCAACTGTCACAGTTGTTCGTCCAATCGGGCACCAGCGGCATCGTTTCGAAGGCAATCTGCTCGAGCATGGGCAGCAGATCACATTCATCGGGGATGTTGTTGCCGTTGCAATCGGGACTTGAATTTGTGAAGACGTCCCAGTCGTCGGGCGTATCGTTGTTATTGCAATCCGGCTCGCATTCGTCGGGAATGACGTTGGAGTTGACGTCATTGCTATCGTTGTTCGCGATGTCGCATTCGTCGGGAACATCGTTCTCGTTGCAGTCGAAGCTGGTCATGTCCCGGAGGTCGCACTCGTCGAGCACGCCGTTGTTGTTACAGTCGAAGCTTGTGCCGGCGTCCAGTTCGCACGTGTCGGGAATGAAATTGCCGTTGCAGTCATCGCTGGCGCCGGTTGACGTGTCGCAATTGTCGGGGACACCGTTGTTGTTGCAGTCCGGCAAGGCGCCGTCGGCGATCTCACAGGCGTCGTCGATCCAGTTCATGTTGCAATCGTCGATCGATGCCGCCACGGCCGTGCCGAATTCGTACGCGCCACGGTCAATGATCGGGGCGACGCCTGCGCCGGTATCCGTCGTGTTGGTGTCATCCTCGAAGCGGGCCTCCCCGTCCAGATCGACCGGTATGCATTCGAACGCGTCGTTTTCGCCGCTGTCAATCGCCGGTGAGCCGGCCGTCGGGCGCACGTCGTCATCCACGGTCCCCAGGACATCATCCGCGCCGTCTGCATCGGCCAACAGCGGATCGTCGCCGTTGTTGCCGATGCCGCCAAGGCTGCCCGACCATTGAGTCAGCGTTGTGTAAGAGATATTCAACGTGCTCGGCAGGGCGTCGTTGGTATCGACGCGGATCTGACTCGATTCATCGATCACGTTGAAGCGGACGTTATCCCAAAAGATACAATTATGGACATTCAGGACGTTGTCACCGGTATTGCCCTGGCCGACCATGATCGCCCCGTAACCGCCTCCGCCCCGGTTTCCGACGAATGTGCAGTTGATCAGATTGGCACGGCTCGTAAAGCGAATCCAGATCGCTCCGACGAATGTGTCGACCCGATTCCCGATGAATTCGCAGTTGTAGAACGTCGCCGCGCTCATGTCGACGACCTCACAGGCGCCGGAGTTGCCGCCCTTGTTGCCGATGAAGCGGCAGTTGACGATTTTCGGATGGGCGTGGCGTCGCGTGATCAACGAGCTGCCGGCCTGTTCCTCAATGAACAGGCAGTCCGCCACGGTCGGGTTGGCCTCTTCACCCTCCACGATGACGGTTGACCGATCGCCTCGAAAGATGCAGTTCTTGATGACGGATTTGCAAATGTTGAGAATAAAGTTGTTGTTTCGGCCGATCTGAACACGCCCGCGTATCGTCAGGTCCTCGATACGGGTCAACCCGGCTTCGTCGCGCCTGATATTAAATACCTCCGCGTTGAACGAATTGTCCCCGATGATGCAGGCCTCGGGGTTGCCGCTTTCGGAACGGATGGTGATCGCCCGATCATGCAGAAAGACGTTATTTTCGGGGCCTGTATAGGTCCCGTCGGCGAGGAGAATTTCGTCGCCGTCCAGGGCCATGTTGGCTGCTTCTCTGAGATCGGGCACGTCGGCGGGCACGCGAATGGTGTCCGCATGTGCCCGGGTGCTCAAAGCCAGGGTGCATGCCGTCGTCACGCAAAGAAACAGTTTCATCATCATCGTTCTACCTTTCGTCCGCGAGGCATATCGCCTTTGTGAATTCGCACAATCTGCTCTATCAAGGGTTGCGCAGGGCGGGCCGGGAGTAGACGGAATGGATCTCCGGTTTTTTGAGATAGGGGCGGAAACGCCGTTTTCGGGCGGCAATGTGAGATCAGGGATTAGGGGGGAAGGGGTTGAGGGGTCGAGGGGCCAAGGGGGTTGTGTTGAGGACTCTAGGGGATCTTGAAAAAGCCCCGGGCTGCCTTGCCCGGGGTGTGGCGCTATGTGTATGAAATAGCGTGAACTCGTCAGTTATCGCCGAGTTGCGATCTTCCCTCTCGAGCGGACACCGATCCTCCTCCGACGTCGCATCCAGCTCCAACCCATCAACATAAACGGTGTTGCCACCGGAACCGTGCCACCGCAACAGTCGGTCAAGGTTTGGCCCGTGGGCGTATCGTCACAGGCATCCGGCTCGCCGTCCCCGTCGGCGTCCACCGCGTCGTCACCACCATCGCACACATCCTCGCTGTCGCAGACACCGTCGCCGTCCGAGTCGTCCGCGGCATCGTTCGGACACGGGTCGTCACTGTCGCAGACGCCATCGCCATCGGTGTCGTCGGACGCGTCGTTGGGGCATGCATCATCGTTGTCACAGACACCGTCGCCATCCGTATCGCCACTCGCGTCATTCCCATCGCACACGTCGTCACTGTCGCAGACGCCGTCGCCGTCCGAGTCATCGGGGTTATCTGCCGGACACGGGTCGCAGAAGTCAGGCGTGCCGTCACCGTCGGAGTCGACGTGATCATCGCCGCCGGCGCAAACATCGTTGCTGTTGCAGACGCCGTCGCCATCGCTGTCATCAGGGTCGTCGTTGGGGCACGGATCATCGCTGTCACAGACACCGTCGCCGTCCGTATCGCCGCTCGCGTCATCCCCGTCACACACGTCGTCGCGGTTGCAGATGCCGTCGCCGTCGGAGTCATCCGGGTTGTCGAACGGGCAAGGGGCGCACACGTCGGCAACGCCGTCTCCGTCGCCGTCGGCCAGGAGGCAGGTCGTCAGGTCGAGCGACCAATTGACCAGTTGGCCTTCCTCGTTGTTGTTGTTCTGGTCGGCAATCTGCAGCGTCCAGGTGCCGTTGGGGTTTTCACCGATGAAAGCCGCCATGGCCTCCTCAGGAGCCAGCGGCGTTTCCACCGTGTTGTTGGCGAACGCGTTGTCGGTCACCGGCCCCGGCGCATTAGAGTCACCAGCGTCGTCATCCCAGGCCGTACCGTTGAAGACGTTATCGTTGGCGCCGCCGTTACGACTCGAGATCGTCGCCAGGGTCCCCATCGGCGAAATCAAGGTGATGAACAGATCCCCGCTGTTGCTGTGGGTGATGAACGTCTTCAGGTTGACATCGCAAAGGAACGTGTCGAGCCCGGTCACGGTCAGGGTGGAGTTGACAACGCCATTGTCGGTGATCATGTTCGGCAGGTTCGGATCGATACTGTTCCGCGTGGTGGACGCATTGACCGGCGCTGCGGGAATGGTGGTGATGATCAGGGACCAGTCATCGAACCGGGTCGGGTTCGCGGGACCCGCGTCATCCGTGACCGTCAGGGTCCAGTCGCCGTTGGGATTTTCACCGATGAACGCGCCCATGGCCTCTTCCGGAACGAGCGGTGTTTCCGTGACGAAAAAGGCGACATCATTGTCCGACACCGGCCCCGGTACATTGGTGTCTCCTCCATCATCATCCCACAGCGTGCCGTCGAAGATGAAGACCACGCCACCACCGCTGTCGGTCGTGAGCGTGACCACGGTTCCCGCCGGCGACGTCAGCGTCAAGTCTATGTCTTCGGCCGATTCGGCGTTGATGAAGGTTTCGAGGTCGACGTCCCAGATGAACGGATCGAGACCGGCGACGGTGATCGTCCGGATTCGGGTTCCGGCCTGGAAGGTATTCGTCGGCAGGGTAGGGTCGTTGCTCTCGATCGTGGTCGTCGTCAAGCAGCCGTTGGTCGGCGCTGCCGGCGTGCCGGCCGCGGCCGGTCGAAGCCCGGGGTCGATGACCGACATGATGACCACGCCGCTGATGAGGGTGAAAATCCGTGAAGATCGTACGTTCGCGTGCATCCTTTCAATTCCTCTTCTTCCGATGCGTTCTATCCGGAAAGCGTATTCGTCATCGCCCTATGTTGTCTAATGCTATGCTATCCAACCCGAAAGAGACATGACAAAAAGCAGGGAGCGTGGCGCGTCGAATCCGGAGCAACGTCCCGCAGCCCATCGTGAGATTGCGCTGCGAAAGCCCCGGTCAGGCGTGCCTGACCGGGGCTTTGATGACGCTTTGTTCTCAACGCCGAACGTTTGTTTCACCCTTTGTTTAAAGGACGCCGACCGAGACGCACATGACTCAACTGCCCCCTAGTAAATCATCGAGGAAACCTGCAATATCCAAACCGTCCAGCGCTTCGTCGTCGTTACGATCGAATAGACATGTCAGGGCCGGATCGGGTTGGTCGGCGAGAAGTTCAGCAACGAACAACGACGGATCGCTTGCCGCCGGTTCGCAGGCGTCCGCGATCAGGTTGAAGTTGCAGTCCTCGTCGGATTCGGAAGCGAGTTCGCGGAGGTACATTTGCGGGTTCTCGTCGAGATCGCCCGAGACATGATTGGTGCCTGACGAGCCGAACACCACGGTCAATCCGTCCGCGCTGACCGCACCTGCCGTCACCACGGTCCAGTCGTTCGGCGCCGCCCCGGATTCGGTGACGTTGATGAGAGCGATGTCGTCGGTCTGTCGATCGTATCGGAAACGGTTGAGAAACACCGATCCGCCGCCTCCCTGTCCCGGGACCAGACCCGCCACGCTCGACATGAAAAATACAAAGCGACCGTCATTCGACAATAAAGGCGCCGACATGAGCGCATTTGAATCAATGCCCGAGATATTCACGCGAGACGTCGTTTGCGTCTGCCGATCGCGAACGAAGATGTCCGGTCCGCTTCCGTTGGGGTCGTCCGCGATCAGGTTGCCGGCCAAGCTGTCAAACGCGACGTATCGAGCGTCGGGGGTCATGGCGAGATTGCTCGCACCGAACCACGCGGGCCAGCCGCCCATGCTTCCGTCATCCGCGGGTGAGCCGTCGAAGCCGATGCTGATGAGCTCGTTGAGTCCGGTTTGCCGGTCATGAACGAACACGTCGCGTACTGAAGGATTGTCGCCCGCGACAAGATTCGAAGCGAGGCTGGAAAAACAGACGTATCTTGCATCGTCCGACAGGATAATCTGCATCGATGAGACGAAAATGGTGCCATCGACTTCAACGCCACTGTCTTCATTTCCCTGAACGCCTCCGGGGCCGACGCTGATGCGCGTTGTGGTTCCCGACTGTCGATCGCGAATGAAGACGTCGGCATGGTTATTCGTGTCGCCGACAACCAAGTTAGAGGCAAGGCTCCAGAAGGCGACGTAACGACCATCGTTGGAGATCGCCGGCGAGCCGCTGAAGCCGCTGGGGTTGTCTGCCCCCGGTCCGCCACTGGTGCTGACACTGATCAGCTCCGTTTGATCGGTGGTTCGGTCGTGAAGGAAAACCTGGTAGGTGAGGCTTCCGGGAGCGAGGTTGTCCGCGAGGCTGCTGAAGGCGACATACCGGCCGTCAGGCGTGACGGCTAAACCAAGAACCAGAGCGTCACGGTCGCCTTGCTCGCCGCCGCTTGTGACATGGACGTTCTCAATGGTGCCGGTTTCGCGATCGAGCACAAAGACGTCGAAACTATTAAATGTGTCGCTTTCGATGAGATTCGATGCAGAACTCGTAAAGACGACGTAACGTGTATCCGGTGTCATGACGACGTCTGTGGCCACACCGTTGGGAAGAGGCCCGTCCGGTGCTTTGCTGATAAGTTCGATCGGCACGCCGCAATCCAAAACAGGGTCGTCGGCCACCACACGCTGGCTCGACACGACGGTGAAGATGCCAAGGGCGAGACAAGAGATGATTGTGCGCATGAGAAATCTCCTAGGCGTTTGGAGCGGGAGAAACTCGTGCTCGTCGGATGGGCCGTGTACCTCGTCGAATTGCACAAGCGAGTGCGTATTAAATAAATGCGGATTACACGAGGTTGGCTGACAGCACTTGTTGTTGCCCACTCAGGTTTGACGCCGACCTACCGGCATTGGCACGCAATACGTTACGTGCGGGAGAGAGATGCCGACAGTCTCTTCGGCGAATCGTCCGACCACGGTGCAGGCTGGTTCTACAGCCAAGCGTTGAATTATACGTTTGCCCAGGTGTCGAAGGGAAAAACGGCACGAAGAATTTGGCCTTTGTCGCCCGTGGTGAAATGGCGCGCAAAAAGTCCCCCTCCCAGGGGAGATTTAAGGGGGTGAGCCCGGGGAAAACGGATCAAACAAAATCGTGTCTCTTACGCCAACGGCGTTCCAGCCTCCTGCCCAGGGTTGTCGCGCGGCGGCTACCCTGGAAAGAGAATTCAATCGGCATCAACAACTCTGAAGGAGTTCTTCTCGGAGATCCCGGTCGCAACTCCGTTGGAGTTGAATGTGTTGGGAATGACGTGAACCCAGGGTAGCGCCTTCTGTGCAGCCCCGGGCCGGAGGTCATAGTCCCGTCAGCCGGGAATAGGCATGCTGCGCGGACACTACGTTGCGTTTGTGACCGCACTCGCAGCCTCATAGAATCACGGTCATGTCTTTGGACGACTACGAACTCTTCTGCTTGATTG
Source organism: Phycisphaerales bacterium (assembly GCA_022360095.1). GTDB lineage: Bacteria > Planctomycetota > Phycisphaerae > UBA1845 > UTPLA1 > JAKSDK01. Next base: position 140,252 of record JAKSDK010001569.1, read on the forward strand.
CGACCGATGACAGTTCCGCCGTGGCGAAGGCTCTGGAGTGTGGCCCGTGGGTCTTCAGCGTCTACCGGTCTGGTTACACCGGACACCGTGAGGTCCGATTGCAATCAGAAGGGCTTCTGGACCTGGAGTACGAGGGCATCGATAGCGGACCCGATGCCTGCTATTTTCTCAACGGTGGGATTGATTGGAGCAACGACCAGGCGAAGGAACTCGTGAAGGAAGTGTGCAACGCACTGAAGACGGCCGGGCTTGGCTACCAGCTCGAAATCTACGATGGCGACCATCACCTGATCAAGGAAGAACGGTTTCCGTGAGCCGGTCGGAGTCGTGTGTGCCGATCGTTCGCCTCCGAGCGGAGGATGGGGAATCACGCTCACTAAACAGAGGCGACCAGCGCCGTTCACGTCATTACGCCAACGGCGTTCCGGCCTCCGGCCCAGGGTTGTCGCGCAGCGACTACCCTGGGAACAAACTTTGATATTAGCCGCGGCGTTTACGCCGGGGGGAAAAAGCAAAAACATGAGGCCCGCTTACGGGCCTTTCCCCGCCGTCGTTGCCCGGTCAGATTCCGAAGAGTGCAGCGAGAAGGCCCGTCAACGGGCCTGAAAAAAATCGTGACGACCGAATCCCCCCGGCGTGAACGCCGGGGCTAATATCAGAATGAACTATTACCCAAAATCATAGACAGTCACCTGATTAGGCAACCCCATACCAATTCGTTAGAATGCCGGTCGTCAGGGAGTCGTATCGAACGTGTGACGTGGGCCGTCCTGATGGGGCCGTGATGAGCGATCCAAAGAAACAATACAAGGTCTTCATCGCCTCGCCGGGCGACCTGGACGCGGAACGCCGCGCGTTCAAGGAAGTCATCGACGAGATGAACGATGGTTTTGCCGAGGCCGCGGACGCAAGTCTCGAACCGTTGGCCTGGGAGCTTTCCTACTCCGTCGTGGGGCGTCCGCCTCAGGATGTTTTCAATGACATGGTGGACCAGTGCGACTGTTTTATTTTGGCCCTGCACCGTCGTTGGGGACAAGATGCTCCCGATTCGGAATATAGCTCCTATACGGAGGAAGAGTTCCACCGGGCACTCAACCGTTTCAACAAGACCGGTAAGCCGCGAATCTTCGTGTTCCTGAAGAAGATCGACACGGAGTTCATGGTTGATCCCGGTGAGCAGTTGAAGCATGTCCTCGCCTTTCGCAAGGAACTCGAAAAGTCAAACAACGTGATCTACAAGGAGTTCGAGGACGAGAACGGGTTTCGATTGTTACTGCGCATTCACTTGAAAGCCCTCATCAAGGACGAACTGCCCTCGGTGCTTCATAAGCGTGAGGCGGTTGTGCTGCCGGTCGAGACCATCGCACGTTTGGAGAAAGCGGAAGCCGAAAATAAGCGGATGTTGGCCGAAGTTGAAGAAGCACGTAAACAAATCAAAGAGGAGACCGAAGCGGTCCAGAAAAAGCTCGACGCCAAGGCATTGGAACACGAGAAGCAAACACTGCAACATGCCCGGCTTGCTGCCAAGGCGGCCCTGGACTGTCGGGTGGAAGAAGCGCGGCAGAGCTTCGCCGTCGTGACGCAGGCTACGAACAATCTGAGTGTTCTTTACCTGTGCTATGAGTTCTATAAACGTATTGGCGAGTTGGATGAGGCGGAAGAAATCCTGAATCGCTGGTTGTCGATCAGCGGTCCGGATCAGGAATCAGCGGAGGCCGCCGCCGCCTACTGCAACCTCGGGCTGGTCTGCCGAACGCGTGGCGATCTGGACCGCTCGGAGGAGATGCACCGCAAGTCTCTGGCCATCGAGGAGAAGCTCGGGCGGCAGGAAGGCGTGGCCCGTGACTACGGCAACCTCGGGCTGATCTACCAAACGCGTGGCGATCTGGACCGCGCAGAAAAGATGTTCCGCAAGGCGCTTGTGATCAACGAGGAGCTCGGCCGGAAGGAAGGCATGGCCAACCAATACGGCAACCTCGGGCTGATCTACAGGACGCGCGGCGATCTGGACCGCGCGGAGGAGATGCACCGCAGGTCTCTGGCCATCGAGGAGAAGCTCGGCCGGCAGGAAGGCATGGCCAGCGAATATGGCAACCTTGGGCTGATTTACAAGACGCGTGGCGATCTGGTCTGCGCGGAGCAAATGCACCGCAGGGCGCTTGAGATCAACGAGAAGCTCGGACGGCCGGAAGGTATGGCCATCCAGTACGGCAACCTCGGAGTGATCTACAGAAAGCGTGGCGGCCCGGAGGAGGCGCGGCGTTTGTGGACGAAGGCCCGAGAGCTGTTTGAGAGAATCGGTATGAAGCCTGAGGTTAAGAAGATAGACAAGCTCATTAAAGAGCTTGAAGAAAAAAAGTCTTAGGCAGCCGTTCTCGACAGAAAATTCACATTCCCTAAAGACTCCCAAAAATTCTTCTTGACGCCTGTCGATGTTGTGGTACGCGTCCGGGCGTGTTAAACCTATGGTCCAATTCAATGTACCTTAATGCGCGCATGTCTGCGCGTATATCAGTCGTCCCACCACCTACCTGCGGCAACCCGCGAGGGTCCGGCCGCTCCATAGGGCGGAACACCAGATGGGTGGTGGGCTGTCTGAGAAGGAGGTCAACCCCATGTTGATCCAGTTCAAGCGAAGTCGGCTACGGGCGGTCATCGAGTCCATCCATCACGGTCGCTACATCACCTGTCCCAAGGAAGGCTACGAGTGGGAGGACAACGAACTCCTCGCAGTGGGCGGGGCCTGCATGTCGGAGTTGATGTTTCGGCGGCAGATCAGACACATGGAGACGACCGACGATCGGCTTCGCTGTCTGCGGCGAGTGCCGTTCGATCGGCTCAGTGGTCGACTAAGCACGGCGCTGGATTATGCGATCTGCGTTATTTCGACGCTTGGAGTCAGCCGTGTCTCCGAGCGAGAGAAGACCTACAAGACGGAGGTCGTTTACCACGATCCGAAGTTCGAACTGATGAAGCCTGACGTGAAGAAGATGGACGACTTGCTGAGTAAGTTGGAAGACAAGAATTGAAATAGACCATTCGTCGGAGCAGGGCGGTGCCCGTTGGGATGGGGTTGGTGTTCAAGCGGTGGGGTTCTCGATGTGGCGCGCTGCACCCCGGGCAGGGCGGCCCGGGGCTTTCAAGATCTCTTGAGTTTTCAACCCCGAAGACCCTTGACCCCTTGACCCCTAATCCCCTCTCCCCTCCTGCATCAGTCGAACGAAAACGCTGAGGGGCAGAGCGCCTTCAGCGTGCAGTTCTCACAGTCCGGTTTGCGCGCGGAGCAGACCTGGCGGCCGTGCCAGATCAATGCGTGGCCGGTGTAGGCCCACTCTTTTTGAGGGAAGACCTCCATCAAATCTCGCTCGATCTTGACGGCGTCCTTGCTGTCGCGGGATCGCCATGTCAGATGCAAACGGTGGGCCAGACGGCCGATGTGGGTGTCGACAACGAAGCCTTCGTTCTTGCCGAACCAGGTGCCGAGGATCACGTTGGCCGTCTTTCGGGCGACGCCCGGGAGTTCGAGGAGCTCGTCCATTGTGTCGGGGACTTTGCCGCCGAATTTTTCGGTCATGACCCGACCGGCGCCGATGATGTTCTTGGCCTTGTTGCGATAGAAGCCGGTGGACTGGATCAGTTTCTCCACGTCTTTCTGGTCGGCGTTGGCGAAGTCTTTGGCGGTTTTGTAACGTTTGAACAATGCCGGTGTGACCATGTTGACTCGGACGTCGGTGCATTGGGCCGAGAGAATGGTCGAGACCAGAAGCTGGAGGGCGGACTTGTGTGTCAGGGCGCATTCCGCTTCGGGATAAAGCTTATGCAGGCCCTTGAGGATTTTCTTCGATCGGGAGGACCGGTCCTTGTCGGATTCGCGGATGGACCGGGCCGGTTTCTTCGTCAGCTTCTTTCGCTTGGTGGCTCGTCGGGTGGTTGCCAATCCGCACCTCCGTATTGTGCTTCTTTCTTGCGCTTCGACGGCCATGCCAGACTGAACAAAGTCAGCGTCACAAGGACAAGGTTGACTTTCGAAATGCGCACGGCCGTGTCGTGAAAGTCGTCGAAGACGGCCTTGACCGCCGCCTCGGGATCAGGCGTGCCGACGGCCGATTGCAGGTTGGTGATCTTCGGTGTCAGGACGGTTACGCTGTAGAGCAACATGCCCGTCGCCAACAGGATTAACACCAGGCGCAGCCAGTCGGTTGTTTTCCGCTCGCCGGCGATGATAAGGACGGTCTGCGAGAGCACCAGAACGGCCGCGCAGATCATCTGCACTTTATCGAAGCGCGTGAAGTTCACCGCCATGATCTGTCCCGCGACGGTGTTGGGCTGATCGACACCGGTCTGCCGCATGACGCTGAAGGTCGTCTGTGCGACGATGGCGATCAGAATCATGCCGCCCAGCCAGACTCCGGCGGCGGACGTGGCGATCGCGCGGAGGAGTTGGTGAGTGGAGATGGTTATCATCATGTGGGGTTCACCCATGAGGACGTGCCGTCGGCCCAGATATCCTTCTTCCATATGGGAACGTCGGTCTTCACGGCATCGACGATCCAGCGACAGGCATCGAAGGCCGCGACGCGGTGGGCTGAGACGACGACAACGGCAATCGACGCCTCGCCGACATTCAATTTACCCAAACGATGTACAATCGCGGCGTCGAGGATTTCAAACTGTTCGCCTGCTCGTTTTCGGATGACTTCCATCTGCTCCTGTGCCATTTCTTCATAGGCTTCGTAGTCCAGCGCAGAGATCGTTCTGCCGTCCGACTCATCGGCTCGCACGGTGCCGATGAAGGTGGAGACGGCGCCGGCATCCTGGTTGTGCATGTCGGCGGCGAGAGCCTGCGCGTCGATGGGATCATGGGTGAGCCGTACCCTGGACATCGGTCAGCCTCCGGACACGGGGGGAATGACGGCAATTTCATCACCGTCGGAGAGTTTGTGGTCAAGTGCGACGTATGCACGGTTCACGGCGAGCCGAATTCCCAGGACGATCCCAAGCTTAGGATATTTTTCCGACAGAATCCCGGCTGCAACTCCGACGGTCTCGCCCTCGTCGATTTCCAAGGCGATTTCCGCCTCGTCGACGAGTTCCCGTGCCGGACCAAAAAACTTGACGGTAATGGTTGCCATTCTTAGTGCGCCTGTTGTTTCATCGTTCCGACGGAATTGTAGTCCACCGTCACACGACCACAACCGTATTTGTTTTTGCTCAACCGGGCGCTTTGCTCAGACGCATATACGTCACTTGCGCCACGGCCACTTTCGTCTTGTTCGTGTCGAAGAGTTCGACGCCGACAGGGCAGAGCGTTCGTCCGATTTTGATCACCTTCGCCTCCGCAGTGACGTCGCTCCGGCAAGCAGCCAGAAAGCGAATGTTCAAATCCGTGGTCGTCATCGGTTGTTCCGGACCGGTCTGCGTCATGATGGCGAAGCAGGCGATGCTGTCTGCGACCGTGGTCAGCAGTCCGCCGTGATAGGAGCGATAGATCCCATCGTAACGACGGTTATGCGGCACGGTGGCCCGGCAATAGCCTTCGTCCAGCTCGTCGATGTGAATGCCGAGGGCTTCCACGATCGGAATCGGTCGAATGGTTTCGAGGATGGCTTCTTTTGCTTCTTGTTTCAACATCAATGGCGTCTCTTTCGGCGGTGCTGACCGGCGTCGCGGCGCTTCGCATTCGTTATTCGTCCGGTTTGTCCAGAACGTTCCAGGCCTGGTTCTTTTCCAACCACTTCACTTTTCGCAACACCACTTCAAGGAAGGCAAATCCCTCCAGTCCGGCGAATGTCCCTGTTCTCAGGATCGGAGGCACGGCCTGGGCGATCAAGACTTCCTGCATCAAGAACGGAATCGCCTGGAGTTCGGCTTTGCTCAGGACGTTGACTTCATCGTATCCACGGAGAAATCGCTTCGCCCGAAGGCCGTCGGTCCGATCCTCCCACTTGGACAGGTCGCGTCCGCCGGTCACCATGGAAAACTGCAGGCAGCCGTTGGCGACGTCCATGACGCGCGGGCGTATCCTCGCGGCATCATAGTCGAGGACGGCCGCCACGTGTTCATCGTTGAAGATGAGATTGCCGGGATGCCAGTCCGAATGGACGATCTGCGTTTCCCATTCGGGCATGCCCAGTTCGTTGACGGCCTTCGCGGCCTGTTTGTACGATCGTCGAAGGTTCCTGAGGAGATCGATCAGGGCCGTTTCCCGTCCCTTCATGTTGGGCTCTTTGATCAGTAGCTCTCCCATCGGCTTGAATGCGTCATAAACCATCTTCGCGTCATGGTAGTGTCCGCGAGGCGGCTCCCATTCCGAATGATAATGGTAGACCAGACTATGATATAGGCTCAGCGTTTTTCCAGATTCGTACGTGGCGACGAGACCGCCTCGGTACATTTCTCCCTCGATGAACTCATAGACCTCGTAAATTACGTTCCCGATCTTGAGCATGGAGTTGTTGTGGTCACGTGTCCCGATCAGATGGGGAAGGGGAAAATTCTTCGAGGCCAAATGCTGTTGGAGCGAGTGACTGAATGCCACTCGGTAGGTGTCCGTTTTACCGGGCGGCCGGCGTTTGATGAGGTATTTTCCCTGGTTCGTTTGAATCACGACCTTGGCCGCAGCATGTGAGCCACGGGCAAAGTCCCGGATTTCTCCCACGATGCCGAGGTCGTACGCGCTGAGGACCTTGGCAAGTTCGTCCGATTCAAATTTCGCCCGCTCGGCAGCCATTCTGAGTATCTTAAGGTCAGAACGAACGCTCGGCATCCGCCTCGGCACGCCTGATTTGACCGATTGGCTTGAAGCGGTGATAGTGCTCTTTTGACATCATTTATTGAAGCGACGTTCCTTTTTAATGGAAAGGAGAGCACGAGGGCCATGATCGGATTGATCGGTGGGACGGGTTTGGGCCAGGCATTGTTCGCCGAAGTCAGCGGCGAGGCCGAGGTCGTGGAGACGCCTTTTGGCAAGCCGAGCGCGGCCATCATCCGTGGTGCCTGCCAGGGGATGGAAGTCGCTTTCCTGCCTCGTCACGGTCCTGAGCACACGCTTCCGCCCTCTGCGGTTCCCTATCGTGCCAACATCTATGCCCTGAAGAAAATCGGTGTCACACATATTCTCGCCAGCGGGGCGACAGGCAGTTTGCGTGAAGAAATTCGGCCTCGGGATCTCGTGATTCCGGATCAGGTGATCGATCGCACGACGCAGCGCGTCTCCACGTTTTTCGGTGAACCCGGCGTCGCCGCCCACATCGAGTTCGCGGAGCCTTTTTGCCCGACTCTGCGTCAAGTTCTACTCGAAGCTGGTGGAAAGATCGATGCGAACCTTCATGACGGCGGAACCTATGTATGCATGGAGGGGCCCGCGTTCTCCAGCGTGGCGGAAAGCAGGATGCATCGTGCCTGGGGCGGTGACCTGATCGGAATGACGTGCATGCCGGAAGCCAAGTTGGCCCGGGAGGCCGAAATCTGCTATGGCCTCATCTGTTTGCCGACGGACTATGACTGCTGGCGTCCACATGATCCCTCGATGGACAAACGGGCACTGCTCAAGGAAATTCTCGGTCACGTGCAGCATGCGACGGCGAATTCGATCAAGCTGTTGCAGGCCGTGCTGCAGGGCATGGCGAATGGGAAATTGCCCTCATGCGACTGTCGAAATGCATTGAGCCTGGCCGTCTGGACCAAACCTGACAACATTGACTTGGAAGTGCGAAGGCGATTGGGTGTCATCCTGGAACGCTATTCAAATTCCACGATTTGATCGACTCAGACATCATGGTTGACACCAACGCCGGCGTTGATAGCAAGAGCACGGAACGCAGTTTTTCCGACAAACTGTTTCTGTTCATCGGCTCTCTCGCGTACCTGGGATTTGTTCCCGTTGCGTCCGGTACGGTATCCGTCGCGGTTGCGGGTGTGCCGCTTTACCTGTTGCTGACGCTTGTCCTTGATCTCACCGTGTCGGCATACATCACGGTCGTCGTCGCGTTTTCACTGTTCAGCATTTGGATTGCCGATCGAGCCGACCGTGTGCTCGGCGAGAAGGATAGCTCCCGGAACGTCATCGACGAACTGCCCGGTTACCTCATCGCGTTGATTGGGTTGCCTGTCACATGGCAGCTGATTGCCGCTGCGTTTTTCATTGAGCGCGCCATCGACATCGTGAAAGTCTGGCCCGCAAGCTGGATCGAGCGGCGCCTACCAGGCGGCTGGGGCGTTGTGCTTGATGATGTCGTCGCCGGCCTGTACACGCTGGCGATATTGCATCTCGGTGTGTATTGGGCGCCGGCCTGGTTCGGCGTCAAAGTGGCGGAAGCAGTCTGATATGCCGGTGTCCGAGGAATCGTTCTTAGCACGCCGCAGTGTCAAGATTGGCGGCATTCTGGCGTTGACGGCGGGTCTGTTCTGCGGTTTCGGGGCCCTGTTAAACTCGGCGCTACTGACCCAGTTCGGCACGGTCGTTCTGATTTCGATCGTGATCTGGCAGGCCTGTGATCCGTTTGCGGAAACCGCGCAGTGGATCGGGCGTCGTCTTAACCTGCCCGGCTCGGTTCGCGGGGCGACCCTCGATGCCGTCGCCAGCTCCATTCCCGAGCTATTCTCGGGCATCTTCTTTGTTTTGCATTACGACGATTTCGGCGCGACGGTCGCGACGTGCGCAGGCAGCGCCGTTTATAACATGATTCTCATCCCGGCCATTTGCGCCATCGGTATTTCGATCATACGGAAGGACCGTCCCTATATTGAAGTCGAATCCGAAGTTTTGTATCGCGACGGCGTGTGGTTTCTTGTCTCCGAGCTTCTTCTGCTCTACTGCCTCTTTTCAGGGAACCTGTCATGGATGACGGCCATCATTTTTCTGTTGCTTTATGCGGGGTATGTCTTGCATCTCTATCGAGACGCCGCGACACATCGAAGCACGACAAGAATGAATCAGGGTGACCCTGAGCGCAACTCGGACGACACGCCTGTGGCCGGGGAAGTCGTTTCGTTTTTCGGCGGGGCGTTCAGTATGGTTTTGACGATGCCCCGCGCGATTATTGTTTTGATCATGACGACTCTTGCGGCTGCGGCAGCCTCCTTTTTTCTGGTTCATGCGTGCGAATCGATGTCAGGTGAGTTGGGGGTGCCGACATTCTTTGTGGCCGTCATCATCGCTTCGGCCGCTTCCAGTGTACCGGACACGATGCTTTCGCTGGGGGCCGCACTTCGCGGTGACGACTCCGGCGCCGTCTCCAATGCCTTCGGGAGCAACACGTTTGACGTGAACATATGCCTCGCACTGCCCGTGTTGCTCTTCGCGATTCTTCATGACGGCCAAAACATCTCCTGGAGCGAATCCGAGTCTTCGGGCGTATTCTGGCTCGGTGTGCTTTTGTGGGTACTCTCGGTGATCACGATCGGACTCCTGAGGCATCGCTTCCGTATCGGCAGGGGGAAGGCTTTGGTGCTGTGCATGTTGTATCTCGTTTTTATCGGCTATGCCGTTGCAGGATCGCTCGTTGCGAAATGAACGGGGCATGGTCCTCCCGTTGTTGCGGCCTACGCCACGACCGAGCCAACCGGCTCCGGAGACAATTTCCAAAAACTTGTCAGATTTGGGCGGCCGCCTGCAAGGTTACAATAAGGGGGACTGTGTCCACGTGAGGCCCGTCTGTCTGTCTGTTTCTTACATGGGTTATCCAGTTCGGGACCGTTTGAGGATAGGGAAAGGTGTGTATCCAATGAATCCACCAAATGAAAGACTCTCGTTTTGCCGAGTGATCGCCTTTTGCCTTGCATCGGCCTTTCTGCTGGAAACGCCCGACCGGTGTCACTGCTTCGCAGGTGAGTGTCCTGAGCCGGGCGGGACCACGCTTGAGGCCTGCGGTCTGATTGTCGGAGTGGGGCCGTTTTCGTGTCCGGGCTTTCGAACCGATGACGGGACGATCTACCGAATTCCTGACAACGGACCATTCAAGACGGGAGACCGCGTGTTCGTTCGAGGCACCATCAGCACGTTCGCTGCCACCTGCCTCGCAACGGATCAGATACTTGCCTTGCTGAGCTGCAACACGATCGAACGGTGCTTCGCCGAATGCGGCACGCTCACCGATGCAGGCTCGCCGGGCTGCCTGCGTTTCGTGGCCTCGGACGGTGAAGAGTTTGCCCTCAAGAATCCCGGACCGTTCGGGTCGGGTGAGACGGTCTACGTAACCGGTTTTCTCGGTGAGACGCCGACGCAGTGCGGACCCGATCTGTTGCCTACGTTGGACAATGATTCGATCAATGCTTGTGTTTCGGAGTTCGGCCGCTTCATGACGGTGAACGGTTGCACTTTTTTCCAGGCGACAAACGGCAGCCGCTTCGATCTGGAAGTGACCGCAGGTTTTGAGGAAGGGGACTTCGCGTTCGTGCAGGGAAGTGTGCGTGAAGGTTGTGCGGGGCCTTGTGGCTTTCCGTGTCTTGAAAAAAATGCGATTGACGATGCTTTCGGCGGAACAGGCGTCATCTCGGAAACGACCGCTTGTGGGATCGTCCTGGAAGCGGAAATCACCGGGCAGCGAAAGAACCGTTTCGTCCTCGACGAGCTCGGCGGATTCGAACCCGGTGATCGCGTCTTCGTGACAGGAAAGTTTCTTCGCGATGATTGCCCCTGCACCGAAACCGATCTGCTGAGGCGCGACGGCTGCATCGAGGTTGATTCGATCTCGCCCATTTTTGCGGACTGCGGCCGCGTCCAAATGACGCAGGGCGGTTGCGCGCAGTTCGTGCCTGACTCCGGCGGAGGGCCGTTCTTTGTGGAGCATCTTCCCGAAAACTTCGCCAACAGCATCACGGGGAAAACCTACGTGATCGGTGCGTTGGACATGGAGTCTCCGTTCTGCGGCACCGGGCCGATTCAGACGATTCGACACAACCGGGCCGACCCGTGCATTGAGGGCTGCGGTGTTTTCGGGCAGGGAATCTCATGCAATCCGCTGCTTGGGTCGTCCAGCGAATTGCAGCGGGGCGTGATCGGAGCGGGCATTCTTTGGGTTGAAAACCGACTGGGGCTTCCGCACGTTGACGCTGCGAATCCGGCTTTTGTTTTCCTAAAGGGAGGTTTCAGCGCGGAAACGTCGGTGGTGGTCTGCGGATTTCCGAGCCTGCATGGGAATACGCTGAGTCCGTGTGATCAGGGTAACGTCGATATGGACGGAAATGGAATCGTCACCCTGAATGACTTGGCCGTGTTTGTCGATGCGCTGCTTCTTGTTCAGTTGGCGCCCGCGTCACCGGATGTTTTTATCCGGGCCAACATGAACGGCGATTTTCGACTGAATGGGGAAGACATTCAACTTTTCCTGGACGCGTTTCTTGATAATTTCGAATAGGCGTGTCTTCCGGGCGCAAAACAAGACCCGCTTCGCATACACGGAACGGGTCTAGTTCAAATACGGGCCGTTTCTCCATCGCAATGCCGGACGGAAGCAAATTCTTGAACCCTATTAACAAGGTGGGCACCTCGCAGGCAGGCCGGACCTCTCCGAGTTTTCGGAGTACGCCCAGCAAGCAGATCCCGCTCGATTCCCAGGGGTCCAACTTATCGGTTCAACGAATTTTACGCTTCCGAAATCGAACATAACAGAGACACAACCACATTCGCTGAACTTACTCTAGCATAGGTCGTCGGATCGCGAAATGCAACTCCTGGCGACATCGCATTCGTTCATTTGATGTGTCGTTGAGATTTGTTTTGGATGAACGTAGGCGTTATCGGTGACTTGACTGATTATTTCTTGGCCATCTTTTGAAGTTCTTTTCGACTTTTTCCAGGATATTTCTTCGTCAGCTTCCTGTACACGGCCTCCGCTTCCTTCCGCAATCCTGCCTTCTCGAATTGCTTGATGTCATCCAGTGCGGACGCAATATACCGGCGGCGCTCTTCACGTTTGATGAGATTCCAGGTTTTCTTGTCTGCCTTTAACTCGGCTAATTGTTCTGCACATTGTTTTCCGGTCGGGCAATCCGGGAAACGCTTTGAAATGGACTTGAGCGCTTTGTAAAGGTCAAGATACCGCGTCGAATCTTTTCGTGCCTGTTTCTCAAGGCGAGGTATTTTCTTGCTGCGCTTGCTCGCCTCATATTCCTGAAACGCGATTCGGGCCTTGGGGTCCGTTTCGATGCGGTTGATCAACTTGACGGCACGACGTGAGACGTTCGGCGCGCCGCTTGCTGCTTCGACACCCACCCAAATGTTCGAATACAGCACCCTGCATTCCTTGGCCAATTTCAAAGCATCGCGGTATTTGCCGTCCTGATAGAGGTTTCGAGCTTGTCCGAGCGATTCCATGCCACGTTGATGGATGACCATCAACCCGTTGAAAGCGGATTGACCCGCCCCTTCGAGACCGACGAGCCCAATCACAGCCTTGAACTTGGCCTTGGCCTGCTTGATCTTGTTTTTATCCAGCAGCTTGCGGCCTTCCAGGAGATACCGGTTCGCCTTTCGCTGCTTGGCTGCGTCCACCTGCGCCGGATCATTGGGATCAGCGCCTCTGGGCCTGATGGGGGGGATGCCGGTTTGTGCATAGAGATGATTCGACAGCGCGCAGAGCGCAAGCACCGACATAGCCGCCCAGTGGCAAGAGCGTTGCCCCCGACGAAGGTGTATCGCGTTCATTGTCAGCTAATCTCAGCTTACTTCGGATTCCGACCGCCTGGTTCGGTTTCGAAGATCGACTGCGTCCGTAAGAAGCGCCACTCGCCCGGAAACGCATGGTAGGCATGAATGTGCAACTCGTATTGACGCATTTCGTAATCGATGAACGTAAACGGTACGAGTCCGTTGGTGGTCCATTGTTCGTAGGGTACCAGAAGGCCCTTCTTCTGGGCGTAGTTCTGCAGGTCTCGATAGGTGGTTCGAAATATGTGCTCAGTCGTCTCTTCCACCTGGCTGCTGAAGATGTATCGCATGTTGTCGCTGAAGCGGTATTGGAAGTCCCGCTCACCACGGAAGCGGAATTGAGTGACGAGGTTCCGATCCGTCAGCAAGTCCGAGGGTGAAGCCGTCAGTTCCGTGACCATCGTGCCGCCGCTTTGCACCGTGACGAGGTGACTGAGCCCGATGGCCCAGATATCCGCCTGGAAGTTGCTGTATTCGATGTGCTTTTCCATGTAAATATGGAAGAGTTCCGGATGCAGGGCGCGCCGGTAAAGGAAGAAATTCAAGTCTGTACTGCGTTGTTTGGTCAGGCCGAGTTCCAAGTCAATATCCTTGCGTTTTGGCACCATAGAACCGTGTCACTCATTATGTTACGAGCCAGGGCTCAATCAGGTCATTATATCTGGCGGTGTTCCCCAACATCAACGAAATAGTTGTGCGATTCTTCACGAACTTTGACAACAGTCTTGTGTCGTGTTCATAATTTCCGTCGAGGCATAGTATTAGCGCGCAGTCCACACCCGTGGAAAAAGCCAACTTTACTGAATTTGCTTAATGCGATGTAGATGATCGAGAATTCGATGGCCTCGGAAGTTTCGGGTCCGACCTCTCTCGGCTGTTTGTAACTATCCCTAATTAAGCAAGTTAAGGTGTCTCGGCGTTTGTGCTATTGCCAGTTCTTTTCCACCCAGCCGACCAGCTCTTTGACGTGTTCCACGCTCGCCTGGAACAACTTCCGTTCGTCGTCGTTCAGCTTAAGCTCGATCACCTTCTCGACGCCGTTTTTCCCGAGCATGCAGGGAACGCCCACGAAGTACCCGCCTACGCCATATTCCTGATCGCAATATGCTGCACAGGGCAGGATGCGGCGCTTGTCCTTGATGATCGCTTCGGCCATCTGGACGGATGCAGCGGCCGGCGCGTAGTAGGCGCTGCCGGTCTTCAGTAGCGAGACGATCTCGCCGCCACCTTTGCGGGTGCGTTCCACGATGGCGTCGAGACGGTCCTGGGGAATCAGTTCCGTCACCGGAATGCCGCCGATGCTCGTGTATCGAGGCAACGGCACCATGTCATCACCATGACCGCCCATCAAGACTGCCGTGATGTCTTCGACGCTGCAGTTCAGCTCCATCGAGATGAAGGCGCGGTAGCGAGCCGTGTCCAGAATGCCGGCTTGTCCTACGATCTTGTTCGTCGGCAGGCCCGACGCTTTCCAGGCCGTCTGGACCATGGCGTCCAGCGGATTGGAGACGAGAACGTAGACGGCGTCAGGGCTGACCTTCATGGCCTCTTCCGTGACACTGCGAACGATCTTCATGTTGGTGGACATCAGATCGTCCCGGCTCATCCCCGGCTTACGGGCGATACCGCTGGTGATAATGACAACGTCCGAGCCCGCGGTATCGTCGTAGGAGTTGGTGCCGACGATGTTGGAATCGAAGCGTTCGATGGGGGAGGCCTGGCGAAGGTCGAGGCCCTTGCCTTGCGGCATGCCGTCAACGATATCCAGCAGGACGATGTCGCCCAGTTCCTTGGCCGCCGCCCAATGGGCACAGGTGGCTCCGACGTTTCCGGCTCCGATGACAGTGATTTTCGCGCGTCGCATGGTCATGACTCCCTTCTTACGCTCTCGTTCGGGTCACAGCGAACCGAATCATACCGTGCACGTCCGGCCGCGAAAAGCCCGTTGTTTCGGGAGATGTGACGAGAGTACACTCTCGGAATGGCGTCCGTGAAGCAATCGCAAAATACCCGGGGAATCATCTGCGTCACCATCACGCTCCTTGGTTGGTCCAGTGTGTTGCTCTTTCTGCGGCACCTTCATACAGAGATCGACGGTTGGACCGCCAACGGCTGGCGCTATGGGATGTGCGCTCTGGTGCTTCTTCCGATGGTCCTCGCCAAACAGGCGCAGGGACAGGTGCAGGCTTCCATATGGTGGCGCGCCATCGTGCCCGCGGTCTTCAATTGTTTCGGGCAGGTCTGTTTCGGCTTTTCGGTGTATTACATCGAACCCGGCCTGGCCGGTTTTCTGCTGCGCGTCGCACTGATTTCGTCCACCTTGGGAGCCTTTGTTCTCTTCGCGGACGAGCGCCCACTATTGCGTAGTCCAATCTTCTGGGGAGGGATGTTTCTTGTCGCCGCCGGGTCCGTCGGAACCGTCGCGCTGGGCATCCATCCGATCCAGGGTGCGACGGCCAGGGGTGTTCTGTTGGGCGCTGCAGCCGGAGCCTTCTTTGGATTGTATGGCGTCAGTGTAAGATATTGGATGCGCGGTGTGCCTTCTGTTCTGTCCTTCGCCGCCATTTCAAACTACACGGCTCTTGTGATGGTTGGTCTGATGCTCTGTTACAGCGAAACGCAAGGTGGCGCCGTGTTCGACTTGTCGCCGATGAACCTGACTTTTCTGGTCCTCTCCGCCTTTCTCGGCATCGCGATCGGACACATCGCCTATTATGCGTCGATTGCGCGACTCGGCGTTGCGGTTGCATCCGCCGTCGTGCAACTGGCGCCGTTCATCGGTGGCGCGGCCTCCGTCTTTGTTTTTGGCGAGATCCTGACATTGGGGCAGTGGGGCAGCGGTCTGATCATGTTAGTCGGCAGCGCGCTGCTGCTTTGTGCAGAGCGCCGACGACCCCGTGATGCGGATGTCGTGCAACCTGCTTTTCCTGTTGAGCTCGAAGACGCCGGTGATCCTTGTGCTTTGGCGGCTGAAGCGTCCAGCCCGGTCGATGACACGGCGGGTGGAAAGGCCTCAGAACACCAGGCGCCCGATCTCGAGGGTTGCCGGTGAACGCGATACTTGACGAACACATTCGAACACTGGCCGCCTGGCTTAAGGAGACGACGCGAGGCGTGGCCTTCAGCGGGGCGGGAATCAGCACAGAGAGCGGTATTCCGGATTTTCGAAGCCCCGGTGGTGTGTGGTCGCGACATCAGCCGGTGATGTACCAGGATTTTCTGACCGACCCGGCTGAACGGCGTCGTTATTGGCAGATTCGCAAGGAGAGTATTCCAAGTTTTCTGTCGGCCGAGCCCAATGCCGGTCATCTGGCACTCGCGAAGCTCGAAGACCAGGGCCATCTTGCGGCCGTCGTCACCCAGAACATCGACGAATTGCATCAGCGCGCCGGCAGCCGCCGCGTATTGGAAGTTCATGGGACGGCGATGAAAGTGCATTGCCTCGAGTGTGACAAGCGATTTCCCTGCGAAGCGATTCAGGACCGATTGGAGGCCGGTGAGGAGGACATCTGCTGTGACGACTGTGGCGGCATCGTCAAGTCGATGACGGTTTCATTCGGTCAGCAGCTGCCGGCGGCCGTTTGGATGGAGTCTGAACAGCTCTGTCGTCAGTGTGACCTGTTCATGGCTCTCGGTTCAAGCCTGGTCGTTTACCCGGCAGCCGGTCTGCCGGAAACGGCCAAACGTCGCGGGGCCAAACTGGTCATCGTCAATCGTGATTCGACGCCGCTGGATGATCTTGCGGACCTGGTCATCCACGGCTCCATCGGCGAGACCTTGAGCGCGGTCTTGAAGGTCATGGGACAGGCGGACAGCCGGTGATTCGGCTACTTCGGAACACGCCCGAAGCGATCCAATTGATGAAGGGTCGCGCGAAAATCTTTGGGAAACGAAGCCTCGAAGTGTAATTCATCGCCTGTATTGGGATGTTTGAATGAGATCGATTGGAGATGCAACGTCGGTCGCTGGATCAACGGCCGCTCCGGACGTCGCCTGCTCGGCCGATAGCCCGCTTTGAAAGAGGAGAGTTTCAAATACTCGGCACCGCCATACAACGGGTCCACAGCCAGCGGCATTTCTGCAAACTCAAGATGCGCCCTGACCTGCTGAGCGATTGACGTAAGGGGTCTGCACTCCAACAAAGCAAAGCCGACGTAACGGTCTCGCAGGTGCCATTCCGTCACGGCCTTCGTGCCGCGATCTTCATCAATATGCAAACGCTGGTTTCCGCCTTGGGTTTTGCGAAGGGGGCGATCGATGACACCGTCTTCGGCGGGAAACGCCGTTCGAACCAAAGCCAGGAAGACGACGTTCAGCCGCTTTTCGTTGAACTGTTGCTCCAGGCTTTTTTGTGTGCCTTCGTTTCTGGTCCAGAGCATCAAGCCGCTGACGCTCTGCTCCAACGAGTACAGGCAATTCAAACCGGTTGCCTCGATGCCTTCCTTTTTCTGGAGCAGATCAAGCACGCCGGGTTCATCAAAAAGCCCTTGCTCGGGCCACATGCCCGGGGGTTTGTTGATGACCACGATGTCATTGTCATGGTAAACCAATTCCATCCGGGTGGAAGATACAGACGGTCCTTTGACGTTTGTTGATTTTGAATGGGATGACATAGGTGACTGTCTTCGTTTTTTTTCCGGGCGGCCCGAGCAACCGAGCGTGTGAACCAAAATCTTAGGCTTCTTGGCGGACCCGCTTATTCCATCGCAACTTCCGTAGGAATCAACGGAATCACGTGGACATGCCGAACCTCATTCATGGAGACCGCCGGCTCGACGATCACATCAAACACGAGGCGCTGTTTGGGGTCCGCTTCAATCGCGATCACGCGACCGATGACCATCGGTTCGGGCAATCCGAGTTGTCCGGGGGCACTGCAAACGTAGTCACCGATTTGAATGCGACGTTTGCCGTTGTCCTTCGATCCTTCCTCCGCTTTCACATAACGGTGCTCAACGTCTCGAATGGCCATTTTGCCTCGACCGTGCCCATGAAGGCTGCATGGAAAGTCCACGAATTCGAGGCGATCATTCCGTATGCCCCCGACCCTGACCTCGATCGGCGGACTATCAACATCCGTCAATAACTGCACGCGCGACATGAAGGGGCTGGTCTGGGCCACGCGACCCAGCAGCACTTCGCGCGCGATCACGGCCTGGCCCTCTTCGGCCTCATTGACGCGGCCCTGATCGATATAGAGCTGTGACGCCACCCAATCGTCGCGGTGGATTCCCAGTTCGGCGCCACGCTCCACAAGCAAGGAAGATCGCCAACCCATGACGTCGCGGGCCACGACTTGTGCCTGCATCGCGCGTCGTATGGACTTGTTTCTCAAAGCGCCCAATCGTCGATTCTCCATACGAAGCCGCTCGATGATGCCCGCTTGTGAGATAAGCTGGTTTGTCAAAGCCTCTCGGGCCGAACGGTTCTCTCCCGGTGCCTGGTCAATCTGTGACACGGAACGCGTGGCCCAATGCGTCGCGAAGTAGACCAAGTCCTGTAACGGCACCAGAAGTTGAGTGGAGTGCTTCGATGCGTTCGTGACGCCCGGTGGCAGAATGACGGCGATGGCCGAGAGGACCATGAGCGAAGTAAACACAGCCTTCTTGCTGGGGCGATAATACAACAGTCTCATGGCCACTAATCCTAGCGGGCAGGGGAATCGATTGGAACGCCTGTTCGTACCAAACCCATAGGCTGCGTTCAACTTATAGAACGATCTGGGATCTTCGGCCGGTCGGGAGATTGTTTCATTTTTTGGAGAGGTCGCTGCATTTAGGTGATGAGTGAAAAGAGGCAAAGTCTGTCATGTTTGTGTTGTGGAGAAGCTTGGTAAGCCTTAAATTATTTTTTGACAGGTGTTTACGTGAATCGTACATTCATGGGTGAACCATCGGTCGTCGCCTGGAAGACGATCGGGTCCACATACAACCATCCCGCTTCAGTGGACTCGGCAGCCGGGGGCACCGCCACCCCCGGCTACCTCTTTTTTACCTGGTGATCGCGATTGAGCCTCCTTTCGGACCGGCAAATCGCGCATAGAATCTCACTCGATGAAGAAGCGGCACGCCTGGAGCGACTATCTCCAATACCTAATCGTGCGATTGGCGGCGATGATCCTCGGGGTCATTTCGATCGAAACCAATCGGCGGATGATGCGTTGGCTGGGGGATCTCTGGTTTCGGTTACCGGATGCCTTGCCCGAGACGCGGATTCCACCTTCGATTGCTCGTCTGCGTTTTATGAGCTGGTCCGTGAAACTGTCCCAAAGCGGGAACAAGCTCCTGAACAAATTCCGAGAACATCGGCGACGTGCGGAACGCCACGTTCGGACGTCTTTTCCCGAGTATTCGGAAGTTGAGGTTGCGGCGACCGTCCGCGCTTCCATGCAACAACTGGCCATGCTCGCGATCGAGGTCCTGATGACCCCGAGGCTGATCACGACGTGGACCTGGGCCCGGCACCTTAAGTTGCGCGAGCTGGATGAAGCCATTCGCATTCTGCTCGGGCGCAAGGGCTGTATCATGCTCACAGGGCATTACGGAAACTGGGAATTGCTCGGTTATTCTCTGGCCGTGTTGGGTTTCGATATCGTGGCGGTGATGCGGCCGTTGGATAATGAGTATCTGAATCGATACCTCCTGGATCGCCGGGAGAAAGGCGGGTTGAAGCTGCTCTATAAGAAGGGAGCCAGCCGATCCGCGGAGGATGTCATCAAGTCTGGCGGTGCGCTCTGCTTCATCGCCGATCAGAACGCGGGGAGCAAGGGGCTGTTCGTCGATTTCTTCGGGCGCAAGGCTTCGACGTACAAATCGATCGGGCTCCTGGCCATGCAGCACGAGGTCCCGATCATCGTGGGGTGTGCCCGACGGATCAGTCCGAGGTTTGATTATGAGATTTGTGTGAATCGGATCATACGGCCCGAGGAGTGGCAATCCGTGGCGGACCCCTTGATGTGGATCACCAACGAGTATTCGCGTGCGATGGAGGAGTTTATTCGCGTGGCGCCGGAGCAATATCTTTGGATTCACCGGCGATGGAAAAGCCGGCCGAAGGGAGAAGAAGAGGGGACCGGGGGACCAGGGGATCGGGGGACCAAACCTTAAAGTGTGCGAAATCGTGACGGCCTGCTACACTTCTTCGAAGGAACACACACATCATCTCATGAGGAGTTGACCATGTCGGATACGGCGAAAATTGAACAGTTTCAAAAGGCGGTGGAGCAGGACCCCAACGACGAGTTGGCACAGTTCGGACTTGGCAGCGCGTTGCTCGACGCGGGTCGAGCGGAAGAAGCGGGTCCTTGTTTCCAGCGCGTCTTAGCGGTGAACAGTCAGCATTCCAAGGCGCATCAACTGTTGGGGACCGTGCAGAAGCTCACAGGCCATGACGATCTGGCGATCCAGACTCTGACGAACGGTTATCGCATTGCCCATCGCAAGGGCGACCTGATGCCCATGAAGGAGATGGAGGCGCTGCTCAAGGAACTCGGCGCCGAGGTGCCGACCGTCGCGGAAAAAAAGAGCGGCGCGTCGGGTGCGGTCGGGGACGGCGATTTCACCTGTCGCCGTTGCGGCGGCGATGGCCCCGTATTGCAAAAGGCCCCGTTTAAAGGTGACCTTGGCGAGGTGGTTCTCGCTTCCGTGTGCAATGCCTGTTGGCAGGAGTGGGTCGGGATGGGCACGAAAGTCATCAATGAGTTGCGTTTGCCGATGTACGATCCGCAGGCGCAGGAGCTTTATGATAAGCATATGAAAGAGTTCTTATTGATCGATTGATTGCAGGAAAAGGGAGTGGGGATTAGGGGATCAGGGATTGGGGGTCGAGGGTTCAAGAGGCCAAGGGCCTGAGGAGTCAAGGGTCTGGGGAGTCCGAATGGGTGAAAAGTTCTTGAAAAGCCCCGGGCCGCCGTGCCCGGGGTTCTTAAAGATCTCTCAGACCTTTGGCCACTTCATCCCCGTTAGTCCTTGTCACCGGCGCTGGCAGCCGACGACGTGTATCCGCGTAATTCGCTGCCGACCACGGTTGGCGACGGGACATGCTCTTGCTTGTCCCTGCCATTGCGGAAGAGCGCCATCGTACGGGCCCTGGCCAGCAAAGGCGTCGTGCGGATGGGAGATTTGCCGTAGCGGCGGCTCTCACGGCAGAGATGGACCGCTTGTTCGTATTGACCGTTTTGAAAGGATGCTCGGCTGGCGGCGAAGAGCACTCGCGCCAGCCGTGCCTCGGCAATGGCCGGGTCGAGACGTCCGTTGAGCCTGTTGGCTTCGTAGAAATCCTGCAGGACCTTGGCCTTGACCACGAGGTTACGGCTCATGTTCTCCTTGCTCAGGCGGTCACTGTGCAACCGCCGAAGAGCATAAGGCTCCTTGATGAGCGCAAACGGCTCGTAAACACTGAGGCGGAGCCAAAGGTCGTAATCTTCGCAGACAGGCAGCGAATGATTGAAGCCGTTCGCATCAAGAACGGTTTTTTTTCGGCAAACGACCGTCGGTACATGGACGAAACTGCTGCAAAAGAGCTTCTCTGAAATCCATCCGTCATGACACGGCTTCGTTCGGCCGTGCACGGGCTTTCCCTGCTCGTTGATCGGACGCATGGGACCGTAGAAGATGTTGACGTCGGGCTGCGCGGCCATGGCCGCCATGAACGTTTCCAGCTTGTTCGGCTGCCAGAGGTCGTCGCTATCGAGAAATGCGATCGTGTTGGCCGACGCATGTTCGAGCCCGTGGTTCCGCGCGGCGGCCGGGCCCTGATGAGGCTGTTTGATCACTTTGGCCTGCGCCGGATGGTCGGTGATTCCCGCTTCGATGTCGACGCTGGAGCCATCGTCGACGACGATGACTTCGAAATCGCGATAGGTTTGGGCCAGGACGGAGTCCAGGGCCTCGCGCAGATAAGCCAGCCGATTGTAGGTCGGAATGATGACACTGACCGATGGTTTGCTCATAACCTTTTGCCATGCACGCCGTAGTGCGTTCGACAAAAATCACGTAACCGGATTTCTGTTTGACCCGCACCACTCGGCTGCGGTTGGGTCGCTCCATCTCACCAATCCGAGCAGCGGCGCTTCCGCGAGGCAAAAAAGCACTTCCACTCAGCCGAACGAGCCGGCTCCCCGACCGCGATGGGGAGCGGCGGTGACGCCCGAGCGATCATGCTCAAGGCGGTCGGCCGCGTTCAGCACCCTTAGTCATATGCCGAGAGCACGCGTGGGTCAAGGAAAAACATTCACATCTGGCTCTTTGGGGCGATGTTGTTTATGATGCCGCCGGTCGAGCGTCACGGATTGGGTCCGTGAACTCGGGCTGTGAAGAGTATCCATTGAGTCTTGGGTTGCAGAACGTTGCCCGAATTGAAGCCATCGCAGACCGTACGGATCGTTCAGACCGTCCAGACCCGTGAAGGGGAGTGGCAGACGTCGGTCGAGGGCAAGATCATCTCCGTGGCCTCGAAGCCGACGGGGAGTTGGTTTGCTCATGGGAAGAACGACAGGCTCTGGCTGAAACGTCTGCGACTTCAAAAAGAGGACGGAGAGTTTGTAGACCTGATTCTGGATCACGATTCCGTCGTGACAATTCTGGAATGATCCGTCCAGTCGTGACTTGAGCGGATTCGCCTGACGGCATGGAGACGTGTTGTCGTGCATCCGAATCGTTTCATGCGCATGTCGGTGGTCGTGCTCGGGGCCGGTCTCGTTTCCTACTGGCTCTTCGCCGATACGGTCTCTCATTATCGAACCAGCGCCGACGATCCCAATCGGATTCGCTTCTCCTATTGGGGGGGATTCACCGACCATGAAATGTGGCGCGAGATCATCGCGGCGTTCGAGGTCGAACACCCCGGGCTCATGATCAAACCCGAGTGGCTGCCGTTGTCCGGCTACACGACCAAGCTCGACCAGCAGTTCGTCGCCGGCACGGCGCCGGACGTCATTCTCTTTCAAGACGAGCCGTTTCCCCGCTACGCAGCCGAGCAATTTGTTGATCTCAGCGGGTTGATTTCCGAAGATGTCGAGACTTGTCGGCGCCTGGCGGATTGCTGGCCCACGGCCGTGTCTTCTTTCGAGTTCGACGGCGCGATGCGCGGACTTCCCATCAACGGCGGGAACGTGCTGATTTACTGCAATGTCGACGCCTTCGAGCGAGCAAGTCGGTTTCGAGGTCGGCCGATTCCATGGCCGAGCCCGGGCTGGACCCTGGAGGAATTCGTCGAGCTTTGCCGGCTGCTTACGCTCGATGAGGACGGGGACGGCTCGCCCGAGCAGTTCGGCTTCCTGCAGCCACACTGGGTCTATTACCTGCCGTTCATCTGGGCCCACGGAGCCCGACTCCTGGATGAAAGCAGGACACGATGGACCTTGGAGGGGAATGAAGCACGGGCCGCATTTGCGATGTATGCCGACCTGCGACATCGAGACCGGGTGACCCCTGCTCCGATTGAATACGCTGGTCAAAATTCTGACACGGCTTTCCTTTCCGGGCGCGTTGCCATGTGCGTGAACGGCCCCTGGTTTCAGGTCTTTCTGAATAAGACGGCGCTGAAGCGTCGGTATCGTGTCGTCGCCATTCCGGGAGGCTCCGGCGGCCATGCCACGCGCGTGACCTGGGACGGTCTTTGCCTTTATGCCAAGCAGTCTTCCGAGCGCAAGGCCAACGCGTGGAAGTTTGCCCGTTTCGTGTTGGTGGGCCACGTGCAGGAAATTTTTGCCAGATATCAACGAGCCATTCCTGCCCGGCGCTCGAGCACAGCGGCGTACGTTCGTCATGGCGGAGGGGGCTCGTCGCCTGCGGCGTCGTTCGTCGATGCCATGGCCAGCGCCCGCGTGCAACCGATTACGCCGCACTGGCAGGCCATGCATCGAGCCGTGCGTCGGCATCTCACGTCCGTCATCCTGGAAGGCAGGGGTCGAAAGACGCCGGACGCAGCCCTTCGAGCGCTTGCGGCCGAGGCAGACATTCGTCGCGCATTCGGGAGTCAACGGTGAGCCGTTCGACCAAGACGGGGCGGCTCGGGCAGACCGGGTTCTGGTTTGTCTCACCCTGGCTCGCGGGATTGTTGTTGCTGTATGTCGGTCCGATGTTTGCAGCGGCCTTGCTTTCCATGACAACTTGGGACGGCCTTTCCTGGTCATCACTCAAATGGGTAGGCCTTGGTCATTTTCGGTCGCTTCCTGATGATTCCTATTTCATCAAGGCTTTGACCAATAGCGCCGTTTACACAGCCATGAATGTGCCCGTGCAGTTGCTGGGGGCCCTTGGGCTCGCGTTGCTCGTCCGGCAGTCCGGGCGTTGGGCCGGTGTTTGGGGCGCCTTTTATTACGTTCCACACGTGCTGAGTGGAGTCGCCACGATTTTGATCTGGTGGTGGCTGTTGAACCCACAGGTGGGGCCGATTAACCGAGCAATCGCGACGATTTACGAAGGGTTGAATGGGCCCATGGCCGCCGTCGGTCTGGGCGGAACCGAGGGATGGCCCTTGCCACCGTGGCTTTACTCACCGACATGGGCCAAGCCGTCTCTGGTGATGATGAATCTCTGGCACGTCGGCGGCGGGATGCTTATTTTCCTGGCCGCGTTGCTTCGTGGTGGCGATACCGTCCACGAAGCCGCCATGCTCGACGGAGCAGGCCGTCTGGATCGCTTTCTGCATGTCACATTGCCTCAGATCTCCCCGGCACTCCTTTTCAACGTTGTCACCGGCGTGGTCTTGTCGATGCAGGCCTTCGGGCCGGCTTATCTGCTGCAAAATTGGCAGCAGCGGGATGGCTTGTTGTTTTGCGTCCTGCACATCTACCGCTCCGCCTTCGAAGACCACCGCCTGGGTTACGCGGCCGCACTTGCCTGGGTGCTCTTGGGTGTTCTGATTCTCTTCACCGGCACGACGGTCCTGACCACGCGGCGCTGGGTGCATTATGACTTCGAAGAGGGGGGACTCTGATGCATTTACGAACCGGTCGAGCCTGGACGGTCGTTAGGGTGATTGTCGCACTTATCCTGTTCATGCCGCTCGCCTGGGCGTTTTGGGCTTCCCTTCAACCCATCGATGAGATTTTCACAGCGCCGGCCGAGCCAATCCGGTCGGACGCCGACACGCTCCAATGGCAAAACTACGCAACGGCCGTGACCCGTCTTCCCTTTCTTCGCTTTCTGCTGAATTCGTGTTTGATCACGACGCTCGCCACGATCGGCACGGTTTTTTCCAGTTCGCTGGTTGGTTTTGCCTTCGCGCGATTACAGTGGCGCGGAAAGAGCGTTTGTTTCGCCATTCTTCTCGCGACCATGATGTTGCCGGACCAGGTCATGCTCATTCCCCAGTTTCTAATCTTCGAGCACCTGGGCTGGGTGAACACGTACAAGCCGTTGATCGTGCCAAGCTGGCTAGGCGGCTCCGCGTTCTTCATTTTTCTTTTCCGCCAGTTTTTTCGAAGCGTGCCGCGATCGTATGAGGACGCCGCCAGAATCGACGGCGCGACCCACTGGCAGGTCTACCGGCATGTGATGTTACCGATTTCGAGGCCCGTCATCGGCGCGGTCGCGGCACTCAGCGCCGTCCATCATTGGCAGGCTTTTCTCGATCCGCTGGTCTATCTGTCCGACTTTCACGCTTACCCCGTCTCGGTGGGGCTGCGTATGTATCAGAGCATGGAGGGCAGCTGGGCCAATCTCATCATGGCCGCCAGTCTGATCGCGCTCGTTCCGCCGCTGATCGTCGTGCTCTTGACGCAGCGTTACCTGATGCGGAACATCGGTGTTCGGCGTGAAGGCCTGTGAGGAGATTGCCATGCGACGGTATGCATTGTTGCTTTTGCTCGTGTCGGGTTGTCGTTCCGGCCTTGATGAATCCAAGATCATCGATCTGACGCATCCGTTTAATGATCGAACGATTTATTGGCCGACGGCCAGCAGGTTCGAGTTGACGAAGGTCGCCTACGGTCGCGATAAGGAAGGGCACTGGTACGCGTCCAATGATTTCTGCGCCTCGGAGCATGGTGGGACCCACCTGGACGCCCCGATTCATTTTGCCGAGGGACGTTGGTCCACCGCCGAAATTCCGATGGCGAAGTTGATCGGCCCTGCTCGCGTCATTGACGTTCGCAAACAGTGCGCCGCAGACTCGAACTACTTGTTGTCACCCGTGGACATCCGTCGCCATGAGTCAAAGCACGGGCTCATCCGTCCGGACACGATTGTTCTGATTCATACCGGTTTTGGTCAATATTATCCGGATGCGGCACGCTATCTCGGCAGCGAGCGGCGTGGTATCGTCGAGGGTCTGAGGTTTCCCGGCATTGGCAAGGCGGCGGCCGAACTCCTGGTGAAACGTCGCATCGACCTTGTCGGTCTCGACACGGCGAGCCTCGACCACGGCCCGTCCAAGGATTTCATCGCCCATCGCGTGCTGAACGAGGCAAACATCCCGGGGCTTGAGAACGTGGCGAATCTCGACCGACTTCCACCCAAAGGGGCTACGGTCATCGCGTTGCCGATTAAAATCGAGGAGGGCACCGGCGGTCCGTGTCGGATTATTGGCATTCTGCCCTGAAGCGTTCATTTTTCCTGCGGCCGTCTCTTGAAGCGCGGGACCTACCATGATTCATTACAGCGTTGAGCCCAACGATGCGATTTCCTACGAGCTACGTCATGCCGACGAGCATGTCCTGGTGGTTGAGAAGCCGCCGCACGTCGTCACGCAGCCGGGAAAGAAGCATGAGAAGACCAGTTTGCTCAACGGCTTGTTTGTTTCTTACGGCAATCCGTTGCAAAATCTTGGTGAGTCGCGTGGCTGGGGGCTCCTGCATCGTCTTGACAAGGAGACGTCCGGCCTGGTGATCGTCGCCTTGCGAAACAAAGCGTACGATCATTTGCTGCAGCAATTTAAAAATCGACAGGTGAAGAAGATCTATTGGGCGCTGGTGGCCGGTGTGCCCAAACCGTCGCAGGCCGTGATTCAAAAGCCCATCGTGGAAGTCGTCAGCACGCGAAAAAAGGCCGTCATCAAGCGCGGCGGCAAGCCGAGCATCACCGCTTATCGCACGCTTCAAAGTGTCAACGGCGTGTCCCTCATTGAAGCCAGGCCCAAGACCGGTCGCCTGCATCAGATCCGTGTCCACATGGCCGACGTCGGTTATCCTGTTCTCGGTGAATCGATTTATGCCGAAAAGGCCGACTTGCCTCAGGTTGTCCGGCTTTGCCTCCATGCCGCCGCTCTCTCTTTCATCCATCCCGAGACCGGTCATCGAGTGAACGTTCAATCGTCCTGGCCGCGCGATTTGCTTAAGACCATCAAACGGTTTGGCCTGAGTGAGCCGACGGGCTTTCCAAATCCTTAAATATGAGGCGATCACTCGCAATCTTGTCTTTTTTTTTGCAATAAGCACGTCGAACGTTAGAATGAGGAATGTGTAGTCCTACCGACGGAAGCAATCCAGGAGCACATGTGGTGAGGAAGGTGAAGATCGGCATTGTTGTCGCGGCGTTGGCAGCAGCAGTGAGCATCACGCTTCTGTCAGGCGAGGATCATGATTCACTCGCCGGCATCGATACGCACACAACCGTCTGGAAATGCAAAGCATGCGGGCTTCAGTTCGATTTGTCCTGGAGCGATGCGAGAGACGCGGAGAAAAAGAGCGGGGGCGTGCCGATTCACTGTGTGGATTGCAGCAAAGTTCAGGCGTATCCGTTGTCGGTCTGCCTGCGTTGTGCGACGCTGTTTTTCGGCCCCGAGGTTCCGGGGGGATCTGCGTTGTGCCCCAAGTGCCCTCGGCCGGCCAAGCCTTCTTCCGAGCGACCTGTCAAAACGTCCGATGAGCAAGAGGACGAATCGATCGAGTTTAAGAAGAAAAAGAAGCGAGTCGCGCCAAAGTCGTTCTAGAAAGCGTGAGTTTTTCAATGCCCAGGACCGGCACACCACGCACGTGCAGGGATTTCCGAGGTCGATCTCAGTCCGCCTTTACACTCATCGAACTTCTGGTCGTGATTGCGATTATCGCGTTGCTTATTGCGATTCTGGTTCCGGCCCTGTCCAAGGCGCGCTGCGAAGCGGCAAAGGCGAAATGCCTCGCCAATTTGAGGGGCATCATTGAATCCACCTTCATGTATTTCGAGGATCAGGATGATCGCAAGCTGCTTCCCTGGTATCAGTTCCCCGCTCACGAGGGCTACTTTCCGTCGGTCTACACGCCATGGACATTCGGCGGTTTCAAGGCACCCAGTCCGGACGATTTCGGCGGTAACGCTGACAGCAGTCTTTATCCTGCCAGAATCCGGCCTCTGAACAAGTTTGCAGCTCCCACGGCCACCGGCGAGGACGACATCGTCGAACTGTACCAATGTCCGAACGATCGATCCCATCGAACAGCCATCATCAGTGCTGATCCGACCGGGGACGAAGAGGAATATCTCAGCTCCTGGCAAGCCAACGGCAGCAGTTACACGCTGAACACGCGTTTCATGCAGGGTTATGCAGGCGGCATCGGCAACTTTTCGGTGTCTGTGTCTGAACTCCGGCGTTATACCGAGCGGATTGCCCCGCACATGATCGGCGGTGGGGCATCTCGTTTCGCATTGTGGGTGGAACAGGGATTCTATAGTGCCACCTATCGCGCGTCACCGAGGTTGCCGAACGGCGCCGGGCCCCTTCGTCGGGGTTGGCATTGCAAACTATCGACCTGGTCCATCGGCTATGCCGACGGCCACGTGGTCAATCAGTTTTACGACACACGTCTCAGTAACGGCGGGGACGGTACGATCTGGCAGCCGAACTTCCAACCGTAGCCCGATCTATCGACTGGAAACATGAACCTTGGGTTCGATTTCGGCATTGTCAGCCGACTCTGGGGCCTGCGGCTTTGACATCCGGTGTTGCGCTGGCGAACTTCTGGAAGTTCTTGTTGAAGAGGGCGGCCAATTCTTTGGCTTTCGTGTCGTAGGCGTCCCGGTCGGCCCAGGTTTGCTTGGGAATCAACAATTCCGGCGAGACGCCCGGGACCTTGTGGGGGATGTGTAAACCGAAGATCGGATCTTCGACCGTCTCAACGCCTCGAAGGTTGCCCTTGAGGGCTTCGCTGATCATCGTGCGCGTGGCGGCAAGGTCGATGCGATTGCCGATGCCGAAGGGCCCGCCGCACCAGCCGGTGTTGATGAAGAAGCAGGACGAATCGTGCTTCTTGATCCTTTCCGACAGAAGTTTGGCATAGACCATGGGGTCACGCGGGAGAAACGGTTGGCCGAAACCGGTGCTGAACGTGGCCTGCGGCTCGCTTCCGACGCCGGCCTCAGTGCCGGCGAGCTTGGCGGTGTAGCCGCTTAGGAAATGATACATCGCCTGCTCCGGCGTGAGTCGGGAGATCGGCGGCAACACGCCGAAGGCGTCGCAGGTCAGGAAAATCACGGCCACAGGGTGGCTGTTGGCATAGCCTGTCAGGATGGCGTTGTCGATGTATTCGACCGGATAGGCGGCACGCGTGTTTTCCGTGAACTTGTCGTCGTCGAAATCGGTCACACGCGTCACCGGGTCCACAACGACGTTTTCGAGGACAGAGCCGAACTTCAACGCATGGTAGATCTCCGGTTCGCGCCCTTCCGACAGTCGGATGCATTTGGCGTAGCAGCCGCCTTCGAAGTTGAACACGCCATGGTCGGACCAGCCGTGTTCATCGTCACCGATGAGCCGGCGATCGGGGTCGGCGCTGAGGGTCGTTTTGCCGGTGCCGGAGAGGCCGAAGAACAGCGCCACGTCGTCGTTTTGCCCGATGTTGGCGGAGCAGTGCATCGGGAACACATTCTTTTCAGGCAGCAGGTAGTTCATCGTGGTGAAGATCGACTTCTTGATTTCGCCGGCGTAGTGTGTGCCGCCGATGAGAATGGTCTTACGGGCGAAGTCGGCCACAACATAGGCCTCGCTGTTTGTGCCGTCGACGGCGGGATCGGCGTGGCAATCCGGCGCGCCGAGAATGAGGAACTGAGGCTTGCTGTCGATCATCTCCTCTTTCGTCGGTCGGCGGAAGAGCTGTCGAGCGAAAAGGGCGTGCCAGGCTTTGGTCGTAATCAGCCGAATCGGCAGACCGTATTGATTGTCCGCACCGGCCCAGGCATCGACGACGAACAGCTCCTGCTCATTGAGATGCTTAATGGTCTTCTCGTGGAGGCGATCGAAAATGTCCGCGGTGATCGGCTGGTTGACCTTGCCCCAGGCGATGGTCCCTTCCGTCGTCGAATCTTTGACGATGAATTTGTCTCTGGGCGATCGCCCGGTTCGCTTGCCGGTCAGTGTGGCCAGCGCGCCCGATTGCGTCAATTGTCCTTCTTCCCGCTTTATCGCCTGCTCGATCAGGTCGGGGACCGAGTTGTTCCAATGGACGGTCCGTGTCGGCTTGAGGCCGTGATTTTCGATTCCGTAGTTGCTTTTTATCACGTTTGAATCCCTCAATAGGCGCGTGCATGTATCTCGCGCAGCCTCGCTCTTGGAAACGAGAGCAGATATTCTGGACCTCATGATGGAAAACGGCAAGCTCGGTCGTGGCCGGCTCTAAATTCGGATACGAGGAGACGTGGGCCGCTTTACATCATTGGACGACGACCCTACCTTATCGGCATTGTGAAGGCGAGAAGACTCACGATCCGATCCAAATCCCTGCCGTTCTTTCTAACCGGACTTGGGCTGATGGCGTCCTGCAACGGCAACGGCGGCGAAATCAATATCCGAATGTCCGCCGTCGAACGTCCGGACCTCGGTCGGGAAATGGCCTCTCGCGGCCGCTTGGCGATTCCGGCGGACGACGCTTTCAATTATCCGAAGTTCCGTTCGCATCAGGAAGGGACGACCGCGAGAGGGGAGTCCAAGGCCGTCGGCCGCGATGGAGCCAGTTGCCGAGCCGAGGTCACCGGAGAGGGCACCGCGTGGGGTGAGTTTCAACTTGGCTACGGTTTCGACAACGTGACCGGCAAAGCGTTGGACGCCGTGGTGTCCCTGAAACTGTCGGTCAAAGAGTCTGTTTCCCATCAGGAGGGCGATTCGGGCGCGGACGAAAACGCCACGGCGAGCGGCCACCTTTCGTTCGTCGTGAAAGATACCAACGGGGTCGAGCTAAAGCGGGACAGTCTGGTCGCGAATGACCTGACCAAGGGGCCCCAGTCTTCGACCAACAGACCCGAGTTGGTGTTCGACGTCACGTTCGAACCCGATCGGGGTTATTACCTGGTTCTTTCCGGTCGAGCCGACGTCAAGGCCTATGCCGGGCAAACGGCGACGGTCCAACTTGAAGTGACGGACGTATCCCTGGAAGTCCGTTGGCGTGAGGCCGAAGCCGCGGTCAAAGCCGACAAGCAGGGGGCTGCCCCTTCGAGCTCGGGTTCAGGGGCCCGGGCCAACACCGCCCGACGTCTTCCGTCGGTAGCCAACCATGAATGAGCGTGTCGGTCTATTTGGCGGCAGTTTTGATCCGATTCATTTCGGCCACCTGATTTCCGCTCGTAGCCTTGCCGAACGTCTCGGTTTTTCCCGTGTTGTTTTGATCCCGTGCGGGCGGCCGCCCTATAAAGAGAACGTGCGACTTACGTCGGCGGAGCATCGTCTGGCGATGGTGAGATTGGCGGTGGAGGGGGACCCGCTTTTTGAGACGTCGGATCTCGAACTGCAGCGGGAAGGGCCCAGCTACACCTTTGATACCGTGGATGAGTTTCGTCGCCGTCTCGGCGACTCGGTCGATTTGTTTTGGCTGATCGGGGGCGATTGGCTGCCTGAACTGACCACCTGGTATCGCGTTGCGGAGTTGGTCCATCAAGTGACGATCGTGACAGCGACGCGCCCCGGCTGGACTCCGCCGGACGAGGGCATGCTGGCGGAGGTGGTGGGCTCCGAGGCGGCTCGCAAGCTCCTTTCGAATTGCTACCTGACACCGGCGATCGACATCAGCTCGACCGATAATCGCGCGCGAATCGCGGCGGGGCGATCCATCCGTTATCTGGCGCCGGAAAGGGTGCGGTCCTATATCGAGCAGCATCGATTGTATGTTTCTTCGTGAATACGGCTCTGGGCGATCAGCTCTAACTTTATTTATTTCAGTGGATTAAATCGCGGATTCGAGTGCTGTTGCAGCGCTTCGGTCCGAGTATTGATTGACCGTGGACCCGACAGAGTTAATAATTATGTGCGAATGGCGTTGTGTCGAACGCCGGCCATCTCACACTTGATGGCGGCGCTTCGGTCAGCAAGGCGCGGGAAAAGCAGCGCCATGCGCAACAAAAGTGAGAATCGCCATAACAGTATTGGCAGGGTTGGTTTTTGCTTGGGGAATTGTACGCGGACCATAGACTAAGGTCGCCGATATTGTGGACCGATGAATGTAATGAACACCTCGTGCACCATTGGTATCCGACCGGCGTATAAAGGCGAGGGCAAGCGCGCTTCCCTGGTCTTGATAAAGCCACTGAATTAAGGTGAATCACGTAGATATGCCACGAGACCCAAAGAAGAACACACGACGTCGAATCCAGATTCTCTTCGGCTTGTTCTTGGCCGGCCTCCTCTATGTTGAGTTCGAGTTCAACCAGGACTATGAGCCCGTGGTGTCCAAGGGCATTCCCGTGGTCCTGGCGGCTGAGCCCGTTGATACCAATTCGTTTGAAAGCCTCCTCCGCAACAAACCGCTTGACGCGTTGAAAGATGCCCGTGATCGCCTGGTCCGTGAGAACCGTGATTACGGATGCACATTTGTCAAGCAGGAGCGAATGCCGAAGGGCATGAGTGCGGAACAGGAAGTGGAAGTCCTGTTTCGTCCGGAGCCCTACAGCGTGATGATGAACTGGATTCGCAATCCCGGCATGGCGCAGCGCGTGATTTACGTGAAGGGCAAATGGGTGGATGAGACGGCGGAAAGTGCCGAACTGCGCGAGCAGGCCTGGTGCAAACCGATCAAGCCTCTTGACCTTATTGTCCCGAAAATCAAGCGACCGATCCACGGTCCTTTGGCCAAGAAGAGTTCGCGCCGATCGATCGATCAATTTGGTTTCAAGCGCGCGCTCGATTTGCTCGTCCATTACAGCGATTTGGCGGAAGCCCGCAATGAATTGGACCTCGCCTTCAAGGGTGAGACCCATTTCGACGGCCGGCCGGTTTGGGTCATTCGCCGGCGCCTGCCCTACACCGGCGAAAATGGAAAGTATCCGGATCGGATCGCGGACATCTACATCGACAAGGACTATCACGTGCCCGTCGCCGTCTATTGTTATTCACAGGACGGTGCAAAGCCGCGAGACCTGCTCGGCAAGTATGAGTATCGTAACGTTCGTTTCGATCTCGACCTGACGGATGCCAACTTTGAACCGGCCACCTACGGCATGTAGGCCCCGGCATTCATCGATCGCCTATCGTTCCATATCTTCGAAAGGGTTCCGATTCAGCAGTTCCGGAAGGGCCCATGCGGCGATGGCTGCGACAAGCGTCGCGATCGCGGTGATTCCCAGCGCGTGTTTGAGGCCCATCGGGACCTTTGCAAACGGCCGGTCCAGCAAGATCCATAAATTCAAGAACGAATTGACGATCGTGATGGGAACCGAGATGCCGATTCGAAATGCACGGGCACTGATCGCTTTGACGTTTTGCTTGATGGATCGTTTTGATTTCGGGGCTTGGTCGGAATCGCTCGTTTCCTGATCCCCATCCGGACTATCAGAGGGTTCGTGCTGGAGTTCGCCGGTAGTCGAATCCGCCTCCGGATCGGGTGTCGGAGCGTCGTCATTTTCTTCCGAATCCGTCGGAGCCTGCTCGTCCGGATCGTTCAGCAGGTCGTTGAGCTCTTTGATCTGGTCTTCGGTTTGGCTGACGGCTTCCTCGACATCCGGCGTCTCCGGATCATTCGGGGGCGAGGCAGCGTCGTCCGGTGCTGTGACCTCATCATTTTCTCCGCTTTCGGAGTCGGAGCCTGCGTCCGTTACGATCTCGGTGGTCAGGGACGTGGCCTGGTCGAGCAGTTGCTCGACTTCCTGGTCTTCCATACCGGGTGGGGCTTCTTCAGAGATGGTGCTTGTGGGGGATTCTTCCATGCCATGCGAAAGCCGGATTGCTGGAGGACCAACGGTTGCTTTTTTATCGGCCCTCATTCGGGGCGACTTGAACGGAGGCCGGGCCGTCTTGAGTTTCTATTGTCACGCACGGCTGAAGCGACCAACATGAAGTGATGCAGGAACGGCGATTCAAAGTTGAGACGGTGACCGGTTCGACGATCATCATGTCGGGTCGGGAGACCGTCCATGCCGTACGAGTGTTGCGTCTTAATGTTAGAGACGAGGTGGTTTTGTTTGACGGTCAGGGTCGTGAGGTCGACGGCCGAATCAGGACCGTGTCAAGTTCCGGCGTTGAAGTGGAGGTGACGAGCGAGGTTCGCTTGCGGCCGATCGCGCGTTCGGCACTGATCTTGGCCGTCGCGACGCCGAAGGGCCCTCGCGCGGACTGGCTTGTGGAGAAGTGTGCCGAACTGGGAGTGCATCGACTGTGCTGGTTGACGACCCGCCGTGGCATCGTCGAGCCCGGAGAGGGCAAGCTGTCGCGTTGGCGGCGGAAGGCGGTTGCAGCGGCGAAACAAGCGGGCCAAGCGAGGGTCATGGACATCGAGGCGCCGCGCACGATCATGGAACTCGCCGATGCCGTGCCTGAGAAGGTCACTGTTTTTTATGGTGATCCAGATCCTGTCGGACCGGAGGGCGTTTCACACGAGTCCGAAGTCTCCAGGTCTTTCTCTGAAGCGATGGTTTCCCACGCGTCGGGTGGGGTATGCAATGCTCTGGTGCTCATCGGGCCGGAAGGCGGATTCACCGTGGATGAACGCGAGTGTATCTTAGGACTCGGCGGCAAGCCCGTTCGATTGGCTGGTTCGATTCTGCGGATTGAGACGGCGGCGATCGCAGCCGCGGCGATTTGGGCCTGCACGGTGCTCTCAGCAGGCGCCGACTAGCTCCAGTTCATGGGATTGAACCGAAGTTTTCGACGGAATGTGTGCCCGAATTAATTCAATAAGATGCTGTCGATCAATCGGCTTGGTTGCGTATTCGTCACACCCCGCATCCAGGCATTTTTCGCGATCGCCGCGCATGGCTTGTGCCGTGAGTGCAATGATGGGCGCATCATACCCCTTCTGACGAAGGAGTGCGGTGGCTTCGTAGCCTGACATGACGGGCATCTGCATGTCCATGAGGATTACGTCGAACGGCTCACCCTCGTCGCATGCCATGAGTGCTGCACCGACGGCGAGCTTTCCGTTCGCGGCGACCAAGACTTCGGCGCCCGCTTTCCTGAGAATGTGAGAGATCAGTTGTTGATTGTCGGGACCGTCTTCCGCCAGCAGGATTCGACAATCCAGCGACTTGGTGCCATCGGCATGAATCAATGACTCGGGCGCTTTGACGACCATTGCAGTCATGGGATGTTCGACCATCTCGACACCCCTGAGCGAGCCGGTGGCCACCGTAATTCGAAAGCGGGTTCCGATACCCGGTTGAGTGTCCACGATCGTGACATGACCTCCGAGCATCCGGACGGATCGCTTACTTATGGTAAGACCAAGGCCCAGCCCCTCGGACTTGTTGGCGGACGTATTCGCCTGGGAGAACGGATCAAAAAGGTTTTCGGATTCTTCCATTCCGATGCCCGAGTCGATGACGTCAAACTGCATCGAGGAGTTTTCGCCGTTTTCCAGGAATCTGGCGATCAGACGAACGCCGCCGCTCTCCGTGAATTTCACGGCATTTCCTACATGGTTGAGTAGAATTTGCCGCAAACGGGCCGGGTCGGTGCGGATGTTCTCGGGCATCGCCCCGATACATTCGACGTTGAAAACCAGGCCTTTTGTTTCCGCCTGCACCGTCATGATCGAGGCGACTTCGGCGAGGATTTGGAACGGCGAACATGGAATCTTCCGAACTTCCATGTTGCCGGATTCGATTTTCGACAGGTCGAGAATATCATTGAGGATGCTGGCCAGTGTCTCCCCGTTTTGGTGAATGGTTCGCAGCGCCCGGATTCGCTCAGGCGGTTCCTTGCCGGCATCAGAGGATTCGAGCAACATTTCGGAGAAGCCGATGATGGCCGTCAACGGTGTGCGAAGCTCGTGACTCATGTCGGTGAGGAATTCGTTCTTCGCTTGAGCGGCGGTGTCGGCTTCTTTTTGGGCTTCTCTCAGCCTTTTCTTCGAGGTGTTGAGTTCTGCGGTCGCTTGCTTTAATTCAGTGATATCGCGAGCAGCCCCGTAGAGCAGGGTCTGCCCTGGAACCGGGGCCGGACAGGTCCAGGCAAGCCAGCGGTAGGAGCCGTCTTTGCACCGGTGACGGTTCTCAAAAACGACGGGATCTTCACCCAGTGAGAGATTCCCCAGATTCGTAATGCATTGAGAACGATCTTCTGGATGAATGAAATCGAGAACCGGCTTTTCGAACAATTCTTCCTTGCCGTAGCCGAAGACACGCTCAAAGGACGGACTGATTCGTTTGAAATGGCCGTCGTCCCCGACGATGCAGAAGAAATCGCGTGAGATTCTGAAAACCTGGTCTCGCTCATTCATCGCGTCCAGGGCTTCGTGTTGCACCTTTTCCTGAATCTGTTTCTGGTGGATGGAGAAGAAGGTCACCGACCAGATTGCGACGAAGGCCAAAAGACGATTGGTGAATGCCGCCGGAGGGGTTTCACCCGCGGTCGATGCGAAATAGCCCACCGCCGCCAGAAGGGTGCACAGGGCGGCCATGGCCAGTATCGTTCGTCTTCCGGGCAGCCAGACGGCAATTAGCAGAGCGGCGGGATATAGGATCTCGATCGCCAATCCCGAAGGCGTGAAGAGGTCCACCAGAAAGGTGGCAACAGTCAGCCCCACGCTTAGTGAAGCCAAGGCCCAATTGACTTTTTTTACTAGAGTCATGGGACTGCCTGTTGCCCCCTCTAAGGGACGAGGGTACGCCTTCCTTTGTCTTACGATCAGGTCGATAGGTGACCTACTAATTTCACTAGGTACTTCCCTTACTCGGCTAATCTGTACGATAGATTGGAAAAAATTGTCTTCTCTATGCACGTGTGTCAGAGCCGTGGCACCACACGGGTTCTTATCGGCCGCTCGGCTTCTGGAATCGTCCAGGGAGGTCAGGCGTGACTCGATTCGACGTGTTCATCCAGCGTCGGGATGCAGATGACCTGACCGATAACAGCGTCGAGCTCGCTCATGGCCTTGATTGCGGCCTGCACCGTGCTGTCCTTGGATTCGCGTGTCGTGACGACGACGGGAACAGCGTCGCCGCCGCTTGCCTGGTGCGGTTCGTGTTGGACCAGAGACGCGATGCTGATGCCGTGGTCGCCCAGGACCGTGGCGATTCTGGCCATGCCGCCGGGACGATCCTCCAGCCCGACTCGAAGATAAAACGCTGTTTCGTTTTCGCCGGAGGGACGGTAGGTGGCAGCGTCTGTTCGATCGGCGAGTCGTGTAAGCTGGGAGAATGTCCGGGCTGCATTGCCCGTGGCAACCTCCATGACATCTGCGATCACCGCGCTGGCCGTCGGCATGCCGCCGGCGCCCCGTCCGTAAAAAAGCGTATGCCCGACGGCGTGTCCGTACACGCTGACCGCATTGAAAGGCCCGGCTACGCTTGCGAGCGGGTGCGACTTCCGGATGAAGGTGGGATGGACGGTTAAATCGAGCCCGTTGTCATGTTTCTGCGCGATGGCAAGAAGTTTGCAAACGTAGCCGAGTTCGTCGCCGGCGAGGAGATCCGTGACTTCCAGATCGGTGATGCCTCTGACGGAAATTCGATCATAGTCGCAGGTTTTTCGCATCGCGATCGACGCCAGAATGGCGAGCTTGTGGGCGGAGTCGGTGCCGTCGACGTCCAGGGTCGGGTCGGCCTCGGCATAGCCAAGTTGCTGGGCCTCGGCCAGGGCGTCGGAATAGCTGACCTCACTTTCGAGCATTCTGGTCAGGATGTAATTGCAGGTTCCGTTGAGGATGCCGTAGACGGCGTCGATTTCGTTGGCAATCAGTCCGCGCCGTACGGATTCGATGAGAGGAATGCCACCCCCGACGGCCGCTTCGAAAGCAATGCATCGGCCGGCCTCCCGTGCAGCGGCGAAGATCGGCCCCCCCCTTAAGGCGAGCAACGCCTTGTTGGCGGTGACAACGTCCTTGCCACATCGCAGAGCCTCGAGGATCAGGTCCATCGGCGTGTCCACACCGCCAATCAGCTCAAGGATGATGTGAGTGTCCGGGTCGGCGAGCGGCTGTGCGGGATCGTTCGACAGGATGTCCTTGGGAATATCGACGGGCCGTTCTTTGTGGGTGTCCTGGACAATGACGTGGCGCAGTTCAAGGTCCAGACCGGTCCTGGCGGTCAGCGAGCGACCTTGTTCCAAGAGGATGCGAACGACCGCCGAGCCGACCGCTCCACAGCCGATGATACCGATTCCGATTTTGTCAGCCATTGAACGAGGACTTTAAGTGGGGTCAGTGTCTCCAGCAAGTCCGAGCGGTCCGGGAGCGACCTTGCAGGTTTTGCGCGGGTTCACACGATTGCGGTTCGTCCTCTCCGGCGGAAAATGCCGTCGTTGCGCATGCAATGCCGATGTTAACTAATGATCAGGTATGAACTTAGTGAAGGAATCTTCGAATCAAGACAAAGCTCGAATCAGGCCGATAACGAGGTAGTCGATCGCCTAAAACGGGACTCGCTTATGGCCAACCGCTCTAGGAGCCGATCCATGCGTCACAATCATCTCACCAAACGCGCGGACGACCGGGATTTCAAGTTGGCGGTCGAGGAAGTGCTGTCGGACCATTCGCCCATGTTGCGGTTCAAAGCGGGCAAGATCGTCTCGTCACCGAGTTGGGTTGACGAGATGCAGATGCCCGCGTTGTCACTCGCGCATGAGGAGGAGCCTGATGCCATGGTTGACCACACGGACGATCAGTTAGCTCGACAAGCAGTGTCTTCGAAGAGCATCCCCATGGAAAATGAGGTCGAAGACGATTGTTGGCCTTGGGTCGATGACGGGGCGGAAGACCTGTTGGTCCCGAACAACGTGACCGAGGCGAGCCGTCACGTTGAAGAAGAAGGCGAGTCGCTTGACAACAGCGATGATCAAAGTGCGACGGAGGACTTGGTCCTTTGCGAGCCGCCGGCCGCCCAAGCCGAAATGCTAACTTTGAAAGCAGGAAACGGCGGATCGTCGGAGAAGGCTTCGACGGCCGAGGTTTCAAAGGGTGTGCGACAACCCGGCGTCGCCCCGAAGCGAATCGGCAGTGGCACCCTGGTCCCGGCTCGCTTGACGTGGAAGCCGGGCGATCCTTTCGGCGAAGATGCAGAACCGGCGGGTTCGCGGTTTCGGTGGGAAATCATGCTCCGCTCAGCTTGCATTACGGCGGCATGCGGACTGTTGTGTGTTTGGTTGCTGCATTCAATCTTTGCGTGAATCATTTTTCGAAGAACCGGTTTCCTTTCGAGGAGTCACCCTGTCTGTGTCCGTTTTCTTAGATGGTCAACCGATTCCAGGTGAGACCCTGACGCCGGATATCTGCGTCGGTCAGCTTATCGAAAGCACCAAAGAAAGATTAAGGGGCACCGGTGTTATCATCTTCTCCATCCTTTGCGATGGAGACGAGATTCCGGCAGACCGTTTGGAGGGGACGCTATCAAAGCCGGTGTCTGCGTTCGACCGATTGGAGCTCATTTCCGGGCGCCCAAAGGAATTGGTGCTCGATGCACTGGCCGACACCCGTCGTTCGTTCTCTGATTCTTTTGTGACGGTCAAACAGGCGGCCAACGACATGACGGCCGGCAATCTGTCCAAGGGAATGGCCGGGCTGATCGACTGTATTGGAATCTGGTCCAGCGTTCATGAAGTGGTTGTGCAGGGTGGGACGCTGGTCGGTGTTGACTTTGACAATCTCACGATTGACGGTCGACATATTCTGGATTGGCTTAAGGACCTCGGGACCAAGCTTCGGGACATCAAACGCGCCATCGAGTCGCGAGATAACGTTTTGCTGGCTGACATGCTCCGCTATGAAATGGACGAGATGATGCAAGGCTGGGAGAGGATGCTGGACGCCTTTATCGAGGAAGTGAAGCAGTTCGACGAAAGCGCCGTGAACCCTTCGACTCCACCCGTTCTCGCGACCACATAAGGTCAGGTGAGCAAGGCGGGGCCTCGAATTCCTTAGTCAGGGGTCGATTTTGCGGAACAGGATGTCCGGGATCGGGCCCAGCGCGTGCCCGATCGGAAGCTCGTCCGTGGCCTTGGACCAGATCCATTGATCAGTCGGGACATTCAGGGATTGCCGAATCTTCTCCGCTGCGAACGGGAGAAATGGTTCGAGCAAGGTTCCCAGCGTGCGGACCGCCTGAATGCACGTGTGAATCGTGGCGGCGCATCGCGGCCCGTCCGATTTCCGGGTTTTCCAGGGCTCCCTCGTGTCGATGTAGCGGTTGCATTCTCGGAAGCCGTCCATGATCCGTCCCAAGGCCGATTTGAATCGCATCGCTTCGATATCGTCCCCGACGCTTTTCGGCAAGGCCTTGAGCTTGGCCAGAAGATCGGCTTCGAGCTGATCGGCGCAGTCCGCACTGGGAACCTTGCGTTCGAAATCGTCGGTGACGATTTTCTGCCAGCGGTTGACAAAATTGCCGAGCGTCGCAATCAATTCGGCGTTGTTGCGCTCGATAAAGTCATCAATGTTCCAAGCGGTGCGCTGACTCTCCGGAGCGTTGATCGTCAGGTAATACCGTAGGGGGTCGGGATCGAAGGTCTTGAGATAATCCTCGATCCATATCGCGTTTTTCCGGGATTTGCTGATTTTCTCTTCTTTTTGATCGCGAGTCCTGATATTGAGAAACGCGTTGGCGACGACGTTGGTGGGAAGCTGGTAGTAGCCTCGCTCTTTCGGGGCGGTGTACGTGCTCCCACGCGCCGCAATCTCCTTCGAGCTATACTGCGTTCCCAGAAGCATCGCAGGCCAGATGAGCGCGTGAAAGACGGTGTTGTCCTCTCCGATGAAATGCACGATTTTGCAATCCGGGTTCTGCCACCAGTCACGGTACTTTTGCCAGTCGCCGTCCAATTGCTGACATAATGTGGCGGTGAAACTCACATAGCCGATCGGCGCGTCGAACCAGACGTACAGCACCTTGCCCTGGGCATCAGGATCATCCAGCGGAACGGGCACACCCCATTGCAAGTCACGGGTCATGGCCCGTTCGGGCAGACCCTTTTTGATCGCTCCCATGGCGAAATTGATGACCGTCGAACGCCAGTCCAGCGAAACCAGGCTGAACCAATCCGCCAACATTCCCTGGAACTTGCTCAATTGCAGGTACCAGTGCGTCGTCGTTCGCTGCTCGGGGGTTGTACCGGTGATGGTGCTGACGGGATTGATAAGCTGTAATGGGTCGATCCCGTTTCCGCACTGTTCACACTGATCGCCCAGGGCTTCGGGATTTCCGCACGGCGTGCCGTCCTCCAGCGTATGGTAGCACGTGCCTTTGACATAACGATCGGGCAGGAACTGATCCGCCTGTGCGTCGTACAATTGCTCCGAAGACTTCTTCACGAAGTGTCCATTGTTGTGATTGGCTTTGAAGAACTCCTGACTGAGTCGGTTGTGTGTCTCCACGTATTCGGGTTGGTGGGTGCCGCCGTAGATGTCAAAGTGAATGCCGAGTCCTTCAAAGTCGGCGTATTGCTTCTTGTTATAGCGCGTAGATAACTCCGCAGGGGTGGTCTTTTCGAGACGAGCGGAGATTTCGATGGCCACGCCGTTGTCGTCGCTGCCACAAATGAATCGAACGTCATCGCCGTTCGAGCGGAGATAGCGAACATAGATGTCGGCCGGCAAGTATGCGCCGGCAATGTGGCCGACATGGAGACGGCCGTTCGAGTAAGGCAGCGCAGCGGTGACCAGAAAGCGACGTTTTGACATCATGACTCCAGTGTTTAACCGAAGGGCGGCATTCTATCGTAGAAATGACATGCTGCCAACGGATCGTCAGCCATTGCGGTCGGCAATCCAGTCGACGAGATCGTTGAAAAACGGCTCGGCGTCCGATTCAAATTCGATCGTATGCTCAGCGTCCGGGTATTCCGTGATCTGCCGATCCGGTGAAGGCAGCTCGCGGAACCAGCGCCGTGTTTTCTCGTTGTCGATGATCCGGTCCCGTCCCGCCATGAACAGGTGGATCGGCCCCCGATAGTCCGACCCGGCAAACGGTCGGATGGCCTTGTCCAGTCGCCTGGACGACAGGAGGAAACTTGCGGAGACCTGCCGGAGCTTCAGCGCATCCTTTTCGACGTACCGGATGCGGTCCGGATTGGCGGTGAAACATCGGGCATCGTTCAAGGGAATGTCGAATAAACGCTTACGTTCGTTGACCATGGCCATGCCGACGCGAAATTTCTCTGAGAGGGTGAGGTCGATCTTGGGAAACAGGCCGGGCCCGATCAGGGTCAGCGATTTGACCCGCGTGGGCGATTGCTGGGCCAGCAGGACGGCCTGCTTGCCGCCCCAACTGACTCCGACGATGTGGGCGAATTTGAAGCCGGTCTCCTGGAGCAGCATGGTCAGCAGGTGGGCCGTGTCGTCGCTGCATTGCCTTACGGAGGTGAAATGACCCCGTGGCGGATTGTTTCGACCGCTTCCGCGACGGTCGGGCATGAGCA
This sequence comes from Phycisphaerales bacterium, assembly GCA_022360095.1. Lineage (GTDB taxonomy): Bacteria > Planctomycetota > Phycisphaerae > UBA1845 > UTPLA1 > JAKSDK01. Next base: position 182,583 of record JAKSDK010001569.1, read on the forward strand.
CGGTGAGTCCCCGATCGGCCAGCCGCGAGCCGGATTCCTCATACCAGCCTCCGTGGGATTGGATACCATGCAGGTACAGCACGGTGCCGATCGGATTCGTCGGTCGCCACCATCTGACGTGGGCTTGGTAGCCATCGGGAAGCGTCCGAGATTCGATCGTGGGGCACTGCATGGTCACAGTATGATGAAGTGGCGATCCGATGCAAGAATCGGCGCGTGCTTTCGTATAGAATCTCCAATTCAATAGGAGAAAGGCGACACCAAAGTTAAGGAGCGAATTCGTATGATTACCTATGAGGCTGTTGAGTCGAATCTCAAGATGGCGAGGAACGTCACGTTGCCTTTGTTGAGTGATTTGTCGGATGAAGATTTGATGGCGCGGCCGGTTCCGGACGCCAATCACATCGCCTGGCAACTCGGCCACCTCGTCACGTCGGAGTACTGGATCATCTCTCAGGCGGCCGATCAAGTGGAAATGGCCTTTCCCGCCGATTGGCAGGAGAAGTATTCAAAGGAGGCGGCCAAGAGCGATGATCAGACTCACTTCGAGACCAAGGAACGTTACCTTGAAGCACTCAATGCACAGCGCCAGGCGACCTTGGATGTGCTCAAAACCCTGCCCTCCGAGCAACTCACGGAACCCGGGCCGGAACCGTTGCGGATGATTGTTCAGACGGTCGGCGAGCTTTTCTTGTTTCAAGCGCACCATGAACTGATGCACGCCGGCCAGTTCACCTGCATTCGACGAAAGCTGGGCAAACCGGTGTTGTTCTAACGGCGCGCCTTTGCGTTCACCACCCGGCTTACCGAACCCATTAAACCAAAGCCCCGGGTAGGCCTGCCCCGGGGTCCTTATGACGCACGTTTTTTCAAGGCGTAATCACGCGACCGCCGAGATTGACGACGCGTTGGACTTCCGGTGTGGGTAGACGCAGGTCAATCTGCACCGTGCCGTCGGTGTAGGTTTGGTCCAGGATGTGGCCGTGCTGATTAAGGTAAGCGAGCAGTCTGCCGTTGCCGCTTTCGGTTTCGATCGTGAGTCGGACATAGCGGTCACGCATCCGGTCGAGAACGTGTTGCTTGAGTTCCTCCAGTCCTTCGCCGGTCCTGGCGGAAGTCTCCACCGCGTCCTGCATTCGGAGCCGTAGCAGGTGGATGGCGGAGTCATCCTGCACGGCGTCGATTTTGTTTAGAACGTTGACGGTCGGAATGTCCTGGCATCCCAGCTCCTCGAGCACCTGCTCGACGGCCTTGATCTGGCCGGCGGCGTCGTAGCTCGCGGCATCCACGACGTGCAGCAACAGATCCGAATGGATCGCCTCTTCCAAAGTGGCCCGAAATGAGGCCACGAGGTGGTGGGGCAGGTCCCGGACAAAGCCCACGGTATCCGACAGCAACGCCACTTGGCCGCCGCCGAGGTCCCAGCGCCGTGTTTTGGTATCGAGTGTTGCGAACAACTGATCCGCGACATGCGTTTCGGCGCCGGTTAACGCATTCATCAAAGTGCTCTTGCCCGCGTTGGTGTAGCCTACAAGGCCGATCGTGAAGTAGTCCCGCCGCGACTTCACCTCGCGCAGCTTTTGTTGATCGAGCTTCGTAAGTTGCTCTTTAAGAAACGAGACCCTTTTTTGAACAAGCCGGCGGTCGATTTCGATCTGCCGCTCTCCTGGGCCACGGGTTCCGATGCCGCCGACCGCACCCGCGGATGTTCCGCCTCCGGCGCCGGCAATTCGTTCGAGGTGCGTCCACATGCCGCGCAGCCTCGGCGCCGTATATTCAAGTTGTGCCAGTTCGACCTGGAGTCTGGCGGCGCTGGTGCGTGCACGACTGGCGAAGATGTCCAGGATCAGTTCGGTGCGATCGATGACCCGTCGTTTAGAAATGGACTCGATCTCGCGAATCTGAGAAGGCGTCAGATCATTGTCAAAGATGATGACGTCAGCTTCCTTTTCGGCCGCGTAATCGGTGAGTTCCAGGGCCTTGCCGCTGCCGATATAGGTTGCTGCGCAGACCTTGGGCCGGCGCTGGATCGATCGACCCACCACCTTGGCTCCGGCACTGGTCGCCAGAGCGGCCAGTTCGGCCAGAGGATCGTATCGGGTGCCCGAGGGTTCTTTGCCAGGCAGGATGAGCCCGACGAGAACAGCGTTTTCCGTCTGAATCCCGTTATCCGTTTGTTTCGCTTCTTTCAAGTTGAGTCCGTATCGGTTCGTCTCTTGCGGGCAGTTCAGGATGCCCGTGTCTTCTCATTTTACGATCTTCGGCGTCTGCGGGTCAATGTGGTTCAGAGTCGCCGCCGTGAAGGTATTGTTGGCTGGGTGCCGCCAATTGGCCACAAAAAGCCACCGGTGGTTGCGAGTCGGTGAGCGAAAGAGGCATCGTTTCGTTTGGGTTGTCATTTCGTTGGTTTCGTCTGGGACAGGGCTTACGGATCGCCTTCCCGAAAACTCGTTTACCCTGGAACGAAAAATGCATAGATGTGTTCCGAGCGTAGAAAAAGTCCGGTTGTTGTGAAACGACCGTCTGCGCTTCGGCCGGCGAGTAGAGGTTGCCTCTTTTCAATTGCGGTGGGTGTCTGCGCTTGTGTAGAGCTCGGGTCACCCTTTGTTTCATTTTTTTATCGAAAGGGAGCGGAGTGATGTGGACGAATGTATGTAGTCGTTTTCGAAGTCTCGGTGTGGTGTTGGTGCTGATTGCGGCATGGTTGATTCCGTCCCATGAGGCATTCGGAGGCCCTGTGATCGTTCCTCTTTGCGTCAAGCTGCCCAACGGCAGCTTCAGGGATGGGTTCACCCACTGGTCGGTCGAGCGCTGTGTCGGAGGGTATGGCAAGTACAGTACCTTCGTCGACGCAAACATTGTGGACCTGACG
>JAKSDK010000801.1 GCA_022360095.1 Phycisphaerales bacterium
GTGCTGGAGAATCTGCTCGACCGGCTCGGCATGCCTGAAATGCTGGACCAGATCCCAAGGGCCCGATCGCTCACTGGCTTCGAGCTGCCGCGGCATGTTCGGTATCGCCTGAAAAAGCTCGATGCCGCCAAGGCCCTCGAATCGACGATCGGCTGTCTCGACCGGCTGCTGATTGCCCCGGTCCATCCACATTTTGCCCGACACCGTGACGGCTGCGTGTTCAACTCGCTGCCGGCCGTGCGTTATGACTTTTCCATTTAATCGAAGGAGCTTGAATGATGTTGAATGAGAACACGACGACTGTGCAGGATGTGAAAACCGACGTGGCGAGCCGGGGTGGCGCTTTCGCGCTGACGTCGCTGCTCGATTTGCTCGACGAGGGCGACCCGATCCGGAGCAATACCTTTACCTATCATCTTTACCAGTCGGACACCACGGTCCGAGGGGGCCTCTGGGATGCCTCGGCGAACGAGGCCTGTTCGGCCCTGGACGCGATGACCGACGCGATGGTCCGTGACGTGCTCGACGCGTCCAACGACAAGACGAAGCAGGCGACGATGTCGTTTCGGTCTCGCCGTCGTGTGCTCATGGACGCCGGCGTGATCGACCCGAGTGACAATGAGCTTCTGTCGGCGACGTACATCGTCGGTCGTTGCAGGGCCAGGCTCGGCGACGGCATCGATGCCGCCTGGGCGAACGCGGTCCGTGGGCTGATTCATACGGCGGCGACGCATCTTCTTGCTCGTTATGCCGAATGGCGCAAACGTAAGGGTGCCCCGCCCCTTCCAGGGGTGGGGGACTGATTTGTTTTGCGGAGATCGTTAGAAGTTTGGGCAGTTGTCTATATTTGTGTCCGTCCCCCACCCCCGGAGGGGGTGGGGCACCCTTCGTACCCACCAATGTAGGGCGGGCTCTGCCCGCCGTGAGAGACGCGCGTAGAAGAAAGGCGGGTGGAACCCGCCCTACAACTCAGGCCTGATCGTCCGATGGAAGGACGCCGGCCGTGCGGAGGTTGTGACGCAACCCGGCCAGCGAAGCGCGGAGGTTGGCGATCTCCTCTTCTAACTTGTCCACCCGGGATTCGAGGTCGGGACTCGCCGTTGACTGAGCCGGTGCAACCGACGGGGTCGGTGCGGCAACAGGTTCCGGGCCGTAGTGCACGGTCGGCATCTGAACCTCACCGCCGAGCAGGTGGGCAAAACGCCGGGCCGACTTTCCTGGCTCGCGCTCCATCTCCACGACCAACGGCGGGTCGGCGTTCTCCAACTCCTTCAACAGCTCCCGGGCATAATCCTGCGACTCAAGGTGCGTCATACGACTCGCCCGACCGCGGAGTTCGCCCAACGTCTGCGGGCCGCGGAGCATCAGCTCGGCCATGATCGCCCGTTGGGCGGCGTTCCAGCCGAAGTGCTCCTCGGACTTGTGCCGAAAGCGGACAGCGCGAGAGCCCCGGTCCGGCTCGGCCTGGTCGGTGAGCCCTTTCTTTCGCAGCGTGGCCATCGCATCGCTGACGACGCGTTCGTCGTAGCTCGTGACCGGGTCACGGTTGGACTTCTGGTTGCAGGCGTTGGTGATCGCGTTGAGCGTCATCGGATAGTAAGCGGGCTGAGACAGCGATTTCTCGATCAGCACACCCAGCACGCGAAGCTCTTCGGGCTTGAGTTCCATGGTCATGGCAAAACGCTCCTTGGATGAGGGTCCGACTAGAACATCGGAAATTCTACCAGACTCTTCTTCCGGATGCCTTATTTGAAGATTTTCGGGAACTGTGGGAACGGACCGGCGTCAAATGAATAGGGTCGCAACCGGCATGAGGAGCGTCCGCGAAGACAAGAGCATGCCACCCGGCTGAATGAATAAGAAAGAGGTGCCTTATGCAACGGAACCATTTCAATGGGCGAATGCTGGTGACGGTCATCATCGTGTCCGCCGGCGTGCTCGTGCCGGCCGTCGAGAGTTGGGCGAACGGCATCATTGTCGGCCCCGGTCCCATCATCCCTGAGCTGTCACCGCCTCGGATTCATCGCCCCATTCGATCGTGGATGCCCTTTCGGATCAAGAGCCAGAGCGTCAACATCGAGATCAACGACGCCCTGGCGGAGACGGCCGTCGAACAGGTGTTCATCAATCGGAGCGGCGGCCAGGCCGAAGGCACCTATCTGTTTCCGATCCCCGTGCATGCGGGCGTTCATACGTTCACCATGTGGATGAACGGCCGGGAGGTCCGGGGCGAGTTGCTCGACGCGGACCGGGCACGGCAAATCTACGAGTCCATCGTCTCGAAGATGCGCGACCCGGGCCTGCTCCAGTTCGCCGGACGAGGTTTGATCCAGGCCAAGGTCTTTCCGATTCCGGCCGGCGGCGAGTGTCGCATCAAGCTGCAATACAGCGAACCGGTCCGTGTTGATTCCGGGCTCGCGGCGTATCGCTTTCCGTTGGGATCGAGCGGCTGTCGATTCGAGCCGATCGAACGGTTTTCACTGCGGGCCGTCGTTCGCAGCAAACGGTCACGTGTGAGCGTGTTCAGTCCGACGCATGAATGCAGCATCGACCAGCGAAGTGATCGCGAAGTCGTCGTGGGTCTGGAGAAACAAAGGCTGCAACCGGAAGAGGATTTTCAACTATACACAAAGTTAGGAGACGAGGCCTTTGGATTGTCTTTTCTAGCGCATCGCGTGTCGGGAGAGGAAGGCTTCTTTATGGCACGGATCGCGCCGCAGTTAAGCCGTGACGGCGGCGCGGTCCTGCCCAAGAACATTTGTTTCGTGCTGGACACGTCCGGCAGCATGGCGGATTCGAACAAGATCGCCCAGGCCAAGAACGCGCTGAAATTCTGCATCACGAATCTGGACCGGGAAGACCGGTTCAGCGTGTTGACGTTCGCCACTGAAGTGCGTTCGTTTCGAGCGGGCTGGAGCGGCGCCGACGAAGAGACAAAATCGGCCGCGCGAACATTTATTGATCGCCTGAAAGCCGTCGGCGGGACGGACATCAACGCTGCGCTTCAGAAAGCGCTGTCGTTGAACCCGAACCGTGACGCCGATGCGCAAGGCGCCGCGGGCGACTCATGGCGGATGAACCCCTATTTCATTGTGTTCATCACGGACGGTGAACCGACGGTGGGCGTGACCAATCCAGAGGCCATTCTCAAGAACGTGGCCAACGCAAACCAGGGACGCCCCCTCGGGTCCCTGGATCGCCCAATTCTCAAGACGACGGGCGTGGTGAAGGAAAGCCGAGTTTTCGTCCTCGGCGTCGGCTACCAGGTGAATACGAAGCTGCTGGATCGCCTCGCGGACGAGAACGGTGGAGCCAGAGGCTACGTAACGCCGCAAGAGAACCTGGAACTGAAGATCTCCGCTTTCTACACGAAACTGGCGAACCCGGTGCTGGCCAGCCCGCAATTGACCTTCAAGGGTGTGGCGGTGCATGACGTCTATCCCCGACAGTTACCGGATTTGTTCAAAGGCTCGGAACTCATCGTGGTCGGCCGATACGGCGCGGCCAACGCCCTGTCTCTCGGTCAACCGCGATCGCAGAAAATCGCGTTGACCGGATACTGTCGCGGCGAGGCACGGGGATACACGTTCGCCTGCGATTTTCCCGTCGTTCAACGTCAGCATGACTTCCTTCCTCGCGTCTGGGCGATGCGGCGCATCGGCTTTCTGCTGGATGAGCTTCGGCTGCACGGCGAAAACAAGGAGCTGAAGAACGAGGTGATTCGTCTTGCCAAGGAGTATGGAATATTGACGCCTTACACCAGTTTTCTTGTGCAACAGGATGAACAACTGGCCGCCCGGCATGGTCGAGCGCCCATCGGGCCGCGTTCCCTTGCCACCAGCATTAAATCGGCGTGGGAAGATCGTGACGAAGAAATGAAAGAGGCCGCCAGGGGGCAACGCTTGCTCGTCGGCAGAATTTCGGTCGACGCTTCAAACGACAACCAGACGTTGCAGTCAATGAAGCCGGCCAAGTCCCAACCCATGCGTTCGTCCGTCGCGTCAGGAAACCGTGGCAAAGACGGGAGATCGTTGATCAATTTCATCGGAGCCCGGACCTTTTATTGGGAGGACGGGCGATGGATCGACGCCGACTACGACGGACAGTCCGCGACGACAAAGCTCACGGCCTACAGCCAGGATTATTTTGATTTTCTGGCGAAAAACCGCGAGGCCGGTCAGTATCTGGCGCAAGGAGATCGCGTCGTCCTGAACTGGCAGGGTCAGATTTATGAAACCGTGCCCTCCGAACCCGCGGAAGAATCGGCGGTTAAAGAAGAATGAATGAATCCGAGAATAACCTGATTCGCGCATCACTTGTACAAATGTTAACATTTGTTTCGGACGTGCCATGTGATGTTCCGAAACGGAGTTGAGTTTTTTCGATTCCGGTCTTAACATTACGAAGTACAACGGAATTGGGTCAATTTCCTGTGAGATGAGCCTTCTCTCGACCTCGGCGCGGAGTCCGTTTGATGAATACCCGGAAACGATCCCTCGCTGCCGGCCTAGTTGGGATACTTGTTCTCGCCTTGCCGGTTTTCACGGCTGCTCAGAACACGAAGGGACCGGGCCGAAAATCGGGGAAGACGACGGCCAAACGGAAGAGCACGCCTCCTAAACCCATCCCGGAACTTCAGATTTATCCCCTTGGACCGGACGAGTTCCGCGCGTTGGAAACACAGGAGATGATCGCCCTTGCCCGGCATCTGTACGAACCCGACCCTCGCGAGACCGTGCTGATCGAAGCGGAGATCAACCGCATTCAAGACGAGCGTTGGGAAAGCAACGAGAAGATTTCGGAATTCAAGGCCATGCTCGCCGAACGGTCCCGTCTTTTTCAGGAAATCACGGCCGCGATCAGTCCGGACGAACCCCCGAGGAAAAAACTGCGACAAGTGCAACGAAATAAGGACTTTGCCAAGGTCCTTTCGAACATGCGGAAGTACGAACGAAAGCAGGGACATCGGTTCACGAACTACGCGGAGCAGATCGAGTCGGTGCTTGACCCGACCAAAGTCGAGGCGGCACGTCGTGAATGGAAGAACCGCGTGAAGAAAAGCCGGGAAACGAATCAACTGCGTGAACTTCTCCAGGGGCTGCGTCATCGGCGCTGGCGTTCAAAGACCTCGCCCCAGAAATCACCGGCCAAAAAGGATGCTGACAAGATCAAAAGCAAGTCCGAAGCCGGGAAATCCAAAGCCCCCTCCAAGCCGCGCAATGCCAAGAAAAAGCCGAGCAAACCGCGATCGGATCGAGGTACTGGCCCCATTAAGCCGTTGAGCGAATGGGAAGCCTACGTCCGCGATTTTATTCGGGACTATGAACTCACACCGACACAGAGCAATGCGGCCTTATCGATTTTGAGAGACATCCAGTCGCGCGCGGCACAAGTCGAGAAGCGCAACAAGGGCAAGATCGCCGCAGCACAAAAAATCACCGATGCGAAGCTTCGAAAGCAACGGCTGGCGGAACTGGACGAGCCGATGCAGCAGCTTTTTCGAGAGCTGTGCCGACGGCTTGATCGGCTCCTGACCGGCGCCCAACGAAGCAAGGGCGCAAAAAAATAGCGGACATTTCAGCAAATCGTCCTGCACCGGCTTGGGCGTTGCCTCATCACACCGATGCCTCTGGTCACCCGGAATCGGCGCTCGGGGCATGCTGTTCGAACTGAATGCCACCCCTTTGCCTTGCCTCGACAACCACGCCTGAACATGCGATAATGATCGTTTTTTCAGTAAGGAAGCATCGAAGCGCAATGCAATACGACAACCTCAGCACACTGGCCAAAACCAAACGTTGGGAAGACCTTGAAACCGAATGGTTGTCGGTCATCGACCAGCCGGAGGCCGCCCCGGAACACCTGCTCCCCGTGATCGACACCGTCGTCGAGGCGGGACAGGACAAGCTCGCGGAGACGATGGGCTGGGCGTGGCTGTCCAGCATGAAGGAAAAGCACTCCCCCAGAGAGGCGCTGACCCTAGGGCGCGGCCTGTTACTGCGATTGCCCGATGGTGAGCAACTTCGGGACGAAATCCTCGAACTTTACAAGCAGACGCATAACGACCATCCGCAACTGAACCAATGGGTCGATCGCTCGGGTTTGAAATCCGGGAAATCGGTACGTCGCGCTCTGCGCTACCTCGATGTCGGTCTCAGGCTGAATCAAGGGTCCTATCTGGTCCACCGTTCGGAGGACGAGGCGGCACAGATCGTCGAAGCCGATTTTGAGGCCGAAGAAGTCGCACTCAAAACGGCCCGCCGGACGCGAACGCTGACGCTCGCCGAGGTGATCGAGGACTATGACATCGCCGATGAAAACGACTTTCATGTCCTGGAACAGCTTAGCCCGGAACGAATCGATCAGCTCGTCCAGGACGATCCGATCAGTCTGGCGATGGGAATTTTACGTTGTCATCCCAAAAACCAGCTTGATCGCGATGAGCTCAAGCTGATGCTGGTTCCGAAATATGTCGCTCAGAACAAATGGACCGACTGGTGGAGCCGGATTCGCAACGGCGTCAAGAAGTCACCGAACCTGCGACTCGAAGGACGGTCGCCGATGTTTCTCATCTACGACCCTGCCGGACAGACACAGGAACAGGAAACCTGGTCGGCCTTCTCGGGAGCGAATTCTCCCCGCCAGTGGCTCGATGTGCTCGAAGGCTATCTGCGAACCATGAAACAACGCAAGGCGGCGCCCGACACGGCGTTTCTGGATCGCGTGCAGTCTGCGCTCGTGGACCACATCGGCCGTTTTCGCAAGCACGGCGAAAAAGCCCGGGCCTTTGCCACGGCGCTGGTCATTGATCGGCTCGCAGCGGACGGCCTGCCGATCAACACCGATGCACACGGCACGGCTCTGGAAATGCTCAAGTCCGTGGACAACCCGACGGCCCTGGTCGGCTCCGTTCCGGACACGCGGCTTTGGCCCCTTGCCGTCGCCTGTGTGGAACAGGCTTTTCCAGAAGAATGGCCTGCCGTGTTCGCGGAGTTGATTCTGCATGCCCCGGCGGGTCAGTGTGACGCTTTGGCCAAGCGCATCGAGAAGGCGAAACAGGGCGATTTGCTGCTTGCGATCGTCGAAAAGGCGATCGCAACTCCCGGTCGATACACCGACGCGATGATGTGGCTTTGGAAGATTCCAGGTGTCAAGGTCGATCTCCAATTGCCCAAGCCCCTCGAGATGCTCAACACCATCCTCGCTCTGGTCGGCCCTGCACGACAGTCCGAAGGAAAAGCCATCGCTCAGACGGTGAACGAATTAAGGGCAAGGGTCCGTGCAGGACTTAGTGCCAAAGGCTACGAACCGTTTCGTGAATGTGTGAAGACGATTGATTTGCCGATGGCTCAGGCCCTGCGACGCCAGATCGAACGGGCCGAAGGGCTGGGGCCAAGCGTTCAATCGGAAATGCTCAATATCCTTCGCGCCCAATTCCCCGACCTGTATGTCAAGGCCGAAGTGGCGAAATGGGACGACGACTCCGTTTTGTATTTTTCGAGGGAGGGTCTTCGGATCAAGGAGGACGAGTTGCATGAGCTTGTCAACGTCAAGATGCGCGAGAACGCCAAGGCCATCGGCGAGGCCGCGGCCCATGGCGATTTGAGTGAGAACTCCGAATACAAGTTCGCCTTGGAGGAGCGCGACCTACTCCGGGCACGAGTCGCCCAGATCAATAGCGAACTGGCCCTGGCGAAAGTTCTGGAAGCCGACGAGGTCCCCACCGACCACGTCAGCATCGGCCAGCGCGTCACGCTAAAGCCCGTGAACGGCGGTGAATCGTACACCATGACGATCCTCGGTGTTGGTGATTCGGACATCGGCGAACGTATCTACGCCTACCAGACACCACTCGCAATGCAACTCATGGGGAAACGCCCGGGCCAAAAGGTGTCCCTGGCGTTCGAAGGGAAGGACGAAGTTCAGTATGAGGTGGCGGAGATCGAGAAGGCCGTTGAGTAGTCGCCGGCCTTGATGCGTTGCATCCAGCTTTGAGCAACAGACACTTCCGCGTCGCGTTTGGATGCCTCAGCCTGCAATTTTCGAATACGCTTGAGTTCTTCCTTGATGAAGCGTCCGGCCTTGAAGCAGTCTATGTTTCGACGCGAGGATCTGCGCCCTACGACATCCGAAGCCAGGATTTGATCGCTTCGAAATCATTCGCCCAATCCGAGGACAACCGTTGCTTTAAGAACGTGCTGAAAAGCAGGTCCACGGTTTCAGCAAGATGGCGAATCTGTTCGACTCGCTCTTCGGCTCGCACCCGCCCGTTTCCGTTTCCGTTTCCGTTCCCGTTGCCGTTGCCTTCAATTTTAGGCAGGTTCGCTGACGAAATGTTGAACGTTTCCGCCTGAAGGGTGAATTCGTATTGTTCGCCCTGCCGAGAAATGATGAGACCGACCTTGCGGGGCAGCTTGCCCGACTGGATCGCCCGACGGCTTTCCGGAAGCTGGGTCGGCCCCTCACAGGTAATCACCTCTTTCCCGGTCTCCGCCCAGGGGCATTCAAGGGTCAGTTGCTTGACGATCACCACGGCCGCCTCCGTGTCGTCCGAAAGCGAAATCGTATCGGTCCGCTCCGACAGCGTGTACCACAGCCATAACAAAAACTCGTTGCCCAGATAGTCTCGCGACGTCGTATCGTGCGCGGTCCAGAATACATCGATATGACCGTTACCGTTGGGATGCTTCACGAACGCGGCGGGCTTTAGATTCTCCAGCACCCTCGTCCGTCCATGTTCCTCGGCCCAGGCATAGGCCTGAAACCCTGCCGTCATCGGTTCCAACTTCTTGTGAACAGATTCCTTGAACAAAGGGTATAAGCGTTCCAGGATGGCAGGCGTCGTCGCTCCGAGATAGAGCACGTCATCTCGCGTGTCCCAAAGGACCGGTGACTGCCTGAACCTGCGAAAGCGGCCTTCCTTGATCTCCTGATCCGCACGGCGTCGAGCCGCCTCGGTTGCCTGACGTTTCAGACGGCCGGGATGATGACCGTTGCCATTTCCGTTGCCACGATACAGTGCGTCCAGTTCCTCCTGAACATAAGCGCGCATCAGATCAGGCGGCACTCGGCTGGCGTCGATCCGCATTCCGAAATGCAGGCAATCAAGCAAGACGTTTTTTTCCGTATCAAATTCGCGATCCAACAGATGCCGGCCTCCGATCCAGCCGACGTCTTCCTGGTTCGCCTGCAGGGCGCGCTGACCCCCGATTCGATATTTACGAAGCTTTTCCAACAGGTTGTCATCAAGTCGCTTCGGCGAGCCGCCGACCACATGAAATCGCGAAAAACTGACCGTTCCCGACAAAAAGGCCATCGGAGTCCTCGTGTGAAGGGGTTGTTTGTTTCGTTAATATTGAAGACGGGGTGTGTCCTCAAGGACGGGCCATGCTACGTCGTCGTCGTTCAAGCGTCAACGAATCGCTACGATGATTTGAGATATTGCCGCAACCTCATGATATACTTCTCGTAGTGAGCTGTGACGGGAAAAAATCACAACACGGGAGACACGATGCGAATGGACATTCGGCGATTCATCACGCTGCAAATCATCACCAGTCTCGTGTTCGGCGCGACAGTTTATGCCGATCCAAGGAAAGAAAAACGGTCCACACTGCCGCCGGATGTCGCGGCGCAGACACAAAAGGCCATCGACCGCGGTCTCGCATTTCTCAAGAGCAAACAAAACCGGGACGGCGAATGGACCGCAATGTACGGACCGGCGGTCACGGCCATGGTGGCGCGCGCCTTTTCGCAAGACAAGCGCCACGGCCCGAAGCATCCCATCGTTCAGCGCGCGGTCACGAACATCCTGCGCTACGAGCAACCCGACGGCGGCATCTACGAGCGCCGGCAGAATCTGGCCAACTATCAAACGAGTATCGTGCTCATGTTGCTGGGGTCACTGGACGACCCTGCGCACAAGGCCCACATTGCCAAAGCTCAGGCCTTCCTGACCAACCTTCAGTACGACGGCGCCGAGTCGATCGATGACGACCACGCTTGGTTTGGCGGTGCAGGCTACAGCAAAACGAAGCGCCCCGACCTGTCGAACACGCAGATGATGGTGGAGGCGCTGCACAACAGCGGACTCTCCAAGGACGATCCGGTCTATCAACGGGCACTGACGTTCATCTCACGTTGCCAGTTGAACGATGCCACGAACGATCTGCCGTTTGCCAAAGGCCGAACCGAAGGTGGTTTCATCTACAGCCCCAATGCCGGCGGTGAATCGAAAGCAAGTGAAAAACTCGAAGAAGGATTCGCTCCGCTTCGCTGCTACGGCTCGATGACGTATGCAGGCTTCAAGAGCATGCTGTATGCGAACGTGGCACGGGACGACGAGCGAATCAAGGCCTGCCTCGGTTGGATACGCCGGCATTACACACTCGAGGTCAACCCCAACATGCCGGGCCGACAGTCCAAAGAAGGCCTTTACTATTATTACCATGTGTTCGCGAAAGCACTGCAGGCCTGGGGAAAACCGGTCATCAACGACGACAAGGGCAAACCCCACCATTGGCGGCTCGAACTCTGTCGGAAACTCATTTCGCTCCAGCAGGAAGACGGAAGCTGGGTCAATGACCAACCGCGCTGGCTGGAAGGCGATGCGAATTACGTCACGGGCTTGACGATCCTCACGTTACAAACCGCACTGACCGATTAGCCGATGCGACGCGCTGTCCACGCTCATCGCTTCCTCGCGATCGGCGATCTCATCGACACCACTTGCGCTCGCCGGGGACCTCGCGGCGTCAGGCTTTGAAACACTGTATTCATCAATGACATTACCGTATTCGTCAATCTGCTGAAGTTCCAACCGATCGGAGCTCAAATCGACCCGCGTGAAGCTAAAGACTTCATCGTTGTATGCACGGATATACTCCGGCGGATTCTCAGCTTCAGGATAGCGGCTGACACCCCCGACGCCGGTCACGATGTAGACCACGCCCTGTCCGTCGGGCACGATCCTGTCCTGCCGAATGGGTGCCGTTCGTTCATACAAATGATTGTGCCCCCAGAAGACCATATCCACGCCGTGCTGCTCAAAGATATCGACAAACGCCTCTTTCAGATGAGCGGAGCCTTCGGCACGATGAGTACTGCCGGTGTAAAAAGGATGGTGAAAGTAGACAAATTTCCAACGAGCATCACAATCGGACAGAACTTTCCGAAGCCAGGGACCGACCACGTTCTTCATTTGATCAAGTGAGATCGCTCCTTTTTCAGTATCACGGTTCGAATCCAACGCGACAAATCGGGCATCACCGTAATCGAAATAGTAATTCCGCTCGGGTTGAATTCCGTCGGGACCGTTTTCCGGCAACATGAAAACATCCAGTAACGGCTGACCTTTGTCCGTGGCGACATCATGGTTGCCCAGGCTGGCCATGAACGGAACCGAGCGGATCAACTCGGCATTCGGCTCATAGAATTTGTGCGGATAGTCGTCAATCGCGCCGGCTGGATAAACCAGGTCCCCGACATGAATGATGACGTCAGGATCCTGACGCATCATCAACCTCGCCAACGCGGCCTGCGTGTTGCTGCCGTTGCCGGAGTCGCCAAAGGCGAGAAAACGGAAAGGATGACCGCGCGGAACCGGCATTGAAACCTCGTGTGGACCGGACATCGGAATACTTCGCCCCAGGAACCCGTCATGGGACACACGGTAGGAATAGGTCTGCCCCGGCATCAATCCACCGAGACGGGCCGTGCATCGACCGTTCACCGGCTCAACCTCAATCAATACGGTCTTGCCGGATGGAAACGTCCAATGCAACTTGCCGATGGAGAAAGAGGGTTCGGCGGACCACGTGACGGCCAGCGTGTCCGGCTCAAGCAGATGAACCATCGGACCGTTGGCAAGTGACGGCCGCATTTTCTCGTCCAGCGTATAGCCACCCACAATCAAGAACGCAATTCCCAGAACGATGAACGGGGCTATTTTTCGCGTTTTGGAGACGGTGGATTGTGCCATCGGCTGCAGTCCTCCTGAAACAATCGCGAGACTAGAATTCCGCGAACAACCCGGTCAATCCGGTTTCCGCCGGTATTGTACGGTGATCGGGGATTATTACAGTCAGGCGACATTCGCCAATTCGAAATTCCTCGTTTTGCCGCCTGTATGAAACTCACGTTGTCAGACGGAACCGGACGAATTATAGTGAAGTGTCGATTGAGGGAGTAACACTGATGCCTATGCCAGACGGAACCGCCACGATTGAAGAGATTTCGGCTCGGATCAACTCGATACGAGACTCTCTTTGACCTGCCTCAAAAAAAAGCTCAACTGGAAAAAATCGAAGCGCAGATGGGCAAGCCCGGTTTCTGGGAATCGGGTGATGCCCAGGATGTCGTCTCTGAGCTCAAGTCGATCAAGACCATCCTCGACCCTGTGGAGAAGGTGACGCAGCGGATCGAGGATCTCAAGGTCCTGTCGGAATTGGCGACTGCGGAGAACGACGATGATGCGCAGACGGAAGTTGAGACCGAGCGCATCGCCTTGATTGAAGAGGCCGAGAGAGTCTCGCTGATGGCCCTGCTCTCGGGTCCGAACGACGCCCGTGATTGCTATTTCAGCATCCAGGCCGGCGCCGGCGGGACGGAGGCGTGCGACTGGGCGGACATGCTCATGCGAATGTATCTGCGCTATTTCGAAGCCAAGCGCTACAAGGTTGAGGAATTGGGGCGCCGGGACGGCGAAGAGGCCGGTATCCAATCCGTCGATCTTTTGGTGAAGGGGGCCTACACCTACGGCTATCTGAGCACTGAAATGGGCGTGCACCGCTTGGTACGCATCAGTCCTTTTAACGCGCAAGGCAAAAGGCAGACGAGCTTTGCCGCCGTGGACGTCCTGCCCGTCTTTCCCGAGAGCAAGATCGAGATTCCCGACAAAGACCTTGAGGTCACCGCTTTTTGTCGAAGCAGCGGCGCCGGCGGTCAAAACGTCAATAAAGTGGCCACGGCAGTCCGCATTCGCCATAAGCCCACCGGCATCGTCGCTGAATGTGTCAACGAACGCAGCCAGGCACAAAACAAGCGCCAGGCCATGGGCATTCTCAGCTCCAAGCTGGAGCAACTGGAGCAGGCGAAGCGTGATGAGGAAATGGCCAAGAATTACAGTGCGAAAGGAGAGATCGCCTGGGGCAATCAGATTCGCAACTACGTCCTCGACGATCCCCGCGTGAAAGATCTGAGAACAGGGGTCGAAATGGGGAACCCCCAAAGAGTTCTGGACGGTGACCTCGATCCCTTCATTGAGGCCGCGCTACGTCGCAGGGTGACCCGAAGGACCAGCAGCTAGCTTTTTAAAATCATTAATATCAACAAGTTACCCATATTATCACAAGCCGCGCGATCGTTCGACCCCTCGCAGATTTCATGACCTGAGTATTGGTGAAGAAAAATAGTGTGCGGAAAGAACCAATACACGGTGATCGGAGTCGTTGCTCGACATCACATGACCGAGGGGACTGTGCGAAATCGGCCGTGGAATCTTCCATCGCTTTGGATACACTAACGCCGATAAGATTCGGACGTGTAAGACGAGTCGATACTTGAACGTAACACCCAGTAGGACTAACATACTAGACGAGACTCAACAACACGCCGGTCGTGCCGGTCCGTTTGAGAGCGGCATCTCCTCGTTACCGGAACAAACTTCCTCGCATATGAACGTCGGGCTCAGAGGTCAAACTGCGGATATGTCGCGTACGATCGCCATGCGCTCGGCTTTGGAAAGCACGTCGCCCACAAACATCATCGATTTTGAAGACAACGGCTACCACTGGCGAGCAACCGCCGGTCTTGCTGAGCTTCTGCGATCGAGCCCAATCGACTGGTTCAATCTGCAGGCTCATGAGAATGCCGTCCTCGTCAAGCGAAACAGCCATCGTGATGTGTGGCATGTGAGCTTCGGCGGCAAGGCGTATTTCGCCAAGGTTTATCATCCCCACGACGCCGTACGACGTGCAAAACTTCTGCTTCGTGGTCCGACCGCCGTGCGAGAGTGGGAAGTCGGCCACTATGCCGCGTCCCAATCGGTCGCCACGGTTGCACCCGTCGCGACGGCCCTAAAAGGTTTTCGCGGAACGGGCGGCCCTTCGCTGCTCATCACCGAAGCCGTGCCGGACGTGAAACCGTTGAATGAGTACTGGCTGGAGATTCGACAAGACCGTCACCAGTCCAACTTATTGACGGAGTCTCTGGCCATGCTCATTGCCAGGGCCCATCAATGCGGCTTCCAACACGGTGACATGCATCCCGGCAATATTCTGGTTCGGCCCGTCGGACGTCGGGGTGAGGCTTTGTTTGTCGACTTACACAACGTTCGCACCGGCAACTCCGTTTCCCTGCGTGAGGTCATCGCCAACCTGGCCCAGCTTAACCAATGGTTCCGGCGGCATTCGACTCTGTCTCAGCGACGGCGATTCCTCAAGTATTATTTCACTTATCGCGATCGTTACGCTCAAGCCAGCGAGTACGCCAGGAATTATACGTTTGATCCACAGAAGCTCGTGGCTCAGCTTTCCGTCCGTGCCGAAAAGCACGCAAATGCACTTTGGGCAAAACGAGACCGGCGAACACGGAGAACGGGACGCTATTTTGCTCAAATTCGCCCCGCGCCGGGTTGGCGCGGACACGCGATGCTGAAGAGTAAGCACCCGCCTCCAATGGCGCACGCCTCGAAATTGTCCTACAGCAAGAAGCAGTGGGAAGCCTGGTTGGCCGACCCCATGAGCTGGGTGGATCCGAACAAACATGAGCTGATCAAGGATTCTCATACGGCAACGATTTGCAAGGCGATGCTGCCCGCTGAGCCGAATCCCGTCACGGTGATCGTGAAGCGACACCTGGCGCGAAACCCCTGGAAACGGCTCGGCCAGTTGCTCGGCCCGTCGCGCAGCATGCGGGCGTGGCGAACCGCCAACATGCTGCTCAATCGAGACCTTCCCGTGGCCCAGCCGCTGGTGGTGATGGAGCATTATGCGCTGGGGCTGGCCCGAACGGATTCCATGAGTTTCACCGATTTCATTCCCGATTCGGTCGACCTCGAAACGTTTATGACGCGCGACATTGCCGCCATACCTGCAGAAAGGCAGCGTCGAGTCAAAGACCATCTTCTGACATCGACCGTCCGACTCTTAAAGATGTTTCACGACCGCGGCTTCGTCCATCGCGATCTCAAAGCCCCGAATCTTCTGGTCAACTGGTCGCCACCGTATGAGGGCTTTCCCGTCCTCACGTTCATCGACATGGACGGCATCCGACACGTTCGGCGTTCCAGCCCCAAACAGCGAACGAGAGCGATCGTGCGTCTCTGCGTCAGCTTGTTGGGAAGCCCGGCCTGCACCTGTTCCGACCGATTGCGCTTCCTCAAGAGTTACCTCACCGGTCCGGGTCGGACGCCTGCTCGTTGGAAGGCCATCTGGCGCGAAATTCACGAACAGGTTTGTCAAAAGCAGCGCGATAAAGATCATCGCCGGCAATGGAAGCTGGCTCACTACGGCCGGGAATAGCCCCCGCTGTCGCCGTGCGCCTTGACTGAGATCTCCAGCCAAACGACAGCCTGAACTCGCTACAATGAAGACGTGAACGATTCGCCCACGAAGCCCGACGTCATTCAGCAGGACCGGCGTTCGAGAAGACCACGCTGGTTTACCATCGCGCTTGTCCTGCTGCTTATCTCGTTCTCTCTCGTGATCATCGAACGCAATCGCATCCGCGCGCATTGGTGGGCCCATCAATTGGCCAGGACCGAAGATCTGAACGAGCAAGGCTACTATTTAAATTCCATCATCGCCGTGGGTGAAGAAGCGGCCGGGGCGATTCAAACACTCATTCACCATGACGACTCGAACGTCAGGGCGCTCGCCGTGGTTGCCTTGCAATCCTTGCCCGAACGAACCGCCAGTCACGGGCTTGTCTTGTTGTTATCCGACGAAAATGTTGACGTGAGAGAATCCGCAGCGCTGGCGATTGCGTTCATGCAATCCAGGAAGGCTGCCACATATCTGTACTTGACCACACAGTCGGACCAGGCGGGGCCCGCGTCGGCGTCCGTGATGGCCTTGAGTCGATTGCGGTCGAAGATTTCGCTGAAAGGGCTTTGCCAGGCATTGGAGGAACATCCGTCGCCGATCGTTCGCGCGCAGGCGGCCGAGTCGCTTGCCGAGTGGGTCGAGGGAGCCCCGGAAGAACTTCTCGTTCAAGAAGGAAACCACTCGGAGCGACAATTGCGCGATCCATTTCAGGCTTTGTCCCGAGCCCTTCGGGATCAAGCGACTTTCTCCGGCGACTTAAGTCTTGAGCGTGAAATCAGGGCCGCCGTCACTTTCGCTCGGCAGCAAAACCTGGTCCACCAGGACGACGCGAACACCGAGTCGGTTCGGGAGCGCACCGTCGCCGAAATCGCTGCAAACACCCTCTCGAAGTTGACGGGACAAACGGTTCGCCCCCTCTTCGAATCACCCCCCGGCACAGCCGCAAATCTTGCCGAACAGTATCGCGGTATGTTTTTCGGACGTAGAAATCAAACGCCACGGCGAACGATCGCGGCCGAACAAGAAAACTAAGCCCTATCCGTACTCTCGCGGCCGGTCAGGGAGCCGTACATTTCCACGATTGGTGTTGATTTTCGGCCGATACAAACTGGATACCATCAGGCTTGCGTGATCCAACACGGCCGTATCGTCAGGTCCATCGCGTCAAAAACGGCTGGACATCGGAACTTCAGTGAATCGTCCAGACTTTCCAACCTCATCCGCCCGTCGCCGCATTGTCGTCGTGTCTACAACGATTCTCAGTCTGATCACGGTCGACCTCGTGATTCGACACTACGATGACGAATTGACGGCCTTCTACATGAATCGCTATGAGCGCAAGCAGCAAGTGCTCAATCGCCTGTCGGACAAACCGGAAATCATTTTGATGGGATCATCACGTGTGAAGTACGGACTGGTCCCGGAGGAGTTTCAGCGCGTCACCGGGCGTCGCGCGTTCAACCTCGGCATTCCCGCATCCAAGGTCATTGAGTGGCAATTGTACGCGGAGCAATGTTTTGCGGAATACAGGCCGGCTCTCGTCGTTCTCGGGATAAACGCGAGCGCGATACGTGCGGATTACCTACCCATGCCGGCGGCGACGGATCTGTTTCATTGGGAGGATTTTGCCACCTACTGCAAGACGGACGGATGGTCCGACCAGGTTGCGAAACAATACCTGACCCGTGAAATCGGCTCGTTTTGGGCCTTCTACCATCGCCGATACGGCTTGAAGATGCTGCTCCAAGAGCAAATGGGTTTCCTGCTTCCAAAACATGCGCAACACGCCATGGAACGAAGGGCGATGGTAGCCGAACCGTGTCCCAACGATGGATATGAGCACCCCTGGCTCAAAGGACGACAACTGCGCAATCTGGGAATAAAGCTGGAAGAAGATGGTGAATGGGTATGGTCCGCCGCTCCACCTCCCTTTTCACCTGATGCGCCGGCCATCACTCACTTTGAGCGATTCCTGGCGTGGTTCAACCAACGCGGAATTCGCGTGATCGTGGCCTATCTTCCTAACAGTCCTCTTGCGGAAGAGCGCTGGCGATCGGTCGAACCGCAAATGATCACGGCCATCGAAGCCTCATGCCGCAAACACGGCATTGACTTCCTGCCACACAATCCAAAGGAAATACCGGCGACGAACTACGACTATTTACAGGAGCTTCACGTCGGGCTGCCGCTGGCCAGGCAAATCAGCCGTCGGATCGCCGGTCACATCGTCTCTCTCGGCTTGTTACCTACGGATGACGAATCGAGGCTGGCAAAAAGAACGAACTCCGGTGTGAACGTACCATGATCTTTTCGAGCTGGTCATTCGGACTTTTCCTGATCATCGTCTTTACGGCCTACTGGGCACTACGGACAAGACGCGCACGTCACGTGTGCCTTCTGCTGGCCAGCTATCTCTTTTACATGAGTTGGAACCCGTGGCTCGTCACGCTGATCATCGGCTCCACGGTTCTGGATTATTTTGTTGGATGGTCACTGGTCCGGACGGCCCGACCGCGGATACGAAAATGGCTGCTGAGTCTGAGCCTCGTCGGCAATCTCGGAATCCTCGCGATATTCAAATATGCCGATTTCTTCATCCTCTCGTTTCGAGAAATGATGACCACGTTCGGTCTTCAAACCAACCTCTCGACACTCTCCATCATCCTTCCCGTGGGGATCAGCTTCTACACGTTTCAAACGCTCAGTTACACGATTGACGTCTACCGAGGCAGACTTACGCCGACCCGATCATTCATTGATTTCGCCTTGTTCGTGGCGTTCTTTCCGCAACTGGTTGCCGGCCCGATCGTCAAAGCCAAGGATTTCCTGCCCCAACTGCAGACCCTCAAACGTTTTGACTGGGCCTCCCTGGAATCCGCCACCGTTCTTTTTCTCATCGGACTGACTAAGAAGGTCATGATCGCCGACCAGCTCGCCACGCTCGTCGATCCGGTTTTCTCCAACCCCTCCTGGTTTGTGACACGCGATCTCTGGCTGGCCATGTTCTGCTACGGCGGACAGATCTACTGCGATTTTTCCGGCTACACCGACATGGCCATCGCCGTCGCCATGGCGCTCGGTTTTCATCTGAGACCGAACTTCGCCAGCCCCTACCTTGCAACGAGCCTCACGAACTTCTGGCACCGCTGGCATATCTCCCTGTCGACCTGGCTGCGTGACTATCTCTACATCCCGCTTGGCGGCTCGCGCGGAGGACGATGGCTGACCTATCGCAATCTGATGATCGTCATGCTTCTCGGCGGTCTCTGGCACGGGGCAAGCTGGACCTTTATCGTCTGGGGAGCAATTCACGGCGCCGCCCTGGTCGTATCCAAAGGGTACTCCGCTCGTCGTGAAGATTCTCCGGACCGTGCGAGTCCCATCATGCGTTATGCGCGGACGCTGGTCTGCTGGGGCTCGACGCTGTTGGTCGTTCACATCGCCTGGGTGTTCTTCCGGTGCCAGCCGGTCATTCCGCCCGGGGGTACCGAGCCCGAACCGACGATTGTGGCGCTGGAACGCGCGACTTACTTCGTGACGCACCTTTTCGTATCCGCGGAGGTGGAACGACCCGTCTGGCTTATGGACAAGCGACCAATGGCCTTTCTGCTGCTCTTGCTGGCATGCATTCACCTTTATGAAGAATGGGTCCGTCTGGGCCGGCCGCGTTTGAGTCTACCGGCGCCGGTCGCGGGTTTAGGATACGCCGTATGGATTCTCGCGCTCGTGTACTTGAGCCCCGAAAACACCAATCCGTTCATTTACTTCCAATTCTGATCGTGTCGTTGCAGAAGCGCAGTGTTCGCGACTATATTGGCTAAGTGCACAAAGGCAGCGAATAATCATTCTTACCCCCCGCACAGCCGGAAAGGGTAGCGTTCCATGAAAGCCAAAATCGCCATTCTCGGCGCCACGGGCGCCGTCGGACTAGAGTTCCTGGACATTCTGGCCCAGCGAGGCGTCCAGCCGGATGACCTGAAGCTGCTCGCGTCGGCCCGGTCGGCCGGGAAGAAACAGATCTATCGCGGTTCCGAGCTGGAGGTTCAGGAAGTCCGCCGCGAGAGTTTCGAAGGCATTGATATCGCGCTCTTCAGCGCAGGGGCGTCGATCAGTCGTGACTGGGCACCGGTCGCGACCGAAACCGGAGCTCGCGTCGTGGATAACAGCTCGGCATTTCGAATGCACCCCGACGTGCCTTTGGTGATTCCGGAGATCAATGCGGACAAGATCGGAAACGCCCCGATCATCGCGAATCCGAATTGCTCGACCATCATCATGAACATGGCGGTATGGCCGTTGCACCAGCGCAATCCCGTGCGCCGAATCGTCGTCAGCACCTATCAGGCCGTCAGCGGCGCCGGGCAACAGGCGATGCTCGAACTGGAGCAGCAGACGCGTGACGTGCTCAACGGCAAGGCCGCCAATCCGGAAGTCTTCCCCGTGCAGTCCGCGTTCAATTTGTTCAGCCACAACACGCCGATCGACGAGCAAGGTTACAACACTGAAGAAGTGAAGATGGTCAACGAAACGCGAAAGATCTTTGATGCCCCCGATCTGGCCATCTCGGCAACGTGCATCCGGGTGCCTGTGCTTCGTGCACACAGCGAATCGATCAACCTGACGTTCACCGAACCGATGACGGCTGAAATGGTTCGCGAGACCTTGTCGGATGCCCCCGGTGTGTCGCTCATCGACGACCGAGAAAACAACCATTTCCCGATGCCGATCGAGGCCAGCGGTCGTGACGATTGTTTTGTGGGACGTATTCGAAAAGACATTAGTCAACCAAACGGGCACGGGATCGAACTCTTCGTCTGCGGCGATCAGCTCCGTAAAGGCGCGGCCCTGAACGCGGTGCAGATTGCCGAAAAGCTGAGCATGGATTAGAATTAAAATATGGTCCTATCAAGTAATCCGCTAATGAGCCGCTTAGCTGGCGATCTCTCAAAGTTCGAGGCACGTTGGAACTTCGGCATTCAAGTTTCACTTGAAGAACAGAGCCCGGGCCAACAGGTTCTGAACGACTACGTTTCGAATTTTTTGAAGCTGTTGGATGAAGTGCAACCCGAGATTGCGCGATTTGAGCACTTCTACGAAAAGACCAAAGCAGAACCGAATCTTCAAGAACTTGACAAAGCCTCAGATGACCTGTTGCTGGACAGACTCTATCAATTTGGACTCATCGCGGAAACTCTCTTGGACCGAATCGAGATTTTTGACCGCCGGATTCCGGAGCTTGAAGGCTGGCATAATCGTGGCATGGCCTGGAGCAAAGAGGCAGAGGAACTACTCATGGCATTTCGTCGTCTGCACACGATCTATAAGTGGAATGAGACTACGCTGCGACGGTGGGCAGACCAACGATGCGATGAATATGAAAGAAGACACCCCGACCGGGAAAGATTGCCCTTTGAGCCGCTCGACCTCGACGCCACCAACTGTGCCCGGTTGCCTCCGGTACTGTGATTTTTTTCTGAATGATGAAAGTCCTCCTCGACACGGTGGTGGTGTTCGGCCTTGTTTATTCCCGTGACGAGTATCATCGCAAAGTAGAGCTCCTTTGTTGAAGGAATTGCCTGAGATCAAACTCGTTCGGCGGCATTATCAAGAATGAAGGGAATGAACCGCGATCAAGCCTGGCAACTGCTCTGCGAATACGTTCAGTCAGATGCTCTGCGCAAGCACATGCTCGCGGTGGAGGCGGCGATGCGGCATTATGCCGGATTGATGGGCGGTGATGTCGAACAATGGGGTGCAACAGGTCTTTTGCACGATTTCGATTACGAGCGATGGCCGGACCCGCCCGAGCATACACGCGAGGGCGCGAAGATTCTTCGCGAGCATGGTGTGGACGAAGAAATCGTCGGGGCGATGCTGTCGCATGCCGAATGGAACCATGACGAGTATCCACTCGACCGGCCGATTCGAAAAGCCCTGTTTGCCGTTGACGAACTCTGCGGATTCATCCATGCCATCGCCCTCGTCCGACCCACGCGGCTGGAAGGCATGGGACCGAAATCGGTCAAGAAAAAAATGAAGACGCCCGCTTTTGCCGCCTCTGTCAAACGCGAAGACATTACTCAAGGGGCCGAACTCCTGGGCCTCAGCCTGGAAGATCACATCACGAACTGCATCACGGCGATGCACGGCATCCGCGCAGAACTCGGCCTTCTGCCGGAATAATTTCGAGAACAGCCTGATTGTTGCTATGATTCAAACCTGGAGGCGAGCTCTTAGGTGACGCCCGGAGGTGAAGCAATGGGAGCGGTCAAGTTCAAGACGCTTACGATTCTGGCCCGGATGAGCCTGCTTTTCGTCTCAACCGTCGCGCTCGCTGAAAGGCGCGAAGTCCCGGACGATCCACCCGGTCATCGCCCGGCAACACCGCCTGTTGGCGCCTTGCCACGATCCGGTCCGGTCGTTTTCGGCGCCTTCACGAGTGTTCAGGTCAATACCGATGGACTCGGCAACAACATTCTCGGCGATGCCGCCAATGAACCGTCCATCGCGGTCGACCCGACCGACCTGAACAAGATGGCCATCGGTTGGCGGCAATTCGATACCGTCACGTCCAACTTCCGCCAGGCCGGCATTGCATACAGCGACGACGGCGGGCAGACATGGACGTTTCCCGGCCCCCTGGACCCAGGCCAGTTTCGAAGCGATCCCGTGCTGGGCTCCGATGCCGACGGAAACTTTTATTATTCGAGTCTGAGTTCCATAACGTCGGTCGAGGTGTTCAAATCGAGCGACGGCGGCGTCAACTGGACCTTACCCGTGAACGCGTTCGGCGGTGACAAACAATGGATCGCCGTCGACAAAACCTCGGGCCCGAACAGCGGCAACGTCTATCAAATCTGGAACGTCCAGTTTACGTGTTGCGGAATGAACGACTTCACGCAGTCGACCGATGGCGGCACATCATTTGAGGGGCCATTTGCCGTCCCTCAGCCCAGTATGAAATGGGGAACCATGGACGTCGGTCCTGACGGCACACTGTATCTCGCAGGATCAACCCTCTTTGCCGGCGGGCATTTGTTTACGAAAACCAGCGACGTCCAGGGCATCGTTCCCACATTCGATCCCGTCCAGCCCGTCTCCCTGGGAGGCACGACGGCGGTCAGTTCCGGACCGAATCCGGCCGGTCTCCTCGGTCAGGTCTGGATCGCGACCGATCACTCTGCGGGACCGGCGCATGGCAATGTGTACATCCTCGCTTCCGTTGATCCACCGGGATCAGACCCGCTCGATGTCATGTTCATTCGAAGCATCGACGGAGGTGACACCTGGAGCACGCCCGTGCGCGTCAACGACGACCCTCTCGGAACCAATGCCTGGCAGTGGTTTGGGACGCTGGCCGTCGCCCCGAACGGGCGTATCGATGCCGTATGGAACGACACGCGAGCCGATTCCATGGTGGTGTTCTCGGAGCTTTATTATTCCTACTCGGTCGATGCGGGCTCAACGTGGTCGGACAACATTCCACTCAGTCCGCCTTACAATCACTCGTTGGGCTATCCGATGCAAAACAAGCTCGGCGACTACTACCACATGGTCTCCGACGACGAAGGCGCGAACCTGGCCTATGCGGCGACGTTCAACGGAGAACAGGACGTATACTTCGTGCGCATCGCGCCCGATTGCAACAACAACGGCGTCCACGACGGATCGGATATCCTGGCAGGCCTTAGCTTGGACTGCAACGGCAATGCCGTTCCCGACGGGTGTGAGTTCCCAGGTTGCCCCGGCATCCTGCCTGCTGACATGAACTGTGACGGCGCAACGAACGGCCTCGACATTGAGCCTTTTACCGAACTACTAACGACGATGGGTTATTCCTGTCAGGCGGACATGAACCAGGACGGAACCGTTGACGTCGCCAACGATCTGGCGCCATTCGTCAACACGCTGCTCGGCCTCCCTTGATGCGTCACGTAGACCGGGTCATCAGTTCCACAAACGAATTGAACAAGTATTTTGAGTCATGCGGCCCCGGCGCGGCCTCGGGATGGTATTGAACGGCGAACAGACGTTTGCCGGGACACACAAATCCTTCCAGACTGTCGTCGTATAGATTCATATGGGTCGCTCGCCCCCCCACACGCTCGAGGCTGTCCTTATCCACGGCGAATCCGTGATTCTGACTCGTGATCTCGACGCGACCCGTATCCAGATTCAAAACCGGGTGGTTTGCCCCGTGATGTCCGAACTTCAACTTGTAGGTCTCTGCGCCAAGCGCCAGCGCAAGCATTTGATGACCAAGACAAATGCCGAAGATCGGGACCTCGCCGATCAGGTCCCGCAGCATGGCAACCGTTTCCGTCACCGCAGCCGGGTCACCCGGTCCGTTGCCGACGAGCACACCATCCGGACGCCGGTCCAGGATTGTCTTCGCCGACGTGTCTCCCGGAACGACGCGAACCGAACAGCCGGCCGACGCCAATTGGCTCAGGATGTTCCGCTTGATTCCACAATCAATGGCGATGACGGTCAGCCCGTCTTGATCACCGTCTGAAGACCATGTCGTTTCTCGCTCCGGCGATACCTGCTTTGCCAGGTTTTGACCGGTCATTCGCGAAATCGCATTCGCCCTTTCCACGAGTTCCTTTGGTTCGCTGACTTCCGTTGAGATAACGCCCCGCAGGGCCCCGTGCTCGCGTAAACGCTTCGTTAGCGCGCGCGTATCGATGCCGACCAGCCCGATGATGCCGGCCGCCTTCAAGTATGTTGCCAGATCATCGGTCGCCCTCTGGTTGCTGTAGACACGGGACAGTTCACGAACGACAAAACCCGAAAGGTGCTGCCCCTGGGACTCGATATCCTCTCGATTGACGCCGTAGTTTCCTATGAGCGGCGCCGTCATCGTCACGATCTGTCCACAATAGGACGGGTCCGTGAGAATTTCCTGATACCCGGCCATCGCCGTGTTGAAGACGACTTCTCCCGATGCCGTCCCCGTGGCGCCAAAGCCGCGGCCGACAAAGACGGTCCCGTCTTCCAGTCCCAGCGCGCAACGTGTCATGATCATCGCATCCCTACCGCGTAATCTTGCAACGCCTTGACGCCCAGCACTTTGCTGCGGCTTTGTTTCTTCATAGCGCGAATCGCCTGCACGGCCGCTTCCGCCCCGGCCAACGTCGTGATCAACGGCACGCCACGGGCCGCCGCGGCGGCTCGCCAACGACCCTCTTCCCACGCGGCCCCGTAGTGAACCGGCGTATTGATAAGCAGATCCATGACACCACAATTGATCAAGTCGAGCAGGAATCCTTCCGGTGCTCCGGCCTGTTTGGACACAATGACCGAATCAATCCCGGCATTCTTCAAGACCCGATGCGTTCCGATCGTCGAGAATAATTTGAAACCCAGCTCGCGCAGTTCGCTCGCGATGGGAATCACCCGTGGCTTGTCCGGGTCGTTCACACTGACCAGGGCATTCCCGAACAGCGGCAGAGACAACCCCGTCGCGATCATCGCCTTTGCATAGGCCAGTCCGAACGAATCATCGATGCCCATGACTTCGCCGGTACTCCGCATCTCCGGCCCCAGCACGGCATCGACACCGGCAAACTTGCTGAAAGGAAAAACCGGCGCTTTGATGGCGATCATGATCGGTCTCGGCGACCGTCCGATCCCGCGTTCCCATAGAACATCCCGCAAGGATCGACCGAGCATGACGGCGGTCGCCACCTTGGCCCACGGCACGCCGGTCGTCTTGCTGACAAACGGCACCGTCCGCGAAGCCCTGGGATTCACTTCCAGCACGTAAACAAGATCGCCTGCCACGGCGAACTGGACATTCATCAATCCGCAAACGCCGAGCCGAAGGGCCAGCATTTTGGTTTGGCGCTCGATTTCCTTCAACATCGAAGCGGACAAGGAATGAGGCGGCAGGGCACAAGCGCTGTCACCACTGTGAATCCCCGCTTCCTCGATGTGCTCCATGACGCCGCAAATCACGCATTCACCTTTCGGATCGTCCGGGTGGCGATAATCCGCGACCGCGTCCACGTCGATCTCCGTCGCGTCGAGGATGAACTTGTCCACGAGCAAACGTTGTCCGCGCACGGCCGCCTCCGCTCGATCCGTGGCCTCCAGCGCTTTTCTTACATATTGGTCGAGATCGTCTTCGTTGTTGCACATCTGCATGGCCCGCCCGCCAAGAACATAGCTCGGGCGGATCAGGACAGGGTAGCCCAACTCAGAAGCGATGCGCCTCGCCTCACGAATGTCACTCGCCATGCCGTTCGGCGGCTGAAGCAAGTCAAGGGACTTCAGGATTTTCTGGAACTCATCGCGATCCTCGGCCAGATCGATCGATGCCGGCGGCGTGCCGATGATCGGTGCACCTGCTCGCCGCAAACCTTCCGCGAGATTGAGAGGTGTCTGCCCGCCGAACTGAACGATAAGGCCGTGAATCTGCCCGCGTGAAGCGATGGAGCGAACAATCCGCATCACGTCTTCGTGCGTGAGCGGCTCAAAAAACAAGACGTCGGACGTATCGTAATCCGTACTGACCGTCTCCGGATTGGAGTTGACCATGACGGTGCGAAAACCCATCCGCCGCGCCTCGTCCGCAGCGTGGACGCAGCAGTAATCGAACTCGATACCCTGGCCGATCCGGTTCGGTCCGCCCCCCAACACGATGACATGAGGGTCCGTCGACACTCTTAGTTCGTCGTCGACCCTTTCGATCTGCCGTCCATGGTCGATGTGAATCGAAGGCTCCTCAAAGGTCGAATAATAATAGGGTGTCGCCGCCTCAAACTCCGCCGCGCAGGTGTCAACAAGTTTGTAGCAACGACCGTTCTCATTCTTTTCAAAAACCTCAGATTGGTTTTCGCGAATGGTCAACGCACGGTGCAATTGGAGATCGCTGTAGCCCAGCCTCCTGGCCTGCTGCAATAAGGACGCGCCGATGCCAACTCCGCCATACTCGGCCGCGGAACGAATTTGATCCTCGTTGGCAATCAACGTGCTCTCGAACTCGATGAGTTCGGCCATCTGGTCGAGAAACCAACGATCGATGCCCGTCAGCTCATGGACTTCGTCGATCGTCCAGCCGCGTTTGAAGGCATAGCGAATGTAGTACGGACGGCCCTGACAAGGATTCTTCAGCTTGTCGTGTAGAACCTTGTCCTCGACCGGCCAGTGCGTGGCCGACGACTCATCCACATCCGGCGGCGCCTCTCCGGCACGGCTGGCCAGGACAACCCGATCAGCGCTCCCTCCCTCCAGGCCGACAGTAGAAGCCGGTTCCGCGCCAACCGCCACTTCCTCCATGCTCCGCCGGTGCGCGGCCAGCCAACGATCGTTCTTATCCAACCCGTATCCGGCCCGTTGGATCTCCATGCTGCGAATACACTTTTGAAACGCCTCTTTGAACGTACGACCGATGGCCATCCCTTCGCCGACACTCTTCATCTGTGGACTCAACGTCTCATCCGCCTCGGGAAACTTCTCAAACGTCCAGCGAGGCATCTTCACGACGCAGTAGTCGATCACCGGCTCAAAACTCGCCGGCGTCGTCCTCGTGATGTCATTGGGCAACTCGTCCAACGTGTAGCCGACCGCCAGCTTGGCTGCAATCTTCGCAATGGGATAACCGGTCGCCTTGCTCGCCAAGGCGCTGGAACGCGACACCCGTGGATTCATCTCGATGACCGTCTGTCGGCCGGTCTTCGGATTCACCGCGAACTGGACGTTGCTCCCCCCCGTGTCGACGCCGATCTCGCGCATGATGGCCTTGGCGGCATTGCGCATCTGCTGATACTCACGGTCCGTTAGCGTCTGAGCCGGTGCGACGGTGATCGAATCGCCGGTGTGCACGCCCATTGGATCGAGGTTCTCAATCGAACACACGACAAGGACGTTGTCGTTCCGGTCGCGAATCACCTCCAGCTCAAACTCCTTCCAGCCGTAGAGGCTCTCCTCGATCAGCACTTCATAAATGCGCGACTGCTTTAGACCTCGCGAAACGACCCGCTCGAAATCTTCCAGGGTTTCACAAAAGCCTCCGCCTTCGCCTCCCAGTGTGTAAGCGGAGCGAACGCAACATGGGAGGCCGACTTTTTCGAACACTTCGCGAGCCTCATCCAAAGAATGAGCGGCCCCGCTGACCGGCACGTCCAACCCAATCTTGATCATCGCCTCTTTGAAGAGACTTCGGTCCTCGGCCTTGGCGATGACCTCCGGCTTTGCTCCGATGAGTTCGACATCATAAGAATCAAGGATGCCCTGTTCGTGTGCCTCCATGGCGCAGTTCAAACCGGTCTGCCCGCCCAGGGTCGGCAGCACCGCATCGACCGGCTCACCCCGGCGTTTCTCCAGGTCCAGCACCTTCTGAATAAACTCCGGCGTGATCGGCTCGATGTACGTCCGGTCGGCAAACTCCGGATCCGTCATAATGGTCGCCGGGTTCGAATTGAGCAGAACCACCCGATATCCTTCGGCCCGTAGCGCCTTGCATGCCTGGGTCCCGCTGTAATCGAACTCGCACCCCTGCCCGATCACAATCGGCCCCGACCCGATTAGCATGATGGTCCGTATGTCTTCCCGTTTCGGCATACCCGTTTCGCACCCCCGCTCACGTATTTCTACGGTTGTCTTGCCCGTCCGAAGATCGAGCAAATAAGATTAGACTGTTATCCTACCCAGGCACACTCAGGACACAACGTCATTTGATGTGATTTGGATGCATAAAGACTTGCGAGGGATGCATATTTTGAGAATGCGGACACGCGAAGTCCGGCCCGGTCAGGCGTCTTTCAACAATCGATCGACCTGCTCCACGACAACGGCCGGGTCGGGTCGGTCGTTGACGCGCTGCGCGACCCATTTCCAGGCGACCTTCCCATCTCGGTCGATCAGAAAGTGAGCGGGCAGCGCGACGTCCTTGTCGTGATAAGGCTCGTGGAATAGCAAACCGTAATTTTGAATGGTCGCGGTGCTCTCATCGCTGAGCAAATCAAACGCCAGTTCCAGGGCGTCGGCAGACCGCTTGCTGTCTTTCACCGAATCTGAAGAAATGGCAAAAATCGTCCCGCCCATGGCCGCAAGTTTCTCTTGAACGTCTCCGAGACCTCGGAGTTCTGCACGGCAGAGCATTCACCAGTGTCCGCGATAGAAGACCAGGAGCACCGGTCCCTTGCCGCGAAACGAGGAGAGCCGGACCTGCTGTCCGTCCTGATTTTGCAGCGTGAAATCGGGGGCCGATTCACCGCCGCTCCAAGTTTTCGACGGCCCGGGCAAATTCATCAACAAGAAAAGCGACGCCAGCAGGCCGACACCCACGAGCCCGCTCAAGGCCGTGCCTGCGATCGTCCACGCGGAGCGCCTTCGAACAACCGCCCAAATGCAAAGTAACAATCCGATGACGACGAGAACAATATTGGGAATTGCCTGAGATCGAATCCATGCGTTTTCGAGCAGAAGCGGATAGGAAATGCCGCCGGTCAACACCAAGACCGTGCCGAGCAATGCGATCCAAACCGACGATTTTGTTTGTTTTGAATCTGCCATGCTTCTGCTCTAAGACACTCGCTAAGTCACACTGGGCGAGGCGGGATTCGAACCCGCACGTCCGTTAAAGGACAGGGGATTTTAAGTCCCCGGCGTCTGCCATTCCGCCACTCGCCCAACACTTGTCAATAAAGGACTTATGAATATTTTCCGTCAGGCGCGGGACCAATAAGGGACCTTTAAAATCCCTCGCTCGGACTCAAGCCGTCCGCCTTTCACTGTATACTACCCGCGTGGGAAGAAAGCGAAAAGCATGGCTTCATGCCGGTAGCGGCAAGCGAATCGAGCGTGGGAAGCGTCTGCCTGGCTACTACGCACGATGGTCTGACTACGACCTGTCCGGCAAGCGGATCAACCGTAAGCAATGCTTTAAGAAGCTGGCCGACGCCCGTCGTTTCGTATCCCGTTTCAACGCCCGACTGGAGCTGGAAGCCCTCGGCGAGATCGTGGCCATGTCCCTGCACGACGCATGCAGGGAGTACCTGAACGGCTGCAGCCACAAGGCGGTCGATACGCAGAGAAAATACAGCTCGACCCTCGAGCGCCTGATCGCGGTCGTCGGCGACCTGGAGGTTCGAGAGATCGACGGCCGTGACGTCGATGCGTTCATCCGATCCGTCTCCCGCCCGCAGGAACTCAAGTCGGGGGAAATCCGCCCTACCAGCAAATCGACGGTTGCACGCCATAATCGCAACCTGAATGCGTTCTTCCGCTGGTGCGTACGGCGCAAATACGCGACGGCCAATCCGCTTGACAGCGCCACACATGTACCGAAGCAGGCGGAGAGGCGTAACCGCCCCACCCTGACGATCGAAACCGTCGAGCGAATCATGAAGGCCATGACCCGCGAGCACCATCGGATCGGCGTCCAGGTCGCAGCGACGACCGGATTGGATCGCGGATTCGTCGAGCACATGATTCCCGAACAGATTGACTTTGATCTGGGCATCATCCGGGGAACCAGGGCCAAGTCGAGAAAACAATTCAGTGTTCCTCTGCACGTTGCTCTGCAGCAATTGCTGCGTCCACTCGCTCGTCAAACCTCTCCAGGATGTCGAATCCTTTCCGAGATGCTCCCCCGCCGGCGGAACGACGTTGACTGGTGGAATGACGCTTGCGAGTCTGCCGGTGTTTCCGGCGTCCAGTTTCGCGACCTTCGCGCTTTCGCGACTCAGTTTTTGATGTCGGCCCCTGGCATGACACTCGCAGATGCGCGCGATCTGCTTCAGCATTCGTCGATCGTGACAACCGCCGACCATTATCACATGCCTCGTCCAGACGTCGTTCAAGCAATCTCGTCGATTCCTCTACCGGGAGCCAAGGCATCAGAACGTAAGCGATCGAAGGCAGGGAAACGTAAACGCGCCGCCCGCCGGGCGTAGAGATCTTTGTCAGCGGGTCTTCCGGGTCGGCCAGACACTTCATCAGCGTCGGCCTGCACATCCGCAGCATCGCGCTAGCCTGTTCCAATGTCACAACCAGCTCAACCATATTCTTCTCTCAGCCCCTCCGACCATCTTGCCGGCGTCAGCAAATTGGTTTCGGTCGATCGATGTCATCATTCAGTACTGGATCTCTCCCGATTCACAATCGAAATCAGGGAACTCGGCTTTGACGATCTCCTGCAAGGCAGCCCACGCCAACTCCTCATCACGATAGGGCCGCTCACTCCAGCTTTTGTTAGCAAGAACAGCCATTGCTTCCTGTGGCGACAGTCCCCCGCGTTCACGGAGGCGATTAACGCTCTGATCATGATTCAGCTTTGCTCGATCGTTGTGGCGACGAATCAGTGCCATTGGAATGTATCCTCGCCTTTGACCGACACGGTCATCCATGATCGGGAAAAGAGACTCCGATTTTGCAGCTTCGCGCTGATCGTCGTTCATCCAGTTGCCGTTTATGTGTGTCACGAAACCTCCACGATTCGCCTTCCTATCCACTCCGCAACATTGACCGTCACGGCGTTTCCGAGCTGCCTGTATCTCCGTCCGTCTGTTCCTTTCGGGATGGCAACGTCCAGCCATCCCGGAACCCCTGTAGCCTCTCGCATTCGATCGGTGTCAGTCGCCTGACAAGCAACGGCCGGATATCCCCTTCCTGGCTTTCCTCCGCCTGTGTTGAGCGTCGGTTTGTCTTTGATGACGACTTCGCTACGTTGGTTTTCCCCGAATGCGACGACGTAGTTCTGATCACTGTTGCTGGTTGTTCGTTGTTCACAGGACAGGGGTTCGGCGACTCTCGCCTCTCTGGCTGTCCGAGACTCGCACGGCCTGTTTCCGAAGACGGTGTAAGGCACGGGGGTCTCTTCGTTGGGATCGAAGCTCGGGCTGTGTCTTGAAACAAGAGCGTGCGACACGAGGTTGCGCGGGTAGCTGTCTTTTCCGGCACTGCACCCCCCGTGCTTTGCGAAGCTGGCAGTGATGGGATCGGCGACGAGTGTTTCGTTGTTTTCCTTTGCGCTAGCGCCTCCAGAGCGTGTGTTAACTGCGTGGGCAATGTCCTCCCCCGTTTTTCGCATCGCCTGAGGATGCCCCTCGCAGCCCTCCGGCTCAAATAGAACCGCTGCGGCACGCTCGGCATCAGGATGGCAGACAAGGAACACACGACGACGTCGTTGGGCGACTCCGAACCATTGCGAGTCCAGCACTCGCCACGCGACAGAATACCCTGCGTCTTCCAGGGCCCCGAGAACGATTCCGAAGTCTCGCCCTTCGTTCGACGAAAGTAGGCCGGGTACGTTTTCAAGTACCAGCCATTCGGGATGAAGGATGGATGCAATTCGAACAACGTGCCAGAAGAGGCTGCTTCGCTCTCCCCGGAGCCCCGCTCGTTTGCCGGCGACGGAAAGGTCCTGACAGGGGAATCCTGCACAGATGACGTCGACTGCGTGTTCTTTTGGATCGGGTTCCCATTCCTCGACGTCTCCAAATCGCGGGACGCCTGGGAAATGTCGCTCGAGGATTTCAATGCACTGTCGGTCATTCTCGACTTGCCATCCGCATGTCACACCTGCTCGTTTGAAGCCACAATCGAAACCGCCGACGCCGGCGAAAACGCTCCCGTATTTTTTCCTTGGCTTCAAAGGTTGGCTCCCAGGGACTTCCTTCAAGGTGTGTCCCGCGCGGCCGCGTCGCCGTGGCTTTAACACGACCGCACGGGACAGTTGGTCGACGTTTGGCCGGCTACTCACCGGACTTTGACAAACATGACATCACATCCTTTCGTGGCTAAGCGATTCTCGCATCCCGTTTTTTGTCTTCATGAATTCTGCAAGCGCGCGTAGCTTGGCGCGTTCATTCTCATCACAGCCTCTGCATGGAATGAGATGGTTCGGCTCGGATGGGCAGTCCTCTCCCCATTCGTCCGGCGCATCAACGTACTCCCGGAAGCCCTCCCCGCCACAGAGGTCGCACTCCCATGCGTCCTCGTCATATTGGGCATAAAACTCATCCCAATCCCAATCGTCGGGCTGTGCGAATCGAAGGCGTTGGCCGTCCTTTGGCACGAAGCCGACGGGGAAATGAACGCCACCATGTTCATCAACCGAGCAGGTACCCGCAACCTGATCGTCTACATAGAAGAACGTCAATTTTCCGGTTTCTAGTGCGCTCATCGTTCACTCAAAGAACACATCACTTGCCTTCAACTCACCCGAGCCCTGGATCAACTCAAGCGTCCGAAGCTTGCTCAGGTAATTGGCGAAGCTCCCGCTGTTAGATGACATCCCGGCGGCCTGGGCGAGGTCGGCCCGCCCCATCGGATTCGGGTACGCCTCGATCAAGGCGTCGAAGATCCGCCGCATCCCGCTTCCATCTCCAAGCTTTGGTTGCCACCATTCGATCAATGCGCGCCCGGTTGGCATCGGTTCATAATCTCCGAGTGCTACCGCGCCTTCGGGGGTGGCGCTCATGCCATCTCGCCCACCGTCGACGTATCCCGACTTTCTGAGAAGGCTCAGATAGTTCGCGAACGATCCACTCTTTGCCGACAGGCCGGCCATGAGCGCGATCTTGCGCGCCGTCATGTGCTCGCCGGATTGCACGAGGACCGCGAGTATGCGGCGCATCCCACTGTTGCCGAGCTTCAGTGATCCGTTGCCAGATGGTGCTGGCTGTGTATTCGTGGATTTCTTCACTGGCGATGGAGGCTTCACCGTCGTCTGCGCGACACCCCCAGTGTGCCGCGGCTCGAGCGCCTTCGTGAATTTCGCCCGCAGATGATCAAGCCGTTCAGCGGCCTTGCGAAGTTCGTCGCCTATGGTGCGAGTTCCCGACACAATGGTATCCAGCTCTTTGATCCTTGATTCCCAATGCCCTCGCTCCCGGGCGATGGCCTGGTCGATCGACGCCTGATCTGGCACTGGCCTCGAAGACTTCGCCCGCCTCAACTCGGTTTGCAGTAGAGCGTTCTGCTTCTTAAGCTCCGACGGGTCGTTAGCCTTCGCCTGTTCAACCGCCTCGGACATCTTGACTTCCAATGCACCGAGGTTCACATCCGCGAGCTTCTTGGGTGATCGCTTTTTCTCGCCGGCCTTGGGCGTAGCAGACGAGTCGAACGTGCGTCTCGGTCGAACCTTGATCTGCCGGAGCCCCTTCAACCAACCCGGTGAATAAACCCAGGCCTCGCCTTGCTGCATTCGCGTGAGGCTTCCCATGATCTTGTTGCGCTCTTGCGGGCTCGCATGATGCTTCAGCCAATCTTCGATCGCCTTGAGGTCATGGGGGCCTGTCGCCTGCATGGCGAACAGGCATTCAGTTTGGGTCAGGACGCTCTTGCTGAGAACCGCCGAACGCTGCGTGATCAGCGTAACACCGATGCCCCGAACCCGACCTCGACGAACGATGTTCTGCATGGCCCCCAGACATTTGCCGACGGCGCCGCCATTTCCGCCAGACTGAGGTGCAAACTCGTCGGCCTCGTCTACAAACCAGTGAACGGCCTCGCGGTTCTTTCGATAGAACTCGCTTGCGAAGTCGGCGACGAATCGGCGCATCTCGTTTTCACCAAACGCCGAGACGTCCAGGATTGTCGAGATGCGCTCGCCGACGATGAAATCGGCGACCGTCTTCCCGGCCGTCGATTGAAGCGGAATATCCGCATGTTCCCCGCCAAGGACGAGAATCGGATATCCTTCAGCCCTCCCGCTCGATGAGGACCGAAGCCCCCACCACACGCCGATGGGATCAAGCACGACGATGCACTGGTCGTTCTCGAGCATCTCCTCTGCGATCGTGGAGGCCGCGTAGGTCTTGCCCGCACCGCGACGGGCAAGGAGCGCGATTGTCTGCGTCACGGCATCGGCGGGTAGACAGAAACGACTGCCGCCTTTCTCCTTTCCAATGTGGAGCTGTTTCATTTCTTAATCCCTAAACCTTTGTGGATCAGCCGTGACCCTTAAACTCCGTTGTGGGTCACAATTGCCGTTTCGTGATCCGCAAATGCTCATTCAATCCGCCTTCTCGCCAGTTCACATTGATCCATGCGCAAATCGAACGACAACGCCTTTCGGCCCAGTCGTGTTGCAACTGCTGCTGTCGTCCCGCTTCCACCGAAGGGGTCCAGTACGATCCCGCCTACCGGGCACAACGCTTTGACGAACGGCTCAATGAGCTTCTCCGGAAACGGCGCTTCGTTTTCATGCGCCAATGGATGTCCAAGGTGGCCACCGCCAACCGTCACATACATCACATCCTTGGGCCGGGTGACGGCCACCGTCGGGTAATCGCCACCCATCCGGCGCTTGCCTTTCTGGTCTCGTTGCCTGAATCGACCTCCGGCTGAATACTTAGGTGTTCCCCCAATCGACTCCCAATCCCAATGTGGCAACGGCCGCTTTCGGCAGGCGATGATCTGCTCGTAAACGTTGCTGAACCATTGCGAGCGGGTGGGTGCCGCGTTCTTGTGCCAGATGACCGGACGATCAAGAAGGATTCCCGCGTCATAAAGCCGAACAACCAGCATTTCGACAGACGGAATATGTTGGTTATTCGCCCGCGTGTTGTTCACAACCCACAGCACTGGTCCCTTGGATACGCGGAGGCATTCCTTGGTTGCTCTCAGCATCCAATCTACCCATTCGCACGACTTGAGCGGAGGCCACCCTTCGCAGTATCGCTTGCCCTTGTCCGGGTACGGCGGGCTGCCAACAACCATATCCACAGAATCTTGTTCAAGCGGTAACCTGTGCACGTCAGCCTGTGCGATCAGCTTCATCTCCCCCGCCCTGACCTTGATATCTAGGGCCGCCGTACTCATAACGCCGCCTCCGACAGGTGCGCCGTCTGGTTCGCCTTGGCCCAAAAGAGGCGTTCGTCGCCTCGCATCATTACGAGGTGCGCGATCACATCGTCTGTCGGGACCATGCAGCCTGCGTAACTCTGTTGGTAGTACCCGATCGGATGGAGACAGAGCGCTGCGATCATTTCCATCTTGCCATACCTGTTCGGTCGCAGGGCGAGCGTCGGCCTTAGCTTTCTAAACACGTAGGTCACGAGACTCCGGGGGCTGGTCTCGATAAACATCCCGGAAAGTTGGTACTGCTTGAAGATGTGGGGCTTCAGAAGCTGTTCGAGCTTTCCGATCGCCCGAGTCTCGGCTTCTACCGTCCAAGCCTCTTCCGCTCCAACACAGAAGGTGTTCATCATGGCATTGAATCTTTCCGCTAGGCTCAGTCGCGGCAGTGCGCTCCAGGTGATAAGCCCTCTCGTTTCTCGGAAGATAAACACATCAAGATCGCGTCGACGGTCATACCAGTGATTGACCGTTTCAAAATCCTGTTTTTCCAATCCCTGCGGCTCTTTCTCTTTGTTGAACGCCATGCCGTTCAGATTCTGGAGCGGATGTCGCGGCTCCATGATGAGCGGAACCTCGTGCACTGGAATCGGCAGCCCCGCCCATTCGCCCTGTTGCTCCGAAGCGACCTCGGCCATCTTTCGGCAGTCCGCCCAGGTGGCCCGGGACTTACCCACCAGCCGTCGGTGCAATGCCGACCGCTCGCGCTTTGCGCATCGGGATTGCCTTTGTCTTTCGGTTTTTCTTCTTTGCCGGCGTGTCTTCGGCATTCTTGGGTTCCTCAACAATGTACTCGCAGGTTTCCGGTCGAAACCGCTTGACTCTCGTCAGCTTTCCGCCGCCCTCATCGATGAACAGGTAGTAGCCGCGTTTCTTCATGTCTTTCAGGACTCGCTTCGCACGCTCGACCTCCTTGGGGTCATTCTTGTCGAACGAGATTCGAAGATGCCCCTTGCCGACATTCAGAACCTCAAGACAACCATCTGATCTTTCTGCCATCACTTAAACACCCTCACTCTCGCCCCCGTGTGCCGCTTGTTCTTTTGCTTCGATGGTGCTCGCCCGTCGATCACATGGTGGATCTTCTCGTCGTGGTCCTCTCGGCATTGGTCGGTGATGATCCGCCCCTTGCAGTCTTGGCATCGGAACGGCTTGAACGGCAGTTTGCAGGACCCGCATCGTCGCTCGCCCGGGCGAAGCGGTTCGTCATGTGGTCCTTCTAGGTTGAAGGCGGGGACTTTCATGTCGACACCCCCGTCAAAACCTCTAGAGGAATTCGAGACTGGTGCATCGTGTAGCCCGTGCGCTTCTCGACATCGACGTAACGGCGGTACAAATCGGGATTTTGCCGCGCGGCGTTCGCCAAATCATTACGGCTTCCCATGATGCAAAACATGCAGGAGAGTCGGTCGTTGCCCAGCGCGTAAGCTGCGTGTGGCGCCTCATTGGCGTGAGAGATCATTGCGAAGACCTGGGATCGCGTTAGCGTGTGGATCGGCAACCACTCCCACCAATCGCGACCGGCACGGGAGTTCCGACTGCTTCGTCGCAACGGCTGTTGTTTAGCTCGGCCCGAACTCTCCTCAGCGCGGATGCCCATACATGTGACCACGCGCTTCAGGCCGCGCTCGCGGAGCACGCGCCGTACTTCGCGTTCAATCGGTCCGCGTTTCAAGTCGCTCGTGCATTGCCGATTCGATGCTGATGGCCAGCACGGCGAGTTCGGACCTGGGCGCACCCTGAAACGATGCTCGACCATCTCAAAAAAAGTTTTCACTGCACGCGCAACAACAAACGGCAAGCCATCCCGCTCGGCGCCAGCTTGCGCATGTTCAAGGGCCCCAGGCCATTCGACATCACCAAGGCTCGCGTGAATAACTATTTTCTGTGCTGCGGGCACAATCTCGCGGAGCGCGATTCGCATCGCCTGAGAGTCTTTCCCGCCGGAGTCGTTCAACACGAACAAAGCTCCACCCACAATCATTTCTCGAATTGTGTTCGGCACGTAAATCATTCACGCCTCCTCCGGGAATGTCGTTGCCTTCGGAAATTCATCCCACGGTCTTCCATCGAGGATTCGTCCCGCCTTCCTCTTGTTCACACCACCCCATTGCTTGAAGAAAAACGGCACGCTGGCGTCGACGCATTGGTCTCGAATCGACCTTGCCCAATCCGGGTCCATTGGGCGCGCTCCAGGGCCGGATTCTCCGCCGACGATGACCCAATGGATTCCGGGAATCCTGATCGTATTACTTTCGTTGATTAACTGTTTGCCATCTGAACTGAATCCAGACATGCATCCCACAGCCTTGATCGTTAGCCGCTCTCGCAAGTCGACCGGCTCCAACAGCGGCTCGCACGAAAGAAACCGAACGCCAGCGGGACAACTTAGAAGGTGCGGGATTCGTTCGTCGGCCGTCGCTTGGTTTTCAACCGAAGTCCCGAGCCAGACATTCGGCAAGATGCCGTTGTCGCTGAAGTCGACATGCCCTGTAGCGTATTGAATGAAGCTAGCCGCCTCTTCACCCCATCGCATTTCGAGACCGGCGGGGTAGTGTGAATATCGATCAAAATATTCGAACATGCGATCAGGGCGCTTGGTCAAGATTTGGAAAATGTGCTTGGGGCATAGGCTCATCACTGCAAACACCTGGTCGATGAATCCGAACGGCACATCCCTATGGAAAAGGTCGCTCATGCTGTTGACGAACACCATGCGAGGCTTCTTCCATTCAAATGGTTTCTTCAATGCGTCTTCATGGCATCGGACTTTTCCGTTGAAGTGACCTTTGCCGTAGAGGCCCTGGTATTTTTCTTGCCCCATGCTCGCCAGCCGCTTCGTCAGCGGCGCTGCATAGCAGTTGTCGCACCCAGCGCTCACGCGCGTACAACCGGTGACAGGGTTCCAGGTAGCGTCAGTCCATTCGATCTTCGACTTCTGCATTTCGAATTTACTCACCAAAAGAGGACCGGCTTCGTATCTGCCCGCACGAACAAAGGGTGCCGGGGAAACCCGGACTTCGTAAGCCCGAGGCAATGCACCCGATTTCCTGTCTCGCGCTGGAACGCCGCAAATCTCTCTGTTTGCACCTCATCGATCCGTTTTCTCGCCCAAGGCACATGCCCCCAACAGGCGATGACGATTCCGGCCTTCATAGCCCGGCACCCCATCGCTGGATCGTTCTTGTCGCTGACCGCGATCTGCTTTCGTGGCAAACGCTTCGGATCGGTGGCGCGCCAGTCGAACAGATTGCACATCTCTAATCCGCCGAACCCCCAGTCACGAGCAAAGCGCATGCATCGCCGGATGGTTGGGTCATCTGATTGACCGTCCGCGGTCGATGGATTCAGGCCGATGAACAAAGCGTATCCGAGCCCTTGGTCCCAGTGGCGACCCAAAGCATGACGATATCGACCGCAGGACGACAACCACGCTGTTCGTTCGATGTCCTCAAATAGTTTTCTCTGGCCTTTGTTCATGATTGAGACTGCGGTCGTCGTCATGACGCTCCTACTAAACTGGATTGCTTCTTGACCCTGCGACGTTTCTTCGGCCTGAACTCGCACTCGGCGCCCACCGGCAGATTCTCGAAGTGTTCACACTTGATCCAGTTGAACTTGTATGTATGTCGATCGCCTCGATTCTTTCCGTAGGACCAGCACATGAGGCCGATTCGATTGTTGGGGTCGGCGAGCAGAAACTCGTACGCGGTCACATTGCGGAGGATCTTTTTCCAGTGCTCCGACATATTTCCGCTTCTGCTTGTCTTGTTGCTCGCCGTTGCCTGTAGGGCAAGCATCCCCGGCTTCTTGAGATGGAACGCGAGCAGGTCCGCAAATCCCCAGGCGTCGACCTTGTGCCCAAATCGTTTTCCGTCTTTGCCGTCATGGCGTATGTCTCGCTCAACGATCGCTACTCGGTACCCCAGCTTCTCGAAGTATTGCTTCGTTTTGGACAAAGCCGGGAAGGGTTTTCTCTTTTTCTTTTTGGTCGCAATCATTGGTTGTCCGACGTTCGCTAAGCTCCGCACTGCCGGCCGGGCGCAGATACAAAAAACGGCAGGACATTGAATCCTCTCGAACCGGCGAACTTGAGTTTGCCGCTGTTGAGGATTTCGATGAACGTTCGTTTCTGCTCCAAAGACAAGTGTTGGAAATAGAATTTCGTCTGCGTGCGTTCTTCTGTTGTCCACACCCACTTTGCCGGGTCATCTCCGCCCGGGTCTCCTTCGCCCCTGAATTGCGATCTGAACAGTTCAGTATCTGGCGCTACCTGAACATAGACCTTGTAATTCTTGGTGGTGGGCCCCAGCTCTACCGTCCCCGCTTCGATGCGCTCCATAAACACGTCCGGGTTCAGGCTTCCACAGTAGGAGCAGTGCTCGTCCGCCATCCACGCTGCGCGGCCACGACGGCCATTCTCTGCGGCTCGGGGGCATTCGTGCTCGCCCTGAAAGCGGGTGCTCTTAGGAACTGCCGCGACAAATGCGTCCTCAAAGTTGGTTTGCATGACTCTTCTCCTTTTGGTGGGGCAAGCGAGACATTGCCCGCTGCTGCGATCATTGCCGCGCTCTACTCCGGTTCATCACCGCCTAATTTCTGCTGTCCTTCGACGTCTCCTGCCGGCTTTCGCCCGCGTTTGGATTCCACATCGCCCTTGCGTTTGATCACGACTGAGCCATGCTTGCCCTGGTAGTGCATGAGTGTGACAACGTCTTCATCATCGATCGCATGCATCTTCAGCGCCACGCTCCAGCTCTTGAGTTGCGAACCCGGCGTTTGACATTCAGCTTCTAGCTTGAGCTCTTTGAGGTTCTCCGCACCTTCGATTTGGGACTGACCTTCGACATCCTTGCCGGGGATCAGCTTGGCATCGATGAGTGAGGCGAGAAAGAGTTCTTCAATGGTGTTCGCGTCGATGCCGGGATTGTCATTGCGCGGGATGCTGATCTTCAGCGTTCTCGCGTCTGTTCCGAGGTTGATTCCGCCGAAAACGACGGCAAGCGTCTTTGATGAGGCTTTGGGCATGAGAATACTCCTTTGCTTCACCGGGCATGCCGGTGTGAAATCGCGTCCCTGTAAATCTGACAAACGTTTTGCCCGTGGGCGTGTGCGAACAGTAAGAATCTTTCAAACTGCTCGTCGTGGTCGGGGAATCTAGAATGCAACTCTGTTGTAAAGAGATTCCGAACCTCAGTCTTGAGGCGTCGCCGCTCTGCGGCAGGGAGGCCTTCTAGGTACTCCCGATGCTCGGCGTCCGCCGAGGCTCTTTCTTTGTCCCGCGCTCTGCGCTGGGCATTCGACGCTCTGCGTCGGGCACGCTGCCCGAGTTCCTGCTCTGCAGTGCTCAGCAGCGTGTAACGGCCCCGTATGGCTTCTGCCACGTAGCCGTTTCGTGAACCCCGCAACTTCCCGGCACCCTCCAGGTGCCTGACGTTGATCAGGGCGATGAGCGTCTGCTCTGCAGCCCGCTCCGGCCCAAGCTCTGCCTGGACCTTCCCGGCGAGACGCTCTGCGTCTCGTCTTTCAAACCCCTTGCTCTGCAAGAGATCGGCGGCGACGAGCGACGAGTCCAGGCCGGCGATCTTCGCCAACTCGACCAACTGTGGATTGCCGATCCGCACCGTGCGCCGCGGCGCGCCGTGGCAACCATCTGTCGTCGTCCGTCTACTGTCCGTCTTAGTCCGTCTACGTCCGTCAGTCGGCGCGCCGTGGAGCGCCATGGCGCGCCGTGGCGAACTGTTTTCGGGTGGTCGGCGTCCGAAGTTCTCACAATAAGCGGTGACCAGTTCCGTCTCATTGGGGTCACATCGGGTAAGCCAGCCAGTGTCAAGCAGGAGAGAGATCGCCTTGTTGAGCTGATCGATTCCTACGTGCTCGAAGTGCCAAAAGGACAGGATCTGAGCCGTCCGCATGGGTTTGCCCTCGTGAGCGAGTATGCCGGGGCATTGGAGCGTCAGCGAGTAGCCGGCGATCATCACGAGTGCCATCACCGCGTACTCGCCGAGGACGCCGCGATTATGAGCGGTCTCAAGCAACACCGAATATCGGGGGTCGTCTCTCAAGTCGAACCTCACTGCGAGATAGCCGGGCCGGATCACCCGGTTGTCGCGTGTACCCCGCCAACGCGGGATGTCCTCCAGCGGAATGGCGATCGCCTCCGTGTTTCCCCATGGCATTTCCGTCTGTTTGGCCAATCCACTGGACCTCCTTGCC
This sequence comes from Phycisphaerales bacterium, assembly GCA_022360095.1. Lineage (GTDB taxonomy): Bacteria > Planctomycetota > Phycisphaerae > UBA1845 > UTPLA1 > JAKSDK01. The sequence continues at coordinate 41,574 of JAKSDK010000801.1, forward strand.
CTTATTGCTGAATCAAGTTCCTCGGGGGCCGTTCCCGCTGAATCTGCTCGTAGATCTCGCGGCGATGAACCTGGCGGTCCTGAGGGGCATTGACTCCAATGCGCACCTTGTCACCGCGGATATCAACGACGGTGATGATCGTCTCGACCTTTCCGCTTCGATCACACACATAGATCTGTTCATCACGATGCCGAGACAGGACGAGGCCCATCTTGCCTTCCGTAGCGACCATGGCGACTCCCTTCGTTGTTATCCAAAAATCCATTCAATGCGGCGATGTTCAAACGCAACCGCGCCGAACCGTTCGAGACCATCCCGTGCCCGCGGACGACGCCGCGAACGATCGCCTCCAATGTCTGCACGTCATGAATGCAGTGATCGATGACTGCATGCCATCTCCCCTTACTGACGAGGTCCGGGATTTCTTTGCCTTCGATCTGCTTCGCGCCCAATTGAGGACACATCGCCTTGCCGATGGCCTCAAGGCCCCACCCGTTGTGCTGGTTGTTGTTCACCTTCCTGATCTGATCCAGCAGGTCCCAGCACCGAGGCCCGAGTGCCCGATGCGCAGAACGGGCAATGATCGGATCGTCGAAGGTTAGGCTGTTGTGTCCAATCCGCACGCCCACACCGGTCAAATCATTGACAAGCGCCCGGCAGTCGCGAGGTCCGTAGATTCGAAGCCGGCCAGCCGGCAGAAACAGCACGACCGCACAGGCCAGGCGGCAGGTCTTGGGGCTAAGCCCGTCGGTTTCGATGTCGTAGATGCCGAAAGCGGATCTCATGATGCGTCCTCCCGGGCCAAGCCGAACTCGTCCAGGAACCGCGACGGTTCCGACTCGTCTGGGTCATGGTGGAGTACCAATCGCTCGCGCGCCCGCGTGCAGCCGACGTAGCACAAGCGCCGCTCCTCCTGGATGGCGACGTCGTCGCCAGCTCGTATCGATTGAATTGAGGGAAGGCTCCCCTCGTGCAGACACGCCATGATGACGACCGGCCATTCCAAGCCCTTGGCCGCATGGGCGGTGATCAACGTCACGGCGTTTTTCTTGCGGTAGCCGTCGCCCCTCTCCGGGTCGTAGGTCGAAAACCACATCAATGATTCGAGGACGCTCATCTCCCCGCAATGGGCGGACCAGAATTCCCACTCCCGATCGAATGACAGGCCGTGCAGGTTCTCGAGATCCTTGAGCAGATCTCGGAGCTCGTAGCCATGCTCGTCATTGAGGTATTGACCGATCTTCTTGATTGTCGGCGCCCGCCCGAAATGGCGCATCGCGATTTCAATCAGCGGGGTTCCCTGTTCAACGCCCTTCGCTCGAATGTGAGATCTCTGGTAGCGATCAATCTCAAAGAGCCCGGCCACCCGCTCGAAGGCTATGTTGTCCCGACGATTCACATACAGCCGCATGATCGCGTGAAGGATTCGAAACGCCTTGGAGTCGAAAACGGTCCTTCGGTCGCCGACGTGATGGCTGGGAATTGGCGGGTGGTGGTCCAGGAAGGCACCCTGGATCTTTCTCAGGAGGTAGTGCGTGCGGGCGATGATTGCGATGTCCGCCAGGTCGTACTTCGCACGCAGGTTCGCACAATGATGCGCCAGCGCCTCGGTTTCACACTGCAGGTCCTGGACGTAGCCCGACCTGCCAGTCGCCCCCACCATGGGCCGCGCCAATGGATCGCCGTTGTGTCTTATCAGTTCATTGGCGGCGCTCACGATCTCGTCGCCGCAACGGAAACATTGAGTCAGGTGATAGACCGTGAAATCGCCCTCACCGATCCACGTCCTAAGCAAATCCGGCCGCGCATTGCGGAACGCATAGATGGACTGTGCGAGGTCCGCCACGATGAAAATCGACGACGGCGGACAAAGTGCCTCGTATAGGGAGAACTCCACGGCCGACGAATCCTGCCCCTCGTCGACGCACACATGCATGAATCGACGCTGATAAGTTTCGAGCACCTCCGGATATTCGGTGAACAGACGCCGGCATTCACTGAGAATCAGCCCATAGTCCAACGAGTTCAGGGCCCGGAGTTGATTGTGATACTCGACGATGATTTTCTCGAGATGGGAATCCAGGCGGGTTTCCGGCTGCTTCCGATGTTCATTGCAGTAGGCTTGCTCGAGCCGGCGTTTGATCTTCACCATTGAAATCCCGCTTCGCCACTTACCATCCTCCTGCAGGAATCCGAGGTCCTTGGCCGCACGCTCGAGAACAAGATCTGCATCCCCTTCGTCCAGGACCGTCAGTGTCTCGGGGTCGTAGCCAAGGCGATCGCCATAGGTCCGCAGGATGTCCAAGCAGGTGGCATGGACGGTCCCGATCGACAGCGCGCCGAGCACTTTCTCGGCTTCGGCCCCTTCTCCACCCATTTGGTGCAGGAGTCGCTCTCGCATTTCCGTTGCGGCTCTGCGCGTGAACGTCAGCGCCAGAATGCTCGAGGGCCTGACGCCCGTCTGCAGTAGGTGCAGGATGCGCCCGGCCAGCGTTCGAGTTTTGCCGGACCCCGGCGGCGCGATGACCAACACCTTGGGGTCGGTCGTGTGAACGGCGCTCTGTTGTTCGTCGGTGAACTGCATGACTCTTCGCTTGCCCTCGTCGGGCGCCAGGCGGGAGAACCGGGCGCCCCCTACGGCGCTCTGCAGAAAAAAAGTGTCTCAACAAATCGGGCCAAGGCGGGCCGGGTACTTTTCGAGCTTCCAGCAGCTCTACCTTTTCCCCGGAGGCCAACCCCGCCCCAGCTCACACAGCTATGGGTTCTCCGATCCCTGCGCCCGTGTGGTTGACCTTCCACTGGCGTAGGTGTGCTTCGACATCGAATGTCGGATGCGCGGCCAGAACGACATTTCCGAATTCACCCGCGACCTGGTCGATGGCGCCGAACAGCTTCACGATGTACTCGGAGCTGATCGTGCAGGCGTCGACCAGGAGAATCTTCAACGGCGGATTCTTGAGCTTGGTGATTCCGTAGGTCAGCGCCGTACGGAGCACGACTTGCTCACCGCCGGCGATGAACTTGTAAAGGTGCCTCTGCCCTTCGCGTATCCACCCGATCCGAAAGATCGCCCCCTTGCCGTTCGCCTTGTTGAACTCGATGAACGACCGCAGGCCGGGCTCGTAAGCCCCAAGAAACTCATCCATCAACTTCGTCAATGGCTCAACCAGCCCGTCCATCATGCGATCGCGCAGCGCCTTGATGGCCTTGGCGAGAAGATTGCCGACCTCGTGCTCTATTCCTCGCTCGTTGGCGCGCGTGATCGCCTGGTTGTAGTTCTCCTCAAGCGTCTGAAGCTTCTGCTTGCGCTCGATGGCCTCGCTCGCCTCTCTTAGCTGGCCTTCCAGTGACGCCTTTCGCTCGCGCAGCGCCTGGAGATCGGTCAGGTTGGACTGAATTTCCGACTTCTTTTCTTCCGCTGCGGCGACGTAGGCCGCGAGTTTGTCGATGCGGGCCTTCAACTCAGTCTGGCGCTGAGCCGATTGCTCGATATTGGCCCGGACCTCCCCGGCTTTTCGTTGTAGCTCCTCGGCCTTGGATTTCGCATCGGCCATCGACTTCTCTTGGGCGTCGATTTTGCTCCGGGCATCCTGGATTTCCGACTCAATCGCGGCCTTGCGATGGGACAGCGCTTCGCTCGTGTCATTGTTGATGATGGATTGGTCGGTCCTTAGTTCAGCGCAGCATCGCCCCGCATCCTCATTAAGGGTGTTCAGCTTCTCGACCTTGCCGGCCAGGTCCTGAAGTCGAGAGGCCTCGGCGAGCTGTTTGCTGCGATCTTCCTGGGCTTCCAAGTATGTTTCACGGGCCTTCAGCAGTTGCGCGTCACATGCTTGGTGGGCCTGGTCCGCGGTCAGACATGCGTTGCACGCATCATTCCATCTCTCCCCTGCCTGTTTGCGATCTTTGACGGCGGCGTCGAGATCGACCTTCAGTTGGTCGATCGATCCGATCTGTTGTTTGATGAGTTCATTCGCGGCGTTGATATCAAATTGTGCTCGCTCTGCCGTGAGACACTGCTCGGGCGGGATCGATTGAAGGCACTCCTCGATATCATCAAGCAGCTCCTTGATCTTGATCCACGGGCTCCCCCGAGCCTGCCTTAACTTGGCCTGTGCAACCGAAGCCGCCTCGTGCCTGGCGTCGTATTCATCACTCCTATTGGTCCGCTCGGCTTCGGCAGCCTCCAGCTGGGCCTTTGTGCCTCCAGCCGACTCCTCGAGATCGCGCACTTGCTGCAGTGCAGCCTCAATCTCCGCCTTTCCCTTTTCCCTGATATCCTTCGCCTTGTGACGCAGCTCATCCGAACACTGCAGATCGTCGCCGATCTCATCTCTCAACTTCATGATCTGCTCGTTCAGGGTTTCCAGCTTTTGTTGGAAGCGGTCGCGATTGGATTCCGCGGTTTGCACTGCGAATGTGCGCGAGACGAGGGCTTCCCGCTCGGAGCAAAGTTCATCGAGCTTTGGTTTTAGCTCCTCAATGTTGTTCGCCTTGGCTGCTTCCTGCTCCTCGAGTTCGGCCCGACGCTCCATTCCCGCCGCCTCTTCTTCGGTGTGCCGGCCATCGGTGAGGGTGTCAAGCTCAACCTCTGCCTCGCCCAGGCGGCTTTTCAGCCGATCGATTTCCCCGGCGATCGTCGACGCGTGCCTCTCGCGCTCTTCCTGCTCGGCGACTTGGGCGACGAGCTGCTCGTTTTGTTTTTGGAGCTCGGCGTGCTTTTTCTTCAGTAACTCAAGGTCGCCGGCAGGCGCGCCGAGTTCCGCTTTCTGAGCCGATAGCTCCCGCGCCGCCTGCTCCCCGTTCTTTCGTTCCTCTTTCGCGATTGAGGCCAGATTCGCAGCCTTGTCCAACACGGCATTGATCGCGTCACTGACCTCGCCGGCGATCGCGCCCGTCAGTTTGGGGATCATGGTCTTGAGCGCGCGAGCCTCGCCCGGGGTAAGCACTTCCGAACACAGTTCCGCAAGCTGATCGTCCGTGCAGTCTCGCTCGTTCGTGTGGCGTGCATTGAAAAACACCTGGATGACGGTCTCGCCGCCCTTTTCGTATTGCCGGAGGAACTCGAAGACGATCTGCCGGACGGTCGCAGAGGGATCGACACCGCCCCCGCCCCGTGTCGCACACAGATCCAGAATAAAATCCCGCGCGGCCTCGGGCTTCATTTCGAAGACACTCTCGGCATCGAGCATTGGTTTGAAGTCACCGAAGTCACGCTCGATGTCTCGCGCGGCGTTCTTCACGTTCTGCTGTATCTTGCCCGCGCGGGAGATCTCCCATGAAAGAGTGTCTTCGCCGTGGTCGACCTTGATGCCGCGGCGAAAATGATCGCCGTCTTCAAATGTGATGCCGACGGCGCCACCGCGCGGACCGACGATTCCGGCTGCATCTTGGATGCGCTTGCCTTGATGGGCGGTCGTGAAGCCAGTGAGGCCAAATCGGATCGCGTCGAGCACCGCAGTCTTGCCCGAGCCCGTGGGCCCGACGACTGCGTTGAGATGCTCTAGCGGATAGCGTGCGGCCACACCCTTGATGTGTTCGAGTTCGATTTCGGTGATTCGTTTCATTTCATATCTCCTCGCGGCCCAAGCCGATGCTATTACTTGCCGAACGCTGCCTGGCCTTTCGCTGATCCATCGTCGTCCGGGAGCAACGATCCCGGCTCACCGTCACCTTTCTTGACCGGTGGCTTTTTGCTCTGTTCTTTAGATTGCCTGTCGGCCTCGTTTTGGAGTGCGGTCGCGGTTGCGCGCAATACGCCAGGGCTATTTATTTCGTCCAAGCCCTCAATGCCCTTCTCGACACCGTGCGACACAAGAATCTTCTGTGCCCTCTCCGAGGGAAGCGACATCGCTAGTTCGGTGATTTTCTCGCGAAGCCCCTTGACGTAGCCACCGAAGAGCTCACTCTTTTTCTTTTTCCCATCCCGGATTTCATAAGCGAGTTCTTGAAGTTTCCTGGTGTCTTCCGGGGTCCATCTTTCGACGGGCTTATCAAGAAACAACTCCAGCTCCTCTTGGGGGACGCTGCTCGCGACATACCACGCGATGACTGTTTCGGCATCAGGCGCCGTCTTTTTTGGAGATTCCGGGCTTGCGTCGGTATATTCAGAAGCGACTTTGTCCGCCCACTCTTCAAATTCATCCATGTCTTGTGTAAATTGCGCAGATGCCCCGGTCGCCGTCAGCGCGGCATGGATCAGCGCCCTCTTGCAGCCCATTTTGAGAACAGTGTTCCATTGGTCCGCGATGTCGGGGTTCTCGACCCTCCCGGGATTCTGGTCCTCAATGCTTTTGTCTCCGTCTGAGAATTCAATGCCGCAGCCACCCTTGTTGCGCCAGCAGACCCAGCCCCCGCCGTACTGTGCCTTTCCCTTGATGATCGCTTCCTGTTTGCATTTAGGGCAAATCCGGCCGCTGTTTCGGTAGCGATATTTCGATTCAAGCGTGCTGCACGAGCCGGTTCCCTCCCCGATGAAAATACCGCTGACTTGGTCAGTGAGGGCGACCGTAACTTTGTATTCTCGATGCCGATCACCGAGATCATCAATCTGAATCTCGAACTTCGGAGCCATTCGAAACATCATCAAGATGAGTTGCGCGCCAGGCTGATGAAGCGCCGGCTTGTCACCGCAGCCCGGAATCTTCCCGTAGTGTTTTCCCGGCTCCATCAAGGTCGACAAGAGCGCGTTGATTTTGTTGACTCGACTCGTAATCTGTTGAATCGTCATCTCAGACATTGCCGAGTCGACGGAGATCGGAGAGGTCGCCACGCGCTGGATTTCAGTAGATTCAACTGGGTCCTGTGCTAAACTTGTCATGTTTCAACTCCATTTCAGTTGGAACCGTGCCGCGGGACCTTTCGGGAGTGGTCGCCGCGGCGTCATTTTCTATTACTCCGCCTCGCATAGATCCGCGCAAGTGAGTAAGCCGAAGGCGATGGCGCGAGCTTCGTCAGGCGTCATCTCGCCCTTGGAATTCAACAGAACTACAGTTGTTCGATCAGTGTGTGCATGAACGTAGCCCGCGTTTGAAACCCGGTAGCACAAATCGGATGTCGAAACGATCTGCTTTTCAATCATTCCTTCCGGCAACTCATATCGCGAACAGTTGAAATCAAATCTCGCCTTCGGTGCGGTGGTAGTGTCTTGGCTGGCGCTCATTTGTACTCACCCGCGATCTCTTCCAGTTGCGACATCAATGCCTCGCCCTTTGCGACCGATTGCTTGTAGATCTTGCGGACCAGCGCCTTAATCACCGCAGCATCCGGTTTCGCAAGCCGGTTGGTGCAACGTTGGCATACTCGGTGAGGGCACCACTCAGCCGTTATGCATCGTGTGCCGCAGACAAAGCCGCCATCGGTCGGGATGTGGACGATCGCGGGTTTAGTCATCAGCTCCGGCGCTCCGTACATTGATCTTTTTCAGGTGTTCTGCGAATGCTTGTTTGATCTCGTCTTCGTCCTTGCAGTAGATCGGCCTCCCCTTTGGGTAGAGGGGGACAAACAGATATCCGTTTTCGATCTCGCTTACTTTGCAGTCCACATGGAATCCGTGTTCTGCCTGCTTCTGCATCGCTCTATATTTTGCACTCATCATCTCACCTTATGCCTATCAGCCCCGTCGTTGAAAAAGGCGCCCCGCCGGCCCGTGTCTGAATCTCGGGCTGGAGAGTAGAGGAAGGAGTTTGGCCGGACGGGGCGCACAGACGCCAAAAGGATGCACCGGGCCCAGGATGAGTAAGGCCCGGCGCAAAAAACGGGAACCAAAACGACTAAAGAACGAAAAAATGCTCCGCCCGGCGGCTTTCTTCAATGCGGCCTCCGCCGGGGGAGCGGGTCTTTCCGGTGGCGGAAATGAAATGAGAAAGAGAGGGGTGTTTGCCACCGGAGTAGTAGTCAGGGGTCGGCCGTCCCGACTTCCCTTCGGTCGGGCCGACCCATGCGCATGCGCTTCGGCTTGGGCGGTTCGTGAGCGGCGTGTTGCCGGCGACGATGCCATCGGCGCTGCCGTCGCCGTTCCCGACGACGTTGATAGACGTATCGACGCACGTCTGCGACGATCGTATCGACCAGGCCCGGCGCATGATCTGTCTCGTATTCCACAAGGTTGATGAGGCGCCAGATGATGCTGCGCCAGACCATCGTGGTCTTGCCGTCCGCACATCCGAACGCCGGCCCCTTCTGCTCCCGACGAAGCGGAGGCGGGAACGGTGCCTTTGGGTTCGCTGCCATGTATAACCACCTTCACGCGTCCCTGGCCGAAAATCCCCCAGGGTCCGTCGTGAGGGGCTGTGTATTTGTGTGCGTTAACCACTGTTTTTGGCGGCCTGTGTTTGAGTAGGATTAAGGAATGGCAGTAAGCCGTTCCGTTTCGAGTTGTTCATAGAGTTCACCAAGGTCTGTCACGTTGAATTGAGATCGAGCTTGTTTGAACACCATTGTTTCGAGCATGGCGCTTTGACTGACCCTGGGTTCTGACTTGTCACAAAGTGCTTTTAGAATGACCTGTACTTTTCGGGAGCAAGCCACATTCGCCGGTTCGTTAGGATTTCGCATCTGAGACATCTGGGCACTCCTTTGTAAATCTATAGATATCTATACACGGAGATGAGAGTAAAATCAATAGATATCTAAATAATTCTATATATATCTATACGTTGATTTCTTGTAAACGACTTGTTGGTATACAGTTATATGCACACAACATTTTCGAAACACCTGCCAGATAAGTCGGTAAGTGACGCATGGACTCAGTTTGAAAAGGACTGGTCCGTCTATAACAAGGGGATTATCTTGCAGGCCGCACTGCGCTTCTTCATGGCGCTTGACCCGGCCGTGATAGATTTGGCAATTAAGGGCAACATAGACGGGGCACTTTCGGAGATCAAAGCTGACTCAGTCCATGACGCTGAGATAGAAGCTAGAACAGAAAAGCTGGATAGGAGGGTCCGTAACACATTGCATAATCCCTCCAAACGGAAACCAGACGAAAAAAAACCTAATGGTACTGAGCCGAATTCAGCTTCGTAATCCAACCCGCGAGCGCTGTAGTGAAAAACTTCGTCCTAACAATAGGGGCTTTTTTGCACAGCGACGTCAAGGGGACGGGCCGTGTTCAACCTCAGCATCGAAGAGGCGAGACTTGTTCATTTTTCACGACGCCTTCCTAGGCACGATTTTGTAGCGCTCCTCAAGGCGATAGAAGATGAAGTGAACGAGAGAGCTGCGAATAATCCTGTCGAGTCGTTGTTCGTTGACGAGTCATACTGGCTTACCAATGTCATCGAGCGGACGCTCAGATCTACCAGTGTCGGGGCAGACGTCAGCCCTGATGATGTCTTGCAGAACGTATTCCTGACTGCACATGCCAAGTCTGCCACTCTCGATTTCTCTGACAGGCAAGCCATGCGTTCATGGCTAAAGAAAACCACAAAAAACGTCGTCTTAAAGATTTGGGAATCACGTAGGGCCGTCAAACGCGGTGGATCTAGAAGCGCGATCCGGCTTGACTGGCTTTCGTCAAACATGGTCGGACTCATCGATGAACTCAACACGACGGACACCCCATCTTCTAGGGTCTCACAGACAGAGGTCGCAAACATACTTCGGATGGAGATTGAGCGCCTGCCCAACGGTCGCCGACAGGCAATGAAGCTCAAGTTCTTTGAGGGTATGTCTGAGAGCAGCATTGCTGAAAAGCTAGGTAAGACGCCCAGTGCGATCAGAAGTTACATTTTCCGAGGATTGCAGAGCCTTTGGGACCAACGATGCCTGAGGGATATCGCAACGAACCCGTAACCGTCAGTATTCCCGGGTACCAGATTTTGGAGAGAATCGGGACCGGCGGGCAGGGTTACGTCTTTCGCGCGGTTCAAGAGAGCACGAAGCGCGAGGTTGCACTTAAGGTGTTCATGGCGCCCCTCGCGCCAGACTCCAAGGCCAGGCTGCGGTTCGAACGCGAGACAAAGCTGCTGTCGCTGTTGGACTATCCGAACATCGTAAGAATCTACGACGGCGGCTGCGCCGACGATACTCCGTGGTACTCAATGGAGTTGATCGAAGGACGCGACCTGATCAAATTCGCCGACATTTGCGAAATGAACAACGAGCAGCGTATAGCGTTGTTCGCGAAGGTGGCAAAGGCGATGGGCTGTGTACATGATCTCGGCATCGTCCATCGAGACTTGAAGCCCGCCAACATCCTCGTAGATCTGGATGGCAGCCCGCATATCGTAGACTTCGGATTTGCAAGGGATGCTATCGGAGAAAAGTCAAGTTCCGTGAGTGAGGCAGTCGGCACGCTAGCATTCAGTAGCCCCGAGCAGATCAGAAGTGAAAAGCTCGACGTTCGGAGCGATGTTTATTCACTTGGAGTCATCCTCTACCTTCTTCTGTCGGGTCGATTCCCATACAGCGTTGAAGGCTCACGGCTTGAAACGATGAAGCATATTCTCAATAGCGAGCCAGCGCGACTTAGTGCAATTCCAAAAGACCTGTGGTGGATAGTCACCAGGGCCCTCGAAAAGGACAAAGAGCGACGTTACCCCAACGCCGAAGAGTTTTCCCGTGATCTCGATCGATGGCGATTAGGTGAGGTGGTTAGAGCGAAGTCTCCCAGTCATTGGTACGTGCTTTCGAAGTCGATTCGAAGGAATAAGCTCGCGACAATCCTCACCTCCGCCGGGCTACTGATTAGTGTAGCATCGGGGTTCGCCGTCCTCGAAAACCATAATCGGAAACAGATTAGCCGCCTGGCGCAAGTCGGCCTGGATTCCAGCGCTCTTTTTCACCTTGGAAGCCTTGAGCGTGACGCGAAACGTCGGGGGCGGGCAGTGGAGTTGTTCAAGCGCGCGATCGAAGTGATAGACCGTAGCAGCGTCAATGATCCTGGCATACTGGGAATCCGTTATCGTGCCCTTCATCACCTAGCCTGGGATTCCTACGTAAACAACGATATCGAGGCAGGGCGCGCCTACGCTGACATCGCCGTCGAATCAGCGGAATCTATGAGCGAGAAGTATCCAGCCGATCTTCGCTGGCAGAGACATTTAGCCTTTTCGTATGTTCTTCGAGGAAGAGGTTTCGTAACCAACAATGATTGGCGCGCGGCTCATGGTAGATTTAAAAGAGCACATGACATCATAGCGGGTCTGTTAGAAAAGGAGCCGAATAACACATCCTGCAGGACTGACCTGCCCTTCTGCATGAGGTGGCTCGCTCGGTGTCATCATGAGCTGGGCGATACCGAAGCGGCGAAGTCCCTGTATGTTCAATCGAAGGCAATCTCGGAGGATCTGCATCGATTGGAGCCGGAGTTGGCTGAACACGTTGTAGATATCGCGATGTGCGATTATCGCATTGCCCGGTGCATTGCCAGCAGCAAGCGGTACGAAGAGGCCAAGGCAATTATCATGGCGGCGATGAAATCTCTAACAGATCTTCAAGAGCCACACGGCATGGATGGACCCGTTCGCGACCTCATGGAAAACCTGGAAAGATATCTACAATATCTTGAGCGGAAAACTGCTTAAGGATTGCCCGCGTCATCATTAGTGTCGGCGGGCTCGTCATCCTCATCCGCTTCCGGGTCAGGTTCACCAACGATGTGAAATGTATAACAAAGTAAAGAGGTTACCGGATACGGCGGCTGCTGCGGAGGTGCCGGCGGCGTGTAGACCGTGCCCTCGAAATCATAGTCAAGATCGTTCGTGGCATTCGTGGCAGTGCCCTGTATCAGCGGCGGCTCGGTGAATTCTTCTACCGTGGGGTTGTTACCGTCGGCGTGTGAGAGCCACCATAGGTTGTCGCCTCCGTTCTCGTATGGGTTGACCTCGCACCACTCAGCCTGGGCTCCTTCGTCCGTGATTCGAATGACCTGAATCTCCCAACCGATGTCGTCGGCACTCGTGGAATCGGCAGCCTTAAGTTCAAGTTCGACAGTCCAGGCCACAGTCGTCTTCGGGTCGCTCGGGGTTTCATGGATTTCGTAGATGATGGTCCGGTCGGTTGGAAGTGCCAGTGCATACTGCGAGCCAACAATGACAACGATCATTAGCGCGCAAAGAGTCTGCTTGATCGTACTAACCATGGAACGATCTCCTGTTTATCGAGGTATCGGGAATCTAGATAGACGCGTCTATCTTTAGATCCGATTCTCCGGCAGATGCGCTCAACGAATTTGGCCTAATATCAAAACATTGACGTTTTTGCTCAGATTTGCGAGAATTCGGGGGTCGGAGATATCTATGCGAGTTGGGCCGACCATCACCTACGTCATCGAGATGCTTCGAGACTGGCGATCAACGTGTAAAGGATGGGGGAGCAGGGTAATTAAGAGAGGGCTAACTTGCTCTGCATGAATCTCTACTCCTTTCTCGGCTGGCCGAATGAGATCGCGATCGCTCTCTTTTTTCTTGTGCTTGCCGTTGCACTCGCACCTTACATTTCCGACGTTGATTTTCATGTCATAAGAATTCCAAAACTACCAGAGGCGCTCTGCAGTCGTTCTCGCCATTGGGGCCCGCTGGCTGTGATAATATGCTTGGCTGGCTTCTTCCCGTGGCCGCATGATTCTAATGTGTCGGCCACACTAGATGCCTACACTCCTGATCCGAACAACACTGGTGCCAGCAAAACTGTTCTGCAGCCAGATAGTTGGAATGTGGACGAAACCCATCTCTCATATTCGGTCGAGAAGAACGGTAAAGCGACCGTTATTTATCCGGAGATGGGCTACTTAAATCGATTCAAGAATGGCGGGCCGATTAGGCCACTCAGCGTAACTCGATTTAAATGGAACTTTCCGACGCTCGACGTCAAACTTGTGAACAACTCTTCAAAAACAATTTATCTTACCGACGCTGTATTTAACGTTAGGCAAAGTAGGCTGGATCCAGCGCCCTTGCTCGTCGTCCATCGGAATCGCCTTAGGGCCAATGCGTGGCGAGTCCCCCTGTACAATTACGGTTCGGGAATTGCTAGTAACTTGAGAATGAGATTCCACCTAACCCCGCTTTTCGAGTCTCCGCCTTCACCCAATTACAGCGCGCCTTTTGCCCACGAAGTTCATGTTGGTGACGTAGAACGGCGAGCGATTATGTCGCTAGCACCAGCGTTTATCAAAATGGGCGTCGACGTTGAGAGCCTCAAAGCCCTCCCACGCTACGGCAGACATCAGATGTCCACAGAGGAATTTGAGGCGCATCGCAGACAGTTTTTGGGACCGTTCACGTCTGGCCGTGCGTCGCTCTCCGGTGAACTCGTGTTTACTAGCAAGACTCTATCAGGCAAAACAAAAAAGTGGCGTGTTCAGTTTTCTGCAATAGTACAACTCTTCAATCGTAAGGCCAAAAAGAAAGTAAGACTGCCTACCCGCGAATATGATGTAAAGCTAGACTCCGAGAATGTCAACTATTTGCGCCGCGTACCCATTTCACACGTTCTTGAGCCGGGCGAATCTGATCGCTTCACGCTAATGATCGCTGTCGACCGATCATCGTATCATTCATTCGTATTGGAACTCATGACCAGCGAGAACGAGGTTTTTGATTCGTTTCCGGTTCGGCTACATGCCGTGATACCCAGATCTCAACTATTGAAAAGCCAACAGGTTGATATGGTCGGATCTGAAAGTGAATAATCGATTCCTTGGTGGATAATATGCCAACACCCAAGAAAACTAAGCGAAAGAAGGTGACAAAGAAAAAGTCGCCGAAGAACGACTCTCCCAAACCAAAGAGCCTGGGTACCTGTTTCGTCATGATGCCCTTCAGGGATCCGTTTGGGCTATATTACCAATCAATCTTCAAGCCCGCGATCATCAACTCGAACCTCGTCCCGATCAGGGCCGACGACCTCTTCCGACCAAGTGTCATCGTCAGTGATCTTTGGCAGATGATCCAGGATGCGAAGCTCTTGCTTGCCGAGCTTACGACGAAGAATGCCAATGTGTTCTACGAACTCGGCCTCGCTCATGCGATTGGAAAGCCGGTCATCCTGGTTTCTGAAACGATGGATGACGTGCCTTTTGACTTGCAGCAGTTGAGGGTTCTTCTTTACAACAAGAATGATCCCGCGTGGGGTGAGAAGCTTTCAGGTGATATTACGAAGGCAATCGATGAGACACTCGCGAGCCCGGTTGAGGCGGTACCATCGATTTTCCGCAAGACTGTGCCGAGTCAAGCCCCTGAGCAGGATGCGATAAGTGCTCGGCTAGATGAATTAGAAAGCCTTGTGCGCAGAATTAATACACAGGTAGCGCAGCCAAGTAAGGGCGAAGATCATGTGCCACACAGGCTAGCACAAACTATTCTAAAACTTGTAGAAGCGACAGGGCTGGAAGATCAAGTCGTGATTCACATTGGGTTCAACCATCCAGAGGCCGCCTCGTTCAGTCCAGGTGAAACCGGTGTTTATTGCATCTTTAGAAATGATACTTGCATTTTCATTGGTGGAGGGGATATTCGGAAAGGACTACTAATGGCCATGAATATGGCTTCGATTACAGTCAAATCTCCTAACAATATTTACATTGTCAAAACTGCTCATGCTGAGTTCCTGAAACAACACTTGGTGAGTTTCTTTGACCCCGTCGTCACACCATGAGACATAAATCGTCGACGTGATCAACTTGGCCGTAAAGGGTGACGTTTAGAAGGCTCTCTTGGAGATCAAATCCGCGAAACAAGCTGATGGCGATCAACGTGAAGAGGATGGTGGAGAGTGATTAGGGCCTCATACGAATGAACACAAATAGCCAGGAGAAGAACACGATGCATGCATTCCTCAGAAAACTCAGTGCGCTGGCCTTCATTCTGCTTGTCAGCCAGACAGCCCAGGCTGCTCCGATTGTTTGGTCGATTCAGGCAGGAGGGAACGGGCATTCTTACGATGCGATTCTAAAAACTGACGGAATTACATGGCAGCAAGCAGAAGCAGAAGCTATTAGTATGGGAGGCCACCTTGCTACGATAACTTCTGCCGACGAAAATGATTTCGTTCATTCCTTAATAGCAACCAACCCGGCGTTCTGGGTCAATGTCGGCGTGGACACCAGAGGTCCATGGTTAGGCGCCTTTCAGCAGCCCGGTTCACCTGAACCCAATAGCGGTTGGACGTGGGTGACAGGTGAACCGTTTGATTATACAAACTGGGGAACGTCGGCAAATGGGCCAACTCAACCTCAGGACAACCCCTCCGGTGAAGATTGGCTTCACTTTTTTGGCGGTGGAAATAGCAACTTTGCAGATACCTGGAATGACTTACACGCCGACGGTAACCCGCCCAACGCTGCGCCCAGAGGATACATCGTGGAGTTCGTCCCAGAACCTGGAAGCGCAAGTATCTTGCTCATGATTTCGCTCATGATGTTGAGAATCAAACGATACCGTAGATAACATCAAGTACTCGTCGCCAGAAGAAACGCCCGCCTGATCGCCTCCGCCGGCTCGCCCGAAGGAACCACGACGAGTTCTCGGCCTCCGTGGCGCTCGATGATCACGCAACGCCCATTTGAGACCGTCAGCGCAAAGCCCGTCTTGATCTTGCAGGCTGCCTCCCAAAGTGGCCACACTTCAGCCAGGCGGAGATACTTCTCCGCAATCTGCACCTCGCCGTTCTCGGGCACCTTCCGGCACTCCTCTTCGAGCTCATCGGCGGACATGGACATGATTTGATCGTAATTCATGCACTGATTCTAATCCAAACATCATCCTAACAGCAAGGTGACCCCATCAACTCGCGCCGCGATGGCGTATTTGACGATTTAGACGGGATTTGTCAGAATTCTAAGCATGATCGCTCAGCGCCCGGACGTGGGTGTTGTCCGGCCGGCGATCGTATCGGGCTTCTTAGGGCCATCCGATGACGACTGGAACCACATCAAGTTCCCGTGCCCGGAATGTCGGCGACCCGTGCGCGTCTCAGCAGCACATGCTGGCAAGGCAACGACATGCCCTTTTTGTCAAACGACGGCTGGTGTTCCGAATCATGAGCGATCGTGCCGGAGGGTAATAAAATGAACGCAGTCTGTTTTCTTGTCGCTCTCTCACCCTGGCTGTCTGCGCTGGGACAGGAAGGCGATACCCCCCCACCGTTGATTAGCCAGAATCAGATGAGGCTGGAGGATCTTGCCGGGCTTTCAGGGATCATCATCGAAGGTGACCCGGCCATCGGCGCCACGCTGTATAAGCCTGCATACGCATCAAGCAATCAAGTTGTGACGAGGAATAAGGACGGTCATCTTCTATTCATTTGGCCGTTCGTCTTGATTGATATGGATAATGACATTGAAGTCGGTTTCAAGATGGGCGTGGCTGGAGAAAGATTCACCTACTATGAGAATATCCTCTTTATGTGCAACGGCCAGCCGATCAAGCTGGAAATCAACCGTTATCAAGAAGTGGACACGATGTTCCTACAAGGGGGAACGGCTGAGCTTATCACTCTTCTGCGACAGGACAAGCTCATCGGGCAACTATCCAGGTGCGGAGAATTGTATTTGACCGTCTATGGAAAGCATCGTCGTGCAAGCTGGGCGCTTCCTCATCGATACATCGAGGGCCTCAGGAACATCTCGGAATGCGTCCGCATCCTCAAAGAGATAAAGAGCACTGGCGCTTCACTCCGCGACGTCGCCAGCGCCTCGAACATCAATCGTATCAAGCGAGATATTGAGGAGCGGAAAGAACGCGAACGAAGACGAGAAGAGGCGGAACGGCGAAGCTACTTCATGTCGCTCAAGACGGACATGGAGCTCTCGATTGACGCCAAGACGTCAACAATCGGCGAGAAGACCTTCACGGATTATCGAATCGAAGTCCTTAACAAGTCTGACGAGGACGTCGGCGAGGTCGTTATCAAGCTCTGGGGCGGCAAGGGTGTTCCATCAAAGCGACTATCCTTTACAGATCTCGACGCCGGCGAACGCAAGCACAAGACAATTGGTTGGGCCGGCAAAAAGAAACCAAAGGGCAAGATCGAAGCCGTGCGAGAAGAGGAGCCCACCGAGAAAGTCAAAGCCAATCCCGGGCCACCCCGAGAGGATCGCGTGTCGTCCTGCAAGAGCTGTTTTGGACGCAGGTCCTTCAAATGCCGACGATGCCGCGGAAGGGGCTACCTCGTAAAGAGAGGATATAAGAAGGAGGGCGAGTTCGAGAAACCGACCTCCAAGCGCGTAGACTGCAATCGCTGCGGCGGTGACGGGCGCGTGTCGTGCAAGAGATGTGGGGGGCGTTCTTACACCAAAAGATCAAATCGATAGGACATTTCATGCTACCAGAACACGAGAGCCTAGAGCAAAGACTTAAACGCCTTGAGAAATTTTTTGAATCGCCTTCGCGCGCGGTGCTTCTTCCGAAGTCGAGCGTTCCAAAATTAGCGTCCCTGGAACAAAGGATTCAGCGTCTTGAGACACTATTTGAAGCGTTTACGAGAGGCACGCCCTCGAAATTGCTAGGGCCGGCACCCCATTACAAAACGCCCGGTTCTCTTGGGCACCACCATTTGAAAACGTACTACGATATCAAACCAGTTTTTACTCCTAACGAATCAAGCGAAACACCTCTCACCAAGCAGGAACACCTGGGCTACGAATTACACTCATATTTAATTGCACAATCATTGGGCATCGACACCAATGAAATGCCCCTAAATCGCTATGTATCAATCAGCGTATATCTACCAGAATACGATTTGGCAGCAGCAACTAGCATTGACGTAGCGATTACAGGTCTCCTCTATGAGTTCGGTTTTGACATAGCTGAGGATTTCCCCCCAGAAATGCGCTCATGGTTCAAGCTATGGTTCGCAAAAACGAGAGAGAAAATCACTCAACCCGAACTGATGGAGCGCTTTGAGAAAATTGAACGCGGCGTTGAACTAGCCGGACTACAAAAACAGCAGGCTGATATCGATCATAAACAGGCCGAGGCCGTGGGCCATCTTATGGCTGCCTTCGAGAAGACAACTAATATTGTGTGCGTAGTTGGTTCTATTCTAATTGTAAAGACCGAGGCACTTGGTAATTCCAATGCCTATGTCAGAACTCTGACACCAGAGGAGATGATATTCTTGAGTAAGAACCAACATCTATTAAAGAGCCCTGACACGATTCTCGAGGCATTATCATCAAATGGCGCAGAGATCAATACGGCTGAAACTCCGAAGATTGCGCAGCAGCGAACGGACGACGAAGCCCATAGCCTGCCAATGGATTGAGGTTGAATGAGTGTACATCCGAGAGGAAATCTAAACCGGAGCCAGGATGCTGAACACAGACGCATTAGGGCTTCCGTTTACACCAGCTTTCTCCTGAACTCGATCCAGGGAATCCCGACAATATGCCAGGTCGTATCGAGGTCGTCGTTGACATGACCGCCTTCTCGAATGAAGTCGATTTGAAGCATGTCTCCCACGTCAACGGACCCGCCGGGAAGCGTGTACATCGTCCTGAGCACAGCCTTCCTCAATGTCGTGGCGCTCGCGTGCGCAAAGTCAAACGATGAGGGACCCCTAAGGGTCGCATAGCTTCCCCCATCTCCGATCTTTTCGACCACCACGTCGTTTCGAACCGTCAGGCCGCTGATGTCGGCGTTGCCGTAGGTGAGTGCCTTGAACTCGATGTCTTCAGCCACATCGATGTACTCTCGGACAAGGAGCAGCGCGTGCAGATGCCGGGTGGCGCCGTCGATGAATCCATACTGCATGGTCGTGTCGTTGTGGAGCGTCGCCGTCGAGGCCAGCCCACCCTGCGTGTAAAATGGGATGATCAGGTGCTCTTTATGAATCGGCCTGGCCGGGCCCGCGTATTCGATCCTCGAACTGTCTGGGTCCACGCGGATCAGCTGCCCGCTGGCCGCGCCGTCGACGCTGAAGGGCCCGCGTGCGGCTGACGCCGACAAACCTCTTGGCTTTCTTAGACTCATCGCGTTCTACCCGATGTTCTTGAGGGCGACGCCCACAATTGAATTCGCCGGGACAGCCGGCAACCCAATGAAGATGAACTCGGCCCCATTGGTTTCGATCAACACAATGACTTCGCGGCCAACAGCGGGATCAGAGACGGTGCATTGGCCGTTGTTGTGGACAACGGAGAGGGCATCCATCAGCCAATAGTTCGGACTGTCTTTGTCGAGACCAGGACTTTGGAACGGATGCTTGTTTTCGCTCTCATGGCCGCTTGTTGCCGCCGTTGCCTCGAACAAATCGTGTGCTATTGGACGATTTGAGGCCGCGTCAGCGGGGTCTAGCGACAGGACCTGAAAGCGTGTGTCCTCGTCAGTGCCCGTGTCCTTGCTGGCAGCCAGTCGTAGTTCGACGAAGCGAGCACGGTTGACCCGGTGCACGAGGCCCTTTTCGATATGGTCCTGCCAGGTCGCAGGATCGAGACCCGGTACGGATTCAGCCTCATCGGGCTCGGTCACGTTTCTGTGCAAGTTGCAGGGCACCCTTCGTTCCTGCGTGACGTGCTGAGCGCTGTCGGCTTCTTTTTGAGTCATCGGCTGTTTTACCTCTTCAGGATGCACACCGAGGGGCACGGCTTGCTGCTATCCGCAATGCCTTTTGATCACCTTGTGGGCAATCGTTCCCTCGCTGGCTGCGTCCATGATCTCGACGAGCTTTTCGTCATGACTGCCCAGCCGCCTGGCTGTGTTTCCCAGGATCGATTTGTAGACCAGGCCCCTCTTTACGCATATCCAAAGTGCAACTAACAAGACGACCGCAACTGCGGTTGGGACCATGCTCGAGCCCGACGTTGCAAAGTTGATCAACGCTGGGCCCTGATTGGTCTCGTTCTTCTGTTCGAGCGTCCCGACCCTTGTATCGACACTGCCGATCTTAGCCTCGATGGTCCCGATCCGGCTGTCGAGGTCGCGAAGCGTGGTGGTGGCGTTGGCCGAGAACTTGGCCGTGAAGGCTTCAACATGGGCATCAAGCGCGGCCGTCAGGCTGGCCCTCATCTCCGTGATGGCCCGGCCGATTCGCGATTCGAAGGTACCGACTCGCCCGCTGATGTCACCAACCTTCATGTCGAGCTCCGCTGTCGCCTTGGCTGTAAAGGCCTCGATGGTTTCGGCAACCTTCGGCTTGATGTCGGCTTCGACCTTCATATCGATCAGGTCATCCACCTTGTTGGTCATGTCGGACAAAAATTCCGTCTTGACCGCAGACATGTCGATGTCGCGTGAGGTCTTAACGTCCTTCACAGTTTGCGTGCTGCCCGAGCATGAGCAGAGAATGAGCACGGCCAACAAGGCCGAACGAGTGTTGATCTTCATGGAAAGGTCCTCCAACAAAGTTGACGCGACACGCCGAACCGTCGGGCTTTATCTCGCCGGCGTATGAGGCCCGATGCGATCTTTACCCACCACTTCCGGCCACGCATCCTCCATCATCGCTCGACGGCCCTTGAAATAGGCCGCCAGTTGTTCATCATTCATCTCGGTGGGATCGAGTTCGCCGAGATCAAAATTCCTAGATACGGCATCGCCTTGCGTCTTCGGAATTCTGCTCTCCAGCTCTTGCAGCTTCTGCAAGACCTCAGACAAACTGGGTTTGCCAGGGGGATTCGGTGCACCTGTTCTGTTCCAACCAAGTAAGTCCAGGTACCTCTCGCGCAGCGCGTTTGCCTCCGGGTCGGTGCGTCCATCCAATTCGGAGATCCCCTTCAATGCCGCCTCTCTCATACCCTTGGGGAGTTGAGTACCGCGTCCTCCTGCGCCGGCTTCAAGCCTCCCATTGATTCCCCGCATCTTGGCGCCTGCCGCAACTGTGAGAGTGACGTAACCTTCGACCCCGGGGTCTTGAATATTCCCATATCCGTCGACGACCCAATCATCGAGTATTCCTTGATCTGCGACTTTGCTGATCGCCATCTCAGCCGCACCGCCCATCTGGCCGACGATCTTGTTTATCGACGAGTCGATGCATCCGGGGACGACGGCAACCAGCAGTACACACAACAACATGATGATTCTCGTTCGCATTTTCTCTGACTCCTTTCAAACTGTTCCACCAACCGCGGTTTGGCTCGGCATCTGGTGGTCGAATGACCGAACCGCTAGTTCTTGTGTCCGTCGAGCTTGTTCAGCAGAATCTTGTTCTGCGTTTCTCCTAGTTTTTCCACTACGTTTTGAAGGTTCTCCGTTGCCGCGATCACCGCCGCATGCCCCGGCTGTTGTATATGCGCGATTGCGATGCCACCGATTGCCCCAAGCACTAACGTCACGATCCAAATCGCAAGCCGGACCGTCCCGTTGAGTCGCGCCACCTGACAGACCAGGCCCTTCTGGGGGTCACCGTTGCCGGTGATGATCTTCGCAAGGACGCCGATCTCTTCTCTTATTCCCGACTGGATGTTCTCTGCTGATTGCTCACCCATTCTTCTGCTCATCAAAAGCGATGCCCGGCGCGACGTTCGATCCAAGTGGGTTCTTCTGATCGACCGGAATTGCCGCGCCGGGCAAAGCTGCACTCCTAGGTAAACGTGATCGCACTGCTGTAGTGGATCAGGCCCTGGAGGATGACACCCATGTACCATGTCTGGGCACCGGCCTCCGTTATCCGAATAATCGCCTGGCCATTGGCGTCCGCCTTGACGCGGATCCGCTTGTTCGCCGTCAACGTGCCGAAATCAGTTCCAGTTTGAATGGCAATCCCTCCGCTTGGAGCGGTCGCCGTCTCCCAGCCCTCGAGGGCGTCGGCCAGAAACAACTCAAGAATGCGGCCCTCCGACAGATCGTTGCCTTGGGCATCCTTGACCTGGATGGTGACATCGATGTCGTCCCCCGATTCGGCACCCACACTGAATGCGACAAAGTTGATGACGTCCGCGACCTCGTCTGCCAGGTTCTCGAGTCCCAGGCCTGCCAGATGGACCAGCGTGGCAAACGGTCGCTGATCCGTCACATCATCGGCACTGAATCCGGCGCTGTCCGTGACCACCTTGTACATAGGCCAGGAGCCCGCCTGGAATCCCGTAGTGTTGACCTGAACGACGCCGTTGCTCGGCCTCAATTCGATGTAGTTGGTTTGGTTCGCCGTCAACACCACGTTTCCGGCGGCCACGGTTTGAATCGCCCCGCGCCCGGTGTGAAAGATGCCGGCATGGAAAGCAAACGTCAGCCCATTCGACGCGGCTTCGTTCCAGGAAAGCGGATTGACGGCCGCCAGTCGATCGTCCACCGCGCGTTGTTGCTTGAAGGCCAGATCAAAGATGTCGGCTACGGACAGTTTCGCCGCGTTGTTCGGCAGCTCGTCGTCGATCCTGGACTTGACGATGGGTGTGATTGGATTAGCAAGCGACATATCGATATCCCCTTACGGAGGAGTCAAATTGAACGACGTCGAATAGAAGACCAGTCCGTCGACGATGACACCCAGGTGCCAGGTCTGTGCCTGGACGCTGTGCGTAACTCGGACGGTGATGACGCTGAAAAAGGGACTAACCGTGAGGCTCCGGCAACGGATGCGCCGACCTGTATCGAGCGTTTCCAAGAGCTGACCACCGGCGCTCATCCCACCATCGGCGACCGTGGCGCTGAGGTACCCGCCTTGCGTGTCCGCCAGAAAAACCTCGAACGCGCGACGGCCGAAGAGGGACGGCGCAATCACCGGATGCTCTGCCGTGGGATGCCCGAGTTCGATCGTAATCTCGCGGAATCCTCCGGGGTCCGCGGGACTAATCGTGAACTTGGCTTGGTTTGGCCGGATCAGGTGGCCAACGGAAGACACGTCATCGATGTTCGCAAAATCAATGACCTTGCCGTCCAGGATCATCGGCCAGGGAATCTTCGGTGTGACCTGCGTAATTTCGCCGGCGAGCGTTACCACCTCGAAGACTGGAAGGCGATCGGCCGAGAAGCCTGCTTGGTTCACAGACACGGTGCCGATGAAGAGTGTGACCTCGAGCTCGATGTAGTTCGTGGCATTGTCCGCAAGCGCGACCGTGCCCGCCGGCGTTTCAGCGGTGAACGTGCTGGTCCCGGGCCCCGTCCCCAGATGTGTCAGTCCGCTGTTGTATCCGAACGTCAGCCCCGATGTGGTCTTCGTATTCTGCGAAAAATGCGTGAGAATCGGGAGGTTGCCCTGTCGGATGGAGCTCAGGTGCGCGAACAGATCCTTGAGATAAACCGCGATCGAAACGCCCTCGGCCTTGGCCGCCGGCATTTCCTCTTCGATCCGGTTTTGAACCGCTGGCGTAATCGGGTTGCTCACAGCACGTACTCCGCTGCTTCGCACCCGCGGTTTGATTGTCGCCTAAGGAATCGTTCGCACTGCCTTCGCTAAATCGCGATGTCCGTCGTGTCCTGTAGGATCCGTCGCGACTGCAGCTGACCGTTGGGGCCGATCACTTCGGCTCGGCCCGATCGAAGATCGCTGAGAAGATCGGCGCCCTGCCTGAGAAGCTCGTTCGCGTCGAGTTCGCCGGTGTCGGCACCAAACTTCATGAGCCAAGCATACCCCGAACCGATCAGGTTTGCCAAGTGCTTTATGATCTCCGGCGGATTCGCTTCCCAGCCACTGACGTCGAAGACCTTGATCAATCCGGTGTTGATGCGATGAAAGGCATCGGTCTCGGCGCGTCGGAGATCGTCGGCCGTGAACGGCTTGGCCTGATCGATGTGTAAATCGGACGGATTACCCTCTTCGTTCGTAAAGTTCTTGAGGTAGCCCTCCCCAAAGATGAGCGTGTGGTAAGCGTGGTTTTCCATCTATCGACCTCGTGATCGGTGAGCAACCCGAAGCATTGTAGCAAGCTTCCCTGCCAATGCTCTTTGAAACCAGTTCAGGATTGCGGTGCTCGGGCGCTTTGGCAGCGGCCTGGCGGGAATCGTCACGGTCTTCCCGGACATCTTTCGAAATGCGCCGCGCAATTGAAAAAACACACGATTCCACCTGCCACGGACGCCCGTGACCGTCGCTGTTCCTCGGGACACTCGGCGAACACCGAGGATGGATTTCGGTACATTCCGTTCAAGGTCACGCTCCCGGCCTTGATCGTAAACGAACGCCGCTTGGTGCTGCTTCTGGTGCTTGGCCAGGATGGGGCTCCTGGATCCGGCCCTCGCGCTCACATTACTGACCTCGAAGATGTTGAAACTATGTCCACGCTCGAGCGTCTTTAGTGTCTCCCCCCGGTCGATCAGCGGCCGAGCTCGCCGCGCAGCCGCCGATAGCTGTTTGAGTGACTTGATGTCGGCTCCCTCGCGCCCCCTGGATAGCGCACGGGTCGTCGGGCTGATTTTCTTCCATTCTCTACGCGATCGCCCCCGATACTCCCGCTGGAGGTACTTGAGTGTGCGTTCCGCAGCCTCGAGCAGAATCGGCCTGAACATCCCAGTCTGAGCCTGGCGAAGAATCAGACTCACGGCGATCCGCAGCTTGTCGAACGGCCCCTTGAATTGAAGGTAATAGCCCATATCAACGAGCTCCACATGCTCCACAGCCGGACGGCTTTCCTCTCGCAACACTTAGCCACCTGGTTGGCTCGTCTGGGCATCGCTCTGCGGCTAGTGAGGTTTTGGGGCCAACGGGGCACCCGCAAAGATCACACTTGCCGGACACATTGTGTTCACAGGATCGGCAGATCATTCTTCTGTGCTCGATGATCTCCGCCGGCGCCTGTTCCAGGTGAAGCGCCGCCTTTGTACGCTTGACCGCACCCTTCAGAGCATAGGGGACGATAAATGCCTTGTGCCTGTGGATCGGACAAAACGGTTTCCCGATGCGACCGAGGACCTGGAGTCGGACATTCTTCAGCAGTTCACAACGTAGCGTCTGGCTATCAGAGTGCTCGCAGGCGCTGCAGATTTCTAGAATTCGATGTGTGGACACTCGATCCTTGCCTCCGGTTCGGTAGTGAGATCTTCTGAAGGATAGCAGCCGTCTTCGTCCGACAGGTCTTGATTGCAGTCGCCGGCCGGAAACACCGGACAGTTGCAATCGCCGAAGGTGGTGATGATGGCGATATTGATCGCACCCGACAGGATGTTGGGTGGCGCGAACTTGACGGACGCACTGATTGCCCCACAGCCACCGCAGGGATTCAGATCAAACTGGATTCCCACGGTCGCCCGTGAACCGATCGGGTCGTTAAAGGGCGCACACTCGGGGATCGCTGGTGTTTGGTCAAACGCTTCGACGATCGCTCCGTATCGGCAAATCGATGGAAGCGGGAACGGCTGTGGCGCGGGAATCGGAAGAAGCTGCTGCGGCGCCACCAGTCCACCAAGCATCTCAATCCAGAACGCTCGAATTTTTTTCCAGCACATGACGCGATCAGCCATCCCGACACCAGGCCAGTTCGGCGGAGGTTCTGATTCAACACCGGTTTGTTGTAGGGCGAACGAGAAGTTCATGGCCACGGGGATATCTTCTGGACTGTTCGTGCAGGTCTCGCACGCGACAGACAGGTCGCAAAGCTCCTCTTCTTGAATCACATCGCACAAGAGACACGCACCGAGGCCCCCAAATCCGGACCGTCGCCGAAACCCACCGATCGCCGCGCATTCTTCTTCCGTCAGATCGAAGCAGTTGAATGTAGAGCCGCCGGTGTCGACGCAACAGCCACAGATCTCATCTTGTTGACAACAATGACAGGCAGCGTGTCTCCAGGTCATGGGTTCACTCCGATACACGTGCCGTCGTCGGCGTTGGGGACCGTCATCATCCAAAGACGATCGTCGACGATCTCCCCTTGCGCCGGCGGGAGTCCGCCCATCAGTTCAATCGGGACGACCGCGCCGAGGGCAATCGGCTGCACGGCGAAACCGCCCGGGTAGGAACCGCCCGTGATGTCGACTCCGTGTCCTTCGACACCCTCGCCGGTGTTGAATAACTCAATGCTGTTCTGGATGTTGCTGAAATTGCGTCCCAACCCCTTGATGACGAACCCGCTTGCGGTCTTCTCCATCTCCTCGCCCGTGTACTTCCATTTGTTGTTACCGTTCGACTCTTGTTGAGTGATCTTGGCCCACGTCCGCTGCACGTCTTTTCCGGCCGGGAGCCTGATCCGTACAAGCACCATCGGTAACCCGCCCTGCTCGCCGATGTCGTTGGCTGTCACGAACTGCACGACCTGGAAGAAGCCGCCGTCCCGATAGCCGATGTAGGGGTCCTCGTCGTCCATCGCGTTCCCGGGCCGGATGAAATCACCCTGGCGCACGTTGTTGAACGCCCGCACGAACGCAAACCCGGAGTAAGCCGCGTAACCCGTCCCGTGGATGGGAAGTGGGAACTCGGTCACGACGTAGTTTTTCAGCAGGCCTGGGTTTTTCGATTTCTCTGCAGGGAAAGGCTCGATCGTTCCCAAGAAAGAATCCTGCAACTCGAGGAACGAGAAGGCGGGAACCACTTCCGGTTCGAAGGCGTCGTCGACCGATACATTCTGAATGGTGAGCAGTCCCGGGCGCGTAGCAGTCTCCGACGGGGACTCTGGGGTATGGTTGGTCGCCGGTGTGTCGCCGCCGTGATCCTGGTTTGGAAGCGCACTGAAGTTGACGAGATCGCTTCGCTCGTTTCGTCCGATTGACCTCGTGGCCCGTCGCTTGAACAGCCCCTCTTCATAGGGCGCCGTCCGAGCCGAGCGTGCCCGCTCTCGATTCGCAGACATCGACGTAGTGACTTCATTGTTGGTGATGGACCAGGTGATCTGCCGTAGAAGTCCATCCGTGCTCATTTTGAGAAGATACGGAACACTTCCGCTTCCTGACATGCCGGCCTGATTTACGCTTTCTCGCTCCTTTATCAACTTTATGGCGTATTTGTTCAGTGACTCAAGATTGAAGATCGGGTCTTCGCCAGGAACTCCCTTGATCAACAACACAAGCTCGGGGTGCCTGACGATGTTTGCGTTTTCGAGAGGAACATTCGGTGGGTACCGATAGAAATCCGCATCCGTCACCTGGCTCAGCCATGTGTTGGGATCATCTGGGTTTTGCTGATCGGGCCTCACGCGCTGCTTTGCATGGTAGGCCCAACGCAGCGACACTTCGGCCGGGCGAGCGATCTTCAGCGGGCCCTCTATCCTGAACCTCATTTCTGAGAACTTGATAATGCCGTTGCGAAAATCGATCGTGAAACCGCTTTCCTCGAGCTGTTCCTTTTGATTGTCGTCGATGACGCCCGAAGCGATTGGCTTGTAGTCGCTCACACCCACCTGGGGTTTTTGTCTCACTGATCGGGCACCAACGCGCTTAGGTGTCACGATCGTGGGCAGAATGGGCAGTTTCCAGAGTTGATCCTCCGGAAGCCGATACCACTTCCATACACCCTGTCGTGCTACTTTGAGGACGTCTTCGAACATGTAGGGATCCTGTCCTTCTGGAGCCGTTGGGACCTTCACATTTCCCTTGACGGGGTCTGCCGCCAGGTCAATGAAGCCGTGCTCGCTCATCACGAATTCAAAAAGACCGTAAGGAAGAGGGTCCCCCACGTCGGACGTTATAGCATAGGACAGGTCCACCAGCGGTTTGACCTGTCCATCCAAATCCGGGGCCACGGGCTCGAGCAACAGCGTGCGTTCCTCGATCACCGTGCGGCCACCCACGACCACCGTGTCTGCCGTCCCTTGATCGGTCGCCGTCTCGGTGGACTCTTCGAAGTTGATTCCCGGCGGCAGCGTCACACCGCTCGCCTGTTGGGGATGCCACTCACTCAGTTTGACGACAACGAGCTTGCCGCTCAGGTCGCCGCCCGTAAGTTCGATCTGGTGGCGCAGGTTGACACCGTTCGTCCAGAGGCAGACAGAATATCCGTGCTCGTTCAGTAGCGCCTCGGCTTCGCGCGCGGGATTGGCATATTCCCATTTGACCGCAGGGAAGATCGGGATGTCGTCCCCGATGGCGGACTTCATGTCCTCGGGCTGGTCCGCATTCAGGAATTCAAGCTGTTCGTCGGTTTGGATCCTCAGCATGGACGTGTCGTACTCGGAAGCTGTCAGGCCCATGGCCTCAAAACAAAGCTTGACGAGTTCGCGCAGCGTCTTCGGAAAGTCCAGCTTCTCGAGTGTCCCCGACTCGATCACAAGTTGGTCATCCGGACGAATTGGAAGTCCGTTTTGGTCCTCAGTCTTCAGCTCGATCGTCTCATGCGGAACGTTGTAGTACCCGGTGATGGCCCCGACGTTGAGCAGGTGTCTCGCGTCCTTGATCGTAACGATCAGATCCTGCGAGGCGCCTCGTGCGCTGTCAACGAACGTCACGTCGTGGATCTTTTCGAAGCGGTGCACGATCTGCGCGCCAGAAGTCGGATCGACCAGCACGAGGTTCACGATGCTTCCTTTGCGGGGAAGCGGTAACGCCGGATCATACGGAATTCGTATCTGGTTGAGATTCGGCGCCATGCCGATCGTGCGTGTATAGCTCACACCGGACGGGGCGTCGATCGGGTACCGAATCTCTCTATCCAACTCAAAGAGATGAGGGAACTGAAAGATGCCCGGTGGAATTGGAACTGGCGGAAACAGTGACACCGTGACACAACCCCTTCTACGGAAGTGGAAGACTCCTCGGGCCGATTGGACCAACAAGCGGCTGATCGCTCACCATCGCGAAACGCCAGCTCAGGCGGTATCCCGTGTAGCCACTTCCATCCGGCAGCGGCACGGGTGACTGTCGTACGATCTTGGGCGGTTCGAAATCCGGGAAGCTCAGGATCTTGGCCGCAAACGCCTGCTCGTTCGGGTAGGCCGTGCGGCCGACGGCCGATCCGGTCTGGAAAACAAACGTCGGAAGCATCGGGCCCATCTGCAGAAGCGGAGGGATTTCACCGAGCATCAGGCGCGGCTTGACAACGCGCGTCTGATTCTGCACCTCGACCGTCTCCTCGAAATCAAAGACATCGATCCCCGCCGAATGATCGGCGACATCGATCGTGAACCGTGCCACGTTCTTGAATACGCCGGCGGAGTTGTAACGCGCGTCAATCTGGCGACCCAGGACCAAGCCGGTTGCTGACAGATCGAACTTCAGTTGATCGATATGGAGTTCGATTTCCGCCAGCGACACACCCGTCAGTGTCCCCGAGATTCGCAGGATCGAATGATTGCCGGCAGGCTGGCGGGTAACCGTGTATTCACCAAACAGATTGGTGCCAGCGAATGAGCCGCCCTCTTGATCCAGCGTCTCTTTTCTAAACACACCCGAGACGTCGATTCGAAAGGGAAGATGCGTTGCATAGCCTGTGTCGTCATCCGGAAGATCGACTCGTGTCGTCAGGCCCCCGATGGCCAGGTTGTTGCGGAGCGCTTTGATGATCGTCTCGCCGTCTTTCCAAAGAAGGTCGGACTGAACAGCAAAGGCGGCCTCGAGCGCCACGCGCATGGCCTTAATGGAAGTCGGCGATTGGGCGGCTTGATCGTATAGGTCCCCCGCCAGTGTCCAGGTCTGCCGATAGGCCTCGGGGTCGGCAACGCTCTGGGCCGGCTGGCGCGAGATGGTGACTCTCGGGGAAAGCGGAAAGACGTATTCGCCGTATTGTACGCTCAGTGCCATGTCGTTTTAGTTCAAGGGTGTTCCAGTGCTCCCGTCGTTGAACTCGCCCTGTTCGATGTTTTCGCGTTGCTGCCGGCGGAAGTTGTCCTCCATCCTCCTCATTGCGTCTTCAAGCTGCCTACGGAAAAGATCTGCCAGGGCTGGAGGAACCTGCTTGCCAATCTTGGAGAGAAAGATTTCCAGGCTGTCTGAAAACGCATCACCCATGGCGTCCTTTAGCGCCTCAGGTAACTTCTCTTGGATAGGCTCCAACACTTCTTCGATGACCTGAACGTTCCTTTCGCTCGCGGTCTCAAACAGTTCGTTGATGCGCTCGAGCCTTTGCTCCAGTGCATCTCGCTCATCCGTCGAGTCGACGCCGCCCCTATGCTCGAGCAGCCTGGCGATGTCTGATCTGCCCTGGATGGTTAGCTGCTCGCCGAATTTCTGGGACAAGTGCTGCCTGATGAATTTCTCGTCGATGATGTCGAACTGCTTGAGCCTCGACAGCTCGGCCGCTGATACACCAGAATCCTGCCCGGCGAGAAAACGTTGCTGGACATCGAATGCCTTGGCGATGTCTGCAGTGAATTTGGCGACTTCGGCCGGTCCCTTTTGGGCGGCAGAACCGAACCGATCAACAATGCCCTGGTTTTGCTTGATCAAGGTCTGTTGCTTCGAAAACTCAGACGTCGCGCCCTCAATCAGTAAGCTCGCAAGTTCCGCTTGATTTTCCTGTGCGTTCTTAAACAGATTCTTCAGCTTGCCGAGGTCATCCAAGGGATCCTGTACAAGGCTCGCCACTCCCAACGTTGCCTTGAAATTGGGATCGATGTCCAGGAGCGCCCCGGGCGCCTCGTTGCCAATCAGTTCCTGAATGCGCTCGTTGATGCTGGAGATTCGGTCTTCGGGGTCTCGAAGCGGCTCCAGGATCTCTTTAATCGATTGGCTGATGTGCCTCGACTGATCGATGATCTGCTCGCGGGCATTGCGGCCGAAATTGATGATTTCGTCATTGGCGCCCAGGAACTGGTCTTTTAGAGAGCCGAGGTCGTCCTCAAATTTCAGGAAGAGGCCTTTGGATAATTTGCTTTCCTCTTTGAACCGAAATCTGAATGACCCAATTTTGTCGAGCGCCTCCTGTTCTTTGTCAGACGTGTCGACGGGGCGCTCAGAAGATAATCCGAAGGTCGTGAGTTGACGCAGTGC
Organism: Phycisphaerales bacterium; assembly: GCA_022360095.1. Lineage (GTDB taxonomy): Bacteria > Planctomycetota > Phycisphaerae > UBA1845 > UTPLA1 > JAKSDK01. The sequence continues at coordinate 72,254 of JAKSDK010000801.1, forward strand.
GACGGCACCGGATCTGAAAAATGATTCCCCGGTCCTCTGTCTCTCAAAGAACGAATCGAGGCCACCAAATGTGGGTGAAAACCTGCCCGCTACACCAAGTAACGAATTTGCCAGAGACCTCTCTTGTTCCTGTCTGATCCTGAACGTCTCGGCGGCATCAGGTGCATTGAGGGCAACATCCAAGGCAACGCCGGCCGGGCCCAGGAATTTTGAAAACTTCGAAAACTTGGAGACCCGCGATAGCGTTGCTGCGCCTTTTGTACTGCTGCTGCTTCTACCTGTGGATCCCAAGCCCTTTGGCTCGGTACCGAACCGGCCGAGCAGGAATTCTTGGTGTCCAGTCGCTATCGAAGGGTCGGCTGCGAAGAGGCCTCGCTTTGCCGCTGCGGCAGCGGTGCTCCCAGTAGCCCCGGCGCTTATTGCGCTGCTTGCGGCCGTGGACACGGCCTTGGCTTGAGCTGAGGCTCTTCTTCCGATCAACCCTCGGGTGCCGCGCCCCGCAATGCCCGCCCCGAACCCCGCGATCGAGGGGGCGAAATGAAATCCGCCGGCAACGGCAAGTGCCTTTAGTCCCTCCTCAGAAGAAGCCAGCTTCTTGAGTGACTGAATGAACGCATCGGCCAAGGTTCCAGCGAGCCATACAGCGAATTCAGCAGCCGGCTCTTTCGCCTGATCGAACAGATTGCCTGCGACATCTTTGAAATCCGCGCCTTCCTGTAGCGGCTGAAGAATTTCAGATTTCGAAAAGGCAGCGGCCGACTTGAAGGCCTCGTTCAGGAACTGACCCAGCTCGTCAGTGACCCGCGCAGTGACGCCCGTACGCTCGAATTCCTCCAGCTGCTTGAGAAACGCCTGCGCCTCTTCCGTGAGCGAGTCGAACAGCGGCCCCGTCACCTCTCGCAGGCTGTTCGTCGCGGTGTCTTTGATGTTGCTGATCGTCCCGGTAAACGTGCGACTCAGGCGATCCATCATGCCGCCGAAGCGTGTTTGGATGATATCCGCGAGGGCATCGAGCGCCTCCTCAGAATCACTCTTGAGCTGCCCGCCCTTGTCGAACTCAATGCCGCGCGACTCGAACTCGCTACGGCTGATGCCGACGCGACGTAGGGTCTCGAACGCCTCACCGGACGCGCCGGTTCGAAGAAAGCTGATCGCCCGTACCAGCTGCTGCACCTTCTCCTCGGTCCCACCGAACGCGGCTGCCAGATCACCGACCAGTGGGAGCCACTTCCGCGCATTCAGCCCGAAGGCTTCGAGCTGCGCTGTCGTCTCCGCCAGTCCCTGTACTTCAAAGGGTGTGGTCTTTGCGAATCGGATGATCCACGCGATGTCCGCGTTGGCCTTGGCCTGTGAGCGTTGGACGGTCTCGAGCGTCAGTCGATACTTCTCGAACTCCGCGTTGAGCCCGATGCCCTGCTTGAGCAGCAGCGTTCCCGCTCCAACCGCGGCCGTGCCGGCGATGGTCGACCAACGGAGTGTCGTTCGGACCAGTCCCTGCATGGCTCGAGTCCCCGACTCCGCACCACGGACGAGCGACCGTTCAAACTGTCTTGATGTCTGGATATTTTGGCGGAAGGCCGAGTTCAGCCTCCGTGCACCGACCCTGCCCTGGCTGTGCATTCGTTGCTGTTGCAGTTCCAGGCGCCGGTACTGATTGCCGAGATCGCGGAGGCCCCGCTCGAAATCATTGACGATGCTGATCGGTATGAGGACTTCTTCGTCGGCCATCGATCATCGTTTCAAGACCGTCAGTGCCAGAAGGCTGCCGAGTGGGCCCGCCTTTTTCGTCAATTCCACACCCTGATCCCTAGAGACGCTGTCTTCGGCGCCGCGGATGGCGGCAAACAACCTGATCTCAAACGGGTCCTGATCGTTGAGCCCGCCGGCACGCGGTGGGATCGACAGCAACGTGAACTGCTCGTAGCGCTGATAGAGCGCCGACCAGCCCGGCGGCGGGTACCGCGGCTTCTGCAAAATGATGTCTGCGATTGCACGTCGGTCATCTCTCGGCGCCTCGAATTTCCCGCACGGTGTCTTGCGGCAGATCGGTCGGTCGTGCTTGTCGTCCTGGATCAGTTCTCCACCCGCATCGCGCGCGAGTTTTCCGTCGCCCTGGACCCGGTATCGGAGGCAGTCGCGACATTGGAGGCCTGCCCGTCCTCGGTACCGGGCGGAGAACCGGATGAGCCTGGCGATTTTTTTTCGGCGTCCTCTACCAGCTGACCGGATTCACGGATGCACCGGATGATGAATTGGAGAAGCCGATTGGGTGCCTTCGTGATCGCTTCGACCGAATCGAAGGGCCACGTCTTGTCTTCGGCGCCCTTCAGCGTCCAGGCCCTGAGGTGGTCGACCACGGATTGCATCGTCTGTCGGGTCTGCGCCTTGATGCGCTCGGGCGGATCGACGAAACCCGTACCAAGGCAGACGGCGCAATCCTGGAAGGGACTGCCATTGCGATCTGAACACGCTGGACACGGCTGGTCCCTGCCAATCTTTCGCGCTTCACTGAACTTGGTGGGTAGATCCAGGGAGTCCTGGCCGGTCATCGGTGTGAAGGCAAACGTCACCGTGATGGGAAGTTCCCGCGTCTTCTCCATCGTCCGGACGATACAGAGGTCACCGCCGATGTACGCGATTTCCGGCACGTTCTCCGGCAGGTTATCGAAGTCCAGATTTCGGATCGTGTCGTTGTTGGTGCTGCTCATTTGGGTATCGGTTTCCTTTCTTCTTTTCCTAGGTCGCGATTGTGCACAGGAGTTCGTCATCGCCGGCGTTCGTCGAGACGCCTTTGAAGGGAAGGCGAACATTATTTGTCCCATTACCCGCCTGGAAATCCGGCACGTCACCCAACAGCCGGGCACCGGCTGAGGCTGGCGTATGTGACTGGAAGGTCAGGACATCCGACCCGTTCGTGTAAACGATCTGCCAGCCGAACGGCTGATTGTTATGCCAGGTGGCGAGGATCGCCTTGGTCGTTGCGTTGTTGTCGAGTTCGAAGGTGCCGGTCACCCGTCGACGTCCGCGCTTCATTGCCCGACGGGTCTGACTGTTGCGGTAGATGTTTCCGTCCAGAACGTGATCGACGCTGATCTCAAAGGAGATCGGCTCCACGACCGTTCCGTTGATGGCCAGGGCCGACTCATAGTGCTGGACAATAGGGGCCACAGGAAGCGTCGCGGACGTGGCCGTGAGGTTCACGTTGTCGATCATGTCCTGGCCGAGGACTTCCTGCTGTAGTGTCAAATGACCGTCATCCTGCGCAGACCGGACCGTGAACCGTGACGATCGGCAGTTGACGGCCCGGTAGATGTCGCCGACCTTGTCGATCTCGACGTTAAAAAGCTGGAGCTCGGTTGGCTGGTCAAGGACTGGATTTCCGCCGTTGAGCTTTCCGAACGCCAGCTCCAGGAGCTTCGACCAGTTGTCCGGACGCAGGTAGGCCGTGAACGAACCTGATGCCCCTTTCTTGCCCTGGCGTCGATCCTCGTCGCGCATGCTGATCTGGCCATGCATGACCTGTGCCTCTCGCTCCTCGATCTCTCGAATCAGCGAATCGGCGTTCACCGCATAGGGCTGGTAGGCATTGGCGGCGGGATCGGTGTCCCAGTCGGTCTTTTTCCCAATCCGGATCCGATGTTCGTAATCGGCGGCAACCCCTAGTTCAGGCATCGCAATAGCCTCCTCATTTAGAACCACACACTAGAAGATCGGGGCCCCGCCTCCACTCAACGGAAGCCCGCTTTGGGGACCCTGTCTGAGGATCAGACACCGCATGGCAAACTTCGCCACGTGCTCGACGTTCACGACCGTGTTCTCCTCTATGATCCGGTTCTGTTCGATCTGCAGATCACTCAGTTCGGCCCTCTGGTATCCGGTCGTCGCGTCAGGGATTCGAAACGGCCGCTTCACCGGTGGTTCATTAAAGACCCGGCCGGCAAGCAGCCTGTCGACCACCATGGAGTAGAAATCCGTGACCAGCGTCAGGTCCTGGCCGGGGGTCCACAGCTCGAATTGCAGGTTCAGGTCGAGACCGAGTTCGGTGTTTGAGTGCTGACTGACGGTATGCGAACCCGCGGCCGGGCTCATCATCAGCAGCGGCAGATCGCTTGCGGTCTTTTTGGGCACGTCACGTGTCTTCCACGGGACAGAGAAGTCAAGGCGTCGCGCGTAGGCCGCGATCTCCGTCTCGAGGTGATACGTGAGTGCTTCGCCGGTCGTCTCCCATCCGGTCCATCCGTTGTCTTCGATCTTTGTGACTCTGAAGTTGTTGGCGTCGACCCATTCCGCAATGACATAGCGGCCCTTGTTTGACTCCGTCGCAGCATCCGTCACGACGATCTTTCGTTTGACGCTGCTGTCCTCCGGCAATTCCAGGGTCGTCGTGAAAATGTCCGGGGCGGACGATGTGGCGTCCGCGCCGTCCATGACTTGCCATTGGATCCAGTCCTGAATCGACAGCAGAACATCGGTGAGCCATTTCCTGGGCATCTATCGCCTCCTCACCGCGTTCTTGCTGTAGACGAGTTGCGGATTGCTCAGGGCGCGGCGCTGCTTCCACAGCATCTCGAGCGTCTGCCGGAGCTCCGCAAGCGAAGGTGCGTTGTCATCCTGCGATTGGACCTTCAGGTTGATCCGCTCCTGGATCCGCTTAATGTTGGCCTCGACAATCTGTAATTCCGTGGCCATGACAATCCTCAAAAAAAACGGCCCCGCCTGATGCGGCCAAGCCGCGGCGGGGCCGCTCGTGCGAAACGCGATGTCCTTAGGCAAAAGCCACCGCGAGTTACGTCAGTCGTTACGCAGCCTTGCACTCGAGCATTTCGTCGTCCGATTCCCAGCTGACATTGGCCTGGAAGAACGCCTTCCACAGGCCCAACAGGTTTCGGTTGAACAACTCTGAGTGGCTTTCCCCTGCGCGCTGCACGGTCAGATCCCAGATCACCTGCTCTTTGAGTGCAGCCTTGGGATTCCCGGCAAACCAGGTTCCCGGAGCATCGGTCACCTGATCCAGCAGCGGCGTAAACAATAGTCGGGGCTGCACGCCGATGATGTCCGCGGGAGTCAGCAGGCCCGTCAAGCTCTGATTCGCATCTCCGAGTCTGAATCCCGTGAAGTTGAATACCTTGTGTGCAAGCGATCGTTGGGATTCTGAAAAGACAAACGTTCGTGGGGCAACGAAGATGTTCTCGTTGGCCTCGTTCTTTCGTGCGGTGAAGTTGTCATGAACCTTCTGAAGAACTGAGTCATCGTTGACAAGTGGGTTGACGATTCTCGTGATGTGGCGGTTGTACCACTGTTTTCCAGCTGTATCGCGATAGACATCCGTTTGACCGTGCCCGCCCGATGTCTTCTTGTAAGGGTAGTAGCGCTTGTTCTTCAGATTGTCCGCAAGCCCTCGCAATCGCCTTAGCTCGCGTTCGGTCTTGATTTTGACGGACACCTTCGCAACCTTTTTGACGAATTGTTGGGTCCTGTCGTATTTGACGGTGTTGATGTGCAGCCCGATCTTGAGTCCGTGAAGCGTCGGCTCCGGCGCCCGCGTAGATTTCTCGCCCAAGAACTTTGCGTTGGGGATCTCATCGGCATCCGCGATGTCCTCCCCGCCTTCCATGGCCTGGAGCCCGGACATCGTTTCTTCCGGCTGCGACGACGGAAACGGATCGACAAGCTCATCGCCGATGTGATGGGCCGTTTCGTCATGGTCGGCCATCATCTCACGCTGGACGATTCCCTGGGTGAGTATGTTGAACTCACTAGAAACATGGGGCGCCGCAGCCTCGACGATTTCCGTGTCAGCATTGACGCCCAAGTCAAACCCACCGTTGAAGGCTTCGTGTAGGACTGCCAAGCCGAACCTTCGATGGTTGTTCAGTGATCGCCCCTGACTGTCTTTCTTATCCATCAGCTCAAAGCACTTTCGCATCCATATTCGGCGCGACTCCTGCAGACTACCCCTCTGCCGGGCCTCTGCCTCAACCAATCGATGAAGTCTTGAAATCATGGGTTGTGTCTCCCGTTTTCAAATACCCGGTGCAAAAAGCGTTCCGGAAAAGTTCTGTGCTAAGCGGTGAAGGTCAGGACGCCGCTCGTGTACATCTTGTTACCGATCAGTGCACGCAAATAAAACGTACCCGCCCCACTCTGCGTGACTCTCAGGATTGCCGTGCCGTTCGCATCAGTCGTCACCCAGAGATGCAGATTTGTGATGATGGCGGCCGTGGCGCCGGTCTGGGCGCTGATGCCTCCGTCGGGAGCGGCGGCGGCGACTCCTCCACCGGCAGTCTCGGCCGCGATCACTTCGAACGAATGGACTCCGCCAAGCGAGTTCCCCGCGGCATCCTGCACCTGAAACGTCACGTCGACGTTGTCGCCCACTTCGGCCGCAACCGCGATGGAAAGGTTGGCCGGCTGTGGACTCACGTCACCTCCCAGGCGAATGACCGGTACGGCCTGCGCCTCACTCGCATTCGCCTCGGTCTTCTTGACGACCAAATAGATCGCGGCTTCGTAATCGGTGGTGGCTTCAAGGACGTCACGTTCAAGGGCGTTGCCCGGCTGCTTGGCCGGGGCAAGCATGTCGCCCACGTCGTACTGCGCGGCAGCGACGTTGACCCTGTGAATCTGGCCACGTTGAGCCACCGTTTGCTCGCGCGAGTCCTTGTCTTTCGCCACAGCGCCGATGGCCATTCCGTAAAACTTCTTCGCAAAGGCGCGTAGGGTCGTTGCGAGGTCCGTCGTCCACGGGAAGGTGTTGGCGGACTTGATCGTTCCACTGGCAGCGTCGTAATAGACGAAATCACCCGAACAACTGCCGATGATCAAGGGGTCGGCCGCATCGACGTTGCTGTTGCCGGCCGCGAAGGGCAGGCCGAGCCGTTCGTTTGATTTGAGTTCCTTGTTCATGAAATCACCAGCTCCTCAATCAGGGGACCAAACGTGGCCCTCAAACGAATGTCCGTCTTACCCAAGTACGAGCTGCTCGATTTTTTCGTCGTCGAGCGATTCAGAGATTGGCTTGTCGTTTTCAGCACCGAGGGATGGCACAGGACTGACTTCCTGAATCGGAGGCAGTGTGGGTCCGCTGGTCGCGCTTCCGGCGATGGCCTTGCGGTCCTCGCAGAGGGCCATCATCTTGGCCTTGACCTTCTCCTCATCGAGAGCGCCGTCCTCGTCGGTGTACGGGGAGTAGTCGCGCTCCATCAGATCGTCCATGAAGGCGACGGTTGTGATGCGGGCTGGCAGCTTGGCCTCCTCAAGAACGGCCTTTCGGATTTCCAGCAACTTGTTTTGTCGCTGCTGCGTCTTCTGACTCTCGGTCAAGGTCGATTCGGCCTCAGCGCGAGCCTTCTTTTCCTTGTCCAACTCCTCTTGAAGATCCTTGACCTTCTTGCGGAGACCGTCCTCAGACTGGGACTGGATGGCCGTCCAGAGATCCGGGTTGTGCTCGCGCAGCTCCTCTTCGGTGAGTTTCTTGATGTCCTCCGCCTTCATGGCTAGGCCCTCCTGCTCGGATGTGTTGGCATCCGTTTCGGGGTCAGGTTCGAAGTTATTGAGTTCGACCAACAGGGCCGCGGTGATGGCCCGCAGCCGACCGACGCGCTGACTCATCGTCAGGTTCTTGAATTGTTCCCGCCAAGTGGATGTCACGTCGTGCATCATGCCAGTGGCCGCACTGACGATCTTCCGGAGCTTCTCGAGCTTCTCGTCGGCCTCGATTTGGTCGCTGATGATTGTCTCGTTGAGTGGATCCGCGCTCTCGAACAGCGTGTTGGTCGTCCCGGGATTCGGCACGATCGCCACACCATGCGAACGCGTCAGCTTCTTGACGTGAAAGCAGCCCTGGCTGTCACTCGTGCCTGCACCAGAGGCCTCGATCGACAGACCCACGCGGTCGCTCGCGCTCTGGATCGTCTCGGTGAGGACCTTCGCCCCCGCGCCAATGGGCGTCAGCTTGTCGGCTTTCACGACCTTGCCGTGCTGATCCTCTTCGACGCGGAGCCCACTGACCTTGCCGCAGATCTCGGAGGCCGTGCGCGTGCCTCCACGGTCGTCATGCCTCAGATAGACCGTCGCCCCATCGAAAAGCTTGGCTGCCTGCTCCATCACCGCCGAGTAATTGCGGTTGTTGCGGCTGGTTTCGCGGAGGACCGCAACGTTGGAGACCGAACCGTCCTCGTTCAGCTCAATGCGGCCGTCATTGCCCCTTTTGGTGCGTTCGAAGATGTCGTCGACGTGGATGAGGATTCGATCGTCGATGGACTTCGCACGCTCATTCAGGCGCTTTCGAGCCTCAGTGACGTCCGGGGAGTTGGAATCAGGGCCTTTGGATGCCGTCTTGGGAGATGACATGGATTCCGCCGACAGTGACCATCCAGTCAATCGTCAGAACCCATACGTCATATCTTGGCACGGCCAAATCCCGATGGCAAGCACGAAGTGCCATTTATTTTTTCTTGCCAAATCCTGAATGAACAACCTGGGAAGAAAGCCGGGAAAAAGCTCGGAAAGTACTTCGGAAAGCTCGGAAAGTAGGCGGCGGTTTTATTTTTTCCTTGACGCGCCTGGAAGGTCTACGACCTTGATGATCCGCAGTCGGTTGTTGACGAACCGATCTGCAGGAACACCAGACTTGAATAGGTCGTATCGGCTCGCACCCAAAATCTCACGCTGTTTGGCATCCGACTGGCGCTTCAGCCATTGGTCATAGGTCTCGTCTCGTGGCGGCGGCGCACCCTTGGGTACCGGGACATATGCACAGCGACACAGATTGTGAATCGGAATCTCCGGCATTTCCGGATCATTCACGCGGTACAGACCGGGAGAGAGCCCCTTGGAATGTCGCCTTGATGCCGCAGCGCACCGTAGACACACCCGCGCATCCAGCATCGTCGTGTATTTGATCACGTCGACGAGCGGCCCCGCGTATTCCATGAGGATCTCAAAACTGTCGAAACTGATCACCTGCGCCTGGGTTCGGGCGATTGTCTCGATGTCGCGCTCGGCCTGCCGCAGTATGTGTCCGGCTTCGTCGACGATGTCGTCGGTTTCTCCTTCGAATCGGGCGATCTTCGCCAAGGCGTCTGAGACCCGATCAGTCGTGCGGTTGAGGGCACGGCCAGCGGCGCCGATGTAAGTCCGTGCCTCGTCCGTCTGCAGATAGGCCTCCATCTCATCGTCTCCGAGAATCCTGAAGAGCTCATCGAGGATTCCGGGAAGTTGGTCGGCAATCGACAGGCCGGTTGTCGTGCGGGGAACAAGTGGTTCATCCTCCGTCAGGGGTGGTAGTCCGGCAGTCTGTCTCAATCGTTTTAGGCGACGACGATCTGCCGTCTGTTGAATATGGTCTCTCAGTGCGACGACTCGGGATCCAGGGATGCTCCGCAGGAGCGCCCGTGCCTGCACAAGAATCCACCTGCGCGGCAGTTCGTCGAAGTCCCCCTTGAGGGAGCGCATAGAGGCCTCGACAGCGCTTCTGATTCGTCGTTCCAAGAGGAAGTTCAGTTGGTTGGCATTCCAGTCCTTCGGTTCGCCATCCAGATTCGCGAGGAATCTCATGATCGCGCGTCGTGCCTGGCGTATCGGCGGCGTCGCATCGCTGACGATCGCGTTTTCGACGCCCACGAGCGAATGCATGATCGAGATCCAGCGATCGTTCAGGCGGTCGCTGCGAGGCTGCTTGCGCGGCGGTCGCACTGGTTTTGCTTCAGTCAGGACAATCATGACCTAGATGTTAGTTCCAACGGAACTTACAAGAAACAGCAGGGCTCTGTATAATGTTGGCCGCCGAGGAGTAATCCGGGTCCAATTTCACGAAAATCTGATGACACAGAGCAAAAGAAGCCGGCACTAACGACATGGAGAATGCGTGATGGCCAAACGACTAAGAAAACGCATCTTGGAAACAAAAAGTCTATACGACATCCTGCCACCAAGGACCTCGTCTAGTGGTCGTGAATTCGCTCGTATCGTAAACCTACTCTTGTTTCATGATGGACGCCGAAATGGAAAAACGGTCAGAATCTTCGATGACCGAGCCGGTGACTACCATGGCCTTGACGCCTTTGAGAAGCAGCATAAGACGATCACTGTTGGCTATCAACACAAGTTCTATCCGTCTCCACTTAATAATAAAAATCGTGCGGATATCGAGACATCACTATCCAAGACCGTCGAAGGTCTAAAGAGGACCAAACAAACCATTAAAAAATGGATACTGGTAACGCCCCAGGATCCAGTTGAACCATCGACGCGCAAGACCGGTGGAGATGTCACGTGGTTCGATAGTCTGCACAGCAAGCACAAACTGACCTTTGAAATTGAACACTGGGGACACACTCAACTCCAGGCCCTGATACTCGAAACGCCCTCGATCGGACTTAACTATTACCCGGAGCTTTTTTCCAGTGGCGTCACTCGCAAAAAGACAATCCAACAGCTTCGCCTTCAATACGACATCGCACTTAAGAAGGACCACGGAGAAATAGAGCTTGTCGGAATGTCTGTTTATAAGAAAGAGGCGGCCCGGACTATCCCGATCGAAAACATCTACATTCCGCTCTCTGTCATCCCAAACAGCGCGGACGAGAACGACCCCAACATTCCCCGCCGAGATCCACTGGAGCTGCTTGTCCCGGGCACACACCATGTCGTCCTGGGTGATCCTGGATCGGGCAAGACGACACTCCTTAGATTTCTGGCCCTTTTCGGTCAATCGGAGCCATTACAGCGACGCTATCGCGTGAAGGCGAAGGGCAAGCGTTTTCAATTTGAACCTGACGATCGGCTGCCAATCTTGGTCACGTTACGTCGTTATGCAGACGCAATCAAATCCAAAGAGAATTTATCGCTTATCGATTATGTAAAGGAAAACACAGAGGCGGATTTTTCCATTACTGGAATATCGACGGAGTTCCTCGAATACTACTTGGAATCGGGAAAGACGATCTTGTTACTTGACGGTCTCGATGAACTACCCAATCCAACATTCAAGAAGAAAATCCGCAATCGTATTCGCAACCTCGTGGAGGCCTATCCCGGAAACACAACGGTTGTCAGTTCCAGAATCTACGGCTACGAGAGTGACTTTCAATTTGGCGAGGATGAATTCGAACATCACCGCCTAGCGAAATTGCGCCCAGAAGAGATCGAGCAGTTTGTCCGGGATTGGTATGACGTGCACCTTGAACGGCCCAAGGACCGCAAGGACTATGTGGAAAGCCTCGTCGGTATCTTGGGTAATGAGGAAAATGAAGCAATTCGCGAACTGTCGCGGAATCCCCTGCTGCTGACGATTATCGTTCTTGTCCACCGAATCGATGCCGTCTTGCCGGACGAACGCCATGTTCTCTACGAAAAGTGTACGGAGACATTGCTCAACACCTGGCACACGTCGAAATTCCAAGAAATAGATAGACTTCACAGGGCCCAGGTCGATCGGCTGAACATGGAACGCATGCAGGCCATGGCCTACTGGATGCACCACCAGATGGAGAAAACCAAGGCCGAACAACAGGCCGTGGTGGCTTACGGCCCGCTTCAGAAACAACTCGCCGAACACATCAAGACTGAAAAACCACCCAATCCTGACTACGCCCCCGAGGACATCGCAACGGCCTTTATCGAGTTCATCCAGGATCGGGCAGGTCTTCTGGTAGAACTCGGCGACAGACAATTCAGTTTTGTCCACCTCACGTTCCAGGAATACCTTACAGCAAAACATATTCGCAGGTTATCAGAACTTAATGGTGTCAAAGATTTGTGGGCCACGGAGATTAGGGATCTCTGCTCTATTTCAAGATGGCGCGAGGTGATTCGCCTGCTGGTTGCGGGCTATGGGTCGGACAGCCAGGAGTTCCTCGTAGAAGAAATGCTGGCATGCGACCACACCAGCACAACGAATGCTCAACTGCTCGGTGGCTTGCTTTTGGATGGCGTCCCCGCCGCAAACGTGAGGAAACAACGTGTGCTCGAACACCTTCTGATGTCTTCTTCATGCACTCAAGGTGAAAGCGAACTTAGAAACACGCTGTCTGTTCTTCGTGCGTGCCGCGACAAACCTGATCTCGACAGGCAAGTGATCAAGGCAGCAGTAAAGTCACTTGCCGCTAACCTAGATGATGAGGGGCGAACGAGGCTTCGTCTGGTAGCGCTTTCTTGCAATATGAAGCTCACCGAGGTATGGGAAACTTGCGGCAAGGGTTTCAAACGAGAATCGGCTTTACTTTCGATGTTTGCAGGGAGAAGGCTGCGTACGGGCGAGGCCGAGATCCTGAATAGTGACGTGCAGCTTATGTGGGCTTACGCTGATGTTAGATTATTTAAGGGTCCGGCGGGGCGCGTCTACACAAGCTTGTCCGCAAGTCTGGATGAAAGCATACACCCACAGACTAAGTGCGAACGATTGTTCGCTCTGCTTCTCTCAGCATTATCAGCAAATTTGACGCTTGGTCCACTCAACTACTACATTTCATTCCAACTCATTTCTTCTAAAGACACTTGTCTAATGACCTTTGGAAAAAACATGACTCGGGCTCTGGATCGGGCTCGGGCTCGGGCTCTGGATCGGGCTCGGGCTTTGTCTCTGGATCGGGCTCTGGATCGGGCTCGGGCTCTGGATCGGGCTCGGGCTCTGGATCGGGCTCTGGCTCTGGCTCTGGCTCGGGCTCTGGATCGGGCTCTGGATCGGGCCAAGGAACAGGCAGTCTGGCAGCAATTGTACTCTGATCCGACGATATCTGAGCAGCTCGTTCAGTTTCCGTGCGAAGTTTTCCGGTTGGAACCCCAGATGCTTTGGCGTGAAACGCTAAAAATCATCTTTCTGCCCACACACATCGGTCGAATCCGCATAACGGACCCGCAATGGTGGATACAAACGAGAGACGCCTTTAAAACGGGAAAGACAACAATAGCAGACGTGAGCGCCGCAGCGGCTCAACTGATCTTCGACAGTACCTTGTACGCGTTGAGCTACTATGACCCCACCAAGAAATCGTTAGGATACAACGACGAACAGATCGCGGAACACAAGCGAAGTTCGCCTAAACATCGCGCGGTTTTCGATGAACTCGCAACGCTGACACGCGACAATGAGGACGCACCCTTGCGAATCGCCCACTGCATCCGCGACATTGCCTATGGAGACCGTTCGCGCACCGATGACCTCAAAGCAATGGTCGAGTCAAATGAGCCCGCCTATCGCAAGATCTTCGAGCGTTGCTATTGGAGGCCAACGAAAGACAAACGAAGCCGCGGCGTAGGGAAGAAAGTAAAAGATCAATAATCTCCTTCTATATTTCAATTGGTGCCCTAGATTACTGCCGCCCTTTCAATAAATCCACATCCGGCGCCGCCTCCGGATTCTCTGTCTGCTCATCCGCAATATTCTTCTCTTCCTCTTCGTGCTTCAGGTCTGCCCTGGTCCGCGCCGTCTTCTTCGAGATGATCCCGGCATCGGAGAGGATATCCAGTGACCGCGCGAGATCCAGTGGGTCGCGGATGATGATATTCGGGCCCTTGACCTCGATCTTCAGTTCATCCACCTCTTCCTCGCTCAGATCGCTCTCAATCCGTATCGTATCGCGGACGATCCGAGCCAACTGGCGCCCAAATCCCTTTTGGCGACAGAGTAGTGTGATGACCCCGCGGGCCTCGGCAACCTGCTGGCTGGCGAAGCTCGTAGCCGACGCATCGCCGGTGACCATGTAATCGGGGAGTCCCAGTCCGACGGCGATCAGGCGCAGGATCGCATGCCCGTCGCTCTCTGCATCCTTGGCTTGAACGTTCGGCGACTTAAAGTCGATCTCCGTGTCCATCGGAGCATTGATCGTCATTCCCAGATCGATGAGCCTCTTAGGTATCTCAACTGTGGGCCGGCTGTCGTCACCCGTCGGAGCCTCGTCCATCGAGTCGGCTTCGGCTTCGACAGCTGCCTCGATGTCACCGGGAACACTGCTCTTCCGGTACACGACCATGGCGATGGCCGAGCGAACCTGGTTTAGCACTTGGCGGGCAGTCTGCCATGTGTCGTAGGCACGGATCGTTTTACTGACGGTCAACAGCATGGGGACGCCGCGCTTACTGTTGCGACTGCAGTTGGTCTTGATGTGGCGAATACGCGAGTCCGGCAGGTTGTTGGCCTCCACGCGCACCCAATGACTCTGGCTTCCATCCTGCGTCTCGAACCAGTAGGCGAAAACGTGCTCTGGATCGTCCTTTAGAGTTTCGACACCAAATGTGAAAGATCGTTCTGCAATTTTTTCGGCGGAAAGCCCATGCTCTCCGGCGATCCTGTCGATCACATGTTTCTCGGGCTGCTTCAGGTTCTCCGGTTCCAGAAATCGATGGATCGCCTGGCCTGGGCCGCGATCGCGAGCGCCTCCGTCGTCGCCTGCGTTTCGGATGCTGTAAAGACACTCTCCGTCACGGAGCGTCCGCGATACGAATTCTTCAGCCCGATCCTGAAAGTCGCTGCCCTCGCGCCGAGCCCAGGCACTCCAAGAATCCCGGCCCTTCGTCTGAACAATCTTGTTGTCGTGTGTGACGTTGACCTCAACCTCCTGGCCGACGGAGTAGCAGACGAATATGTCGATTAGCCCGCGGTAGAGGGGATTAAACAGGTACAACCAGCGCGCGTCGTTCCTCCAGGCGTCCAGGTTCTGTTCACTCGGCTTTTGTGGAGGAAAGATGCGGCCCGTGATCGTCTCCCAGTCCGGGTCGTTCAGATCGATAGCGCCGTGTCGCCCGCTTGCGAAGTAATTCTGTCCCCATGATTCGGTGAGGAATGACTTTACTTCCGACTTAAGATTGCCCCGGTTCTCTGGCGCCCCTTGCAGTTTGTTCTCAAGTAGGAGCTCTGTTGCATTGGAGATGAACTGCTCTGCGATCGCCGTGCTCTTGCGATTGAGCGTTTGTGTGAGACGAAGCAACTGCAGGTCATTGAGGCCCCAGATTTTTGAGACCAACTGTTGCTTCCTTTTCGTCGCGTGCGGCCTCCTATTAGATCTCTTGGTCCCCGTTCCCTTCTTCTTGCGATTGGTCTTTCGAGCCGTCGGTGTTTTTGTTTTTGTCGTCTTCATACGGCTTTGATCCTCGCCTTGCCGGCTGTTTGGCGCCATCTCCATACTCTCTGGCCTTTGCGAGCCATCATCACGGAGTCGGCCTCGTCCGGGCTGGCCTTACCTTTTTTGATCATCTGTTCCTTCGACATCAGCTTCAGCTGGCCTGTCGGCAGATGATAGTCCTTCCTCTGGTAGGCCAACTGCATGAGCAGGTCCTTGTCGTCGATCAGTTTGATTTTCTGAGTACGAATATCATTTGCAAGCAAGAAATATCCTTCCGACCGGGCGTTGAAGTATTTTCGCTCGTCCATCGGCTTGGCGTTCCCATTAAACTTCAGAACCGGCACTCTCTTTGCCCGAAGCTTGTCATGCACGCCTACTCCCAGGCCATCGGAGTCTACGGCGACGATGTCGGTGCGGTCATCACGCCACTCTTGGTAGGCAACTGCTGCCAATTTCTCGGTGTCATCGATGCGGTATTTCTTTATTTTCGTGACGACGTTGCCGCGGATCCAGCATAAGACCGACTTGGATCGTCCCCCGCGCGCGACGTCAATCCCCAGCGCGGAAGGCTTGCCCCCCTTGCAGGGTGGCCGGCCCTCTGGGTCTTCGCATGCACGCTTGCATTCATGCAGTGTGAGCAGGAATTCGTCCGAAATGTCGGCGAACTCGCCTTTGACGTGCACCATGTAGATCGGATCGGTCTTGTCTCCCCCGCAGTCGGCCAGTGTGTCCTCAATCCACTGTCGCGTGACCAGGCCGGGAAACGGTGGATCCTTGCCTTGGACAATCCAGGGCAGCTTTTCCGAATCGATATGGATGGTCGACCAGAGATGCGCGATGTTGGGATCGTGGAACGCCCGATGGAACCACCCGTTCGTGACGGTCGGATTACCGATCGCCAGGATTCGGTCCTTCTCACCGCCGGTCACCGCCCGAATGCCATCATAAATGTCGTCAGAGATGCCGCTCGCCTCGTCGACGATGACCAGAAGCCCACCTCGAGGGTGGCGCCCCATGAAGTTTTCCTTGCGCGTGGTACTGACGCCGGCGGCGAACCAGTCCTTCTCGATTTCCCATCTGTGCCGAAGCGGTCTGGGACCCAGTCCGCCTCGAACCTCAATGCCGCTCGGGAGCCTGAACGCCCTTTCGGACGCGACGCTCCACAGGTTGTGGATCTCGGCCCAGATGACGTCCTTGACCTGTTTCATCGTTGGCGCCGTCGTGATAACCCCGCCCTTGGGGTGGGTCTGCATCCACCAATGGGCGGCAAGCGAGGCCATAGCGCTCTTTCCGATCGTGTTACCTGTTCGGACCGCCGTTCGCTTCTTTGTCGCCAGGGATTCCAGGATCGGGTACTGGTGCGGCAGCACATGGCGATCAAACCAGAGTTTGGCAAAGATCGCGGGATCGCGATGGGTCAGTTCAATGAGCTCGCGGTCATCATTCGAGAGTTGAGCGAGAGAGGGATGTCTGAGTGATCTGGACACGCATTATACGATGCACAGTATGTCAGGCTCATCAATCAAAAAAACTGATTCACCTTCAATCTTATGCTCGTCACCACCATAGATGGCGAAGATCACGTCGTCGCCAGGTTTCACCTGCATAGGGACAAGCTTGCCGTTCATAAGCCGACCAGGCCCGGCCGAAAGAACCCGACCGCGCGTGGGTTTCTGTTTGGCTTCGTCGGGGAGCACGATCCCGCCGGCGGTTTCAGTCTCGGCCTCATCGCGCTGGATAAGCACCTTATCGCCGATGGGTCTCAGCCTAGTCTTCAGAGTCGGCTTCATCGTGCACCTCCTGTACATCTGTCGATTCTGCTGCGGCCCCAACGAGCGATTTGCCTTCGAGCTTCGGAACACCGGCCATGTCCAGAACGCGATGGTTGGTCGGCCACGGCGTGTTGATGCGGGGTCCGTCCTCGTCAGGCGCGAAGATCCGGCACCCATTTGGGGGCACGTGGCTTTTCATGTCCTTGTGCACTTCGAAGCGCCAGCCGAGGGACTTGGCGTGTTCGATACGGTTTTGCATTTGCTCGGTCATGGTTGGTCGCTCCTTCAGTTGTCCGCAACCGCAGCTTTGTCAACTCTCGACTTTTAAATAACCGAACCCGCCCTAGATATGCAATAGGTTTCTGAAATAGCTATGGTTCTTTAGGGTCCAGCACCGCGAAGACACGCGACAGCTTGGCTGGGTGCGAATCTGGTTTGAAAATTCGAGGGGCCCATCAAGCGGGCCGAAGAAACTACCCTCTAAATAACATCTCACGACCTCGCTCAAGCAGCCAAGCCACCGCACCGATTCGCCACAGCTTGAATCGAGACACCAGGAGCCAGCACATCTGAACCAGCACACGGCGACGAATCTGCCATTTACTCAGGCCAGCCTCGTGCATATTGCTAGCATCCTCGATGATATCGCCAAGTGCCTCTTCGCGGTATTTTTTGGGAATCCACCACGAAAATCGTTTCAACGTGAATAGCGTTGGTAGTTGGCGCGCAGACGCCTTTTTCCCTGTGAGTTCTGCCCAAAATCTAGCGAAGTTATACAGAGAAACCTGTCGTTGAATTAGCATCTCTTTCTGTTTCAACCGGTAGGCCCTTAGCCTTTGTTCCATCTGACGAAGGTTTGCATAAACTTCCATCTTTAGAGTTGAAGGTCGGACATGATCTTCGAACAATGCTTGGTTGTGCTTTTTTCTTTCGTCCTTGCTCATAACCGCACGTCTCCAAGAATCGCCGCTGCAATCAATTGAGCCGCATTAAGAGCCCGACGCCCTGGCGCCGTGATCTGGTAATATCTCCTGCGATTCCCGCCTCGTTCGTGGCTTGATTCGCCCTGTCTGGATTTGACGAAACCCTTGTCGATCATGATATCCAGGGTCGGGTACATAGAACCCAAAGGAAGATCACGACCTGTCCTCTTCTTGTATTCGTCCCGAATCTCTAAGCCGTACTTCTCGCCGTTGACGAGGATCTGCAGCAAGACGGCCTCGCGCTGATTCGCCGTTTTTTCTTTTTTTGCCATGTGTCACCGATTAGCTTTTTCCCCGGAGTTCAATTTATAGGATTATATATGTTGACAGAGAGAAGTCAAATGGGGTGCAAAGGCTATTCCGGCAATACCCGCGATTCTACGAACTTGGCGTCGCCGCCACTGGAATCCATCCTCTCCCGAAACGCCGCCACTTCCTGGCTGAGCATCGCCGCCGTGATCGCAGTCGCGGCCCCCAAGTTGTTGATCTTGTCCGGATCCTTGAAGGGGTTCTGGAGGCCCATCTCTGGGAACCAGTCGCAGAGACACCAGATCGCCCACTTGGCCTGGGCGCCGTGCTTCTCCACCTCTTTGATGGCCCAGTTAATACACAGCTCCTTGGCTTTAAGCCCAACAGACTTCCGGGCCCTCGCGCGCAATAGGCGATAATTCGCATTCTTTTCTATAGCGGATCTTAGGGATCTACGCGATTTTCCGAGCACCAGGGCTGCGTCTTCCTCACTGAAGTTCCGACTGATCAGATTGCAGAATTGTGTCACCGCCTCCTCGTCTACGACCTCCGGCTGCCGACCCCGCACCGACACCCGGCCAGCCTTATGCAGGGCTGCCTGTCGCTTGGCGTGAAACTTATTGTCTCGCTCAGCAAGCTCGTTGAATTCGCTGTGCTTGCGCCCAGCCAGCCGCGCAGCCTTTCTGGGCGGCGTGCCCAGCGAGAGCATGTGCAGATAGGCTTCGAGCTCGCGGGGCCTGAGGGAATCATTGGTGCCGCTCGTCTTTTTCTTCTTCACTGCCACGTGAGTCACACTTCAAAGAATGATCCGTTGGGATTCTCAGATGAACATTATACGCTAGATTGCTTTTGTTAACGCCCATCGCGCAACTAGCATTCAGTTGGGTAGCAGGTCTTGAAGTGCTTCAGCCGAGGCGCCTCGCTCTCAGGAGCGGGGCGTTTTTTTATTATACGTAGGTCGTCGACCTACGCCAGCACACTTTCCAATTGGGTATCGAGGAATTACAATATCTAACATGGGCGGAGACCAAGCGCAAGAAATCGGACCGGAGATGACGAGAGATAAGGCACTGGAACTGCTGAACGGGTGGGAAGGGGGAGTCGAGGAGTGGAATGAATGGAGAAAAGAGTATCCCAAGGCGAGAATTCCGAGTCTTGAAAGAGGCAGCTTCAATAGCCCTTGCCACCTCGAGGGCGCCAACCTCAGCCACGCCAATCTCCGCGAAACCAACCTCGACGGCGCCAACCTCCGCTACGCCGATCTCCGCGAAGCCAACCTCAGCGAAGCCAACCTCAACGGCGCCGACCTCAGCGAAACCAACCTCCGCGGGGCCAACCTCCGCAGGGCCAACCTCAGCGGGGCCAACCTCAGCGGGGCCGATCCCATATTCGCCACGCTGTCTGAAGAATTGGTCGGCCCCACCGAACTCAGGAAGGCAAAACTCATTGCTTTGGGCAGCTGGGGCCGTGCACTGGATATCTTTTGGACCCTCTATTCAGTTCCATATCTGTTGAATGAGACCATCACGCGAAACACACGCTTCGATCGACGCGCCCGCGACCCGTGGTCCGTCCTCCGTCGAAACTACACCGGCCCAAACATGATCTTCGTGCTGCTCTTTACGATCGCAGCATTCTTGCCAGTCATTGCGAAAGTGACGTTCTGGTCTGCTGTGAGTCGGTGGCAGGAGTCTGCGGCGCCCATGGCACTCGAAGCCATACAACGGACATCCGAGTTTCTCGCCAAAACACCTGATCCGGCTTGGTCACCGTGGGTCGAAAGGGCGCAAGAGCTGACAACAGGCGTCAATCGTGAACGAATCACACCGCGCCAGATTCGAGAGACAATCGAATTGCTTTCTTCAAGCACTGAGATAATCGAGGCATATCGAAAGCAGACGAATGCAAACGCTGAAAAGCTTGAAGAGCTGAAGCAAATTGAGAATCGGGTGACACAAGCTCAAGAAGCCGTCCGCATTCTAGGAGATTATGATTTGAAGGAACGTCGAGTGTTCTCGCTCGTCCTCGGAACAGACGACGGCTGGTATGTTGTGATCTTCTCTGCTGTCCTGCTTATCTATAACGCGGCCCGCGCAATTCTGACGTATTTCGTCGGTCCACTACGGGATGATGAAGAGCGCGTGGGAGTCTCGCCGGCGTTGGGCGACTACCGGTGGTTATGGAGGGTCCACCAGTTTACATCACCGGTACTGGCCATCTCTATTCTCGTCGGCATAGCACGGATTCTGAGCGGCCTTTGGTCGATAGTGCTGGTGCCAGGGTAAAGCGCGCCCGCCTTGCGCGGGTAGCTCAGCCCCCCCGCTGTCATTCAACTTGATTGTCCGCCAACCCATAATTGACTTTCAGCCCATCGACGAGTTTCTTGTACACCGACTCGAATTCTTCTGTCTGCCACGCCGAGAAGTCGAGGACGTTCTTTTCAAACACCGGTTCCCAATGAACGTCGTTAGTCTTGGACTTCCATTCATCGTCAAGAGCAACAGGACAAAGCACGTCGCGTCCTTCGTCCAGTTCTTTCTGTCTGGCCGCTTTCAGTTCATGCTTAACCCAGTCGCTATTCACCGACGACTTTGAGAGCACGAGCAGTACTATGTCGTTGAGTCGGATGGCTCGATCAACTTGTTTCTGGATATCGCCCGCATTCAAGTCGTGTCGATCAAGCCAGGTTGGCGCGCCTTCGCCTTCTAGTCGTTCGTGAATCTTGTCAACAAACTTTGAATCCTCGTGTGAATAGGAGATGAACACACCACCGATGAAGATCGGACCTCGATTACGGGCATTGATAACCTCGTATTGCAGGTTGGTGAACTCGTCTGCGGAGAGATCGGGATCATAAGCCTTGGCTGCGATGATCTGCCAAGACTGAAACCCGCAGCCACGCAAGAAAACGTCTGGTATTCTACCTTTTGATTTGGCCAAGGTTTCGACGCCGACCGAGCACGGACCATAAAACGTGACCAGACGAAGCCCACTTGCCTCGGACAAATCTAAGGCACTTAGAATGGTGCCATTCATTCTGGATCTTGTGAAGTTTGCGCCACTGAGTTGACTGTCAACGAACGTTGTTCCAGAAAGAAAACTAAGACTGAAGTTGACTTTCGTGAGATTAGCATTGCCAAAGTAAGCTACGCCGAGATGGGAGTTACCGACATTGGCGCCAGTAAGGTTTGCCTGAAAGAAGTTGGCAGAGGCAAAGTGGGCATCGCGAAGGTTGGCAGTGTTAAGGTTGGCGCTTCGTAAATCGGCTTGGGCGAAACTAGCCCCTCTCAAATTGGCAGCACTAAGATCGGCGCCCCTGAGATTGGCACAGGGAAGATTGGCCTGCCTAAGGTCTACGGCGTGAAGATCAGCGCGGCTGAGATCGGCACCGCGGAGGCTGGGAATGTTTTCTCCCTCATTGCGTCGGCGGTTCCATTTCTGGATA
This sequence comes from Phycisphaerales bacterium, assembly GCA_022360095.1. GTDB lineage: Bacteria > Planctomycetota > Phycisphaerae > UBA1845 > UTPLA1 > JAKSDK01. Next base: position 93,765 of record JAKSDK010000801.1, read on the forward strand.
CCCTCCGGCCCGCTGCGCAGTAGCATTATCGCCTCGTCACGGTTCATGAATGAAGGATTGTACATGAACTCGACGGGCAGACTTACCCAGACCATGCGCGGGACCTATACGGGACCGATTTTTAATTTAGCAGGGTGAATTTGGGGATAAAATCGCCGTTTTTGGGCCATTCACTAAGGGTGAAGTGCTTTTAAGTCCCCGGCGTCTGCCATTCCGCCACTCGCCCGACCTTGTCATTAAAGGACTTACGGCACAAATCCATCGGCGCGTGACCTTTATGCAACCGATGGAATCCCCCGCCTGCGCCGGGGGCTCCAATTTCGTCATGTATACTACTCCCATGGGGCGCAAGCGGAAAGCACGCCTTCACGGCGGAGACGGCAAGCGAATCGAAGGCGACTCCGAATCGGCCAGGGGGCCTCGTTGAACAAACGCTCATCCATCATAATGGCGCAAGTCGATCGAGGTCGGTCTGATTCACCGGATGAAATGAGGGACGAGCCTGAGCCGTTGAGAACTCATACGATGCCGCCATGTGTTCCCGTTTTTCATTAAAAGCACGACTCCAAGAACTGGCCGAGGAATTCGGCCTTCTCGGCATCGACGAACTGATGCCGCGCTACAACATCGCCCCGACGCAGAACGTCCCGATTGTCCGGAAGTTTGCCGGCGAGTACTGCAGACGGCTTGATTCACTCCGTTGGGGGCTCGTGCCGAGCTGGGCCAACGATCTCAAGATCGGTACTCGAATGATCAACGCCCGGTCGGAGACGGTCACCGAGAAGCCGGCCTTTCGCGAGGCCATTCGGCGTCGACGTTGCCTCGTACCGGCCACGGGCTTCTACGAGTGGAAGCCTGAACCTGGCGCGGGCGGAAAGCCAAGAAAACAGCCTTACCTCTTTCATCGATGCGACGATCGCGTCTTTGCCTTTGCCGGACTATGGGATGAGTGGCGCGACCAAGAAGGAACGTCCGTCGAGACGTTCACGATCTTGACGACCGAGCCTAACAAACTTGTGCGCCCTTGCCACAATCGTATGCCTGCGATCATTGATCGTGACGGTTACGACCTCTGGCTTGATCCAGATACGGTGGATGCCCGAGAATTAACACCGCTTCTTCGTTCGTGGCCTTCGGACGCGTTCGCATGCAGCGCGGTCAGCACGTTCGTCAACAACCCGCGAAACGAAGGACCTGCGTGCATTGAACCCTTCGCATAGGGTTACTCATTTTTCAAGCTCGGAGAAGTACCGGACTCCCTCGCCCACCGCCCCACTCATGATCATCGTTCGAGAGCTGGGTGAGAGAAGAAAACACACCTCCAACTCGGGGGTGTGCATGATAGCAATAGGGAATACCCTTACTCTCGTCTAAGCAAAGTGAGACGAATCTAATCGTTGCCTGCGCCGACTCTCTAATTCACCGGCATCATATGGCCGATGGGAACATTGGGCACGGAGTATCACGGTGAAACATAAACTCGGCACATAGCAGAGGTGATGCAATGTTGGATATTGGCAGCAGTTTTTTCCTCCAGATTCCAAGCAAATCCAAGCAACGTAGACTTCATCCGGTCGAAGTCGTCGGCTGCTCCGCCGACACCTACACCGCGAAGTTCGAAGAAGACAATATCCCTCTCGAAGCTGACCAAGATGTGCTCATCTACTTTGAAGAGAAGCGAGAGTTCATGCAACAGGCGGCCCACGTCAGTACGAGTATGCATGATGAGACTAAACTTATCATTGAATTTCAAACGACCGGAGATCCTGTTTCAGCCGAAAGTCGACAGTGTTATCGTGTCTCGACGGTGATGGCTGACTTGGCAGCGGACTTCGGCTCGGAAAAAAACTGCCCATTGCTCGACGTTAGCTGTACGGGGCTTGCAGTCATCGCCGCTGAAGCTCATGACATCGGAAGTCTCGCGGATATCAAACTGACATACGAAAATCGGGAATACGCCGGCAAGTCCGTTGTGCAGAGCGAACGGGAGCTGAGCAAGGGTCGAATCCGATACGGCCTTCTTTGTGTTAAGGAAAAACAGGCGACGACAAATTTGATGAGAGGCCTGGAATACATGACCGTTGCCCTCCAACGTGAGCAACTCCGTCGATTGGCCGTGACTGGTTAAGGTCGAACTTGGCCGGCCATGCGCGGCTTTTTTGGGCCAATTCGCTTTCAAGGGAGGCCTTCAAGGGAGGCATGAATTGGGGAGTAAGAACGGCGAGTCCCGACCGAGCCGTCATCGTAGTCAAACGCGGTAACGGCCCCCGGGCGGCGTGCGCCTCGGCTGCCGACCAAACGGCGTGTTCGGAATGTTCAGGACCGTGACGGCCCGCAGTTCGCGCACCGGATCGCCCTTTCCGCAAAACACGGAGACGCCGCCTCGCACCCATCACGAAACAGGGACTGAGACCCACCCGTAGCGGGCTTCCATTCCCGACAACCATACCCATATCTTTGACAGCCCTATACCTAAAGATATAAGCTAAACATGGTTATTATTCGCTTATTAAATGATAAATCATTGTTTTGAATTGACTTATCGTGTAAAAAATGGATGTGAGATGAAGTCGATTGAGGCTTTGGTTCAGATGGCGGCGATGGCAAGCCCTCCAGGTCGCTCATCGGCCGGCGCCGCAGCCTCAACCGCGTAAGATGGCAGGAAAAAAGATCCCTCGACGAAAACAATGACCTCCACAAACGCCCCCAGCTTCGGCACACTAAGGACGCATCCCTTTTTGTGTCCAAGGGAACCGCGTGCGATTCAATTGTTTAAGGCTTCTTGTTCGATGAATTCGAGCAATGCGAGGGTGAGGGCCACGGCTAAGTACAAACCGTTATCTGAGCGTGACACGGGCCCCTGGGCAAGCAGGTCCGCCAGTTCTTCAAGCTCGCCCCGTGAATCCTTGGCCATCCCCAACAAGCCCTCAACACCGGAAGAAAAGAAATTACGGTCCATTACCGACGTCATCGTCTGCATCCTCCTGGCTTCCAAAACCCCAGATATTAGGACGGATTTTCTAAAAAAAGCGCTCCCTTGAAACAAAAAAATAAATAGGCTCGCAACTAATTGGAAAATAGAAACTTACATGAAAATGCTCGGCTAAGCCAAGTTTTTTACGACGAAGCCGATTGGCTCCGTCTTGACGTGGAAATGAGGCTTAGCCGCAACGAACTCGGGCAATACCTGTCGCCGGACGACGTCGTCCAAATGGTTTTCCTACGCGCGCACGCTTCGACGACGCCCAAAAAATGGCCCACGAGAACACAGATCCGTTGCTGGTTGAGCGTCTGCGCGCAGAACGTGTTGACCGATGCCAGCAGATACTATCGCCAACAAAAACGAGAAGGCGGGCGACGTCGACGACAGATTGAATTACTGGCGTCGACCATGATCAGGCTAATCAGTGAATATCGTGGACGCCAGCGGACACCTTCCTCAGAAGTGGCGATGGCCGAAGTCATCGACAGGCTTGAACGAGCGATTGACCGGCTTTCCGAAGATCGCAGTGATGCCATCCGCATGAAATACTTTGAGGGCCTCACGGAAGTCGAAATCGCCAAGCGCATGAATCGATCAAGAAGTGCGGTCCACGCCCTTATTTTCAAGGGCCTGCGCCAATTGTGGGATGATCGTCCACTTAAAAAGTGCGTGCTTGTATCATGAACGAAAACGATATTCACGAGAGGCTTCGCCAGTTCAACCGTGATCTACTCCTTGCTCAAAATAGAGGATCATCCGATCTATCGGAAGATGATGACCGACTTGATTTGGATGGAGATCTCGACGCCGATCTCGATTTCCTAAGAAGTCAGATCCCGGGCTACTTGATCGAAGAAATGATCGGCCGCGGAGGGCAGGCGACCGTATGGAAAGCCGTACAAGAATCCACCGGCAAGATCGTGGCCATCAAGACGCTAATCTGCGGGCCCCTGACGGATAGCGCAAACCGGCACGCCAGGCGCTTCGAGCGAGAAGTCTCGATGCTCGGCTGCCTATGCCATCCCAACATCGTCAACATACGGGACAGCGGTCGTCAGCCCTTTCTCCGCTGGTTGGTGATGGATTTGGTGCAGGGTGATTCGATCACGGAGTACGCTGATCAACGAAAGCTCTGCATTCGAGACCGAGTGAATCTTGTCATTCAGGTGGCGCATGCGATCGGAGCTGCCCACATACTCGGAATGATCCACCGCGACATCAAACCATCGAACATTCTGGTGGACGAAGAGGGTGTTCCTCGCGTCGTCGACTTCGGACTCGCGCGTGACGTCGAAGAGCTTCCCGGCCAGCACTGTTCTGTCACCGGTGAGATCATGGGCACGCTTCCCTATGCCAGCCCTGAGCAACTCAAGTGCGAACACTTGAACGTACAAACGGATGTGTATTCTCTGGGCGTACTGCTCTATGAGCTGCTTACCGACGACTTTCCCTACTCCGTGGATGGAGATCGATCAGAGATTATCCAGGCCATCGTGAATGAAGAACCGCGATGTCCTCGAGCAATTTCAGCCGATCTGCGAAAGATCATCCTGAAATGTCTTGTCAAAGACCCGGCGGGTCGTTATTCGAATGCGACCGAGCTTGCCGATGACCTGCGGCGGTGGATCGACGGGGAGCCTGTGAATGCAGCAGGGCCAGCCATTTGGTATCTCCTTTCAAAGCAACTCCGCAGACACAAGGCCGGCGCGGCAATCGCCGCGTTGGGCATCCTCCTCGCAATCTCCGGCGCCGTTACGGCTATGTCTGTCTGGCATAAAGATCAAATCGCTCGAGCTGCGCAGATTGGCATGGATGCCGGCGGTCTCGTTCAACTCGGAAATGTTTACAGGGACTCGGGCCGTGCAGAGCTGGCCCGACGGTCATTTGAGTCCGCCGTCGAACTCACAGAACTAAGCGGAATCGAAGACCGGCAAATCATGGGGATCCGGTATCGCGCCCTTCACCGGCTGGCCTGGGAAGACTTTTCAAACGGCGAGCTTGATCGAGGCCGTTCAATCTCCTCGAAGGCGGCGTCACTTGCTGAGAGGATGAATCGTAAATATCCCGACGAGCTTTGTTGGAAACGGCACCTTGCTTCCTCTCACGCGCTCCGTGGCAAGGAGGCTGCGACGGTCCATGATTGGAAAAAAGCGCTCGGGCACTTCGAGCAATCACGCTCGATCACGATTGGAATCATAAAGCGGGCGCCGTCGAACACATCGTGCAAAACGGACTTGGCGTTTTGCACCAGGTGGATCGGTCGATGCAAGTTTGAGATCGGAGACTATTCCGGCGCTCGATCCATCTACAAGCAGGCTCGACAACTCTCGGACAGCCTGTGCTCGATCCAGCCTGAAGCGGCTGAGCACGTCCTTGATATCGCCCGATGCGACATTAAGCTGGCCCGCTGTCACATCAAAGAAAACAACACGGAGAAATACAAACAGGCCCAGACGATCCTGACAAATGCGATCGCCTCGCTCGAAAAACTCGACGAGGACCACGGCCTCGTCAAGGACCAGGCACGGCTGCTGAACGACCTTCGAAACTACCTGCGGTTCGTCAAGCGGAAGTTGTCTTCCTACGGGTTACCGGAATCATCGTCCGTCTCCGCAGGCTCATCCTGCTCATCCGCCTCCGGATCCTGTTCACCGACGATGTGAAATCGATAGCACAACGACGAGGTCACGGGGTAAGGCGGTTGCTGCGGCGGTGCGGGCGGCGTGTATAGCGTTCCCTCAAAATCGTAATCAAGATCCGTCGAGACATTCGTCGCCGTACCCTGCATCAGTGGAGGTTCGGTAAACTCATCGACGGTCGGGTTATTGCTGTCGTCGTGGCTGAGCCACCACAGGTTATCTGATCCGTTCGAGTATGGGTTCACCTCGCACCACTCGACGGCCTGAGTGCCTTCGTCCGTGATCCTGATCTCTTGAATCTCCCAGCCGATGTCGTCGGCGCCTTTCGAATCGGCTGCCTTTAGATCAAGTTCAACCGTCCAATCCACCGCGGTTTGAGGGTCGCTCGGGGTTTCGTGGATTTCGTAGATAATCGTCCGATCGGCCGGGAGACCCAGCCCGGTGGACGGTAAGACAAGAATGAGCGCGCAGACCATGGGTGTGCTCTTCATAATGAGTCTCCTAATCGGTTTGAGTGAACTTAGACTGAAGTATTCAAGCGTTTGCTTGATACCAAGCGGGCAATCGAACGGCAACGGGGCGAGCTCGTCTTCTCCCTCCCTAAACTAGGACGATATCCGAGCTTCAAGCGCTCCCCTCAAGTTGAATTATTAGGAATCTTTTCGATCGACCCGATCCCGCGCCTACCGCTTCCTGATTACGTTGTTGAGTTCAGGCACCCGCAACTGGATGGGATACGAGTGGCTGTGCTGATAGCTCGCCTGCTTGAGATAAGTGTCGTATGTCGGACTCCTGGTAAGCGGAAACGTGAACCCTTCCGGCGTCTGAATCTGCTCATAGTCTTTGACGTGCTTGATGATCCATTTGACCAGATCATGCTCAAGCCTTGTCATTTCAATGCCGACACTGCGGTACAAACCGAACATCGTCTTCACCCTCGAGGTCTGCCAGGCCTTGGTGGCAATGTCGTTGGTGTTATGAATGCGCGTGCAGCGGCCGCCGAGTTGTTCGTTGAAAAAGTCCCGAAAATCCGCGTCACCGGCCGTCGGGCCGGCGAAGGCGATCGTTGAAATCGTGGCGTTGTTGGAAGGGTCCCAACCGTGGACGAGCCCTTGCGATTGGTGAAACCACAGCGCCAACGTCGGGGCCAGCGCCCCGGCAAGGCTGTGTCCGACAAAGCAGATGTCGACCTTCTTTCTCGCCAGTTCTTTTAAAAAAGGCTCGATTCTCTGGTCGCCGGGGACCTGATCGTTGGGACGCAACTCGGTCAGCAGTGCGTTCAATCCGATCTGGGTCGCCTTCGAGATGTGTGGTTTGCCTTTGACGCGGACGCCCTGAGGAACTTCCCAGGGCACCTTCTCGACGACGCGAAAATCCTCTTCATACCAATCGAGGAACGCCATCCCGTTGGTCCCACGAACGGCCACGATGTATTGCGAAGGATCCTTCCGATTCTGTGCCACGAACATCATGTTGTCCTGGAGCAGAGCGAGTTCGAACTTGTAGATCGCCGGCCCCCAGACCACCTTCCAGTCGTTTTTCAACACGCGGATCTTCGGCATCGTGGTATTGATGATGTTAAGAATCTCCCTGGGGATGGTTTTGTCCCAGGGCCATCTCACGATGATTTGCTCGCCGGAGTACGCCAAGTAGGCCATGCTCAGGGCGACCTGCTTCCGTTTAGTGACCTGCAACTGCGAGCCTGTCCGGGCTTCGCCGTCGCCGTCGGCCCGGCGATCGTTGTTGCGAAAATCGCCGTCTCCATTGCTACACGCCGCCGATAGAAAGGCCGAGAATAGCGCAAAGCACCACAAGATGATCCTGTTCTTGCTCATCACTTGGTCCTCCGACAACCCGAGTTTTCGATATGACCTCGCCCGATTACGCTGCCGGGCAGTGTTCGACATTGCAACAAACACAGGGGCCCATCCTTTGCCTCCGACCAGAAATGAGAAATCGCGCCCGTGGAGCCCTTCCGTCCCTGCTTCGGGCTTTGCGCGGCCAGCCCGAAAGACGGCCCAAGAAATAGAGACGAAAACGGTCGCGAAAGCGCTCACTCAGACAGCAGTTTTTTATGTCACCGCATGGAGGGCGTGTTTAAGCATCTCCGGCGCCCCGGCTCGCTCGCTTAGCCCGAATCGACATCATTCGGCGATTTCGTCGCCTGTCTGACAGAGCGTCCGATTACCATCCTCCGGCTCAAATACTCGAGAACTCCGAGTTTTCATCGGGGCCTGACTCCAGCCAAAGTGAATATGAAATCTCGCCGTGTCGATGTTACAAAAGCGCAAAGGTTCGGTCCGTGCTGTTCATAATAGGACGCGCAGACGTATGGTTCTCGGGCCCTAATGCGAATTATTCTTGAGAACACTCGATGTTCTAATTTTCATCGACTTCTGGCCGATGCAAAATGCAAACGTTGACGTAGGGAGGAACATTCGTGTGATCAGCGCGTTTCGATGAGCTTCCTGATCACGGGCGGTCGCAACGGCGTTTGCATGACAATAATGAAAGCGATGTTTCCCTTCAGGATAAGCAATCGGGGCAAATTCTAACATGGCCAATGCGGGATTACCCACTGAGAGCACCCCTGCGGGCCCTTCAGGCCAATCTTTCAACGTGGCGCGCTATGCCTGGTTCCTGACGCTGCTGTGCGCCGCACCGTTGCCGCTCTTGGCGATCGGTGTTGATTTCTCAACGACCGTCGATGCGCCGTTGGCAGAAGGGATGCTGACGTCCGAAAATTTCAGTGAAGTCGCTCACCATGCCTTGCACGGCAGCTTTACACACACCATCCTGGAGTGGACGGCGGTTTGCCTCGCGGCCTTTGTCGCGGTCCTGGCCTTCTTCCATTATCGCCTCAAAGATGAGCCGTCGGTTCCGATTATCGGCGTGGCCTTAATTTGCGCCGGAGGAATGGATGCCTTCCACACGTTCGCAGTAGACAGGCTGATTTCGGCCGTAGCAGACAATCAGAGTCTGATTCCTTTCACATGGGCGCTGTGTCGCATATTCAACGCGATTATTTTGTTGGTCGGCGTCCTCGTCATTCTCAGATTTCCCTCGGTGACGGCAAAAAACCGAGGACGGTTCATCTGCCTGGTCAGTGCCTCTTTCATGGCCGTCGCCTACCTGATCATTGCGACGTGCGCCCGATCAGAAGTGCTGCCGCAGACGATGTTCCCGGATTCGCTTCTAAAACGACCGTATGATCTCTACCCCATCGTGCTTTATGCGCTCTGCGGCGTGTTCGTGTTTCCCAGGTACCAGCGACGGTACCCTTCCATCTTCGCCCAAACCCTGATGCTTGGCTTGATTCCTGCTTTTGCAACGCAGTTGTACATGGCCTTCGGCTCTGATGCGTTGCATGATTCCTGCTTCAACATTGCCCATGCAGCCAAATCCCTGTGTTATGCCGTCCCCCTTCTGGGCCTCCTGCGAGATTATTCGGACACTTACAGAGCCCAACGGTCTGCTGAAGAGGAATTGCGTGGACTTGTCACCGAATTTGCGGAACTCAGGGCGATGGCCGAGGAGTCGTTTATCGAGTTGACGGATCAGGCAAAGGAACTCGAACGAGCGCGCGAAGAAGCGGATGCCGCCAACAGAGCCAAAAGCGAGTTTCTTGCGAACATGAGCCACGAGATTCGAACGCCCATGACTGCCATCCTGGGGTTCGCAGAGACTCTCGCCGACAATGTGTCCGGAACGGACAACGTCGACTCCGTCGCCACCATAAAGCGAAACGGAGAACACCTTCTCGGGATCATCAACGACATTCTCGACCTGTCAAAAGTTGAAGCGGGGAAGATGACCGTTGAAAACACGCATTATGATCTCTGCAATATCATCGAGGACGTGGCTTCGCTCATGAGAGTGAAGGCCGACGGCGCAGGCATTGCATTTAACGTTGAGTACCTAGGCCCCATTCCAGAAACGATTCAAACCGATCCCGTGAAACTCCGACAGATCCTCATCAATCTGATCGGAAACGCCATCAAATTCACCAAAGTCGGAGGCGTGCGGCTGATTGCGCGATGTATCGATGATAAAGCCGCGCCGCGGATGCAATTCGACGTGTTGGATACAGGGATCGGAATGACGCGGGAACAAATGTCGAGACTGTTCCAGCCGTTTAGTCAGGCGGATACTTCGACGACGCGTAAGTTCGGCGGAACGGGACTGGGGCTGGCCATCAGCAAGCGATTCGCCGAGATGCTTGGCGGTGATATTACCATTGTCGAGGCCCAGGTAGGCGTGGGGACTCGATTTCGATTGAGTATCTCCACAGGCCCGCTCGACAACGTCAAGATGATTCAGGACCCGCGCACGATCATCATGACCCGAAAGACCCCATCCCGGACCGCGAGCGATGATATTCCAAAGCTGAAGGGATGTCGCATACTCCTCGCGGAAGACGGTCCGGACAATCAACGGCTCATTGGACATGTCCTTAAGAAGGCCGGCGCCGAAATGTCGTTTGTTTCGAACGGCAAAGCCGCCTTGGAGACCGCCCTATCCGCTCGTGACAAGGGGGCTCCGTTTGACGTCATTCTGATGGACATGCAGATGCCCGTCATGGATGGTTACGAGGCGACACGCCAACTTCGCCGTCGTGACTACACCGGCCCGATCATCGCGTTGACAGCCAATGCGATGCAAGGCGATCGCAAGAAATGCATCGAAGCAGGATGTAACGAATTCGCGACAAAACCGATTGATCGAAAAAAGTTGATTACGACGATCCACTCGCAGCGACAGTCCGGCGCAAAACCCGAACTAAGTCATTCTCTCGCTTGAAGTGCATCTCGCGCATGGCGATTTCCAAGACCATGCTTGAAGTCAGTCGCTCAACTCCATCAGAACCTCAACCGCCGTTTCGGCCGCAGCCTCGAACGATCGCCGAACAGTCTCATTCTCCAACCCCTGCCTGCTCCTATTCGCTCGGTCCTTTGAGAGTATGTTGTCGGTGCAGAAAAAAATCGCGGCGGCCCTGAGGCCCAGCGCGGAAGCGACCACGAACGCGGCTGAGCATTCACAGTCCACACCAATAACAGCGCCCTCATGCTGCCCATAAACCTCAGGCCCCTGCCGGTAGGACGCATCCGTTGTGTAAACGAAGCCCTGGTGAACGTTCGTCCCGGTCCGGTTTCGAGCGCTGGCCAATAGCCGAAACGAGAGTTCCACATCTGGAACGGCGGGAAACGAGGACGGCATGTAGTAACGCGACGTGCCCTCCCCTCGAACGGCGCCCGAGGGCACGATGAGGTCACCGACTTGGACCTGCTCGACGGTACCGCCACAGGCCCCAAAAAGCACGAGCCTGCGAACACCGTTGGCTGCGGCCTTTTCCAGGGCATTGGCGGTAACGGGAGAACCCATGCCCGAATAGATCAGCGTGATGCAAGATCCGTTGATGCGAAGCGTATAGGCCTCGCGATCCGTATTTTCCCCCATCGCGATCGGCTCGCCGTTAAACCGTTTGACCATCGCCGGCAAAAAACTCCGACGACCGAAGGGAAACAGAATCGCAGACTCCTGAAACGGAAGTGAGCCGTAATTGCTGTAGGAGAAGTCGCGTTTGATAGACATCGATGTCAATATAACGTGGCAGTGTAGACTGACAATGCGCGAACTCATCTGAATCTGAATCCAAAGCCCGATACCGGTATTTGGTCTGTATTCATTGCGGTTTGCATGTCTGCCGCACTCCACAATCTTGACTGCGATAAGACGATTTGAGACAATCGGCCCGGAGGCATTTCCCATGTACAAGCCAAAAAAATCTTCCCTTTATGCAAGTGCGCTGATGGTCCTGACCACCCTGCCCGTCGCCAAGACACAAGGGCAAAACTTCGCCGCGCCGGACGGCCCGACCGTTTATCTCGCCGACGGCGATTGCAGTGATCCGACCGCGCCCTGTTTTCTTGGGAGTGCGGTCCAGGATGCCACCGACGGCGGAGCCAGTGGCAACACCGTGTTCATACGGCTGCCGAACGTCGGAGCCTCGTCCGTGTTTGAGGAAGACCTGATCGGCGCTGCCCGCATCGATATGAATACGACCTTCGACACATATCTCGACAACGGCGGTCCGACGCTCGGTGTAGACGGCACTGTGATCATTCTCGGTGAGATCATCATCGGCGCAACCGATATCCTAACGCTCCTGGGCAATCTCGAGCTTTATGTCATGGGCATGCTGCAGATGAGAGATCTCGCCGAGGTCGACGGTGACGGTGAACTGGTCTTCGGCGGTTCGTCGCGCATTCAACTGGGTGATCCCAGTGCCGGCGCCCCCGGCGCATCGCCTCAAGCCGCGACATTGCGGAATGTCCGAATCGCCGACGGCAGCAGCCTTTCCGTCACCGACCAAAGCCTCTCGGATAGTGTTCGGTCCGACTTGTTCGTCACCAACCGTCTCGTGGTTGATGGGTTTTTCGATCTGTACGACAACTTTCTATGGTATGTCGACGGCACCGCGGGAGATGCCCTCGTTCATATCTCCGAACCGGCCATGGTTTTTGGAGACAGCAGGTTTCTCATCGCCGTAGACCCAGCCGCATTAGGGGGTCCGCCGAACACCCGTGACGGTGCGTTTCAAATCACGGGAGGCGGCTACCTCGATATCGACTTTGACAAAATCACGGATGCCGGCGTCATGATTTCGCTTCCGGAGATCGGCGGAGGAGGAACGTCGTTCAACCGCGCCGGCGCTCTGTACATCCCGGAAGCAACGATACACCACGGGACGTTTCGAAACGAATTCAATGCGAGCACTGAGTTTGATTTTCTCGAGACCATCACGGGCAATCTCGAAGCCCTGGGGCCCGGGAGTGAGGTCTTCCCCGGCGACGGAGAATGTGATACGGGCGATGAGAGCGGCGTGTATTTTTTTGAGCCGGTGACGGTCGAAGGCAACGTCATTCTAACGAACACGGACGATCCCGTGACGGCTCCGTGCGCGGAGGGTGTCTGGTTCCTCGCCGACAGCGCAACACCCGAGACGCCACCGGGCGCGGTTCAACAAATCAACTCGACGTTCAAAGGCACATTTACTTCGGACGGCACTTCGGGCGTCCTCCTCGACACCAGTAACGGTGCGTCGCACAACCTCGCCGTCGAGGGCAACTTTGCTTTCGACGAAGCCCCGATCTTCACGCTCGTAAGCCCCTTCGACGCCGCCAATCCTTGCGTCAACGGGAACAAAGTGATTTTCTCAAGCGGGCTCAGCCCACAGACGCTGTTCTACAACACGCCCCTCGAAATCGAGAGCATACAGATCAACAAGAGCGATGCCGGCGACGACGTTGTGATCGCCCCATCTTCAGGACAGTTTCTGGTGGGAACATCATTCGAAATCGTCCGCGGCAACTTCGTTGAGAATGGGTTGCTCGCCGCGGCCTCGGCCACACCCACGATGCCGACAGATGACGATAGCGACGGAATTGTGAATGATTGTGACAACTGCCCAAGCATTGCGAATTCGGATCAGGTGGATGTTGACGGGGACGGCATTGGCGATGATTGCGACAACTGTCCGGGCAATCCGAATCCCGGACAGGAAGATGCCAATGGAAACGGCCTCGGCGACGCCTGCGATTTGACCGCCCCGATCGGCCTCTGTCCCGGTCCAACCATGATGACGATGTCAATGACGCTCCTGGGTATCGGCTGGATGCGTCGTCGTCGAAGGGGCGAAGACTCGGCCACAAGATTCCAATAGAGAGCGCTTACACCCTTGCGAGAACGGCCGATGCTTCGAAGACGATGATTGAATCCGCGTCATCACCGGCTGAGCCGTTGCTGGCGCCCGCGACTTGGTCAGGTATCGGCTCCTCCAATCGGAGCAGGCCAACATAGGAACCGTCGGCCTGGAGTTCACCCGTGAACGTCAGGCGAACCTCGAAATTGCTGAAGATTTCCGGATTGTAGGCAACCGTCATAATCAATTGATCGCCTGCGATGGCCGCTGTTGGGGCATCGTTGATCCGTGCTGCGAATCCGAGCCCGTCGGTGCGGCACCCGTCGTTTAGGATGGAAATACGAGATTCCTGAATCGTCAGGCAGAAGCGCCCGCCGAACTCGTCCGCCAGAACCCATTGTCCTTCCAGAGACGGCAGTCCGATCAACACGCCGCCCGGTACAGGAACTGGCCCCGCTCGCCGAGTACCGAGCGATCCAATCCCGCAGGCACCGACCGTCACCGACAGCATCAGGAGCAAAACGAGCTTCTTCATATTCCCCCGCCTTGATCGCTTGATTTTACTCAAAGCGGGGGAGGCGTTTCAAGAAACTCGGAACCGGCTGGGCTTCATCAGGGTGAAACCCAGCCGGACCTGAAGATTTGCGGACTCGGGTACGGGGCTTTGCTTACCCCTCGTTGCTTCCGCCGCCGGCGGACGGCCTCGGGCGAAGTCGCCCATACCACATCGACCTGGAGATTTCCCGAAACGCGGCGTCGTTAATCGAGAAGGAAGAGCCACCGGTCTGGTAGGGACCAAGATAGCCGTCAGGCGATGATCCTGATTCGCCGGCCGCATCGTACACGGCGGAGACGTGCCCATCGGCGAACAGCACATTGGCGAATCCTCCGACATAATCCCCGGTCTTGGGCCTGTGAAGCGGGGCAATGTCGTTGAATTCATGTCCGTTACCGGGAACTCCGGTGATCGAGCTGTAGTCAACACTCATGCCGTCCGTAAAGGACTCTACCGTGAAGTCGCCCACACTGAGCACGCTTTCCCCCGCGAACGTATTCACGGTTTGGGCATAGGAGGAATCCACCGATGAATCGCCGCTATCGCCAACACGAGCATCGCCCATCACAACGATGCGGTCCGCGGAGACGTCGGTCATACCCAGGTGCTTCAGATTCAGCGGGCCGTCGCCGTCGCGCGGACTCTTGCTCGGATCACTGGGATCGCCATTCACGCCAAAGCCGTCAGCGGCCGTCGGATCGCCTCGGGAGAAATGCCAACTTGTCGCGTAATTGCTGTTGTAGCCCTTGGCCCAAAGCTCTTCCGATTGAACACCGACCGGCACCACAGGAATGGGGTGCGGACGATTGGGATTGGGAGCGCCGGTGGCTGAGGCGCCGGTGTAGTCACCGACCTTTTCGCTCACGGTAAAACGGTTCGTCGGGCAAAGCATATTGCCGGGGTTACCGACCTTCAGATTGATGACGTCCGCCACCCATCCAAACTTCCGTACATCCCCGTCACGTAGATGATCGAACGCTCCGGAAGTGCGTGCACCAATCGCATCATTGGAGGCATACATCTCGAACGCGGTCCCGAACGTTCTCAAATGCATCGCACAGGCGGCCGCCTGACCGCTCTGTCGAGCCGCGCTCAGGGCAGGCAACAAAATGGCGGATAGCAGCAAGATGATCGAAATGACCACAAGCAGTTCGATCAGCGTAAATCCTCCTCGACGCCGCAATTTAAAAGTTTTCATTGAACTCTCTCCTCGGAAACAGGTGTTTTTCCTATCGCCCTACGGCTAACCGGCGGCACATTGCTGCCTTTTGGAGTCGGAATTATGCCGTCTAAATATTTTTGTCTTCGTAAGGAAAAACTAATCTTGTATTAATGTTTGATGAAGCCCAAATGGATGCGAAGGGCCTCGCTCGGAAGAACACCCAACCCCTCAGATTTCACAGGGCCATGGGTTCTTCATGACGTGGGGACGGCGGTCTTTTTGCCTTTGCTAAATCGTTACTCTCTACCGTACCGGACGGATTGCCGTCGGTCGCCACGAAGCGAGATTGTCTCGTAACGGCCCCTCAGACAGACTCCACATTATGGGAACTATTACGCAAAGACGGGCCCGCACGGCACGATCAGCGCGAAGGTGCCGATCGTCTTTCATAAACGATTCGGCGCATTAATATAGTCAAATGTATTTATATTGTCATGCCTCGATCTCGGCATAGACTTTTCTTGTGTCATCGCTGATTGCTTCCATGCGCCGAACAACGGCCGATCGGAATCCGAACTTCATCGCGATCTCTCCATCACTCGGATAAAATCGCGCCCCCACATCTGGAGCGTCCTCGGCCGCCGTTTCCAGCACCAGGCTGTTGAGAGACCGTTCCGTCACGATACTCTTGCGGATTCGGCGCCCTCGATGGATTCGCCACGAAAGTCTCTTTTCGGTATTCCAACGAGCAAAATGGCGACGCTCCGTCGCCGCGCGTTCATGTTGCAGACCTTCTGACGCCATCGACCCGGTGTCTCCCTTCAGATACTCTCTTTCCTAGTCGACCGATTGGAAACTGGTCGCCATCAAAACCAGATCCGCATGCACTGGTTCGACTCTTGTCACCACGGCTTCTCGCATGGGCTTGCCCGCTTCCCGCGGGTCCAACGTTGACGCCACGATTCGATTGCCCGAGAGAGGACTTCCCGCTCCTCTGAACAGAAAGGCCGCTCCGTCTGCCGAGCTTTCGATCAGCCATCCCTGTCTTAACTGGCCGTCGGTAGATTCCATCCACCAAATGGGTTGAGAACGCCATTCACGCGGAGACCCCCTTCTTTCAGTTTTCTTCATTCTTCTCTGCATCGATCACCTCCTGCATGCTCCAGGCACAAACGATCCGCAGTCCGATCTTCAAACTCTGCCGCAACACAGTTCGAATCAGACGAAATCGCATCAATCCGAATGACTTGGGCGCGTTTGTTCCATCGGCGCCGGCCGACCTTCAACCTCATCATCGCGCCGAGCACGGGCGTGTTATCGCTGTCCGTCAATAAGGCGAAACCGGCTTCAGAGATTCCGACGAGTACCCCCACACGGTCACCGGCCTTGGACTCGTCTTGCCATTTGACCTTTGTGTAGAGTACTGTCCGCTCTGATGCGCGACGTCCGAGCGTCGCGCGCCGGGGATTCCTGCGATCCCGAGACATGTCACTTCCCCCCACCATATCCGTCCCTGGATCAGGCCCACTTTGCTTCCCTGTTGAAGTCTCCGGAGACCTGACGCCAGGACTTCTTCCCGTATGTCGGCCCGACCGGGTGCCCGCATGACGGGATAACAAGCGAGGACGCCGGACTTAAGTCCAGCCGAAAACCACGGGCCTGGGACCTAAGAAAAACGGCGCCTTATGGGGATTTCGCTTTTTCGACTTGCGATAAGTCTTGACGAGGGCGCAATCGATACGCCGATAATGCATCGATGCGATGTTCGACGTTCAAATCAACCTAACCCGATCGCATTCCCTCCTTTGTAGGGGGTGCGGAGAAACGCAACGATTTGCGTACTCGGAAATCCGGACTCAAGTAAGGACACTGCCCGAGACTTTCCAGGGTGAACCCTCACAAAAAGATTAAGGCCTCGTTCCACCACGTCGATGGTTACTTCAGCACGATGATTCCTGTTCACAGGAGTGCGTATGTTCTCGGGCCATTGTGAGAAATATCCATGTCAATAGCACTCGATGTTGTCAATCTCATCGACTGTCTACCTACGCAAATCGTCGTGGTGGACGCGCTGGGCACCATTCAAGTCACCAACCGTTCCTGGCGCAGGTTCGCCGTTGAAAACAGCGGTGATCCAGGCCATTTGTGCGAGGGAGTGAATTATTTTGACATTTGTCAAAAAGCTGCGACTGATAACGTCGAAGAAGCCATACAGGCGATCGAGGGATTCCACGATGTTATTCAAGAAAAGTGTACGCAGTTCGAAATGATCTATCCGTGTCACGCGCCGACCACCCGGCGGTGGTTCCAACTTCGATTCGTTCCCTATGGAGACGGATCGCTTTTCGTGATGACGCACGAGAACATCACGAAGAAGTATTGCGCAGAACGCAAGTTGCGCAAGCTGGCCTATGCCGATCCGCTGACCGGACTTCTAAACCGTCGAAGCATTTTGCGTAAACTATCAAAAGTCACGGGCGATTTGAGGCCGGTCGACGAACTCTGCGTCACGGTCATCGACGTGGACCACTTTAAGAACATCAACGATACGCATGGACACCAGGTCGGCGACCATGCACTCCGCGCGATCTCATCGCGAATCGAGGCGTGTCTTCGTAGTGAGGATATGTTGGGTAGAATCGGGGGAGAGGAGTTTCTGGCGATCCTTCCTCGCAGTTCACAAGAAAACGGCGTCGATATCGCAGAACGAATTCGGCAGTCCGTCGCCATGCATCCGTTTCATGTCGATAGCACGCAAATTCCGTTATCCGTCACGCTGGGAGTCGCTCACTGCCGTGGAAAAGCCGCACCGAACGAACTGATAAAATCCGCTGACGCAGCGCTTTATCAGGGGAAACGAGCCGGGCGAAACCAGGTCGTACCTTGCAGTGCCAAGAAGATCGGAGCGATCGCGGGCACACTCACGCCGGCCGGCTCCAGGAAACGCAGGACGAATAGAGACCTGGCTTCAGAACGCCTGTCAGAAGCTTCCCTTCTGAAGCGCCTTATGTCACATTAATTCGGTGTTTGATACGCTCCAGGCCATCCGGACATCTCCAATGCGCAACGACGGTTACCTCGTCTGCCAATCGCCCTGCACGACGTAGCGCTGCGTCGTGAGCTCCTCTAGTCCCATGGGGCCGTAAGCGTGAATTTTTGACGTGCTGATTCCAATCTCTGCGCCCAGACCCAACTGAAATCCGTCGTTGAAACGCGTGGAGGCGTTGACGAGCGTGCAGGAGGATTGCACCTCATCGGTGAAACGCCGCTGATTCACGGGGTCCGTGCTAAGAATCGCATCGGTATGATTCGAGCCATACTGATTGATGTGGGCCACGGCCGCATCGAAGTCGGGCACGACCCTGATCGCCAGCACCAGGTCCAGAAACTCCCGCCCCCAATCGTCATCGTTGGCCGGCACCGCCTGAGGAGCCAGCTTGCACACAACCTGGTCACCGCGTGCCTCCACGCCCTCGTCGCTCAACCGGCGCACGAGCCCGGGGACGAAGTCCGCGGCCACCGACGCGTGGACCAGCACACATTCCGCCGCGTTGCAGGTGGACGGCGCTGAAGTTTTTGCCGTGGCGCAAACGTCGACGGCACGATCCGGGTCGGCGGACGCATCAACAAAAATGTGACAGACCCCATGAAAATGTTGCACAGTTGGAATTCTGGAATGTTCGTGAACAAACCGGATGAGCGAAGACCCGCCTCGCGGAATCACCAGATCGATGTATTGCTCCAACTGAAGAAGACGTTTGATCTCTTCGCGATCTGAAGTCGTCAGCAGTGAAATGGCGTCCGGCGCAATCCCATGGGCTTGAAGCGTCGCCGCAATCATGTCCGCGAGCATCCGATTGGAATGTGACGCCTCGCGACCTCCCTTCAGGATGCACGCGTTGCCCGACTTGAAGCAGAGCGCAAAGGCATCGACCGTCACATTCGGCCGGGCTTCGTAAATCATCATGATCACGCCGATCGGACAACGCACTTTTCTGACCTGCAAGCCACTGGACACGTCATATTGCTTCGTGACCGCGCCGACCGGGTCTTCAAGGTCGGAGACTTGACGAAGACCGTCCGCCATCTGTCGAACGGCCTGATCCGACAAAGCCAACCGTTTCTTTTTGGCCTCGCCGAGACCATTCTGATCAGCGGCATTCAAATCCTGTGCGTTCGCCTGCCGGATATCGGCCGTGTTTTTCTCGATACGGTCCGCAAGATCGCGCAAACAATCGTTCTTGGTCTCCGTCGTTAACGTGGCGATTTTCCGGGCGGCCGCCTGTGCGCTCGCCGCCATTTTCTCAGCCGGTCCCATGCATTGTCCCTTCATGTGCTCAGTTCAGGAGGACCATATCATCGCGATGAATGATCTCGTCCACATAGACATAACCCAGAACCGTTTTGATGTCCGCCGCTCGTCGGCCGCAGACTCGCCGTATTTCATCAGCAGGGTAGGAAACCAATCCGACGGCGAAGGACGCGCCCGACGCGTCCTGAACGTCCACTCTCGCACCGATTGAGAAATCGCCCTCGACCTCGAGAATGCCCGACGGCAAGAGACTTGCTCCTTTTTCGACAATCGCTTTCTGCGCTCCGACATCCACGCGGACGGCCCCGAGCGACCTGGTCCTGACCGCAATCCACTGCTTCCTTGAATTCAGTTTTTTTCTGCCGCTGGAGACGAACCATGTCCCGACCGGCTTGCCGGAGATGACCTCCAGCAACGTTTCGGCCTTCGTGCCTTCGGCGATGATCGTCGAAACGCCCCACTGACCGGCCAGCCGTGCCGCGGAGACCTTGGCTTTCATCCCGCCGACGCCCGACTCGCCGATGGCGGACGTGATATGACGATCCACGTCCGATCCCGTATCGATCTGAGGAATCACCTCGTCCGTCTCGTCATGATAGAGTCCGCGGACGTGACTGAGCAGGATGAGCAAATCGGCGGACGCGACGCTGGTCAGCAACGCGGCGAGGTGATCGTTGTCCCCGACTTTGGCCTCGTCGTCCGACAGAGCGTCGTTTTCATTGATAATGGGGACGACCCCGTGGTTCAGCAACATTTGCAACGTGTGCCGAGCGCTAAGAAAACGACGACGATTCTCAATGTCCTCCGCCGACATTAGAAGCTGTGCAATCGGTGTACGATGCTTTCCAAACTCACGGGCAAAGGTCGCCATCAGCCGGTGTTGCCCGACCGACGCTGCCGCCTGTCGCAACACCACGGCCGACGGCGGCTTCGCCAACGCCAGCGATCGAAAACCCGCCGCGACGGCCCCCGACACGACCATAACGATTTCATAGCCCTGCTTCCTTAGCGCGGTGACGTCTTGGGCCAAAATCGAGATCACCTTCGGACGAAACCGTCCTTTGCCGGCGATGACGCCGCTGCCCACCTTGACGACGATCCGCTTGACCTCGCCGAATTCCCGTTTGCTGTTCACCGACCAGTCAGTCTTCACGGCCGCCCTCCGATTTCAAGACGGTCAGCAGTTCATCGGCGACCCTCCGCGTCTCAACAGGATTGGCGCTGCCCTGTGTTTCATAACGGTCCGTCGCGATATCGGTCGGCATAGCGGATCGGGACAGGTCTTTCGCGACGGCGTGATGGGCGTCGCGCAAGGCCATGCCGTCCTTCACTTTGCTTTCCATGTGGAGCGTCGCATTGATATGTCCCAGTTCGAGCGAGGCGAAGAGCTGCTCGGAATTGAATTCCAGCGCTCCCAGGAAACACTCGGTGAGCGTGCTTATCGTGTGCATCGTCTCAACGGCATGACGAATCACGGGCTTGATGCATTGAAGATCACGGTTATAGCCACGCGGGAGCCCCTTCAAAATCATCACCGCCTGCTGATGTGCCGAAAGCACGGCGTTACACTCGCCCCTGAGCAATTCCATGGCATCGGGATTTGTCTTGTTGGGCATCATGGAGGAACCGGTTGCGAATTCACCGGGATAGACCGTCCAGTTCAACGGCGTCTGTGAAAACATGATGACGTCTGTGGCAAATGATTGAAGATGCAGGGCCGTCTGCGCCAGCAGAGCCAACAGTTCCAGACACTCATCCCGGCAGGAGGTTGATTCCAGCGCATTGAGAGACGGCGCCCCGAATCCCAGTTGCGCCGCCTGGACCTGACGGTCGATCGCAATCGACGAGCCCGCGACGGCGCCGGACCCGAGTGGGCACGACCGGCGCCAGTCCGAGACCAAATACCGCAAGTGGCGCCGCACTCTTGATAGTGCCGTCATATAGCTCAGGACCCAGAAGCCCACGTTGCCCGGCGCGGCGAATTGGCAGTGCGTTTGCAAAGGAAACGCCAGGTCGCTCCAATCTTTTGCTCGACGACAGCCCGTTTCGATCAATCGGCCGAAGTCCGCGACATGCACCCCGCCCTTCTCAATGAGATACATTTTAAGCAGAGTGGCGACTTGATCATTACGGGAACGGGCCGTGTGAATCTTGCAACCGGCTTCCCCGGCAAGGTCTTTCAGTTGCAACTCCATCCAGGTATGCAGGTCTTCCGCGGCGGACTCCGGGCAGGGTTCGCCGGAAAAATCCTTCTCAAGCCGATCTAGCGCGCAAAGGATGCGCGCGTGCTCTTCGGAGGTGTAAACATCGGCTTCCCGGAGTGTCTTCGCATGGGCACGTTGCAGACGCAGTTCATAATGCAGAAGAAACCAGTCCTGCTCCAGACACCGATTGATCGCGGCAAACTTCGGATGCAGGTCTTGCATTTGGTTCCATAGCGCTTTCATTTTCAGCCTCCGAAAACGGCTGACCGACCGCGGACTGCCAACTCAACCGAATGAATCCCTGCGCGTCCTGATGTGAAAAATCGCTCTTCTCGAACGTGGCGATCTCTTCGCAGAACAACGGCCTGTCGGCGTTGATCCGAGAAACGTAGGGCGTCGGACTCAGATTGACCGTGACGTCGCCGTTCAAGCTTCGCATCACCGCCCGAGCCGCCGACTCAAGAATCATCCGCTGATCCGAAAAATACTCACCGCGATACAACATGGCCGCGTATTGATGTCCCAGGTTAACATAATAATCAAACGTCGGCTTGTTCAAGCAGCTACGGGACAAGGCATCGACGGCAATGTGCAAGAGCTTCGCGGCCGGATTGATATACAGCCCCCTTGATTTGACGCCCGTAAACCGGTTCTCAATCACCAGATCCCAGGACCACGGCTCATGTCTGTAGTCGCTGTTCAGACGCGCAATCGTCCGGTCCGGCGCAACGGATTCGCCGTTGATCGAAACCGGTAGGCCTTCCTCGATCTTGATCTCGAGCGTTTTCGACGGCGGCTTGGCGTGAGCATTTCCTCCAAAGCGATCCGCCACGGAAGCCAAAACTCGATCAACCTCCAGCGTCGACGTCGGGTCTTCGAGCACACCACCCTCGACGCTCAAATGCCAGAAGTTCTCGTCGAGGCTGTAGTCCTTGATCACTTCATAGTCGCCTTCCAAACCCTTGTTGGCGAGATAATCTATCAGATCCTGACGACCGCCGAATTCCCACGATTTCCAAGGCGCAAGCACAGGATAATCAGGAGCAAGACTACGATACGCATACTCAAAGCGGACCTGGTCGTTACCTTTGCCCGTCGCCCCGTGAATCAAGGTGCCGCCACCCAGCTCTCTCGCTCGACGAATCTGCTCCAACGCGATAAACGGCCTGGTCAAGGCCGTGCCTAATCGATAGACACCTTCGTACGTCGCACCCAATCCAAGCGCGTACGGCACAACCTTCTCGAAAATCTCCGGTTTGGCATCACGGACGACGGCGGTCTCGGAGCCGAGCGACAAGGCCTTTTCTCGCAGCGCGGGCAGGTCCTCGCTCTGACCGACGTCCACCAACACGGCATGCACGACATAACCCTGGTCAATCAGCCAGGGGACAATCGCGGACGTATCCAACCCGCCGGAATAGGCCAATACACAGTGCTTAGCGCTCATGTTTATCTCCAAACCATTGTTCAAGACGACGGAGTGCCACGGACTGAGTCCGGCGCGTTTTCGTCGCGAGGAAAATCGTGTCATCACCGGACAATGTCGCCATGATCGAGGGATCCGCGGCGGCATCAATTGCGACGCCCACGGTCTGTGCCTGACCTGTGCCGGTCCGGATCACGATCATGTGAGGGCCGCAGGTCGCAAAACTCCGAACGGCGGCCGCCGAGTTCACGATGTCCGGACCATGCTCTTCGGAAGCCTGAACGACATAACGACTGCCGGCCTTGCGAATGCCGAGCTCGGTCAAGTCACGACTCAAGGTCGCCTGGTTGACTTTCATCTCCAGCTTTCGCAGGGCCTCGAGCAACTGCTGCTGAGTCGTCACCGGTCGCGTCCGAATGATTCGTCGAATCGTCGCCTGTCTTTGATGCTTTCCGTTCATGGTAGGAGATTATACATAGTATGCATATTTATGCAACATATTATGACGATAAATTTTTCCCTGTTTTCGGACGAAAACCATGTGTGACGAATCGAGGCACTTACGTTTCGGACTGTCCGGCCGTGTCGACGACGACGGGCGGCTTGGCCACGTCACCGGCGATTAGAGCCGCCGGCACATGACGCCGGACCGGACTCAGCTCGCGACGGCCGCAGGCCGGGCACGTGGAACAAACCCGCCGGGGCCGGCTTAGCAGGATCGGCAGCAACCCCAGCGGCCCCAGGAGAAGACCGAAGGCCGCCCCTTGAAGCCCTTGTCCTCGCCGGGCTCCCAGGATTCCACAAAGCACCGGCCAAAAGAGCCACATCAGAATCAGGAGGCCCAGCACAGCAAACAAATTAGGAATCGTGAATCGTTCAAGCACATCAATCATGGCAAATCTCGCAGCGCGACGACCAATCATTCCGAACGGGCAGAACCCGGGCGCACGTCAGGGTCTCCATCTTAATTTACGATTTGACCCAATCTGACGCGACAAACATGAATGGACCATCGGCGCGGATACGTCGCGGGAGGCAAAATATCAGACGTCGCCCGGCCACTCGATTGGCATCGCCCCACTCGCCCGGTAAGGTCTCCACAACGAAAACGCGAGTATTCAGCGATCAGGGCCGCGCCCGTGCAGGTAGGCGTCCACACGCCAGGGTCCTCAACATTCGCGTTTTGACGCTCAGATTAGGGAGTCTTCATATCGATGGAAAACCAACAGCGGCCGAGTGAATCGACTTCAAAGGACCCCTCGCCGAAACAAGCAATTCCATGGTTTCGTTGTGGCATCGGCGGCGTGCTAATGGGATTGGCCAATCTCGTCCCGGGTGTGAGTGGCGGAACGATGATCCTGATCATCGGCCTGTACGACGACTTCATTTCCTCCGTTGCGGATATCACGCGGTTGAAGTTCACGCGCCGAAGTTTTCTGATCGTCGGAATGATCGGCGGCATTGCGATCTTATCCATCGCCATGCTGGCGGGACAAATCGGCAAGCTGATGGACGCCTATCCGTTGGCGATGTATTCGCTCTTCATCGGGATGACGCTGGGCGGTGTGCCAATGCTCTGGCAAATGGTCAAACCCTTGAACCCGGGCTCGATCCTTCCGTTGATGGCCGGCATCGCCGTCATGGTCGTCATCGCGCTGACAACGACCGGCGCATCGCGACTTTCCGACGAAGAGAAAGCCAGCCTCAAGGAGCGCGTCAAGAGCGGTGAATTCATCCTCGAGCCCAATTATGCCCTCGATATTGCGGCGGGCGTGCTCGGCATGAGTGCCATGGTGCTGCCGGGCGTCTCCGGCGCCTACATGCTGCTGTTGCTCGGTCGATACCGACAAATCCTCGGCGCCATCGCGGCTGCAAAGACGTATGTGCTCTCGTTCGGCAAGGAGGGAGATCTGACGTGGTTGCAGATCGTGCTACCGGTGGGAATCGGAGTGCTCGTCAGCGTCATTGGCGTCACGAATATTCTCAAATGGCTGCTGCATCACCACGAACGACCGACGGTGGCCCTGCTCCTGGGAATTCTGGTCGGCTCAGCGGTCCTGTTATTTGGCAAAGTGAACGTTCAAACCGGCGGAGACTATGCCACGGCCGGTGGACTGTTGTTGGTCGGCCTGGTTCTCACCCTGGCTCTCGGGCGAGTGGGCGATGGGGAAAAAACAGGCAAATCGTAATTCCGGCGAGATAACTCACAGCGCCGAATTGGGAAAATATGACTCCGCCTTGACATATCGCTGCAAATCGGGGGTACAATTGGGAGAGATTTTAACTACTTGTGATCGAGCAGCGACTTGACGGGCTTCCGCACTGTTGACGTGCAGCATTGCTCCGCATCACCCATGTTGGAACGGAAGGCCGGCATGACCACCATGGCGCCACAACTCATACGATGCCGCGCTCCCGCCAAGGTCAATCTGACACTGGCCGTGCTCGGCTCCCGGAGCGACGGTTTTCACGAGATCGAATCCTGGGTCTTGCCCATCAATTGGTGCGATCAGCTTTCGCTGTCCGCTTCAGACCAGCTATCGCTTCGTGTCGAGGGCGCTTCAAAAGGCGTACCGGAGGATGCTTCGAATCTGGTCCGGCGCGCGACGACCGCACTCGCACAGGCAGCGGATCGTGAGCCGGCAGTGGCCATTGTCCTTGAAAAATCAATCCCTGCCGAAGCAGGACTCGGGGGTGGCAGCAGCGATGCCGCCTCGACGCTGATGGGGTTGAACCGACTTTGGGAGTTGAATTGGCCGATCGAGCGACTTGTCCCCATCGCCGCCGAGATCGGTTCGGATGTGCCTTTGTTTCTGAATCCCGGTAGTGTAATTATCCGAGGACGAGGAGAACGCGTCGAACGGCTGGAGCGAGGATGGAACGGTCGGCTGGTCGTGGTCGTGCCGCCGTATTCCGTCTCAACGAAGGCGGTTTACGAAGCATGGGAAGCCGGGGCGCGTTCGGAATCTCTTCATTCGTCGCCGTGGGATGAGCCGACTCTTGAGGGCGAATCGTTGATGGCACGGCTGTACAACGATCTGGAGCCGGCCGCGTTTGCCGTGGAGCCGCGTCTGCGCAAAGTTCATTCCGCGCTCGAGGAAATCGGCGGGAGACCCGTGCGCATGACCGGCAGCGGGAGTGCGTTCTTCACGATTTTTGACCGGCAGGAACCGGCCGAGGCGTGGCGGGCCGACGTGCAGAGTTTCCTGAGTTCCGATTTTCAGGTTCGAGTTTTTTCAGCCGGCTAAGACACCTATGCCAAGATGAATGGCATTGCGAAGTCGAGGGATAAGGTCAGATGAACATCACTGAAGTCAGAGTCAAAATGGTCAGCGACGGAACCGAACGACTCCGCGCTTTCTGCAGCGTTACGCTTGACGGCGCATTCGTCATACGTGATTTGAAAATCATCGATGGGTCGCATGGCCCGTTCGTCGCGATGCCGTCGCGAAAGCTGGCCGATCGATGCCCCGAGTGCAAAGCCAAGAACCACCTCCGAGCGAGGTACTGCAACGAATGCGGCACCAGATTGCACGAAGGCCGTGCCCCTCGCGATTCACAAGGACGCGTCAAACTCCACGCCGACATTGCACATCCGATCAACGCGGATTGTCGCGAGCAAATACAAACGGCCGTGATTGAAGCCTTTGAGGATGAATTGGAGCTCTCCAAGAAGCCTGGTTACAGACCCCAGGTCGACGACTTCGACGACATCGAGGAAGAACTCGAACCCGTGGGACAAGATGATGACGATGGATCAAACTACGACGAGTTCATTAGCGATTTGAAAGCGTCCGTGGAAAACAAGCGAAATAGAACAATTGTTCAAACCGCGGAACCCGCCTCCCATGGCAAGTCCGGTTCAGAATCGAGGATATCCGAGACGGCCGTTGTGGATGACCAGCCCGAAGAAAAAGAACTCGCCAAAAACGAGCCGCCGCCGCTTGACGAAGACGACAGTTTCGGGGCAGGCATCGTCTGAGTGGCGACGGACCCTGTGAAGAGCAATAAGCTCTTGCAACTCATGTCTCTGTGCTTCAAGAAGCCCAACACCCCTCTATTTTGATGATTTCTCGCGCAGAAGTCGCACAGGTTGAATTCAGGTCACGGTCTTGTGATAATATTGGCATGGGAGGAGTAGGACGTCGGTTTCGAGGATCCTCGACAAGAGGACTCTGGGAGCGGGGAACGTCTTGACCTCCTGACTGAATGCGAGCCGAGCCAGCCTGCGGTGGGACGACGTACGCTCACACCGCAAACCAATGACCGCGAATGGAGGATTGAGGATGCAGTTTGCACGTCAACGAAGACTCGCCAGTGTCGTGTTGGGACTTGGTTCGATTCTATTAGGCTGCGCAACCATCGTCAGCGCGGACGGGCCCGCCGCGAACAGAGCGGTCGCTGAGAGGCCGATGGCTGACAATCGGATCGCCCTGAAATCACCGGTCCAACTGCAAAATATGCGTTATTACCGTTGCTCGACGACTGGATCGTGGAGCGTGGAGGATCGGCCGATCAGCAATCGGCCGCCCGAAGGGTTTGAGTTGCAGGCCCCTGCCCAGCATGCAACCGCCCTACGAGGGAGTTTTGGCTGCTCGGGTGCTACGACGACGGTGACTCACACGGATGCGGATTTTGGTGGCGGTTCGTTTAACGTGCAGGCCGGTTTTGGAGAAAGTGAAATAGCGGCGACCTCCTACACGATTCCAGCCGGCGACTTCCCTATTCAGATTGACGCGATTGAGGCCATCTTCGCCCAACAGAGTGCGGTCGTAACAACGACCACGGAATGGTCGGTTCTCGTGTGGGAAGGCACACCCGATACAGGGACGCTTGTTGCGGAGTTCATGTCTGACGATGTTGTTCTTCCACATCTTGTTCTCGCCCCCGGAACGCAAGGCGCAAACATCCTGGTCCAGGTGGACCCGGGTGATCCCATGCAGATCGTTGTAAACGACAATGGGACTCAAACTTTCTCCGTCGGCTACCGAATCGATATGCACAACAATCAGACCCAAAACCCGTGCTCCGTCCCGCCTCCATCTAACTCGAATGCGTTTCCGACCACGGACGTCAGCGGTCTGTCGCAGTCGGCTCAGAACTGGATTTTCGCACTTAATTGTCCCGGCCCTCTTTCCTGTGCACCCGGTGGAGGTTGGTTCAGGTTCCAAGATCTCTTTTTCTTGTGCATTCCAAGCGGCGACTGGGTGATCCGGGCCAGCTATTGTGCGGTGCCGGGTTCTCAAATCGGCGCCTGCTGCGAAGCGGACACCACGTGTACAAGCCCGATTGACGACGCGTCCTGCGTCGCGCTGGGCGGAAACTTCCAAGGCGAGGGGACCGATTGCGGCTCCGTCACATGCCCGAACCTGTTCGGCGCATGCTGCCGCGCCGACGGCACCTGCGATGATAACGATGTCCTGCTGGAGGACTGTGAAGGCCCTGGCGAGATCTTTTCACAGGACATGACCTGCGCTCAGGTCGAACCCTGTCCGCAGCCATCAGGCGCCTGTTGTACGGATTTCGGGCCCGGCTGCGTGTTTGTTCCGGAAGCCAGTTGCTCGGCTGATCCGTTTAACGGAACCTGGTTGGGTGCGTTCACCGATTGTGTCGCGGGAGCCTGTGACGGCGCCTGTTGCAACCCGACGACAGGATTCTGCTCGATTGAAAATGAGAAGCTCTGCAATCAGTTCGGAAGTCAGTTCCAGGGACCGGGAACCGCTTGCGTCGGCCCGAGCAGCGACCAATGCCCGACCGCTGCCTGCTGCCTGCCGGATGGAATGTGCATGGACTTGACGGTCGTTGATTGTGACGCCCAGCAAGGCACCTATAACGACGGCGAAGTGTGTGCCTCGTTCAAGTGCCCGCAGCCCTTGGGAGCCTGTTGCCTTACGTCAGGTGGCTGTCTCTCGGATATCACGCAGGCGACGTGCGAAGGGCAAGGCCAAACGTGGGCCGGCCCCGATACGGTCTGTCCGGGCGGCTGCCAGCAAGGCTGCCCCGGGAGTGATGGCGACCTGAATACGGACACAACCATCGATAGTCTCGATATTCAAGGATTTGTCGACTGCATGCTCACGGGAGCCAGCTCCAACCCGAACGTGAATTGCGATTGCGGCGACTTTGACGGCATGAACGGCGTGGATGATGCTGACGTTCCCGGGATGATCGGCGCGCTACTGGCCCCGTAATGTCGGCGAAATGTCGAGTCTTCGGTCAGAATCGCGAACGCCGGTAACGGACCGTGGGGAATCTCCCGGCGAGCGCATCTGATCGTCGAGGCTGTCATGGGAAGGCGCGTTCTCAGTCGATCACGACATCATCAAGGGCGGAACAACTGATCACAGTCTCCGCAAAGACGAAGATCCGCTTTCGATTCGCCCGAATTCCATGAGTTCGAGCTTCGCAGATGTATCGCTCCTTTGTCACGTGTCCCTCTGACCGATCGCGAATATCAGCGCCTTCCAGCCAGAAACCGTCCCGATGAATCTCACGAAGGGTACCGAGATAGGTCATCGGGCCGGCGGTGTCCAGGACCACTTCATGACCGATAAGCTGCGCGAGACTGGCGTTGCACTCTGCCATGGCGTCTTATTGAGTTCATTTTCCGGTTCAACAAAGGGAGCGACTTGGTTTCGACCGACACGCATTTCATCCTATATAATAGGCGAGAGCTTGACGCAATGAGTCAGCCTTCATAAGAATCCGCTACCGGAAGGTGTGCCGGAGAACGAATGAATGACCGTGACTAATCGAAAACAACTGATTTGGCTGCTGGGGACGTTGATGCTCGTAGGCGGGCTGATTCTCATAGACGTTGCCAGAGCGGGTTCTTCTGCGCCAACGATTCAGACGCCGAGATGGGCTGATCTCGTCAAAACACACGCTATGCATGCCACGATGAACGATCCGTCTGACGTCGAAGAAAATGAAGAGGAAGATGAATACGATGACATCAGACCGGGCCAGGCTCCGAAGTTGAAAAAACTCAGCCCTGAAGAAATCAGTCGCATTCGATACATGGAACTTCGAGGCATGCGATTAAAAACGAAGATCCCGGACCGTGTCCAGGTCAAGATTGCCAGGGACACGATTGACGAATTTCTGATCGAGATGGAGGGGCACCCCGATTTTCGCGGCAAGAAGAGGCGGCGCGAGTTTCTCAAAAAGACGCCACCACAGAAACTTCATATCATGGCAAAATATCGAGGTCCTGATTACGCGGACAGAGTCGAAATTCGCAATGATCCGGAGATCTTCGTCGAATTCAGACGGCATGTCCTTCCGACATTGCTCAGAACCTGCGCGACAAGCGGATGTCATTCGCCCACGAACGAGGAGGCATTCGGTTTCAGGTTGTTTAAAGACCCCAAGAAAACCGATGCGACGGTCTATGCGAATTTCATCATCGTGAACGATCTTGAACGAGGCCGTCAACGGATGATTGACAGAGGCCAACCGGAAGACTCCCTGTTGTTAACGTACATGTTGCCGAAAAAGGACGTCAAGGTGGAGTTTCGCCATCCGGGAGACGTGGACTACAAACCCGTGTTTCAATCGCGTAAGGCCCCGCGGCTCAAACGCATCCAAAGGTGGATTGCATCGCTGAAGCACCCGGCCGAAGACTATGGTGTCCGACTCATCCCGCGACCTCCGATGGACCAGGAAGAAGAGGACGATGCGTCTGCCACTTCCCGTCCGAATAGCAAAGCGAAGACCCCGCCAAAATGAGCTGCGCGAAAGACTCTTGACCACAAGCCTGATTATCGCAGGAACGGGACTGGCCGCAGTGATGGCCGCGACAATCTCCCTGCGCCGACGCCGCACGTCTTCACAACTCCGAAACCTTGCCAGAAAACACGGGTGGGAAATCGTACTTCCTCAGACGGAAAATTGGGCGGTTCGGCTCTGTGACGTGCCCCTTATGCAGGTCGGCCACAGTCGTCGTGTCGGCCCCACGCTCCGGCCTCACCAGGGTCTATGGCTGTTTCCTTATGTTTTCGAAACAGGCTTCGAGCACAGACGAGACACCCACACGTGGCGATTCGTCATTTGTGACGTCGAGCATCATTGTGGACGAGCCCTGATCACCCGACAGGATTGGCTGATTGCCGCCGCAACGTCCGCCGCCACGGACAAAATTCACCTAACCCAAGCTCAATCCGGTCCCAACCCTTCGCCCGGCTCGACCGCGCTCGTAGAAGATTACGAAGAATGGCTCGAACGACTTGAAGGCACCCTCAAAAATTGGCTCACACAACAACCCAAGGAAAGAACCTGGGAATTCTTGCCTAATACAATCGTGGGATACGAACCCGGCGAATTTCATGAAGACGCGCTGGTCGCTTTGGCGGACAGCGCGACGGAGCTGGCCCGACGCTGGAAAACGGTCGACTCAAATCAGGAATCTTCCGATTCCTCGGCGTCCGATGACGGCGCGGAACTGACCGTGGGTTGAGTGCTGGTGGGTTGCGTCGTCGGCGATTGGTCCTTGGAATTCTGCTGCGCATCAATGATGGCACGGAGGATTTCCAGAATGTGGTCCTTCGGCATTTCCTGTGTTTCGTCGGATGTCGGCCCGGCTGAAACATCGGCGGGTTTCTGGCTCATCTGCGGACGGACAAGATCGAACTCCGTGTGTTTGTCCGGAACCTCGGCCTGTTCGGAGTCCATCTCTTGAGCAAGCTGCGCACCACTCTCGACAAATACTTGGAGACCGGCGGAATACAGATCCGAGTTTTCCGCGACACCACGATTGATGATATCCAGGGCTCTCGCCAGCCTGGGATCCAGCGTCTTGACGACCGATTCATAGGCCGCTCGAGCCTTTTCCGCTTCCGCCCGCTGGTGCTCCAGCATCTCCTTGGAATGCTTGAGTTTTTCTTCTTTGGCTTTGAGTTGCTCCTCCTGCTGTCTGATGGCCGTTTCTTTCTGATCCAATTGAGTCACGAAATGCCGAACGACCAGAGCCAACGCCCCGGTGATCACGACCAACGCCGTGGCGACCCCGACCAATAGACGGTGTTTCCAAACCGCCTTTTTTAGAATGTAGAGACCGCTTGCCGGCTTGACGGAGATGGGCTCACCCGCGAGATACCGCATGATGTCGCTATGAAAGGCGTCCAGGGATTGATAACGATCGTCCTTGCTCTTCTCCAGTGCCTTCATCATGATCGCGGAGAGTTCACCGTCGATCTTGCTGTCATGAGAGCTGGGAGACACGGGCTCGGCGTGGGCGATGTTCTCAAGAAGCTTGCCCATGGAAATGTTGGTCTCATACGGCATATGCCCCGTCAATGTCTCGTACAGCACGACGCCAAGCGAGTAGATGTCCGTTCTGACGTCGATCCCGCTCGGATCACCTGCGGCCTGCTCGGGGGACATGTAAGCCGGCGTCCCCACGATTTGTGCCGTGATGGATGTCGTCATGTCGCCGAAGGTTCCCGCTTTGGCCAGCCCGAAATCCAGAATGTGCGGAACGCCCTCGGAATCGACAAGAATGTTGGACGGCTTCAAATCACGATGAACGACACCCCGCTGATGGGCATGGCGAACCGCCTCGCAAACCTGACTGAACATCCTGAGGCGACGTTGAAGGTCCGGCCGATGAGCGCCGAGATAATCCGTCAACGACAACCCTCGGACGTACGCCATGGCATAATAAAGACGGCCGTCTGAAGATCCGCTGTCGTAAATCGGAATGATGTTCGTGTGCCGAAGTTGCGCAACCAGCTCGATCTCTCGTTCGAACCGGCGCCGGGCCTGGGCCGACGCCAACGGCCCCTCTAATAGAACTTTCAACGCGACCTGCCGCTTGGTCGAGATCTGCACGGCCTTGTACACCAGGCCCATGCCCCCTCGCCCGATGAGCTTGTGAATCTCATAGCCGGGGATCTGCGGAGGCGGAAGTTCCGAATCTCGGATCGAATGGGCCCCGGAGCTTCCCTCGGCAAGCTTCGTCTTGTCTCCCGGCAGGTTGACCTGCTTCGAGGAAGACCCCATCCCCTCCAGCAAATTGAGCCCGGCCAAATGCTGGCGCAGCTCGTCCGCATGTTCCTCATGCTCGGCCAGAAAAGCGTCGTGAGACAAATCCTCACCACGCTGGCGCCGATCGAAAAACTCGTTGATCAACTCGCCGATACGCTCCTCGTCGGGGTTGCCTCCGAGGGTATCATCTGGATTGGACTGATCCGTCATCTCAAAAGGGCTCGTGGCCTAATTTCTTTCCTAGTAAACAGCTATGACGTTTTTCCAAGCTGAGTCGGGCTTTGGGGATTTGAATGCGAAACCTCCGGGTCGCCTGGATGGTACTCCCCCATTTAGTAACAGTGTAGTCCATTTTCATGGAGGAGCCGATTAGAATCTCGGACGTAAATTCAAGCCTATTCTGCCTTTGGCACCCTTTCTTATATGCTCGAAGGGAGGTATTGTTACGAATTGGTTAGAATATTCTCATTCATGTACGGCAACATCACGCCGGAGGGGTAGGAGGTGATGGGCAGGCGTGCCTGATTCGAAGGAAACTCAGATTCTGATCAACGACGCTCGGAAGGGTGACGAGCAGGCAGCCAGGCGCTTGCTGGTGCTGTATCACCCGCGGCTCCGAGCCAGGTTGCTCCGGCAAATGGACCCCGTGATGCGCTCGAAAATCGAGCCCGAGGACATTCTCCAGCAAGTCTATTTTGAGGCCTTCCGCGCCATCCAGCAATTCACGTATCAGGGCAAGGACTCGTTCCTTCGCTGGATGTACGCCATCCTCGACCGAAAGCTGATCGACGAGCATCGAGCGTTGCGAGCGGAACGCCGAGACGTCCGTCGGGAGGTTAAGGCCGCCCCGGCCTCGGTCAATCAAACGACCTACGTCGACCTGATGGCTCGTGTCATGGCGGAGAGTGGGACGCCCAGCAAAGTCATCCGGAAAGACGAAGCGTTGGGCGTCATCAGCGCTTGCGTGGCCACGCTGCCGGATCACTATCGTGATGTCATTCAAATGCGCTTTCTGGAGGGCCTGCCGGTCGCCGAGGTCGCCGAAAAACTGGACCGTTCGATCGGTTCGGTGCATATGATATGTCATCGAGCGCTGCGGCAACTGCGCGAGCAGGCTGAAAAGCTGGGCGTCACCCGAGACGATTAGATCCCGTTGGTCTCAAGTTATCAGGAAGGATACACCATGAAACATCTCTCGAAAACGATGGCGCTTTGCTCACTGGTCGCGATTTCGCTTGGCTTACTGACGGGCGGCTGCAAGAAGAGCGAAGCGAACAACGAGATGCCGACTCCACCGAAGCCGGGACCCGGGGAAATCGTCAAGACGTATGATGTCGAAGGCATGACCTGCTCCGGTTGCGAGACGAACGTCTGCAACACGCTGGAAAGCCTCGAAAACGTGAAGCTGGCAAAAGCCTCGCATCAGGCAAAAAAGGTTTGGATCGTGACCGCAAAGAAGGACCTCTCCGACGACACGGTGATCAAAGCGATCACCGACGCGGACGCGAAGTACACCGCAAAGGCGGCGAAAGAGTAATCCCCGCTCACTCGCCTAATACATACGCAAAAATCAGCGGCGCGACGATACTGGCGTCGGAATTGATCATGAACTTCGGCGTATCGACATCGACCTTGGCCCAAGTGATCTTCTCATTGGGAACCGCCCCGGAATAGGAACCATAAGACGTCGTGCTGTCTGATATTTGGGCGAAATAGGCCCAATACGGCACGTCCTTCTTGTAATCCTGGATGAGCATCGGCACTGCTGAGATCGAAAAGTCGCCGGCGATGCCTCCCCCGATCTGAAAAAACCCGACGGGAATGTGCTTTTCGGTTCTCTCAACATACCAGTCGCCGAGCGTTGAAAGTTGCTCCGTGCCATAGCGGATGGCGTGGTGTCCCTCGACACGCCCACGCGCAACTTCGCTGCAAAACATGCTGCCGAGCGTGGAGTCCTCAAAACCTGGGGTGAAAATGGGCAAGCTCTTTTCCTTGGCTGCCAGGACCCAACAATGTTCCGGAGGAATCCGGTAATGCTCCCGTAATTCCTTTCGGTCGAGAAGAGCATAGATGAACTCGTACGGAAACTTCGGCTCCTTTCGCGAGGCCGCCTCGGACCATAGGTCGATCAGAATACCCTCGGTTTCCAACATGACCGATTCAGGAATGCAGGTGTCGGTCACGCGATTGAGCTTTCGATCGAGAAGTTCACGCTCATCGTCCGGGGAAAGGTCGCGATAGTTCGGGACCATCACGTATTCATCATGCGCGAAGAGGTTGAAGATCTCCTCTTCAAGATTGGCAGCGGTGCAACAGATGCCGTGGACTTTGTCGCGGCGAATCATCTCGGAGAGAGAAATGCCGAGCTCCGCCGTGCTCATGGCCCCGGCGATGGCGACGAACATCTGACCGCCCTCAGAGAGAAGGTGTTTGTAAGCACGCGCCGCATCACGTGTCTCTCGGGCATTGAAGTGCCTGAAATGCTTGTCCATAAAGGCGGTCATATGGGTCATGGCCGATTCTCCGTTCGTCCTGGTGCGAATGTTCCCGGTTGTCGATGTTCAGAATGACGAATCAGGCAGTTTAGACGGCCGAAACGTCCGAAACAAGCAATCACAGCCTGTTGGTTCTTGGTATTTTCCCATAGAATTGGCATAGAGATCCCAATCCACCCGTTTCGCCCTGATTGGGTCAAGTTCAAACAAGGATTCAGTGACGGCTGTCGCTGCTATACTCGATCATGAACGCCTTCGTTGCCTTGTTCCGTTCCATCGTCCGGCAAGTGGAGCAGAAGCGTCGCGTCGCTTTCTGCACCGTCGTCGGAGCCCATGGCTCCACGCCTCAGTCTGCCGGCGCCTCGTTGGTGATCCACGACAACATGACCACCGAAGGCACGCTCGGCGGAGGATGTGTCGAGGCCGAAGTACGAAAGAAGGCGTTCGAGCTGCTTCGACAGAACCAGTCCGGTCTGCTGACTTTTCAGCTCGATCACGACTATGGTTGGGACGACGGATTGATCTGCGGCGGTACGATGCGGGTCGCCGTGAACACGATCCACAATCCCGAACAAACAATGCCATTCGCCAGCGCCGCCGAAGCAATTGAAAAAGGCGAATCTGCCGCCGTCCCGATTCGTGTCATCCACGAAGATCAAGCCCAGGAATACCGCCTGCACATCGAGGCCCCGGCCAAGCTCATTATCGCCGGCGCAGGCCACGTCGGCGCTGAGGTTGCCAAGATGGCCCTGGGTCTGGATTTTGATGTGACTGTCATCGACGACCGGGCCGACCTGATGAAGTCCGATCGCCTTCCGCCGCCAATTCAAACCGTGGTCGGTGACATCGAGCAAACCTTGCGAGCTCACCCGATTGATTCAAACAGCTATGTCGTCATCGTGACCCGAGGGCATAACCACGACGAGCAATCCCTGCACGCGGTCATTGATTCCGACGCCCGCTACCTGGGGATGATTGGAAGCCGGCGCAAAGTCAAACTCATCTTCGACGACCTGATCGCGCTCGGCGTCGATCCGGACAGACTTCAGCGTGTACACGCCCCGATCGGCCTGTCGATCGCCGCCGTGACGGTGCCTGAGATCGCGGTGAGCATTTTGGCTCAGCTCATCGAAGTCCGTCGCTGCGAGAAGCCGACGCATGTTGAGGGACCACTTATCGTCGCCGCGGATGGAACGGTTTCATGAGCAGTCGACGCGTCTTCGCGATGATCCTCGCGGCCGGGCAGAGCCGCCGTATGGGCGAGCTTAAGCAGCTCATGCCATATGGTCACAGTACGATGCTGGAGACCGTTATTGAGTCGGTCCTCGAATCGCCTGTCGACGGCCTGGTGCTCGTCACGAATCCTCAAATCGCACCGACCTATCAGGAATATCTGCCCGACCTTTGCTTCGTTGTGGTGAACGACGACGAAAACAGTGAAATGCTCGCGTCGGTCCAACTCGGCCTGAGGCGCATTAAGGAGGAATGCGCCCCGGCGCCTACCGACGGCATCATGGTGCTGCTGGCCGATCAACCTCAAATCCGAGCCGGCACACTTGCCACCTGCGCCGAAACCTACCGATTACCTCGGCAGCCTCCCGGCATTCTGATCGCCACCTATAAGGGCCGTCGCGGCCATCCGACGGTTTTCTCCTTCAAGTACCTGGAGGAAATCGAAACGTGGTCTGCGGACCGTCGTCTCAATGAGCTGGCCGGCATGCACCCGGATGAGGTCCGCGAACTCGCCATCACCACGGGGCCGATGCCCATCGACGTCAACACGCCCGAAGACTACGATCGTCTCTGCAACTCACAATAGGACCTCTCAAAAAAGCCTCGATTTCGATGAGCAGCGTTCATCTCAGGATTTCGGCACGGTATCCGGAAGTACATAGAAATCAGGCGGTTAAGTATCAACTCACATCTGCCCGCAATGGTGGGCCAGGCGCTTGACCAGCCCTTCGACCCTAAGATAAGCTCCACTTTCTCGTTTCAGTCATGCGAGGAAGAGGATGGTCAATTCGTGATTGTTGATTGCCATACCCATATTTGGGAATCGCCGGAGCAGCTTGGCAAAGCGAAACTGGAGCTTCAGAGCCGCATCCACCGGGGAATGGAAGCCAGTGCGCGTGAAGGGGCCATGCCGGATGCGTCCGCTGAACAGCACCTGAGAGCCAGCGAACCGGTGGACAAGAGCTTCGTCCTGGGCTTCAAAAGCCGCTATCTCAGCGCTGAGATTCCGAGCGATCTGGTCTCAAGCTACGTCAAGCAACATCCTGACAAGTTGATCGGGGTTGCCGGCATCGACCCGACGAACCTCAACGAGGCGCTGGAGGAAATGCAGCGCGCGTACGATGAGCATGGGATGCGTGCCATCACGGTGTCGCCCGCGGCGCAGGATTTTCATCCCGCTGACAGTCGCGCAATGCAAGTCTTCAGCGAAGCAGCGCGTCTCAAAAAGCCGGTGTTCGTTCATCAAGGCATTCATTTCAGTCCGGCGAGCAAGATGGAGTTCGCGCGACCGTCGCTACTGGACGAAGTCGCGCGGGAGCTTCCACAACTCAAGCTGGTCATTGCGCACCTCGGGTATCCCTGGATCGACGAATGCATTGTCCTGTTGGGCAAGCACCCGAACGTATTTGCCGATATCAGTTCGCTGATCCACCGGCCCTGGCAGGCCTACGACGCGTTGCTGGCCGTTTACCAATATGGCGTCATCGACAAGCTTTTGTTCGGCAGTGATTTCCCTTACACGGCAGCCGCCCAGGCGATCGAATCACTTTACCGTATCAACCAACTGGTCACTGGAACCAATCTTCCGACGATTCCTCGTCAATATCTGGTCTCGATCGTCGAACGCGACGCCCTCGGCGTATTGGGAATTGAAGCACCCACTCCCCCGGAGGAAGATGCTTCCTTGCTCATCGACAACGAGCCTTGAGGGTCGTAATCAAGATGCCTTTGTGCACAAACGTTCGCGCAAGAGATGGGCTCATCAAAAAGGGGCTCGCCCGAAGTTCGATTCGAGGTGTCCAGTTTCACTTGACGGCCGCCGTCCTGTGTTTCGCAGGATGTTCCCAGTGGGAAACCCGATTCGAGGTCACAACGTTTGGAGAAGCCGGCGGCGCGACAGGGTTTACCGAGCCTCGTTTTGAAGAGGGCTCTTTCCGTGTTGACGCCCGTAAGAACTATGTCATGGTCTTCGAAGTTCCACCCGAGTGGGTCAGCGTTGAAAGTGACGACCCTCAAGAGGGAACTGCTCCGAATGATGCAATGGTCACAAGTGATCAATCCCCGCTGCATGACGAAGTCTTGATGTCACAAATCATCCAGGTTGAAGTCTTCTGGAGACCTTTGCCCGGCAGGACCTACGCGCAGCGCACTCAAACGAACGCCAACATTCTCTACTGCCTGATTCGAGGCGAAAGTTCGATCAGTTATGAGGGAGCCGGATTCGTGTACTTTGAACCGTCGCGCGACGGGAACAGCGTTGAGGGCAGAATCGAATCTGCGGCGCTTTTCCCCACCCGGTTTACGAAGGACCCCATTGATCTTTTCGGGCCCTGTCACCTGACAGGATCGTTCCGGGCCGTGGAAAACAAACGCCAGGTTGCCACGATTCGGCAGCAGCTCCGAAAGCTTCTTGGTCCACCGATGACATCCAGTTCAAGTGCATCGGCATACTGACACGTTCCGACAAAAAAACAGGCTCGCGTGAGACGCATCCGATCGATTAAGCTATAGAATTTATGAAAAGCCGCTTTGAGATCGGATCGGCGACGAGTAAGAAACAGTCGTCGTAAATCAGTAGGTCGGGCTCCGCCCGCCTTGGTAGAATAGCGCATATCATAATAGCGGGGTCTGTCGGACGGCTCACCGATGACGAATGAATTCCACGACAACCTCTGGGCACCTTGGCGAATGGAGTACATTCAATCTCTGGCCGAGGAAGCCGAGTCCGGGTGTTTCCTCTGCAACTATCGTGACGCGCCGGAGACCGATGACGAAAACCACGTGGTCTGGCGGACTTCGGATGTCATGGTCGTCATGAATCGTTTTCCCTACACCAATGGTCATTTGCTGATCGCCCCTCTTGCTCACAAAGCCGACCTTCATGACCTGTCCGATGACGAGATGAGAAACATCTGGTGGCAGACCAGAGATACCAAAACACTGCTTAGTGAAGCGGTCGGGGCTCAAGGATTCAATATCGGCATCAACTTCGGCCGTTGCGCCGGCGCGGGCCTGCCCGGCCACCTCCACATTCACGTCGTTCCCCGGTGGAACGGCGATACGAACTACATGGCTGTGGTCGGCGACGTTCGCGTCATCCCTCAGTCCCTGGACCGGCTCTACCAGCGTCTTTGCGAATTGTCGGTCAGACTCGGCCTGCCCGGAAAGGCCGGTGGATCACCGTCATGACCACGTCGAGCAGCGCCAATTCGGGTCTCGCCGCCTATGCCGTCGCGGATGGTGATTCTCGGGGTCGGGTCCATCCGCGAGCAGACGTCGGCGATGATTCGCCCTTCGAGTTGGATCGCTATCGAATCTTAAGTTGCATGGCATTCCGCCGTCTTATGCATAAGACGCAGGTATTTGTCACGCGAGGCGACCACTTTCGGACCCGACTGACCCATACTCTTGAAGTGATGGCACAGGCCGAACGACTCGCTCGATTGTTGAAGCTCAACGATCGGCTGGCGGGCGGCATCGCACTCGCACATGATCTGGGCCACGCCCCCTTCGGTCACGCCGGCGAAAAGGCGCTGGCTGACTCAATGAAGGACCATGGCGGCTTTGAGCACAATGTTCAATCCCTTCGTGTTGTCGACTACCTTGAACACCCGTTCCCCGCATTTCGAGGGCTCAACCTCAGTTTCGAGCTTCGAGAATCCCTCATCAAGCATGAAACGCGTTATGACCGTCCGCGGGAGACCGCAGTCGATGATGACTCGGTCCAGGCATTGCTCGACAGCGGCCCACAGTCGGCGCTCGAAGGTCAGGTGGCGAATCTCGCAGATGCGATCGCTTACACGCTGCACGACATCGAAGACGGACTCGGCCAGGGCGTGCTGACGGAAACCGTTCTCCAGGGTAGCCGACTCTGGCGAGAGGCCGCGGCTCCGATCCGAAAGACCTACCCGAAGCAGCCGATCCAGGCGCTTCGCCGACCGATCATCGATTCCATCGCTTCGCGCCTTGCGGAGGATGTCGGCCGAACAAGCCGGCAGGGCATCGAATCATCGAAGATAAAAACAGTTGACGACGTTCGGCGTCATTCTTCCTGTCTGATCGCCTTCTCGAGCGAAACACAGGCGTATCTTGAGGAATTGCAGCTTTTGCTGTCCAAATTTGTTTATCGGAATCACCGTGTGGTTCGGATGGACGCCAAGGCCGGACGGTTCATTCGCGACCTTTTCACGGCCTATTTGGACGACCCTCGCTTGATGCCGGATCGCTTTACGGCTCGTATCGCCGAGCAAGGCGAGCACCGCGTGATTTGCGACTACATCGCCGGCATGACGGACCGCTTCTGCCAGGATGAGCACCAGCGTCTCTTCGCGCCCTTCCATTTTGAATAGACGATCGACCACTGATTTACGGTTTGAAAGTCATTTGACTTAAAACGCTTTGGCGTGGAGAATACGAGCTTCACAGCGACGTTCATTCCCAGAATGTGTGGTTTGATAAACCTTAGCACTTAAGGAACTGCATCATGTCCGCCCGAACATTGCTCGCCGCCCAATCGGTGCTATTCCTCGTTTCAGCGAGCTTCGCTCAAACGCCGAAAGAGACCCAGTCCCACCCACCGGAGCTCGTCATGTTGTATCGAGCTTTGGTGAACGAGCGCGTGGAGTTTGTCGGCCGCGCCTATCAGCTCAACAAGGAGCAGGAAAAGAGCCTCCAGTCCGAACTCGAGGCGCTGATTCCTGACCACATCGACTACATGGACAACAATGGGAAGAAACTTAGGCTCCGCACAGCGGCCGTTGCCAAGGTGTTGCCGACACAAGCGAAGTCGACACGTGAAAAGCTCACGATTAAATATCAAGACGAGATTTACGAGATTCATACCAAGGCCCCTTTGAGTTCGACGAATGCCGTGAAACGAGCTGAAGGCATGCTTTCGAAGGCCCAGATTGACCGCGGACGGGCGGCTCTTGCAAAGCAATTCGCAAAAGAGCTGAAGGGGGCCCCACTGGACATCGAGAAAATCGATCGTCTTGTTCTGCAACCGGTCCAGCCGGAGCCCAAAAAGAAACCGAAGCCTCCCGCAAAACCCAAACCGACCGCTTCCACACAGCAACCGCCTCGTCGCAACGTCACGCCCCAAAAACCCCGAACACCGCCTCCGCCTCTGCCAAAGAGCTCAAAAGAATCCCAAACCAAGCCTCCGGAAAAGCTTGAGCCCGCCCCGCCGGTCGACACCTGGCAAACGGTGATGGATAAGGCCATCTCCCAGTACGACTTCTCAGCGGTGCAACAGGAATCGGCGAAACGGGTGCTCAATAGTTGCCGCAGGCGAGCGGAAGTCCATCTGAAAGATAACAAGGAGGCCTATGAACAGGCCAACCAAACAACGAGTGCAGAGGAAAAATCCAAAAAACTCAAGGAACTGAACCGGTCGTTGGACAAGCTGTATAGCGAACTCAACAACCGTCTCGAATCCATCGCCACCATCGAGCAAAAGCACGCCAGCGCGGCCAGAAAAAAAGACGAGACAGAGAAAAAGGATGACAAATAGCCGGTCCCTTCGGGCAAATCTTCTCTTGATCGATGCCGGCAAGATAAGTAGGGAGTCAAGGAATTGAGAAAGCCTGCCGTACTCGTAACGGGAGCAAGCGGCGAGGTCGGATATGGCTTGATTGATCTGTTTGATTCCGTCGATGACATGGACGTCATTGCGTTGGATATCAAGCCGCTGGATGATCAGCTTCACGAAAAATGCGCCGTGTCCATCGCCGGCGACATCCTCGACGAAAATCTCTTGCAACGCCTGGTCAGTGAGTATGAGATTCATGCCATCTACCACCTTGCCGCGCTGCTTAGCACGCGTGCTGAATACACGCCGGACACTGCTCACCGTGTTAACGTCGAAGGCACGCTGAATCTCCTAAAACTGGCTCACGAGCAAGCCCGATGGCATGGCCATGCAGTCCCCTTTCTTTTCCCCAGCTCCATCGCGGTCTACGGGTTGCCGGATACGGAAACAAAGAAGCGAGCCGGCCGCGTCCGTGAGATCGACTGGAATTTTCCGACGACGATGTACGGCTGCAACAAGTCCTATTGCGAAATGCTTGGGCGCTACTACACCCTGCACTATCGCCAATTGGCGGCGGACAGTGTTCGAGGCGGTGTGGATTTCCGCTCACTGCGTTTTCCAGGTCTCATTAGCGTTGTCACCATGCCGACCGGCGGCACGAGCGATTATGCCGTGGAAATGATCCACGCCGCGGCACAGGGTCGGCCCTACGACTGCTTTGTCTCTGAAGATGCCAAGATTCCGTTTATGGTCATGCCGGACGCGATCAAGTCCTTGAGACTGCTTGCCGCAGCTCCGGCGGAGGCGCTGACGCAGCGCGTCTATAACGTCACGTCGTTCAGCCTCACGGCCGCGGAACTACGAGATCGCGTCCTGAGTCACTTTCCCAAGGCGGTCATCCGCTTTCGGCCGGATCCGCCGCGCGCCAGAATCGTGGACACCTGGCCGGAGGATGTCGATGATTCGCCCGCCCGAAAAGACTGGAAATGGGAGCCCGACTACAGCGCCTCACGAGCATTCAACGATTATCTTATTCCAGGAATTTCGCGCCTGTACTCTTAACGGAAAGCACTCACGAAACAGAGAGGATCATCGCGATGACACACATCTGGCAAGCCGTCGACCAGGATCTGGAAACACTCCGGCAGGCGGGTCAATACAAGCGGCTCAAGAACCTCACACGCCCCATGGGGCCGGATTCCACGATCGAAGGCGCGGGCGACGTCATTGTGCTCTGCTCCAACGATTACCTCGGTTTGGCGAGCGACCCCGAAGTCACCGCAGCGGCGATCGATGCTCAAAAAAAGTGGGGCGCCGGCACGGCGTCGGTCCGCTTCATCTGCGGCACGTTTGATTATCACCGTGTCCTCGAAACCCAAATCGCCGACCTTTCCGCCACTGAAGATGC
This sequence comes from Phycisphaerales bacterium, assembly GCA_022360095.1. GTDB lineage: Bacteria > Planctomycetota > Phycisphaerae > UBA1845 > UTPLA1 > JAKSDK01. The sequence continues at coordinate 137,402 of JAKSDK010000801.1, forward strand.
CACAACCTACGTCTCCTGCTGGAACGCCAATGAGGCGGTCCTGCCGACGCTCATGGCAGCCGGTGGTGATTCCGTGATGGCCATCAGCGACGAGTTGAATCATGCCTCGATTATCGACGCCATTCGCCTCGGCCGGCAGATCAACAAGTCCGCACAGTCCAAAGTCTATAAACACTCCGACATGGAACACCTCGAACAGCTCCTTAAGGACCACGCCTCCATCCGAAACAAGATCGTGGTCACCGACGGCGTCTTCAGTATGGAAGGCGATATTGCCAAACTCGACGTCGTCCAGCGGCTTTGCAGTGAACATGGAGCCATGTTGATCGTCGACGACTCTCACGGCGTCGGTGTCTGTGGCCCCACCGGCAAAGGAGTCGCCGAGCATTGTGGCGTTCACGGCAAAATAGACTGTCTGACGGGCACGCTGGGGAAGGCCTTGGGCGGAGCGGCCGGCGGGTATATCGCCTCACGCAAAAACCTGATCGACCTTATGGTTCAAAAGTCCCGCCCTCAGTTGTTTTCAAATGCTCTGCCCGCCGCGACCGCCGGAGCCGCAACCAAAGCGATCGAGATCCTTACCCGCGACAATACCCGAATTGAGAAGCTCCGGGAAAACGTTCATTACATCCGTGAAGGCCTTAAGAGCCGTGGCTTCGAAACCGTGGATGGTCCCAGCGCCATTACGCCGATCCTGCTCGGCGAGACCTCCAAAGCCATCGCCGCGAGCAAACGGCTTCTCGAACTGGGGGTCTTCGTCATCGGGTTCGGTTATCCCGTCGTGCCGGAAGGGACGGCACGGCTGCGCGTCCAGATCTCCGCCGCCCATGAGAAACACCACTTGGATCGAGCGTTGGACGCTTTCAGCAAACTTTAACGCGACGGTACGTCGCAACCTCCATGGATATTTCATGGCCGGGGATTCCATGCCCTACGGTGTTCATTGACCGCCCATCCGGACGACGGCCCATTGGGTTGAAGCCTGTGAAAACCGCGCATAACATATGATCGGGTGAAGTGCCCGGGCTGGAATGAGTGCGACCATTACGCAGACCCGTTATTTCGCCACATGACGGCAGTCTCGGTTCTCGGTCAACCGTAGAACGACAAGCGACTTTTTTGTCTTGCAAACGCGCCAAGCCGCGCGCTCAATATTCGGATAGTTATGTCAAATCACAAGAGCAAGAACGTGACGCTCAAGGAAGTCGCCAAACGTGCCGGCGTCTCCGCCATGACGGTTTCGCGAGCCCTCTCCGACAAGGCCCACCTGGTCAGTCCTGAAACGGCCAAACGCTGCCGCGAAATCGCAACGGAAATGGGCTATGTGCCCAACCTGATGGCCCGCAGCCTCCGAGGTGAACAACTCAAGACCATCGTCTTATTTGCCGAGTTCATTTCTCGCCATCATTATCTGGCGGAGCTGGTGGACATCGTTTCGCGTTCCATCGAAGGGCGCAAATACAGTGTCATCAGTTGTCAATCCTTGTCGAGCTTCCATCAGGCGCTGAGAAACTTCAATCTGAGCGGAGCCGTGGTCATCGCCCCACCGGAGAGCTTCTATGCCGATCCGTTCGGTGAACAGTGCATCGGACCGGTCGTTCCGCCGTCCACGGTCCTGATCCATAGTGCTGAAGAGCAGAGTGATTTCAATGAGGTCAGCCCCGATATCGACGCGTTTAATTTTAACGCGGCGTGCCACCTCATTGAATTGGGACACCGGCATCTTGCCTATGTCGGCGGTCCGCGGATGGAGGAGGAGCCGCACTGGTTCGACCTGCGGAAAAGCGGCATTCAGAGAGCCATGCGAGAATACGGTGTGCCCACGGAGAACCTTCATTATCAACCCTGCACCGATGCGGAAATGGGGCCGATCGCTTTTCAACAACTATTGCGCAAGGCGCCCGATACGACGGCGATCATGTGTCTCAATGATGAAATCGCCGTCGCCACCGTCATGGGCGCGCAGTCGCAGCAAGTCCAGGTACCGGAGGCGTTGTCGGTCATCGGCTGCAATGACATCCGTCTGGCCAGATTCTTCCGCCCCCCCTTGACGACCCTCGGCATCGATATTCAATCGATGGTGAACATCGCACTCGATCTTCTGTTTGACGACATCCAATCCCGGTCCAAATCTGATAGCGAGCCGACCAAGATCAAGCTCTCAGCCAACCTGATCGTACGCGGCTCCACAGCCCCACCCCCTAGAAAATAACTCGAGCCGGACGGCACGGGGTTCTCGTCTCCCATGGCCCAACCCGATTGGTTCACCGAGGGCGCGACGGTATCATGAGCCTCGTTTGCCTTACGGAGAACGCAATGCCAAAAGAAAACAAACTTCTCATCTTCCCCGGTTCCGGAAGCCGAAAGTTCACCACGGCGATCTGTCGATACCTGCGCGTCAAGCCAGGCCATTGCGATGCGAAACATTACGCCGAGGGCAACACGTTCGTACGAGTCGGCGAAAACGTCCGCGGACGGGACGTCTTCTTCGTCCAATCCCTGAGTTACCCCGTCAACGATCACCTGATGGAGATGTTGTTTTACATTGACGCCTTCAAACGGGCCTCCGCCAACAGCGTCACCGCCGTCATCCCCTTCTTCAGCTATGGCAAGGGCGACAAGAAGGACGAGCCAAGGGTTTCGATACGCGCCCGCGTCGTGGCGGATTGTCTTGAAGCCGCGGGGGTCGATCGCATCGTCACGATGGATCTCCACGCCCCACAAATCCAAGGTTTCTTCCATGTGCCGGTCGATCACTTGTATGCCCTACCGGTCATTGCGGACCATTTCAAGCGCAAGGTGACGCGCAATTGGGTGGTCGTGGCCCCCGATGTCGGGGCGGCTCAGATGGCGAATGGCTACGCCAAAGCCCTCGGAGCCAAGACCGTCATCGCTGAAAAAACTCGAAAGGGGCCGCGAGCAAGAGCCTCGGTGAACCGAATCATCGGGCACGTCTCCGGCAAGAACGCGCTGATCGTTGACGATTTCACCATCACCGGCGGTACGCTTATCGCGACCGCTGAAAAGCTGAAAGAGGAAGGCGCCAAGAACATCCACGCCGCCGTTGCCCACGGTGTCCTGACACCGGGCTCGTGTGCCCTGGTCCAGGCCAGTCCGATCAAGGAACTGGTCATCACGGACACGCTGGAATATCGTTTTGAGCCGCTGACCAAAAAGGTCACGATCGTTTCAGCTGCGGGCCTGTTCGCCAAGGCGATTCGCAACATCCATCAACAAACGAGCGTTTCGCAATTATTCTCAAGCTAAGTCCGAAAACGTTCCGATATCGTTACGTAACGACAATGGAACGCAACCTAACAGATCTCTTCGCAGCCCTTGCCGATCCGACGCGCCGTGAAATTCTCATTTTGCTCACGAACCGCTGCATGCCAGCCGGTGAAATCGCCCGGCGGTTCCCGCAACAGCGCCCCGCCATCTCAAAACACCTCACCATACTCAAACGGGCAGGGCTATTAGACGAATTGCGACAACGACAGCGACGGATTTACTCGATCCGGAAGGAGACATTGAGGCCGATTGCTCGATTGCTGGACGAGTTGATAAGCCATGCAGACGAGAATCGCGGGGTGATCGAGACCAAGCGCATCTCCAAGGCGATGACTCGATATGAACCGACGCCGAGAGTCCAGCCCAATTTCGACCTTGAGTTCGACTAGGGCGCAATCGTCCCCCTCGGACACCTCAGCCGGCACCCACAACGCGCTGGCAAAGCCAGATGCAAAAGATTCCGCAGACGGTTCCCAGAACGTATCCCGCGATGGCCAAGAGCACGCCCACCGGCGCCAGAACCGGACTAAAGGCCCCTGCAACCACAGGTGCGGATGCCGCCCCGCCGACGTTCGCCTGGGAGCCCACCGCGATGAAAAAGAAAGGCGCGCGGATCAACCAACCTACCGTGAGGAGCACGGCGATATGAATGAAGATCCATATGACACCGATCAACAAAAATCCCTGAGCTTCTTTGAGGCGATCGAAATCAGCTTGGGCCCCGATACAGGCGACCAGCAAATAGATCATCACGCCGCCAATCTTGGAAGCACCGGCTCCTTCCAAATTGCGAACCGGCGTAAAGGACAAAAGGACCCCGAGCATTGTGGCCAAGACGACTTTCCAAGCGAAATCACCAAAACGCTTTTCCGTAAACGCGGCAAAGGCCTCGTCGCGCATGAACCAATCCACGGCAACGTGAGACGCCCATGACAGGCCGAAACCCAGCGCGAGAATAATGATCAGATCTCCGATCGACGGAATTCGTGCAACTCGTTCCTGGAAATCGTGCATCTTGGCCTCTAGCTTCGTAATCGCCGATGTATCGCCCTTGAACCAGGAATCGACCTTCGCGTGCCGCCCGGCCAGAAACAGCAGGCAACCGGTCCATACATTCGCGACAGCAACATCCACGACGATAATCGGCCCGATATCAGCGCCGGACGCGCCGAAGGACCTTTGCACGGCCACCGCGTTGGCTCCGCCTCCGATCCAACTGCCCGCCAAATAGGACAAGGGCCGCCACGCATCGGGGCCAACACTGTCCTGGCATAGAAATAATGCAATGGGGCCGCCGATCACAATGCCGAGCGTACCGGCGAGAAGCATGATTCCCGCCTTCGGCCCCAGCCTGACGATGGCGGGCAGATCCAGCGCGATCGTCAAGAGTAACAGGCTGGCGGGCAGCACGAATTCCTTGACCCATTCATAGAGTTCGGCCTTGGCTGGAATGATGTGAAAGGCGGTGAGCGCCGTGGGCGCGAAATAGCAAAAGACGAGCGCCGGAATGACTTTGAAAATGCGTCCAATCACAGGGTGTTGGTCCACCCAGAAGATGACCGCCAGAACGGACAACAGGATCGCCAGGAGCCCGATCTCGGACTCAACCAAGGGCGATTTCGTCATATTTACGACATCTGCGATGAGGGCGTTCTGCATGGCCGGATCGTAGCAATAGTGGGCATCAGCGCCTATGCAGCCGTGTTTCAGGGCACGATGGAATAATTTCCCCAAACATCCGGTTCGCTAGGATGTAGTAAGAAGGCAGCCGGACTGGATGCCGTTCTTTCTTTTGCGTCCATACAGCCGGTCGGCGATACGGGCCAGGGAAAGCCATTTTTGTAGGGATTTCAGAGTTCTTCTCGGGTCGTTTTGCGAATGAAAATGGCATCCGTCACTGAATAGACCGATAAGAACCCGCTGTCTTGACATCAAAAGCCCGTTCGGAGATCATGGAGCATGGGGATCCGAGTCCTATGGAGTGGGGCTTCGTCCATTTCCTCGCGAATCACCGTTTGCCATAGGCCTTGTCAGCGCGTGACATTCGGTGCTCTTTGTTTTTTTGGATATCCACAACGACCACAAGGAGAGTTCGATGTCTCGCCGTCAATATGCCCTAATCGGTCTTCTTACACTGTGCGTCAGCACGGGAATCATCATCGCCGTGGCCGAAGAAGTTGCCGGTCAATCGAAAACCGCCACGATACGTACCAGGCCCGAGCAACCGGTTATCAGTCAGAACCCGATCTCTGAATCATTCAAGACGCTGACCAAAGATCGATTAAATCTGGCAGATGTCGGCATCCAACAACTCAACATTTCCGCCGAAAACGGCGCTCCTTTTGAAACGCAAGTCCATATCGAGGGCCGGCAATACACCCTCGACATGTGGCCATATTCGCTACGGGCCGACGATTTTCAGCTGCTGGTCGCCGATGACAACGGCATCCATGAAGTCTTTCCGCCCGAGCCTCGAACTTACCGAGGCGTGATCCGCACACCGGACGGAAGCGCGGTCGTCGGAGGCGTCGTCAGTGCGTCCATGAGCGACGGCAAACTGACCGGCATGATCAATCTCAATGACGGAAACGCCTGGTTCGTCGAATCACTGGCCGAGGCAGGCCTGGCGACGGATATCAAGAGCCACGCGATTTACAAGAGCGAGGATTCCATTCCGACAGGAAAGGGCTGTGGCGTGAATCCCAATCTCGGGGAATTGTTCACCTACAAGACCATCGACGAGGGTGCGAACGCTGCGGCAGCTCGGGGAACGGGCTTCGAGGTTGCGGATATCGCCTTTGAAGCCGATTTCCCTGCATTTCAGGACAATGGTTCTTCGGTGTCGAACACGATGTTCGCGATCGAAACCGTCATGAATACAGTCGAAACGATCTATGAAACGGATACGGACATCACCTATGAGATGACGACGATTGTGGTTCGCACCACGTCGGGTTCCGACCCTTATACGACCAGCGTCTGCAACTCTTTGCTGAATCAATTTCAGAATGAATGGAACAGCAATTTCACCGGTGTTCGCCGCGACATGGCCCACCTCCTGTCGGGACGCAATTTGGTCGGATGTGCGGGAATTGCCGCGGTCGGCGTGGTCTGCTCGACAAGCAGCGCCTACGGCCTCTCGGAGAACCTCAATAACTTCAATCTCCGTGCCTCGGTCATCGGCCACGAACTCGGGCATAACTGGAACGCATGTCACTGCGATGAAAGCCCGCCGTTTACGAACTGTCCGAACAGCCCTTGCCGCATCATGTGTTCCGGCGCTCCGGGATGCCCTTTTGCCGCGCTGGATTTCGGGCCGGGTTCGATTACGACCATCGTCAGTTTCAGAAACACCAGGCCCTGTCTGTTCCCCTCTTCCGGCACCCTCGACAGCCCGGTTGCCGTGCCGCTGGTCGATACATTTACCAGTACCGTCTTCAACAATACGAATTGGATCTACGTGGACGGGGCCGTCATCAACACCGGTGGAGTCAATGAGCCCAGCGGTGCGTTTTCCTTGAATCTGGATTCCGCAGGCTCAGGAGAATTCGATCAGAACGAGGTCCGCAGCAACTTTATTCTGCTTGCAGGACAGCCCCCCATCGACGTCGATTATCAAACCGAGCACCGGGGCGTTGAATTCGGCGAAGAGCTGATCGTTGAATATTGGAGTTCAAATCTGACCTGGGTGAATCTGAACACGATCACCTCCACGGGAACCGACCAGAACAACTACGTTCCACATTCACATACGATCACCTCCGGCACGCATCCGGACGCCTTCCACGACGAATTCCGCCTTCGATTCCGAGTCGTCGGAGACAGCTCCAACGACGACTGGTACATCGACAACGTCTCCGTGGCGCTAAGCGGCGCGGATTTGAATCCCCCAACGCCGGATCCCGCGGAATTCGCAGTCCTGCCTCCGACCACAATCAGTGACACGCAAATCGAGTTTCAGGCGGTCACGGCCGTCGATCCGTCCGGTGTCGAGTATTTCTTTGACAAGCAGTTCGGGCCCGGGTGTTGTGGCGTTGACAGCGGCTGGGTTCCCACCGACACCCACATCGCCGGCGATCTGTTGGCCAACTCAAGCTATTCCTACAAGGTCAAAGCCCGAGATACTTCGCCTAATCTGAACGAAACGGCGATCTCGGCGCTCTTCGCCACCGGATCGACGTTTATCGAAACTCCTTTCAACATCGCCCTCGTCGACGCGCAGGAAACCGAGATCACAGTGACCGTCACCTGCAACGACACGGGCGACAGCAACCGTTGCGTCCTCGGCGCCTTTACGAATCTGTTCGCGAATCCGCCGTCGGGATTGTTTCTCGACATGCTTCCGCTCGATGGCAGTGGAAGCAACGTCTGGACCGATCAGCAGACGATCACGGTCACCGGATTGACACCTGGGACGGACTACACGTTCAAGGCAAAAGCGCGGAACAGACTTTCGGTGGAGACGGCGTTCAGCAACGACTTCATCTTCAGCACGCTCGGGGGTGGTTGCCCAACGGTGGCGGGCGACATCAACCAGGATGGCGACGTGGACGGTGACGACATCGCCGGTTACATCCGCGCGAAACTGGGCCTTGCGCCGGAGCCCGGCGAGGAACAAAGCTGTGCCGATTTCGGCAACGGCGCCGACATCAATGCGGAGAACGCGGCATTCGTCGCAGCATTGCTGAGTTGATCGAGTTACGATTCTTTCGACGTACGAGCAAACGGACTCGGCAGAATCGGCGGTTTGTCAAAGTCCCTGTCGATTTTGCCGACGTCGAGTTCCTCGAACAGCAACGCCGGGGCGGCAACCGTTCGCCCTCCGCGACCGCCCGTGTTTAGCACATGGAGCTGATCACCGGCCGCTTTGATTCGCTTGAAGGCCCTGAGGCCGATCCGGGCCAGCTCCGCACCGCGAACCAGTTCCTCCCTGCCGTCCGGATAAACCTTGTAGATGGCCAACGGCGAGGCGCCACGAGACCGCCCGAAGCCGCGGCCCATGTCACCAAACATGCCTGTAAAACGCTGAAAGCGGGAATTGCTTGATGCCCCCAAAGAGGCGATGCGGATTCCGTATTCAAGATCGTCATCGTCCAGGAGTTCGGTCAGTTTCTCTTTTAGTTCCTTATTTGTCGTTCCCTTGGAGGTCGTCACCTTCAGACATCCAACGGATGCCCTTGGACGAAACATGCCGCGGCCATGCCCGGTGGACGCCTTGAATTTCTTGGACGGGTTCCGCGACATGACGAGCGCCTTCAAACGCCCTTTTTCAACCAGCGTCACCGGCTTGACCTCAACGCCCTGATGGTCAAACTTGTAGTGTGCCATTACCGGAACACCGTCAATCTCCTCCAGCGTCGGATCATCGACAACATTCAGGAACTTGGGAAGGATCCGCTTGCCAAGTTTTTCTTCGAAGTCGTTGGGCGGCGTCCGGCCTCCGAGCGGACGTTGGCCTCCAGCAAATCGGCGGGCGAACTGGTTGGAGAAAAGGGTGGCTGCGACTTCAGCGTCGACCAACACGGGCCCCGAATAGGATTCGAGCTTCGGCGCATTCTTGACGTCGACCAACTGCACCACCAGATCACGACACCGCTTGGACAACTCCGGAATCGAAGGAAGATCGTCAAGATCCCGTACATGAATGGACACCGAATCCGACAACTTCATCCCATCGTCAGCCTGCACGGTCGCATCGATGGACAGGGAGTAGCTTGCTCCCGACGTACGAAAACGAGTCCCCTCCGTGTTTACCAGATAGGTGTTTCCGCCGTTGCCGTTGATCCGCACCGCGGAACTCTGGACCTCCGGATACGCTCGAAAAATCGCCGACAGCGATGTTACGATCTTCTCCAACCGCCCCAAATCGATTTTGACTTCCTGACGATCTTCGAAATGAACGGTCGGTGAAACCTGAGAAAAGTCATCCGGCTTGTCCTCTTCGATGACCTTCGATTCCATAAAGGCCTTCTTCTTCTCGAACGATTCGGTGACCGATTTGTAATCGCGATCCGTCGCCCACCAGATCGCCTGTCTGATGGCGTTGTAGTCGTCTTCGACCGGAATGGCCGCGCCACCAAATCGCCCGCCGCCAAATCCGGGGAACGAAAAGCCGCCGAGGTCTCCCGAATAATTGGTATTGTCCAGTTTGTAGGAACCGACACGTACGTCCGTGCGCAGGAAACGCGCTCGGGTTTCATTGCGGCCCGTCACCGCACCGAATACCGCGCTGACACTGGCCCTCGTCGAGTCCTGCAGCGCATACTCAATGAAATAAGGGCGTTCCAGGTCTTCCAGCTTCAGGCCGACCTTGCCGCGCTCAACTTCGTCCACGAGCGCGCGAAGGAGAACGTCCTCCTTCATTTCTCGCTTGACGTCGGAATCCGCCAGGGCGGGTGCCGAGGCCAACCCCGTCAGCAGGCTTGTCACTGTCAGAAAGGTGATTCTGCTCATCGCTCAATCTCCTTTGATACTATGGAAAAAACGACTGCCGGACACGATCATCCCGCCTTCTTCTCCGAGGCGATCGGTGCATCGAGAATCGGCGGTCGATCCTGAGCCTTTCGCTTTTTTTCGACTTCGATTTGCTGAACCAAAATACTGGGCGCGATGGCCGATACCGGCACCGAGCCCGACTCGGCGCCGCAGATCCCGTTAAAGACGTCTTCGTCGTCCGCCGTGCAAAGGATTTGCGTGAAGCACGTCAGCGGTGTTCCCACGAGATCGACACCTCGAACCAGTTCGTCCGGCCGACCGTCGACATAGACCTTGTACACCAGAATCGGCAGCACCTTGAATGCCTGAGGACTCCACCGCTGCGTGTTCGTGAATCCGCCCGAGATGTCCTCGAATCGCAGACCGTATTCCTTGCCCTGTTTATTGCATTCCTCGATCAGTCTGGAACGCAACTCCTCATACGAGACTTTGTTCTTTGATTGAACAATAAGGTTGCCCTGTCGAGCGACCGGCTTCATGCCGACCTGACAACGGCCGTGACCGTTCGACTTTGTGAATCCGCGCGTCGGCGACCGCGACAATAGAAACGTCTTAAGAATACCCTTCTCAACAAGCCGCACTGGCTGCCCGCGAACGCACTCATCATCGAATTCGTAGAATCCGTTCAACTCGATATCTTTAAACTCTCGCAACGACGGATTATCCACAACGCTCAGAAACTCCGGCAGCACTTCCTTACCGATTTTCTTGGCGAAGGTCTGGCCCTCTTCGACATCCTTCTGGCGATGACCTTCGATTCGATGCCCGAAGATTTCGTGGAAGAAAACGCCCGCGGCACGGTTCATCAGAATCGCCGGGCCTGTGTAAGGTTCGACCACGGGGGCCGCCCGTAGCGCCAAGACTTCTTCAATCAGTTGCTCTACAGCCTTGAGCACGGTCGCGTCGTCAGGAAGACCGCCGGCCGTGTGCGAGTCGAACGACTTGTACTGCCATAGCTCCATGCCGTCGTCGGCGATCGTGGATGCCTGAATGCCGATACGCCACCAGCCTTGACCGGACTGAATCCTGCTCTTCTCGGTATTGACGGCGAGCTTGTTCGTAACCTGGCCCGAAAGGGAGACACCGGAGTTGTAAATCAATGGGTGAGAACGAAAGAGACGCGAATACTTTCGCATCTTCTCGGCGAAGAATGCCCGATCACCTGAGAAATCCTGCCAAGCACCGATCTTTTGATTGGGCTCCTCTTTGGAGAAGTCGTCGGACTGGTCTTCCTCTTCCACCTTCACCTTGACGTTGGCCTTGACCTGAGCAAGCAGCTTCACGGCCGACTTGAACGCCTCATCCGTCTTCAGCCAAATCGCATGCCGGGTGGCAACCGGATTGTGGTCCAGCGGCAGGCTTGTCCAACCGCCCCAATACCGGAAACCGCCGAAGCCGCCTCCTCGAATCTGATGCGTATTGTCCAGACTGTAATCCCCGCATCGGACGTCCACTCCGAGCATGCGACGCTCGTTTTCCTGATTGGAGGTGATTGCCCCCAGCGTGGCCGAGATCGAGATGCTCCTGGTGTCTGCAATCGTATATTGGATGAAGTAAGGCTTGGTGCCCTCCGGGCTGACCAGCTTCTCCATGGACAGCTTCATCTCGTCTTCCATGACCTTGAGCAGTGGATGCTCCGATCCGGCCGACGCCGGACTCGAAATCAAACTACACAACAGCCCCGGCAGCAAAAGCAGTTTTTTCCGGTGATGTCTTTTGGGTTTCATGACCGATGACCTCCTTTTGGTGTGTTGTTGACGAAGGAGACGGTTTTTTAGCCGACTTTATCCTATGCGGCGCCTACGAAACCGTCTACCAAAAAAACAACGTGAGGTTTCACCGGCGATTGCCAGCAACTCACAACGCAGAGATGACAAATGACCGCAAACTAACCGCCGATCTGCGACATTTGGCGGTTGCCGTAGTAGGAATGAACCTCGGGTTTGAAGGCGACGCAGTCGATGAACGACTGGTGCAGTTTGTGACTTGATTGAGCCGCATCTTCGCTCCTGATGATGGGGCGAAGTTCAACTTCCCCGCCGTCAAAGAGACAACTGCGGAGTTGACCCTCGGCCGTGAGACGTAGCCGGTTGCAAGTTTCACAAAAAGGCTTCGACATGGCGCTGATGAATCCGATCCTGCCGGCGGCGTTGGCAAGGCGATATACGATTGCGGGGCCGTGTCCGGTGTCCTTCGAAGCGGGCTCGAGGGTGCCGTGAACAGCCTCGATAGGGCCCCGAATCTCCGCCTCTGAGACAAACCTCCGTTCATAGGCACCACCCAAAGCCGTTCGGCCCAGAGGCATGTACTCAATAAACCGAACCGTGATGTCACGTTCCAGGGTGAGGGCGGCAAAATCGGCAAACTCATCGTCATTGATCCCGCGCATCGCGACACAGTTGATCTTGGGAGGCCTGAAGCCGGCACGGACGGCGGCGTCGATGCCGCGCCAGACATGGTCAAGATGAGCACCACGGGTGATCTCATGAAACCGTTGCCTGTTCATCGTATCCAGACTGACGGTGATACGATCGAGGCCGGCGCTTTTGAGTGCCGGAGCATATTGATCGAGCAACGCGCCATTCGTCGTCATCGACAGTTCGGGTGAACCGGGCAGTTCCTTAAGCATCCCGATCAATCGATGGAGATCCTTGCGCACCAAGGGCTCACCGCCGGTGATCTTGAAACCCTGGATGCCGTGGCGCTGGGCCGCCCTGGCGACCGTCAAAATCTCCTGGTAGGTAAGCAGGGTCGCTTTGGGAACCCAGTCGATCTTGTCTTCGGGCATACAATAGACGCAGCGAAAGTTACAGCGATCGGTCACACTGATTCGGAGCGTCTTGACCGCACTGATGTGACGGGGGCCGGTAATGGACTCTGCGGCTCGGGGGCCGCCGTCAACGGAGATGATTGGAAGTGCAACGGTCATACGCCGTTATCGTAGAAGAGAAAGGTGTGGAAGTCGAGGTTTTGAGGGGAACGGCGGCCATCTTCCCGGAATTTGACCGCATGGAGTGCCATCCCTGACAATAAACCCGCCCTTAAGATGTATTGGACATAAAATGGCGGCAGGGTCACGAAATCAGGCGTCGAACTCCTTGGCTATTGAGGGAACTCAGGATCGGGATGAGCGTCCAATGGAAATGAGGTCGGCCTCGTTGACGGAAGACGAGACGGTCGCACGTGATGAGGCCGCCTTGATCCAGCGATGCCGGGAAGGCGATTTGGCTGCATACGGCCCACTGGTTCGTGAATATCAGGACCGGGTCTATAACCTCTGCTTGCGGATGTGTGGCCATCGCGCGGAGGCCGAAGACCTGGCGCAAGAGGCGTTTGTCAGGGCGATGGAGTCGATCGGTCGATTTGATGGAAGGGCCAGGTTTTACACCTGGCTGTTTCGAATCGCGGTCAACGTTGTGATCAGTGCCCGGCGCAAGAGCAGACGCTCGACGACGTTTTCCATCGACGGCCACGACGAAGACGCACAGTCGTCTGCTTCGCCGCGACTGGCGTCGGACGTCGAGCCGCCTGACGAAAGCGCGGAGAAGCGAGAAAAGAAGGAATTCGTGCTCGAAGCGCTCGCCTCACTGGATGAGGAGTATCGTTGCGTCATCACGCTGAGGGACGTGGAATCCTTCGGCTATGATGAAATCGCCGAAATACTGGAAGTGCCGATCGGCACGGTGAAATCGCGACTCCACCGGGCTCGGCTGGCGCTCCGGAAAAAGTTGATGCCGATGCTGAAAACGAATTGAAAGAAGATGTCAAAAGATGCGGAACAGCTCGAACAGTTGACGGCCTATCTCGATGGAGAGTTGCCGGCCGATCAGCGCGCCGAGGTCGAAAAACTGATCGCGGATAACGAGGACGCCCGTGTCCTGATGGAGGAATTGCGTCAGACCTCTCATCTCGTGGCCGGGCTGTCGCGCGAACGCGCGCCCGACAATCTGGCAGATGCGGTCACGGCCCGCCTTGAACGACAGGCCCTTCTCGATGAACCGTCGAAACGACCGGGTTGGCCGTGGATGGGCAAATTGGCCGCCGCCGCAGTTTTCGCGCTGGCCTGCACGATCGGTTGGTATGCCTGGCCGGGATTGACGCGACCCGAGGCCGAGAACAATACGATCACCTTGGCGCGCACCGAAAAATCGGCGGTGCCGACAGCGCCAAAGGAAGAATCCCTCGCGATGGCAGACGCCGGGAGGAAGGAAGCGGTCCCGGAAACCGTCTACGGCGACGAATCAGCACGGCGACTCGACGTTTCTCAAGCAAGTCCCGCCATGAAGGAAATCGTCCAAAAACGTAAGGTGGCCGCGGCTCGCTCTGCCACCGTAGGAATGGTATCGAAAACGAACGATAAGAATGAACCTACGGAGACGGCTGCGATTCGTGAAAATCCAAGTTTCGAAGCACGGCTCGCGTCGAATCAACTCACAAATTCTCTGGTTCTCAATGCCGACCTGGAATCTTTTGGCAACCGAATTCGAGTCGAAACGACCGACGCTGCTTCGGTCGAAAGGCTCACTGACGAAATCAAGGACTATGCGACTCGTGAGTCGATTCCAAATGCGCAAACCGCAGCGCTGGCCGAGCCGATTCCCTCCGATCAGATCTTTTACGCCATTCAGGAATCCGACGCGCTGAGATCGATCGCGGAGGCCTCGGCGAGCGGACCATCCGACGAACGACTCGTCGTCTTTAATCTTCGGGAGGACCAGGCGGCGAAATTGATTACATCGTTGCAGCAAAATGCTGATGACAACAATTCGTCTCTGCGTTGGACGGCGAACAACTTCACACTGCCGGAGAACCGATCGCAATCCGTAACGCAAGAGATTATGAAACGAATCGTCAAGCCTGACGAAGGAAGTTCCGCAGGCGCGACGGCCACCGAACGAATAAGCAGAGCCGCAGGGGGCTACGAAGAAGGATCAAGCCAGCCGAAAAAAGGTTTGGCCGGGACCCAACCGCAACTAAAGGCCCCGGAGAACCGCAAGCTGGAAAAGAAATCCGCGATTCCCGAGGGCGCGCACGAACTCGACAAGGCCGACCGTCGCGAAAAAGATCGCTTTGCCACAGACCGCGACGAGGCCACGGACGAGGAGGAAGAACGAGAAGAAACGAATATGGGCGATTCGGATTTGAGGAGAGAGCGGCGCCAAAGCTCTATCGAGGACAAACCTGCGCAAGGAGACGGCCTCCAGAGTCAACGGCCCAGTTCGGGCGACAAGCCTCGGCGGGCGGCCCCGGTCTCATTCGTCACCTTTGCCATTTCGTTACGATCCAATCCGATGTTAGGGCCAAAGTTCCAGACCGGTCGTTCAGTCACCACACAAAGCGTGACGACTCCGATTCCTCCGATGAAGCCGGCAACGTCCCAATCCACATCCCAACCCACATCCCAAGGAACACCCGGTGGCTAAAGATCGTTCCAAGGGACCTAAGAAACAGGGCCGCAAGGTCCGCGTCGACTTTCGAAAGAATCGAGAGAAAACGGCGCGAGACAAGGCGCAGTGGACACGTCACTACCGTGAAGACAGCATTCAGCATGAAGACACGGCCAAGGAGCAAAGCGTTCGGGCCAAGGGCGAGTTGTCACGCAAACGAACCGTCATCATCCATGACGAATCCACCGGCGAAAAGACCTGGCAAAATGGTCTTGTCGTACGGATGCGCGGCTTGATCGCAGAGGTGGACGACGGACACGAAATCTGGGCGTGTACCGTGCGTCGGTTGCTGCGGACACGATTGATCAAGGAGCGTCATCCGATCACGGTCGGCGACCGAGTCCGATTTGTGTCGATCGATGTGGCCGGAGAGCAGAGCCAGCAGGTCAGCGATGATCGAGAACTGCCTGAAGGTGTGATCCAAGACGTTGAGGAGCGAACGACAACGCTGGTTCGTCATTACGACCGTCGGTTGCAGGTGGTCGCGGCCAATGTCGATCTTGCCTTGATCGTCGCAGCCGCCGACCAGCCGACGTTGCGACCGCATCTGATCGATCGCTATCTCGTGGCCGTCCATTGCGGGGATATGCGCCCCGTCGTCTGTATCAATAAGACGGACCTGGACTGCGACGGATTCGCGGAGGACGTCGCCGAGCGTTACCGAAGCATCGGCTATTCCGCGTTGCTCGCCTCCGTCGTTGATCATCGTGGAATCGATGAACTTCGTGAGACCCTTCGCGATCAGACGTCGGTCCTGGTCGGGCCAAGCGGCGTTGGCAAAAGCTCGTTGCTAAACACGCTGGACCCCAACCTGTCGCTGCGCGTCGGATCGCTGACGGACCTTCAGCGCGGCCGTCACACGACCACGACCGCAAACTTGTTGAAGTGGGCATTCGGCGGATATGTCGTCGACACCCCGGGCATGCGCCAATTCGACATTGCCGATGTCGAAGCCACGGAACTCGAAGCGTATTTTCTGGAATTTGTCGATCTTATCTCAAAATGTCGCTTTCCCGATTGCTCGCATACGCACGAGGAAGATTGCGCCGTCAAAGCCGCGCTGGAAGAGGGCGCCGTCTTTCAAGAGCGATACGACAGCTATTGCAAAATGTATGAAGAATGCAGGGCAAAGGAAAAGGACAAACACTAAGTTTCATCTCTGGACAAAACGAACTGCGGACGTATGGTGCGGATGACGTTTGACCGGTCGGTTTTCGCAAGCTGACATTCTGGACGCACAATGGTCGATCACTCTCAATCCGCACCAGATACCGAGCCAAGGCGTCACGGCAGGCTCATTGCCCTCATGACCGTCGGCGGAATGATGGGGACCGTCGGTTTCTTGTCACCGGAGGCTTTGTTCGTCGTCTTGGGCGACGGTCTCGTTGCCCTCGGCATCGTTGCGGCGGCGGCCGGACTCGGGATGTGGCTGATCCTGGCGATCGGACTTCATAAAACGGAACGCCGATGGCAGCTCATTATGGCCGTGGCGTTGGGACTGGGAGCGATCTCGCTACTGGTCCTCAGTTTGGGCGTCTTAGGAATTCTGGGCCGTTCCCTATGGTTCGCACTCCTGCTTTTGTTCGCCGTTGCGGGTCTGGTCAGGATCAAAGGACTGCACGGTCAACCCGACGAGGATTCAGATACGGCGGATTCGCGTTTGTCCTGGCTGTGGCTCACGGTCATCGGTTTCGGCGCCCTGGCGCTACTCGGCGGGACGATGCCGCCCGGTTTTCTATGGGCCGACGAGGGTCACGGGTATGACGTCCTGGAGTATCACCTTGGCGCGCCGCGCGAGTATTATGACGCAGGCCAGATCTCCTATCTTCCGCACAACATTTACAGCAATTTCCCATTTAACGTTGAGATGCTCTATCTGCTCTCGATGGTTCTGCATGGTGACGCCGTCACCGCCGCCTACACGGCCAAATTGTTGAACGTGCTTCTGGCATTGCTCACCGTCGGGGGCGTCTGGCTCGCCGGTCGCGAGTTTGGTTCGGGCAGCGGAATCGTCGCCGGGCTGTCGGCAGCCACGTGCCCCTTCCTGACTTATCTCTGCGGCGTCGCGTACGTCGAAAACGGCCTGCTGTTCTATGCAGCCATGTCATTGGCATCGATCCTGCGCGCCTTTCGTGATCCTACACAGTCGGGCCGCTGGTCGCTCGCGTCCGGATTATTCTGCGGTCTCGCCTGCGGCTGCAAATACACCGCAGTGCCGGCCGTCGCGCTTCCACTCTTCATCGTCGTCGCCTTTCAGGCGATTCGACGACGCCCCATCAGCGCCCGGCTTGTGCTGCCGTTCTGTTTGGGCGGCCTCATCACATTCGGCCCCTGGCTCGTGAAAAACGTCGTGGCGACAGGAAACCCGGTTTTTCCGTTAGCGTACAACTTCCTCGGTGCAGACGACGGGATCTGGAATGACGACGGCGCAGCGCGATGGCATGAAGGCCACCTGCCGGACCCGAAACATCGAGCAATCGGGGAACGTCTATCTCGCTTCTGGAGTCAAGTGATCGTCAAAAAGCGTTACGGTCCCATCGTGGGGATTGGCCTCATCACGGGAATCGTCCTTTCCGGAATCGCCCGATTCAGGAGGCCCCAGGGCTCCCCGAAAAACGAGCGATTGCATCGTCAATGCCTCGGCGTCTGCCTATGCATGTGCGCGGCCGGAATTGTCTGGTGGTTAGCCTTTTCACATCTGGTTGACCGATTCGCCACGATCCTGGTCGTCCCTTGTTCGATCCTACTCGGGCAGGCCTGGTGCTTCCTACGGCTTTCTTCCTTGAAAGGCTTTGCGGCGGTGCTCCTGATCGCCTGCATCGGGGCAAATCTCCGAACGACCTGGAGCTGGTTTGCCGACCCGAATGCGCTGGGGCCCGACCTCGAGGAATCCTACCTTGATCTCAACGTATTCGGTCAGACGGCCGTGCTCACAGAGAGCCCGAACATCAAGCGACGAAACGAAATCCTGGCTGCGAACCAGAAGCTGCTCATGGTGGGTGACGCGCGACGTTTCTACTTCAATCCCGGAGTGGATTATTGCGTGGTTTTCAATCGCAACCCATTCGCCGAAGCCGCCGAAGCGCTCTCACCGACCGAACTTCTCGAATGGCTACGCCATCGACGTTATGCCTATGTCTATGTCGATTGGAGCGAAATGCATCGATTGCGCAACTCAAGATACGGCTTCTGGAAATCCGTCACGGCCAACCTGTTCAATGACCTGCGAAACGCCGGCCTGACACCAATCGAAAACTTCTCGTTCTCAGAGGACGGACGGCCTTACGCCACGTTGTTTGCCGTTCCGTAAGGCAAGTCGGACTCGGCCGCTATAAGGACGGAGTCATCGAGAGCATCAGGATGCAGAAGGCGATCAGAGTCGTCATCGTGCCCGCGATCAGCGTAATGCCGGCCACACCGGCGGCCTGCCGGGCCACCGGCGAAGCCAGGGCTGCCCCATGATGTCTGCGCGCGATGAACGCAGCGAGCCCGATACAGATGACGGCGACAAACACGCCGTATAGCTGGCTCAACAACGCGAACGCCATATGTGGACCGATGAGAGACGGATCGTCAATGCTGCTCAACATCGAGATCAACCCGACCAAACTCGCCAGAAATCCGCAGGCCAACGCAAAAGCGGCCCAAAGCTGGAAGAAGGTGACGGCATCGGCGGCCGTCCGACTGGATTGCGGCTTGCGAAACAGATAACAGAACGCGTCAATGACGCCGGCTCCACCAAAAATCGCCGTCAATATCGCAAGAGGAATGCCGACGACAACCGCCACGCTCGGAGCATTCAAGAAAGCCGTCGCCGAACCGCCTTGTGAAGAACCCGCCAGTGCAAATCCCCACAGCATGAAGAATCCGATCACCCCGACGAGGATGGAAATCATGTTTCGGTTGCGATGGATTGGAATGCTGCCGGTCGTTGAATTGTGCGCATTGATTGCTTGCATCTTCCCACCCCCCTGCGACTGATCGCTGCCTTTCGCCTCCCGATTCCTATCGGTTTGAGCGCGATCGGCCGTTACTTCGAGCAATTTATTGAGGACGAACAAACCGATTTCGATCGGGCCCGAGAAACATCAAATTCGTTCAGACGCCAACCCAATCTTATCAGCCAATCAGGCGACGTTATGACGCGCATAATTCTGGTTTTTGCGTAGAATCGTGATAAGATGATTTCCGTCCGCGGACGTGTTTTCATACCGGTCTCAGTGCCTTTGCGAGAAATCGATTCTCAGACGAGAAGATGACGGAAACCCCGAAACCGATTCAGCTGCCTGTTGACCGTACAAGGTCGATGACGCGTGGACTTTGGCGACTGGCGGCCTCGGTTCTCGTCACCGGCTCGTTATGGCAGGCAAATCCCGACTGGGGGCTGCTCTGGCAAACACATCGCGCCACGTTCCTGGCCCTGGCCACACTTTACTTGATCATGATTGCGACATCGCTTCTGCTGCTCGCTGCCGCAACGCGATGGCTACTGCTCGCCTGCTGGATGGCCGAACTCGGCGTCGAGATTTCGCCGGAAAGTGTCCGAATGAAATTGGGACCTTTCGGCCGGAAAACCTATGATTGGTCCGGGATTCAAATGAAAATCGAGGCGGATTTCGACTGGGAGCTGATCGACCACATGCTGGGCGATACCGTCGTACCATCGATGCGGCATCCCGATTGTGGCGAAGATCTGTTATTGCGCATTCAAAGATTCGCCGGTCTGGAGACGGAAGAATTGATGGCTTTGCTGCGCCCCTATGTGAAACGGGCGCTGTCCGATATGGCCGGATGATGATATTGCGAGAAGCAAAGTCCGCTTATTTTACGACCAACGCCGCGATGAATGTCATTTCGACGTCAACCACGTCCGGCCGAACCGCCGGCTGAAGCGGGTTGAATTTATAAAACTCGCCCGTGACCGCCCCGTGAATTTCGTCCTCGGTGTGTTTGGTGATCTTCATGGACGCAAACTTTGGTTGATACGCCGCGGTCGCGGCGAAAATGCCCGGTCCGTTTCTGTCGTAATGACGACCGCCCAACAGATAGATTTCCGATTTCGCGAGCTTTGCCAGCGATGATGCCTTTTCAAACTTATAGAACAACAGGCGCAAGCCATCCGGGCCAGGCTGCGCGGTCTTCAAGGTCAACCCCATTTGCGTGGGGTACGAAGGGTCGTGTTGAAGGACAAAAACCAGATTTGGAACCGTCATCATGCGATCGGCGCGGACGCTTGCAACATGACGCTCATCCACATCAACGGCGAGCATGGGTGCAGGATTCGGCTGCTGCGGCGGGTCATCCCGACAACCAGCGCACAGAAGCAACACCAATGACCATTTTGCAAGAATGTGAACTCGCCAAACCATGGAAAAATGCATGCTCTACGAAGCGAACTTTTCCCCACATGAAGTCGAAAGAACATTTTCGGGTTTTATGTTCCACTGTCAACCAGACCGTACGACACACGACCGCCACGACGGCATCCCCCTAAGGCCGATGCCATCTCCATATTCCGCTATTTCTCTTTCAGTCTAAAATGTATGGTGGTTCGGAATCCGACGAAAAAGTCGCCCGCGTTTCCAAAAAAGCGGAAACCGAAACACCGCCCGATAAAAGCGCGCTTCATAAAACAACGGTTAAAACCGTCGCCGTTGTTATCGCTCGCTAAAGCCTTGCTAGACAGGTGCCGATAGTAATACGCGAGGCTGTGGGTCTTCCGCCGTTTGGCGGGACAGCCTGGCTTGGAGGATCCGAGTAACGGCGAGCTCGGATCCTCTTTTTTTGCGCGCTCATCGACAGAGCACGGAAACGATCACGCGGTTTTTGCGCACAGGGACGCAACAAATGCGCTTGGTATCCATCACCGAAGCAACCGGACGTTTCTGACGAACTCTGCGACTTCCATGATCGATGACCGGCCTTCAACTTCGTGTTCAAGTCCCAGGAATTGAAAACCCAGCCCCAAACGATCTTTGCCATGCATGACACAGTGACGATATCGCCCTTCGACCACGATGGGCTGTGAACTGGTTCGAACCGTAATTTCGATGCCGACCACATCCCCTACCCGAAGTCGTGGGTTCTGATCGGCCCGAATATCCATCAGGACGCCGCCCATGGACATGTTCGCCACCCGTCCGGAGCACAGAGGCCAGGCTACGGCCTGAGGATCGGGCACGCCACCCTCCCAGAGCTTGACGGCGATGAAGTGGTCCGACGGTATCGTGACACGCTGGTAGGCACGGCGCTGCAGCTCGCGCATTTGTTCGGGCGTCCGAAGGATCAACGTATCCCTTTGATCGCCGTTTTCATCCGACTCGACGCGGCGCATCACGATGGGACTCACGAAAAGGCACTTCTTGTGGCTTCTTCGAAAAGAAATTCCGAGGGCCATACCGACCGTCAGCTCAGGCGGAGCACCGAGGTCAGGGGCCATCGGATAGGTGATCTGCAGGAGTCCCTGCTCGGGATCGAAACGAATAAACTGAGATCGCAGGTTGATCCAGCCTTCATCGGTCGCGCATGACACCATGATGTCGGCCCGCTTTTCCACGGCCCACTCGAGGATTGATCGTTGTGCTGTCGGTTCGGGATTCAGATTCATACGCACACTTCCGACTCGACCGGATCGGCCTTGCCCCCTTCAACGGCTATTCGCAATGCCGAAATCACTTGAGCGTCTTTCTCGGCGGCAACAAATTGAAGTCCCAAAATAGTATGTCCCTCGCTGGCCGGGGTTTTGTTCGTGACGCGGGCACTGAGCTCAAATGGTTGCTCATGCTCAGGCAATTCAAACGAAACACTGAGTTCCGCTTTCTTTTCGATCAGTGCCGAGACGGCGTCCTCCAGCCGGCAGGCGATTCCGTCCGCACTGATGTTCAGCAGATTGACCTTATGCCGATGCGTCTGACATGCCCTCTCCCACTGCAAGGTCACCTTGGAAGACGGCGCGAGCTTCGCCCGCAGGAACCGCCGGCGTTCGAGAATGCCCATCGTTTTAGGACGTTGAATCGCAATCGAGCGCGTCTTGCCCCATTGCGGGACGGTCGTGACGTTGGTGGAAAACGTATAACGTCTGTCGCCATACAGGAACGCCTGACACTGAACGCCCGCTAGGCTTTCAAAATCGACCTCCGGATGCCCCGTCACCTCCATAAGCAAGGCGGTGTCGTCGCCGGAGATCAGGACTCCGTTGATGGTCGTGTTCGGGAAGGCCGCCGACTCGAGGACAACCTGAACACGACTTGTTATCGCCGTATCGATTGCCTTGGCCGCAGCCGACGAATCAATGGTCTGAGTCGCCCGCATGGTTGGACCCCTGTCAGTTGACGAACTCGTCTGAGAGGGCCACTCGCTCCCCTCGATTACCGGCTCCACGAGATCGAGCCGGACCTATTGCGCTATTCGGCCGGACCCCTTGATCACTTGAAGTAACGAGGGCCGGTAAGCCCACCGTTATGGACGTGAGATCGACCGGACGTGTTGCACCGAAGGTTGCCGGCTCAATCGCCGGACGGCGGCAAATTGGGGAAATGCTGAAAAGTCGGCTCTTCAAAGCCGACGCGGCCCCGGCCTTTCAACTTGAACGAGACCTTCAAGCCACATAGATCGTCCTCTGCGACGACGTAAGCACGCAGGTTCTGGCGCTCGTAATAGAGTCGGTGTCGCCCGCTATACAGCTTTCGACGTTCGCCCTGACGCGTATAGCCCAGAACGAGGAGTTCGCTCTCCGCCCACGACCGCTTCAGCGATGTCAAATCGACATGCACGGGCAGCGTGACTTTCAGAGAATCGCCACGTCGACAAAAGAGAGACGGCGGCGGAGACTTGGTCATGGGACCGCCGCTGGTGAGGCTCAAACCGGCTGCCCCTGACGAGTCGATGACGATTCGCGCCGGCTCGTTCGACGTCCCCGGCTCATAATCGATTTCGAAGCCTTCGGTCGGCCCATTGAAATACCACCCATAATAAAAGGGGCGCCGTCCTCCCTGCTCCGGATGAAATCGAAGGTCCGGCGCAAAAACGCTGCTCATCTGAGTCAGACGGACCGGCCCTATCTTATAACGACCGTGTTCCTTGAGCTGAATCATCACGCGCACACCGACAACATCCGGTTCGTCGCCCAGGTCCACGACACATTGACTCCAATCGTCGCCGATCCAAAAGCTCTTGAAACGGCGGACCACCACGGCCCCTCGCTCGTCATAGCCGATCAGTCCGGTACGCACGAGGCCGCTCGGCATTGCGCCCTCTTGACGAGCGGAATACGACAATCTTAGCGAATGGCCGGGCGTGAGGAGGGAAGATTGCGCCGGTGGTGACGTCGGACCACCCTTGCCTGAGAACAGCCGAAGCCGCTTTCCCTGGCGGAAATCCACGATCAGTTTCGACTCTCCGTCATTCCCCGTCTCCACGTCGATCGTGTTGCCGTCGGGTTCGTCCGCATACCAGCCGTAGTATTGCTTCCTGCCCGGATTGTGCAGCCGGTCTTCGCTCCATCGGAGCACGGCATCCCGGAACACGGCCGGCCGATCCGATCGGGGACCGGCGTTCTCATCCTTGACCTCCCGCGAAAGGCGCGGCGACGACGTAATCTGATATAGAGCCGCATTGTAACGCTGCCCGGTCGGATGTCTTGCGATGGCAACCAGGGGCCAGGATTTCGGAAACATGGGGTAGACGGAGAACCATGCGTTGTCGTGTGAATACGGAAGCAACCACTGCAATACACGAGGATTCTCAAAGAAATAGGCGCCTTCTCGGTATTCTCGATGCCGCTCCCCGTAAATCCAATAGGAATCCTTGGGCTCGCTTGCATAAAGATGGACCCCTTTCGCTCTCAGATCGTCGAATCCCGATATGCCATAGAGCACCTTAAATGTGCGATGGTCAACGTAGACTCCATGTCGCTGCACGATATCCGGTCGACTGCGAATCCAGTTGAAAAGCCATCGTTCCGAAAAAACCCGGGCGGCCTGTTTCTCGGTTTCCCGCGCGTCATACAGCGCGAACAAACCGGCCTGCACGATGAGAAACGTCCCCGCGACGGCCATCGACCACGAGCGACGCCGCCGGCGCGCCAACGTAATTCCCAGCAGAATGGCCGCCCCGCCTGCCAGCGGAAGCAGTCGCCTCGGTTGATAGCTATGGGTTTGCGTCAACTCGGGGAGCCGCATGCCCAAAACGGCCAGAATGTACAGGCAAACGAGCAGGGTCTTCGGCTGTTTGAAGTACCGCACGAGATAATAACATGCCGCCAGAAGGCCGGCTCCCGCGACGATCGTAAAGGATGGCAGCGTTTCGGCGATCATCCCCAACCATTTCACGAGCCGATCCGTGAGCGGCAACGGCTCCGTCGCAACCTGCATCCGCCGGGCAGTGTTCTTCAGGCTCTCGTCGTAAATTGTGTGCCAACGGTAAATGGGGTTGCCGTAAGCGAGCCATACGAGCAGGTGCTCGAAGATGACCCCGGCCAACAATCCCACGATCATGAGCCAAAACGCACGCCGCCATTTGCCCAGCACAGCCAACGCCAACACCCAAAGCCCCAGCGCCGCCGCGAGTTGGGCGGCCGAGACTTTGTGCATGAGCGCAAATGCGGCGAGAAAGCCGGCCAGAAAGAACAAGAAACCCGCCCCTCGCGCGCTACTTTTCGTGGCGCGCTCGTAGCCGACGACGCAACACCAAATCGAGAGGAGGCTTACGGCAGCCATCGGACCGTCCGGCAAGGCCACCGTGCTAAAATGGATGTCCAGGGAAGTCAGCGCAAGAATCATGCCCGTGACATGAGCAGCCCAAAGATGACCGCTTAGTCGCCGCGTGATGTCCCACACCGCGACGATGGCAATCAGCGACACGCAGATTGGATAGATCATGACCGTCTGTTCTGAATTCCCCAAAAATCGAAAGATGACTGCCATGGGAATGGCCGGCCCGTATCGAAGCGCAGCGATCGGATTCTGAAAGATCTGGTCGGGAGCGAGACGACCCTTGGAAAGGGCATCGGCCACCTGCCAGGTCTCGAGGTCATCGCTGCCGAGACAGCCGACGAAAAAATGCAGACGGAGCCCCAAGGCCAAGGCTAAAATGGTGAGCAGACCCAACATGGCGAGGCGCAGATCGTGCTTTCGGCCTGCCTCGGCATCCAAGTCCTTGACGGTCTCCTGGGCTCGACTCATTGCTTATTGCGGAGCATTCGAGGCTGCGCCATCGGCAGGAGCCTCCTCACCCCGCACCTCCGCTTCTCGTACGCCCGTGACGCGGACATCCTCATAATACCGACCTTGACGCGCCGCTTGCCAAAAAAACAAACCAACGAACATCAGAACGAGGTAACACACCAGGAACATGAGCGACAGGCTGATCGCGTTCTCTCTTGAGAGCCCGAACACTTTGAACAGCCCAATCAACACGAGTTCGCGCGACCCCAGGTTAAAGTATGAAATCGGCACGATTCCTGCCAGCAGGCTCGTCACGACGCACAAAACCACCTGGGCAAATGTCAATTCGAACGGCAGGGCCCAGGAGAGCGCACGAACCATCGAGGCATAGAGAAACAGACTCAAACTCGATAGCAGAATCAAGACGATAAGTCGGCGATGTGAGAGGACACCGGCGTCCCGCGCAGCGGCCTCGACCAGTCGATGAAGGCGGCCGGCGCCTGAGGCTGCCCACCGACCTAGAACAAGGCTCCATTGCCGGCGTAACGCCAGAACGAGTATGGCCGCGATGAGAAAAACCATCGCGAAACCTGGCCGAAAGAAAGAACGCAAATCAACGGGCAGAAACAGGCTCGCCATGCCAAACAGAATCAGGATCGCAAAGACGTCAAAAACGCGGTCCAGCAGGCTGTACCATGTACCTCGGAACCAGGATAACCCATGTCGCCTGTGCAAAAAGAGCACCTTACGAAACTCACCAAGCCTGCCGGGAGTCAGGGTCCCCCAGAAAACGGCGTCACCATAGACGGCCAGGCTTGTGCTGACCGGCTCGGTACACCCGAGACCGTGCAACAACACATGCCAGCGCAGCCCTTTCACGACGACCAAGACAACACAAATTAGCACGGCCGCAACAAGATATCGCAACGGGACATGCCTGACCGACCCGAACACGTTGCCGAGATCAACCGTCCAAAGGACCCAAATAAACAAAAGGGGGCCAATAAATCGAAGCGCCGTCCTCCAACCTCGCTTCGCCGGAGGAGAATCGGAAGAGGTGTCTTCAACAGTCACGGCGCTCCTCTCGTTGACAATTCTGCTATTGACGCGAAATCGAGCCGGCCGTTTGCGTCGGGAGCGTAAATCGTTTCCAGCTTCAGCGAACCGGTCTCGTTAAGCAACTCGGCCCAACGCCGAGACGCTTGCCCTTCCGCCGTGATCCGTACCGTCATCCCCGATGTGCCGAGCCGTCCCGATGGACTGTGCACGTCGATGTCATCAATCGGAGTGACGGCCCGTAAAGACGGACAGCCGGACAGCGTCGTGATCGTATCGATGATACGAAGTTCATTTTCCGACCACTGAAGCAATCGCTCGAAAGTCAGCGGGCCCACCCGTGCGCGAATAATCTTCCGCTGCTTGATGATGCCATGAGACCACTCTCCCAACCAGGGCATCCGAAAAAACCAATCCGTCAAAAGATGAAAAAGAGCACTCCCTCGAGCAAGCGGCAAGCTGTCGTTCACCACACAAAAGCGTCCATGCACTCTGCACGTGGATTGTTCCGAATCGTCAACATTGACTGGATCCGAATTCCAATAGGCACTGCTCCAGCGCCTGCCGTTCGCAGCCTCGATCCAGTAGCCCATGTTGCAATGAACGGGTTTCCCCGGCGCGTGAAGATTGAAGGCGCCTTTCCGACGAAGCGAACACACGACGCTACCGAAGTTTCGTCGCCAGACGCGGAATCCGCTTTCGTCCCACACGTGATCCTCGTCCGACAA
The DNA here is from genome assembly GCA_022360095.1 of Phycisphaerales bacterium. Taxonomy (GTDB): domain Bacteria; phylum Planctomycetota; class Phycisphaerae; order UBA1845; family UTPLA1; genus JAKSDK01. Next base: position 164,579 of record JAKSDK010000801.1, read on the forward strand.
TTCGGGTGCGCTCAACGGTGACCCTGCGGCAGTGCACGCAAGCCCAAATTGCGGCAAGTAGAAATAGGCCAGATATCGGTCGTCCACGGACAGCGGCGAATGCAGCCGGCCTTCGGCCAGCCCTCGTCGCAGATGCGCGGCAAGCTGCTCGGCTTCCGGAATACGAGCCGCAAAGACTTCGAACCCGAACGGAAAAGCATGTTGCGTCCCGCGGCTGCCGAGTCGCGGCGCCAGCCCGCCCGTCGCGCTGATGAACGATGCGAGATACTGACAGGACTTCGTGGCGACGTCGAGCACTGGCTCTTCACATTCGCGACGATCCAAACACGCGAGGAGATCCAAGGCCAGCGTGGCATAGCCAAGATCAGCCCCGCCGTATTCCCTGAACCAGCCCTCGGGATGAAAGTATTGCAGTGTCTGCGTCCACTTTTTGGTGAACGCGTCTTTCCAGCGAACCTGACTTGACAAACGATAGACGTTCCATAAAGCGGCACAGGCGGCGAGGTTCTGATTCATCACCTCCGAATTAAACCGCCGGCTTAGCCAATCGGCCGCCCGAAACAAGGCCCCCTCAATCTGATCGAAATCTCCCCGGCCTTTCGAATCTCCAAGCAGCAGCAGGCACTCCGCCATCCCAAACGTGGTGAATGCCGTCGCGCAATAGCTGTATTCGTGACGATACCATTCGTCCAATGCGCCGCCGCGATGCTGCGCCGTACACCAAAACCGAACGGCAGCCAAGGCCCTTTCAAGCATCGCCTCGTCCTGGTGATAAACGTTGCCCTCGAAGGGAACCGAATACAGCAACGCGAACGGCAAGGCCAACTGCTGAAACGTCGCCGCCGGAAAACCGGTGATCGTCTTGTATTGCCAATAGTTCCGATCGCAACAGCCGTAGGTCTTGGAACGGGGATTGAAGTCCTGGAGCGTTGCCGCCCTGGCGATTGCAGAAATCGTCAGATCAGCATAGGGCGATCGGACGAGGGCTGTATGAGTCTCAGGCTTCTCGATTAGATTGTCCCTTACAATCCGGTTCAAAATGAGCATTTCCGAACGTTCTGACGACTCTCTCTATCGTCGCCGGAGGCCTATGCGACCTGACACCGCATGACCGTGCGCGGTCATTGCTTTCGCGCCGCCAGCAAATTCGTGTAACGGATCTTTCGACACAGAGCCAGGAGTTCGTCATCGGACAATTCTTCCAACTGTTCTCGCTGGTCATTGATACGGCGTATCGCAAAGCCATGGTCTCGCAACGCGGCCAGAAAGGCGTATGGGTCCGCCCCGCTCTGCCGCAAGCCTTCCGGCCAAAACTCGGTAATCAGGTTGAGCTCGGGGTTTCCTTTCAACAATTCGGTCATCCCCGCCAAAGCGCGCGGCTCGGCTCCCTGAATGTCCAGCTTCAACACATCCAGCTGTTGCGATTCGGAAAACACGGCATCAAGCGTCGTGACGGGCACCTCCACGCTCGGCCTGGCCGCGCCTTCCGCCTGATAGATTCGATGGTCGCCGCGATGTTCAAGACGACGATAGAGCGAAACCATGCCCACTTCATCCGCCACGGCCGACCGATGGACGGTCACATTCGTGTAGCCGTTCGTCGTGATGTTTTTGAGCAGCAGATCGTGGTTGTCCTGGTCGGGCTCGAAACCGTGGACGCGGCCGGTCGAACCGACATGCTGAGCGGCCAGCAATGTATAAACGCCGAGATTCGCGCCGACGTCGGCAACGATCATGCCGGGCTTGATGAGTTCCGTCCACAATCGTGTTTCGTACCGCTCGGCCGCGGTCAGTTTCCGCATCCACAATGCTGCGAGGCGATCAAGTGTGGCTGCATAGATCCGATGTCCGTCCACACGGACGCTGACCGGACGCGGAGGCCGGACCCGGTTGGCCAAATGCAAAGCGCGCCGCAAGAGCCCCACGTTTGCGATGCGAAGAATTGTGTGAGATACATCCATACTTCGCTACATTACCGACTGGCATCCAATACTTCCAACACAACGAGCATCTTGAAACCGAACCAAGGGGTCAGCGGCGAAAGGAGCGGCTCCAATGCGTCGATCGCGGTGAGCATCGGGCCCGGCAAGAGGTTCGGACCACTGAACCCCCGAGAAAGGGGGTACGCCAAAATGTCCGTCCGCTTGATCTGCTTGATTTTCAGCATCGGAAACCGACGTTCGAATTCCTCTCGATGGCGTACAAATAAACGCGTCGGAATGGCCAGATTGGCTTCTTCCGGCTTCTTGTCCGGGCCGTAAATCACATCACGGCTCAGATCCTGCTTTTCGTGATGAAATCGACCCCGAACAATTCCGGAAAACCAGGAGACATATGGCTCAAAAAAAACGGCCCGCCCCCCAGGACGCACAACACGTGCGATCTCCCGAAGCGCCAAGTCCGGATTGAACAGGTGGTGGAGAATGTCCACGCCGACGACATTGTCGAACGTGTGATCGGCGAAAGGCAGACTGAGACAATCGGCCTGGAAATTCAGCCACGGCGCGTAAACCACATCACTGCTGAGAATCTCCGGCCAGTGTTCCTTCAGGTTGCCGCCGCCACCGCCGACCTCAAGCGTTCTTCCCGGCAGCGCCGCATCGCGAATCGCGCGATACCATCGGCCGTAGATTCGACGAAGAATGGGTTTGCGGTCCCAAATCTCACGGTGTCGACGAACCTCCTCTTCCCATTCGCCATGACGTTCAGACAAGTCCACCGATTTCTGTTCCTGTTGGTTGATCAGCATGGTAGATGACGGCAAATTCCGGTCTCGCTTCGTTCTGTATCGATACCTGTATTCGATCGTATTTGGCCTGTTCAAGAAGAACCGTGCTCTGAGTCGCCCGGGCGATACCCGCCTCGCAACTCAGCGACGCGAACCTTCAGCAAGTCGATGAACATCTTCGGCGCATCGCGGAGCAAGCTTACTTTGCTGCCCCCGCGATGGCGCCATACGATTGGCACCTCCCCCACCCGCCAACCGTGTTGACGAGCTAGAATGACGATTTCCGCATCGAAGGCATAACCCTCCAATCGAGCCTGCCGCGCGATCGTACGGGCCACCGGCACCTTGAAGCCTTTCGTGCCGCATTGCAGATCACTCACCTGCGATCGGAGCACCATCCGTGCCAACTGGCGATAAGCGCGACCTGCCAGCCGCCTCAACGGCGGTTGCGGGACCGGTATGGATGAACCCGGCGCATGCCTCGTGCCAAGCACGACGTCGCATGAGTCCTGCAACGCCGGCAGGATCTTCGGCACTTCTTCCATCGGCGTCGACAGGTCAGCATCGGTGAAGATCACATACCGACCCGCCGCCACAGCCAATCCAGCTCGAACCGCCCCGCCCTTGCCCACGTTACGCTTCAACCGAAGCAGGCGCAAACGCTCGAAACCTGCCGCATGATCTTGACACAGGCTTTCGACAATCGCAGCCGTTTCGTCGGTGCTGCCGTCATCGACAACCAGAACTTCAAAATCCAAACCCGCTTCCAGACAGTGCGCAATACAGGACTTGACGCTTGCCTCGATGCACTGCGCCTCGTTGTAGGCCGGTATCAAGAGCGTTAGCTCAGGCAATTGCCACACTCTCCTTCCTGCGACGACGCAGGCTGAATATCGATAGTACCAGACAAACGGCGAGGCCCGCCACGGAGGCCGCCGTCATCCATCCAAATTTCTCCGTCACAAATTTCAAGTCTATCTCATGAGAACCCGCTGGAATACGGATTCCGCACCACAACCCGTTTGTCATTTCAATCGACACGGATTCTCCGTCAACCTCCGCCCGCCACCCGGGTAGATAGGCTTCCTGAATCACCACGAGCCCCCCCTCCGGTGAATTCACACCCAGCTTGATATGGCCGCTCCTTTCGTATCGAATTTCAAGGGCGTCAGACACGATCGGTCGCTCCTCAAACGTGCCGGCTCGCTCCGATCCCGTTACGAACGTCCGGGCGGCGCCGGGTGATCGAGCCTTGGACAATTCCGAAAGACCGACCGACAAATCGGGCTCAACAGCAGGATCACTGACGAGATAGAAGCGTGGTAAAGCATTGAGATTCTTCAGCAACTTCGTTCCGTCCGGCAGATCATCGACCATCTCGTAGCCCGGGGCAATCTCTTTCACATCCTCCGCATTGGTCACGACATACCGAATGCCGAGATAGTCCGGCAAAGCCGTTTTGAAATCATGAAGCTTGATCGGCGCCGGACTGGAGTGACGACCCCATCGAAATTCGGGCTTGTATCCGTTGGCCACGTTGATCATTCTGGCAAAGTTAGCCGTCTTGTAGTTTGAAAAATCGTTGATGCTCCGATAGGGGAAAAAGTTTTCGGCGCCGCGTGGCACAGCCTTGGGCGCGTATCGCCAGTTCGGCCGATTGGCGCGGAAACCCGCAATCGCCACGCGCCCGTCCTCTTGAGAGCCGGCGATGATTTGCGCCACCGAGCTGGCCGGCGCAAACGCCTCACTCGGCCGAACGGATTGAACGGTTTTCGGGGCGCTGCTGTCCACGAGAGCCGCCGGAACGATGACCGCGGCGAAGAGCACCGCCACGCGGATCGGGTTTCGAATTCTGCGAAACAGAATGAGCAACGTCGTCACCAGGGCCGCTACGATCGAAGTCGCGGCGAGCAGCATGTCCGGCTCGATCCTCCCGGCCAATTCAAATAACGGCGGGCATTCCACACCCCTCGCTCGCTCAGCCGTGCCCAGAGCGCCGACTGGGATCGCGACCAACACAAGGCAGCACAGAACGAGCAATGCCGCGACAAACCGGCCGCGCCTGAACATCTCGCGACCGAAAGAAAGAACGGGATTCATCGCCATGGCCCCGGTCAATCCAAACGCCAGCACGACAACGTACATCATCTTGGTCGGTTTGCGAAACAGGGAAAATCCCGGCACAGTTTCATAAAACCAGGCAAACAAAGGCGAATAGACGCCAGGCAGACACAAGAGCACGATCACGCCCAAGGTCAAACAAAAAACAAGGCGCCAGGATATCGACTTTGCTCCAAACGCCGCCGCCGCGAGAATCAGTGGAATGGGCCCCAAATAAAACACGGTCCAGTCACGATTTACGCCGACAAACAGCTCATTCAACAGATTAAGGACACTTGGATGCAACGACATGTATCTAACGTAACGGCCAAGTGCGCCACCGCTCCGGATGAGCGGTACGGCATGATCCCCGTACAGATACTTCGGCGCCCAGTCCATCGCCGAAATTCCAATCCCCAGCAGCAGCACGAAGAGCGCCATCACGCCCGAGCGGGCGGCCTCAACGAATCCCTCTTTCCGCCAAGGCCGCGCGCCGATCATTCGGGCAACCGTCCAAAAAGCCAGAACGCAAAGGTTGTAATACGAAGCCTGAAGATGAGCCGTCGTCAGCATCAAGGCAACGAAAAGTGAACCTAAGGCAATACCGACGGCTGACGGCTTCTCAAACAGGCGTTCAAGAACGACAAGCAGCAAGGGCAACATGCATATGCCGACGAAAAAGTCGTGGCTGTTGCCGCCTTCGGTATAAAACTGCATCGGACCACTCAGCAGATAGATGCAGCCGGCCATCAGCCCGCCGAACCGGTTGCGCGAAAAACGCCGACCAAGGACATAGGTCGAAACGCATGCGACGGCCAACCAGAGCATGGAATGAAGGTGGATATAGTTATCACGATCCAATACATAGCAGATAAGCAGCGTCGGTGAGAAAGGATGATTGATCGGCACTGCCAGGTTTGGAATGCCACACGAGGCGAACGAGTTCCAGTGCGGAACGTGGCCCGCCAGGATCGTATCAAACGTGAACTTGTAAACGGACATGTGATAGTAGAAGTCGTTCAACGCCGGATAGCTTCGATACAGCCAGTCGTGCGCGATGAGCCCGGCCCCCAACAAAACCACGATAAATAGATAATCAACGAACCCATACTTTCCTGAAGGCGCAACGAGCCCCAACGTGCAGGCTTCGTTGCTCAACGGTCCGGTGCTCATGTCCTCGGTGAATAAGGTCTCCCGCAATGCGGCGACCGTCGGCCTCCACGCGCGTCGCGCAAAGAAAAGATACACGCCGACAACAGCAACAACGATGAGGGACACTGCGCTCGTCCAGACGGCCAAGCCGAGCAACGGAGCGCGATAGGACATCGCGACAATCGACTCTCCCGCAGGAACAGGGATCGCCCGGAGTGAAACAAAAGCGGGATAGATTTGGACCGGCTCGCGATCCAGCGTAGCCTGCCATCCGTCACAGTAATTCTCGCTCAGCACCAAGAACCCTCGATGCGGCGATTTGATCGCGATTCGCAGACGGTCCTCACCATAATCCAGAAACTTGACGGATGGGCCGACGAAGTCGGAGGGCATCCCGGACTGCTCGCCGGCTTCTTCAGGCGACACCTCCTTCTTGGGGACCGAATCGTCGGGCAGATCCCAGGGCGAAAGATCAGGCGCTTGCTCCAACAGGACCGTTTTTCTTGGATCAAGCTTTTCCGACCCCATGCGATCAAGCATTTTCCCTCGATCGGACACCACTTCGTAATCGGTCGTCAGCCATGCCCGAGGCAGCGCATCTGTGTTTTCATAGAGCCATTCCCGCTTTCTTTCGTCATACAGGATGGCTTTAAGATGATCCGCTTCCAGCTGTGATTGGGAAATGACATATTTCACGTTGTAATAGTGAACAAACGGCGAAAGCGGATCCGCAAAGGCGTAACGAGCCGTGTTAAACATTTGGCCGAAGTGTTTGGCGTCCCCCCGATTCGCATGCCATGTCACTTCGGCAAATCGCGGCAGTTTACAGAGACTGAAACCACTGGGCGTATGATAGCGCCCCGTGTACATCTCAATCCCCAGCGGAAAACTCCCGCCACGCACCAAAGGCACGCGCTCGTTCATTTTTCTGTCGAGCCGTTTCTTAGGAAAAGTGGCAACTCGAAAATGTTCCTTCCGGCTGTCGATGTACTCGCGAATCTGTGTTTTGCGCGCAAACGTCTCACGAAACGGAAGATAATCAACGCCATGGTCGAGTTGAAAGCAAATCGCGTTTGCCGTCACGATTGCCACGACCAACAAACTCCGCGTGACCATCAGCCTCACGAGCAGCAAAAGAGGAATCGCGATGAAAGCAGCCGCGCCTGCATACATGCTAAGCCGCGCCAAAGGCTCTTCAGGCGACTCGATCAGGAACAGGCGCTCCCAGGCGCGTGACTTCTTAAATGCGTCCAGATCCTCCCATTTTTCATAATATCCATCGACGAGGACGTGGCTCACGGACTGCAGGAGCAAAACGACCACAACAAGGATGATCCCGCGTACGGCAATCCGGCGCAAATTCTGCCATTTCCGTCTTCCCGCTTCGATCAGAAAACCGACTCCCAGACCTGAGAGGATCGCGAACGCAAGCATGAACAGACAAGCCACGCGCTCACTCTTGCGAAACAAAGCGAAACCGGGCAAGTAGTAATACGACGCAACACCCAGAATCGAATCACGACCCGGTGAAACGAGATAGGCAAGCACGGCGAAACCCAGCAGGAAAAGTACCAGGCGATTGATTCTCAAAAGTGATAACGCCACCATGACCATTGTGGCCGAACCGACATAAACAATTGTAAATGGTCCGCCGTAACACACCATAGACTTGTAGAGTTTCTCAAACGGCAGTCCGAGATTTCCAAGCTGACTGAGATAGAAGACCGATTCGCCGAATACCCGTCGAGGTGTCGGAGCGCCTAACGAGGTGCTGGCCAGCCGCGGCAACCAATCCGCTGCACTTAACAACAAGCCGACAAGCACGGCGCACACCAACATCGCCAGCCCGCGAAACTTTTCCCTCGACCGTGAGAAGATGCAAAACAACGCCCACGGCACAAGCCAGAGTCCGCCGAGATAAACGAGCTGATAATGTGATGAGCAGACAAAACACGCGAGTGCGAGTCCGGTCCATAACGACCAGCCTACTCGGGGCCTTTCACACACGCGCAGCACGCAATAGCTGATGACCGGCAAGTAACTCATGCCCGCGATGTGATCGCTGTAGCCGTTTTCAAGCGCATAGGCAAAAACGCCTGAGCCGACATAAACAACGGCTGAAACGAACGCCCCCGCCGGCGGCGCGCCAAGCCTGCCGACGAATGCAAACATGCCGACGGCAGCCATCATGATCATAAACACGTTGTGGAGGGCGATGAAGGTCTGGTGATCAACCAGATAGGCCAGGAACATCCCCGGCGAAAATGGATGATGATGTTCCGCCTGCCATGGCATGCCGGCAGCGACATAAGGATTCCATGACGGCACTTCGAATCGAAGCAAACGTTCAAAGCCGTGAACGTAGTAAGCAAAATGTTGCTGTAAATCGTCCCCGCGAACACGGGGGCTATAGAACGCGAGGTAACAACCGCCAAGAAGGACTGTCAGAAATAGAAACTTCTGAAAAGCGGGGCCGGACATGAATTCGTAGGCGGAATAACGCAGGCCCTGTGGTCGAAAGGTGATTCGTGAATCCATCGATCAACACTATAACTTTGCGCGATCGCTCTTCAACTCAGTCTTACGCGCCGTTTCAATAAACACCACCAGCATCCTGAACTCCTAATGAAGGGGCGAGGAAGCTGCAAGACGTGGATTGCCCGGCATCATCTTTGTCGGGGCTCCGAATTCGACTTGGATTGAGTGTGTATGGCGGCGAAGGTCTGCTCAGCATGAGAAGGGTTGGAAACACCGACCACGACCGAATCCATTTTGGCCAAACCAAACAGGTATTTGTACGCCTCATCGGGCTTCAGATACCCCGACGCGAGCGTGCCCATTGCCATGATCTGCAAATCCTCTTCAACCAGACAGCGTTCGCAGGCTTCCTGCGAAGGGTTCATGTTGAAACCGACCTGATTGAAGTGACTGAGAATTAACGGCCGTTCGATACCATAATCCTTGAGCCTGCGGACCATCAACGGCAGGTTCTTCGTCGCGAAGGCTGGTTCGGCCTCGTACTTATCACGAATCTCCTCGACGTAAAACTCAAATATGCTCCGCATGTCCAGCGAAAGGGCCAGGTCGCTGAGCACGTCGTGCAAAAACACGGCCCGCATCCGAAGCCCGCGAAAAGGCATCAACTCCATTTGAATAAGCGTCTTCAGTATTTGGAACACATCCTTGCGAAGCATGGCCATTCCGCCACGGGCGAACAACCCCAGCGTCTGCCCGATTCCGGCGCCCTTGACTTGATCCATGATCACGTTGACCACGCCTTTTTCGTTGGACTGGCGCACATACTTGGCAATGTACGGCAAGAGCGGATAAAGATTGAGCTGATCGAGCATCCGGCCGTCGGCGCGGACGGCTTCAGCCACCATCGCCGCCCGAGGATGGGTCGACATCATCATGCCGCGCACGCCGCGTTCCATGGAGAACCGGATCATATCCAGTATGGGACCGGCTTGCTCAAACTTCGCCGCGGTACGCTCGCCCTGCTCCTGCGAAAGATGATTCACACCAAAGAATGAGTTGTGACCTAGAACAATATTGTCGATGTTCTCAAGTGCCATCCACCACTACCTCGATATCACGACCTCGCGGCCACCCGAATCGGAGGATTCATAAATGGCATCGATGGCCTGCTCCACGTGATAAGCGCTTGTCACGTTGCATTCCGAAGGCTGTTTCGCGGCGACTGATTTCAAAAAATCAGCATCGTGCAACGTATATTGCGGTCCGCCGACGTCCACCTCGACCGGTCGATACAACTCCGGCTTTCGCCATCTCGACCAACCGGCGAGGTATTCACCCCTCGGCTCATCCAAAAACATCTTGACTTCGTCGTCCGTCACGGTAAGGGTTCCGCACTCGCCCTGCACATCAACCGACATGCTCGGAACGCGATAATGCCGAATGCTCCAGGACGTATCCATAAAACCGGTCAAGCCCGACTCGAACTTGAAATAGGCATGGGTAAAATCATCGACCGTTCCCGAATAGACCGATTTGACGTGTCCGCTCACGCTGGCGATCCGTCCGAAGTACCAGTGCAGCGCGTCGAGAAGATGCGAGTTTTGCGTCCGTAACACGCCGCCGCCGGACTTGGACCTGTCATAGCGCCAACCCTTGCCCTTTTTGAACAACTGCGCCACGTACATCGACGCGCGCAGATGTTGGAGCTTCCCCAATGCGCCGGAGGCGACGATTTCCTTGCCTTTGCGGAATGTATCGATTTGCCGGCCCATGTAGCCGACCATATTGACGACCGGTTTCTCGCCAAGGGCGTCGACCAGAGGCCTGGCCGATTGCGCGCTGATCCCCAACGGCTTTTCGACAAAGAAAGGCAAACCCCGGGCCACACACTCCATCGCCATCGGCACGTGAAGGTGTGTCGGCGAAGCAATGAACACCGCATCCAACGATTCGGCGTTCAGCATCTTCTCGTAGTCCTGATACGTCGCCAGGTCGGGCTTGTTTTCCTTGAAGCCATTGAGCAAGACGTCAGACGTGTCCGCTGCCGCGACCAGTTCAGCCGACGCCAGACCGTTCGCTATGCCCGCGTGGAGCAGTCCCAACTTCCCGAAACCGATCACGCCCACTCGCAACGGCGTCTGTGGATTCATTTGAGTCTCGTCCCTCCGCACCGGCGCCTCCGCGTTCGCTTCCCGCGGTTCGAATGTTCGCCCGGTCCACCTGATACTTGACCTGCTTCAACAATTGCAGGACCAATCCGAAGAAAAAGCACTGGAAGCCCAGGGAGATCAGCAACGCGATAAAGACAAACGCCGGCAACCGGTTAAATGTTTCTTTGATGTTAAAACCGGCCTGCGCGAGGACCACGAAAAAATAGAGCATTGCAAAAAACGCCAGCACAATTCCGGCGGAATACAAAAGCCGAATATGCTGACCCGACCGCATCATCAGAATCGGCAACGTATAGAACACGTATTTCGGAATGCTGCCGACGACACGCGACTTGCCTGCCCGCCGCTTCCGCCAGACACTGGGCAACTCGACAATACGAAAACCTTTTTCCGCCGCGTCGATGATCGTCTCCTGCACGTAGGTGTGCGTGCCGAGCATCTCCAACTCCGCCGCGACCTCGGGACGCATCGCCCGAATGCCCCCGTGTGAGTCCGTAATCTCCAGGTTCGTGAATCCGCGCAGGATTCGCGACAGCACGATCGTGCCGAAGCGATTGATGAACTTGTAGTGATAGTCAATCAGATCCGGGCGTTTGAAACGAGAGCCCAGCACCATGTCGGCCTCGTCGTCAATCAACGGCTGTAGAAACCTGGGGATCTCCTCGGCGTCGGCCTGACCGTCTCCGTCGAGTGACATGATGAAGTCCGGCCCGTATTTCACCGCGGCCTTCAGCCCGGCATACATGGCCGAACCGAGCCCCTGTCCTCCACCGATAAGCACCTCGGCACCCTCTTCTTCGGCCAGGCGACGGGTCTCATCGGTCGAATCGTCCACCACCAAAATGACAGGCGGAGCATACAGCTCGGGATCGAAGGCCCGGCGTATTTCCTGAATGACATCTCGAATGACCGGCCCTTCATTTTTCGTGGGGACGACCACGCAAACCTTCCACATAGCGACTCCTCGATGCGCGAACTGCGGCTAACCATCGCGCGAGGATATGTTTAACCGCGTTTTTGACTCTAGCCCCCGCCTGTGGAGCTGTCAAGATTGGACCACCCCGGAATCACCCCGAATCGCCGCAATCGCGGGAAGATGTGAATCACCAATAGAGACCGACATAACGCGCCGGTATTTGCTCGGCATTGGGCAATCGGACCAGGTCGAACACAATCTGATCCGGGCGCGTTTGTAAAACGGCTCGTTGAAACAGCTCGGTGTTGTGAGACACGACAATCGCCTGCGACGCCCGAATCACAGGCTCCGGCGATTCCTTGAGCAGATTACCCAAATGCGGGATCTCGCTCATGATGTATCGCAGATTGCTGCCGACCAGGGCCGAAATCACCAGGTTGGGATCGTGGATGCGGACCTCGGCGCCCTTGCCCAGGAGCGCCTCGGCGACGGAGACAATCGGACTCTCTCGCAGGTCGTCGGTGCCGGGTTTGAAGCTCAAGCCCAAGAAGCCGACGCCGTCATGACGATACGGCTTGAGTTCTTCGACAAGCGTCTCGATCTGCAGCTTGTTACTTGGCAGCAGACCGGAAAGAAACGGGAATTCCAAGTCCAGATTTCGCCCGCGGTACAACAACGCCCGGAGATCCTTCGGCAAGCAGGAACCGCCGAATGCGAAGCCGGGCCGAAGGTAAGCCGGGGAGATATTAAGCTTCCGATCCTCACAAAAAATCTGCATGACTTCATGGCTGTCGATGCCCAACTTCTTGCAGAACCGACCGATCTCATTGCCGAATGTGATCTTGACTGCGTGAAACGCGTTGTCCGCATACTTGACGACCGACGCAACGCCGATGTCCGTCACGAACAACGGGGCATCAATCTTCTCGTACAAACGTGAAACGAATTGCCCGGACTTCTCATCATTCGCGCCAATGACCGTTTTGGGGGGATGAAAGAAATCCTGAATGGCCGTGCCCTCTCGCAAAAACTCCGGATTCTGCACCACGCCGAAATCGACGCCGACGCGCTTGCCCGAGGCGTTTTCCAGGATCGGAATCAAACGCTCCTCCACTGTTCCGGGCAAGACGGTGCTCCGGATGACAACGACGTGATAGCCTTCGTTCTTCGACAACTTCTGCCCCAAGGCCTCGCCAATCTGCCCACACACACGCTCAACATAGTCCATGTTCAGGCTGCCGTTGGCGGCGCTCGGCGTCCCTACGCACACCAACGAGATATCACTCCCAAGCACGGCGGCGAGTGCGTCCGTCGTCGCCTGGATCCGACCCGCACGGTGCTGCTCCGCCACGAGCTCGGTCAGCCCGTGCTCGAGAACCGGAGCGTCCCCCCGGTTCAAACGCTCGCTTTTGTTGGCATCGATATCGACACCGATGATCTCAAAGCCGAGCTTGGCAAAGCAAGCTGCAGACACAGCCCCGACATAGCCCAAGCCGAGAATACTGATTCGCGTTGGTTCGTCAGCCATGAAAACGTCACCTTTACGAGGAACGCCGTATTCGACGGCGGGTCATTTCGAAGAGGGAAGTGCCAGATTCGGTTGTGCTATGCCAGTTTAGACGGCAGAACCACCGGAGACAAGCGGGGATGGCTGACCGCCTATCCCATGAAAAACGGTCCTTTCCACCAAAGTGGATCAGGGATCATGGTGCGGCACACCTCCTCAAATGCCAAAGCCCCGGGCAAATATGCCCGGGGCTTTTCTTCGTATTCCGGCGCAGGAACACGGGCATGCACGAGGCATGTCACAACATGCCCCATGCGCAACACGATACCGTATGAATCAATCACGGAGCATGGTCGGGCGCCGAAACCATGAATGTCTTAATCGACCCAAGGAATCGACATGGCAACATGAAAACGCTCCTTTCGCGCACTCGCTAAAAACCAGATGAGAGCAAGCTGCTGCGTGCCCCGGTTGTAGCATTCATGCTTGTCGAAAGGAGTACACTGAAATGGAGCGGATCTCACACGAACAAGGGATCTTTTTCGGCCTCCACCGGCCGATGATCCTGAGACTTACCAGAATTGCCAATCGCCTTCTCTGACAACATAGATGTAGAGCGCTAGATTCGTGATCGCGTGTGTCAGAATGAGACAAAACAAACTCTTCTTCCAGTAAAACAGCGCGTTGAACAGCATCCAACACAGAATGCTCACGCCCCAGTTGGCCGGATGCTGTGCGACCGACAACAGGGACGAGCCGAGGAACGAAAACCAGGTGAACGTACCCAACGGCACGTCTTCCGAACGATTCCAGTTTACAAAGGCTCGCAGAATGAAGCCTCGCCAAAACAGCTCCTCGACAACCGGCACGACCGTCACGGCACGCGAGATCTTCAAGACGACATGCGACCAAAACGCCGGTGCGGTCGAAAACCGGGACGCAACGCTTTCAAACTCGTGCGGCTCAAGCTTGAGAAAAGGCGGCCTCATTCCAACCGAGAGGACGTCGCCGAGGTTCTGGTTTCCGAATTCGATGCCCGCGAGCCGATGTTGACCAGCCACCCACATCCACGCCGCAAACAAACCCGCAACCAGCGCAATCAGGAAGTGCGGCTTCCCCAACGACGGCCAGTGATGCCGCAGAAGCCACGTGGCCCATGCCGCGGCAATCACGTGCATCGCGATGCCGAGTTGATTATAAGGCGTATGATCCGGGAGAAAATCCGTGAGCAGCATCAGCAGCAGATACGCCATGTAGGGGAGAACCAATGGCGCGCGAGGTTCCGCTTTGACGAGGCCCGTCACCCATAACGGTTCCCGGATGGTGTCGCTTTGTGATGGTTGTTCCATAGGTCCTCGGGAGTTATCTCACCGGAAGACGGGAATTGTGCGAAACAACCGACACAATCGCAAGCCGTCGGAAACGAGCTTCTCTCATTACAGGCTTGGGCCATCTCTGTGGCGCGAGGCTTCTCAACGTTTCGGCGTCGAAAAACCGCGTGATCAAAGCCCCGGTCAGCCATGCCTGACCGGGGCTTTTCCGTGGCACGCTCAAGTGCAGTAGGGCGGGTTCCACCCGCCGCGAAACGCGAAGTGTGTGCGCCCATATCGCGGCGGACGAAGCCCGCCCTACAGCTTTCTAGAGAGGAGTCTGCTCTATGTCGGCTGGATCAATACCGACAACCACCGCGTCGAAAGTATCCACGGCGACCATAACCGAAGCCCCGACGGTGGTGGCCGTAGCCGTGGGACCGACCGAAATAACCGTGGCCACGGCCGACGTTGATGTTGATGCCGAACCCCGAGCGGTAACCACGAAAGCCACGCCGAGAGAAACAACCGCGGCGGAAATAGGGCCTCGGATGATAGTCGACATAGCCGCCATAGTAAGAATAGCCCCCACCGCGACAACCTCGGGATCGATGGCCGGCCTCCGCGGTTTGCGCGCTCAGCGCCACAGCCGCCAAGGCTACCGCGAATCCAACGGTGAGCTTCACACCACGCGTGCTCATAAAAACCTCCAGTCTAATAAAAAGAAAGATTGTTCTGCGCTGACGGATTCGCACCTTGAACCCGCATCGCAACAGTCGGATCACGTTGACCCGACGAAGAGGTAGACACAGCAGGGGATCGAAGCGTTAGAAACGGCCTCCCTATTTATCTGGATCTCGCACAAATACCGCTTAATTCAGCAGTTGAAGGCGTGGAGGAATTATCGGCTGAACCACCAATACGCGAGGACCGTGATGCCCAAGAGAACGCGATACACTGCGAAGGGATACAGCGACCGGGTTTGAATGTAGCGCATGAACGAAGCGACAACGACCCACGCCACGAGAAACGAAACCACAAATCCGACCGCCAGCAGTTCCATTCCGCTCGAACTCAAGCTTGCCCAATCCTTGATCACGCCGAGCAGGCCCGCACCGAAAATCGTCGGGATGGCCAGGTAGAACGAAAACTCCGCGGCCGTGGCGGCGGGGAGGCCGACCATCATTCCGCCCATGATTGTGGCCATCGATCGGCTGGTCCCTGGAATGATCGAAACGCACTGCGCGACGCCGATCAGAAATGCCTGTTTCAACGTGACGTCCTCGATCTTGGGTCCGTCCTCACGCCGATAGACCCGCTCGATCAGAATCATCACGACAGCCCCCAGAATCAACGTGACGGCGACCGGCACCTGAGTTCCAAGGTGCTGGTCGGCGAGATCATTCAACGGAATGCCGATCACGGCTGCGGGGATCATTCCGACGATCAGCTTGATGATGACGTGATTTCCGATGCCGCCTTTCGGTGGCGAAAACGTCTGCCGCCAAAGCCGCCGCCAAAAATAGACCACGACGGCGACAATGGCACCGATCTGAATAAAGTAAAGGAATGCAGGCCAGGGGTCTTTCTGTGGATCGATGTCCAACTCGGGCATCGCGAGCAACATGTGCCCCGTGCTGGAAACCGGAAGAAACTCGGTCAGTCCCTCGATGACTCCCAGGATGACGGCCCGCCAAAAATCAGCCACGCGACTGCTCCGCCAAGGCCTCGCGCGAGGCGACAAGATAGGCCACAACGCTCATCGCCGTGAAAATCACCATCGCCCAGATCACGAAGGGACGGCCTTCCCGAACCCAGCCCACGTTCTGGAGTCGCCCCAGACTCGCAATGATCCACCCTACGCTGATCGATTGGAGAATCATCTTGATTTTCCCCCACCAGTTCGCGCCATACGCCTTGCCCTGCGATTCGCTGAAACCCCGCAGGCCCGAGACGAGCAATTCACGCGCAATGATCACCACGACCATCCAGGCATGCAAGCCGGTCACGTTGGCTCCGCTTGGATCGTGGAATCCTCGGCCCAACAGCAAAACGAACGCACCGATGACGAGAATCTTGTCCACAAACGGATCAAGGATGCGGCCGAACGCAGTGACCTGGTTCTGCTTGCGAGCCAGATACCCATCGAGCCAATCCGTTGCGGCGGCCACCACGAATAGCACGAACGCGGCATCCAACATCCAATTCTGGTCATCCCCATGCCGGACGTCGAAGAATGCCAACAGCAGGAGAAAAACGATCGCGAGAAAAAGGCGACCGATCGTGATTTGATTGGGAAGGTTCATTCGCATCGAGCAACCCGGATCGGCTAATCACGTTTGATGGCGACCAATCGCCATTTCGTAAGCATCGGCCGCGGACGGTGTGAGATGTTCACGCATCGTATCGTACGTCCCGGACTGCAGCAGCTCGTCCGTGATGCGACGGATCAAACCCAGCGTCGCCCGCATGATGCCCGAGCCGACGCTCACCCGTGCAACGCCAAGATCCTGCAAGACCGAAATGGGCGGGACCACCGGCACGCTGATCGCCGGATTGGCCACCACATTGACCGCCGCGGGGATCTCCTTGACCAGATTCGCAATGGTCTCTTCCTCCAAGCCGCCGGGAACAAAGATGCAATCAGCGCCCGCCTCGACGTACTGGGACGCTCGGTGAAGCGTTTGGTCGAGCCGGCTCTGAGGTTCACCTACGGCATTAATATAAACATCGATTCTGGCATTAATGACCAACGGCTTCTCCAACTCATCACACCGTTGACGAATCGCGGCAATCCGCTCCGACATCAAAGCAGGGTCAATCAGTGAGCCTGTTGGAAAGTCCGTCCCATCCTCAATGTTGATCCCGACAGCGCCAATGTCGATCACACGTTCCATGCAAGATACGATTTCATCCGTCGTGGAACCGTAGCCCGCTTCCATATCCGCCGTGACGGGAACGTCAAGGGCACCGACGATCCTCGACACGACGCCGGCCATTTCCTCAAACGAAATGACCTGCGGCTCCGCAAGGCCCAGTGCGGCCGACACACCCATGCTTGTTGTCCCGACGGCTGGAAAGCCGCTCATCGCAAACACGCGAGCACTCGCCACGTCCCAGGCGTTGGGAATGATCAGGATCTTCGAATCATGATGGAGTTGGCGAAAACGCATCGCCTTTTGCTTGTAGCGGTCCATGAGAAACCTTTCTGAGACGGGTTCCTACTCCGTCTTCCATCGGATCAGCAATAGCGTACTAATGGAGTCCGACGATCGACCCGCATCAACGGTCACGGGAGAACGATTCAACTCGCCCATCAACAGCGAACCACTGGCCACGAGCCGATCACTGAGCCAGATCAGGGCGTCTGCATCCTTGGTCCGGACAAGCCGCATGATTTTGCTTCGTGCCGAAAGATCGTCAAACGGCTTTTCATCATGGACGTCGATGAGCCCGACGACCTCGTAGGGCACCTGAGGCAGACCCTCGTAAACTTTAAGGTTATCAACGGAACTCACGAAGGCTGAGCCGGTCGGCCAGGCCTGTTTTCCCTGGTAGTCGAGGTATTCGACTCGGACGCAACCCAGAATCGGCAAGAGAACAAGACATATTCCCCATCGATACATAATCAAAACTCCTTCGTTGGAGGAATCGTACTCCCCCGCTGATCGGCGTGCCACCGTTCTACCGCCGGACATCGCCTGGCTCGTATTATAAGTGCACGCCGGTTTTCGGGCATCGAGTTCGGCGCGATGCTCGCATCCGATTGGAATTCGCAAGAACCGTCAAGCGATCCCCCCCGGATAAGCATTAAGCTCGGCCTAGTGGTCCAATCAAATGGAGTCCGACAATGAGGGCACTGAGTGATGAAGAGAGCGACAAAACGACTTCTGGTCATAACACCCTTGGCTATCGTCGGCATTCTGACGGTTGGCGCTTTTTGGGTCTGGCGCAAAATGGGGGAGCCGCTTTATGACCCCGGCATGGTTCGTACAGGCGAAACTCTTCGCGCCCCCCTTTCCCCGCCTCAGCAACCGAAGAATTCCAACCGTTGGCGCGTTGAAAACGATATCGAGATTCACCATTTTTCACACGGGAACGGTCCGCCCGTGCTCTTCATCCACGGGGGCCCGGGCTTCCCGATGCATCAGGTCCCAGCCGGTCTGCAACGCCTTGCAGCCCAATACAAGATCCACTTTTACGACCAGCGGGGATGCGGCCGATCGACCAAGCCTTTCGAAAAATTCACGTCTGGCAACTTCTACCAAAACATGTTGGCCCTTGACAGCACGCTCGGAATCGGCGCGCAAATCGCCGACATCGAGCGAATCCGCCGACTCCTTGCGAGAGAAAAGCTGGTTCTCATCGGGCATTCGTTCGGGGGGTTCCTCGCAACGCTCTATGCAATTGAGTTTCCTGAACGTGTGGAGGCCCTTGTGCTCGTGTCACCCGCCGACATGATCGTCATGCCGTCGAAGAATGATCTTTTCTCGTTGATTCGAAGACGCCTTCCCGAAGATGCCCTGGAGGAGTTCGGTCGCTTCGTCAAGGAATACACCGATTTCTCCGAGGTGTTCACAAAAAGCGAAGAAGATCTGGCGGCACTGAACCGTGAATTCGCGAAGTTCTTCCTGCGCGCTGCCGGCCGGGACCCGGCCGAGAAGGTCGCAGAGCTTGCAAAGGCGGGAAATGGCGGGTGGATGGTCACGGCGATGTTCTTCGGACTGGGCAGGAACCATGACTATCGCGAGGCATTCCGGAAGGTGAGCGTTCCCACGCTGATCGTCCACGGGGATCAGGATCTGGTGCCGAAATCCGTCAGCGAGCACTATGCGAAACTTCTCGCCAATGCGAAACTGGCATGTATTCAGCAAGCAGATCACTTTCTGCTCGAGGAGAAACCGGTCGAATTCTCCAAAACCATCGCTTCGTTTCTTAAGGAGACCTGCGGCAACGAGTACAATCAATCCAGCGAGTTTCAGGACCAGCGGGAGGCACCGTAGTCAAATGGCTAAAGTGAAATGGAAATTGGCGGCAGGCAAGACATGGAAGAAAAAGCTGGAGCAGGATCATCCCAGCCATGGCAAGATCTTACCGATTCCTACGCGAATGCAGAAGCGATTCGGCAAGGGCACCATGCTGATTCCCAAACCACTGGATGTTGACGCGGTCATGCGGAAAGTGAGAAAAGGACGACTCATCACCCAATCCCAAATCCGAGACGCTTTGGCGAAACAATCCAAAGCCGATCACGCTTGTCCTCTCACAACGGGCATCTTCGTGCGAATCGCCGCGGAAGCAGCGGAGGAAGACCACCAGGCAGGAAAAAAGCGAATCACACCGTATTGGCGAACCATCAAGGACAACGGCGGCCTGAACGAAAAGTTTCCCGGTGGCGCCAAGACGCAGGCTGCCAAGCTGCGCAAAGAAGGATTCACCATTCAGCCGAGCAAGGGGAAACAACCACCCAAGGTCAAAGATTTCGAAAAGCACCTCATCAAGTAAGACCCGTTTCGAGACATGCACGGACGACAGGGGCGGCTTGTGCGCAAAAAACAACGGCGACGCGCCGTAGCGAGCCGCCGTTGATGAATAGCCGAATTGTCTGCGGCGTCCTTAAGGCACCAGACAAGCGTCGGACCGACTGCCGAGGTCGCAAAAGTTTTCCGACGGCTGCGCAGCACCAGGATCCACGGTCCCGTTCTCGACGGACCACGTATAGATATGGTCGCGGCCGCGCGTGATGGCCGTGACACCCTGATCGGTCATACCTGAAAGACCGACATCAGGCCCCTTCTCGAAAGTCACGTGACCGTCCTGAAACAGAACGTTCTGACCTTCTCGATTGGTGTGATTCGTGCTGTTGCCACGGAACTGGGTCTTGCGATCGTTCAAGACGGTCCCGGTCACACGACCCTTAACGTAAGGATTCGAATCCGCCATAATCGGAAAGATCGGCTCAGACGCCGTTCCGATGACCCGACGGTTCGGATCATGCTGGAACTGGTACGCATAACTGAGATGCGGGCTTCCTGCGAAATCATAGTACACCGTCGTATCCTGCGCAGGGTCCGGCGTATCGATCGTACTGGGGCAGATAAACTGCTTCGGCGTGGAGTTGTTCGCTCGGAGAACAGTCCACATGTCGACCGTCGGAGACGGAAGCCCGGTCGTGGACGGCTCCTGGATACGATCGACGTGATTCGGATCAGACGTGCCGATCGGAGTCGCGCCGAAAACTCGATACGCGCCGGTCATGGCCTCCCCGGCAATCGCGGGGAATGTGCCCGGAGCGTCCTGGGCGTAAATGTACATCGCCTGTCCGATGCCGCGCAGGTTCGCCGCGCAAACTGTCCGCTTGGAAAGTTCGCGGGCTCGCGAGAGACTGGGTAGCAGGATCGAGATCAACAACGCGATGATCGCGATCACCACCAACAACTCAATCAGCGTAAATGCTCTGGGTCGTCTCATGGTCATTACCTCCCTTGGGCAACAAACTTTGGCGCCACGGCCACCAGCAGGCGAAGTCCGATAGGAAGCTATGAAAATGAAACCTTCCGTTGGCTTCGGAGCCAAACTCCGAAAACCAGGATCTCGGGTTCGGCCTTTGCACTGCCAATGTCTTTGATGTGCCCACCTGTTGCCTACGGTTGGACACATTCCGCAAAAACCGGGAAAACTCCGACAACATTTGTCGAAGGCCCGGACAAGTGTCTTTCTAATCGTGCGAAGTCGAGGAATTTGCTTTCGAGGGGTGGTATGATTTCGCGGCTATTTGCCCCGCCGCGCTGAGGAATGCTGAATTAAATGCAAAATTATGATAGCAGTCTCGTGAGTAACCCTCGTCGCCTATTATCCCTCATCTTAAGGCTCGCTCACACCCTTTTCCCTAGCAATAAATTATATATCGGGACCAAGCCTTTTACAAGGCCGACTTTCATCGGTTCAGGCGGACAGCTTCTGGAGGTCGATCGCCTCGGTATCAAACTGCCCCACTCCAAGTCTGGCAGCCGTGACAAGTTGCCTGGGGACCGCGGCGGAAGGCAAGAGCGGCTTCAATTGATGTAACGACCTGATTTCATTGAGGATACCATATCCGACTGAATCGCATGCCACCGGATCTCGGCCAATCAACAGCATTCCGGCCGACGTCATGTCGTTGTTGCCCGCCTCGGGACCACGGTCGAATAACACTCTTAAGCCGTTGACTACATTCAACTTAAGCTTTGTGCTTATCGGAGGGGAGGCGACGATCTCCCCGATCGCAGGATCACAACCGTTCGTATGGAACCGTGCCGGGTGTTGAATGAGCCCGTGTGAGAGATTCTTCAGACAACAAGTCATCGTCGCCAAGTGGTGAGTCTTCAGGAACGGCACATTGATGATGGCCGTCGCTTGATCCAAAGCGGCAATGAACGAATCCTTGCCGGACCGGCCAAAGTCGATCGTCTTCTCCTGCCAACGATAGTCCGCCGATCGGGTCTTGAAATGCCGACGCAGGCCCTCGCTCTCCTCCAGCAGGATAAGTTGCTCCGGGCTCCAGCCGGCCTTGATCAAAGAATCCACAAGCTCCGTCGCCAAGGGGGGAGTCGTGCCGATGTTGCGTGCCCCGGACTGGTTGAACTTCAGCAGCACAATGTCGTCAGGCTTCAGAATCTTATGCCACGCATCGGGCGTTGTTCGTTCACCAGTGAACAAACGCAGCCCCTCCGAGAGATAATCTTTCAACAGCGACCGTTGAACAATGCGCACGGGCAGAAGCTTCCGGTCAGAAATCTGAACGACACTCGGTCTTGACATGGGCGTCGCCAAGGGCGATGCCGTCGTGCTGACCGGAGCATTTGGCCGGACAGCCTGTCCTAAAAGTTGGGCAGGACGAACCAGCGCGGCCGCAGCAGCACCTTTCAGCGCGCCTTTCAAAAATGTACGGCGCGCATTTGCCGTCGCAGTCGCCTTGTCCGGTTGCCGAGTGGATTCGCTCACGTTGACAGGCTCCTAAGCTCTGCTAAGTTTATCGACGGCGGCTGAAAACAAACTCCACTTTCGAAAAATGACTCATGACACGGCCAATCGAAACGCGACATCAAGCAGCAAAAACCGTCTTCGCCCCGGCAGGTCAGACTCATGTCTTTACATTCTGGAGTGAACTGACTCAGAACCAAAAGGAACAACTCCTCGACGACCTGGAAAGGATCGATGTCGAGCAACTCCCACATTGGAGGCAATTGGTGGCCGGAGCGGGCCCTGAGCGGATCGCCTCTGACAAAATCGAGCCGGCGACCGTCATCTCGAGAAGCTCCATCTCCGAAGACATCATCGATCATGGTCGGAGCATCCTGGCCGCGGGCAAAGTGGCCGCATTGACGGTGGCCGGCGGACAAGGCACGAGGCTGGGCTTCGATGGTCCCAAAGGGGCCTTTCCCATCTCGCCGGTCAAGCGCAAGACTTTGTTCCAACTTTTTGCCGAAGCCATTCTGGCCACGGAACGTCGTTATGAAACCCGGATTCCCTGGTACGTCATGACGAGCCCGTCAAACGACGAGCAAACTCAAGCCTTCTTCTCCGAACGACGATTCTTCGGACTCTCTCCGCATCGCGTCCGATTTTTTCAACAGGGCGTGATGCCCTCGTTTGATCCGGCAGGGCGAATCCTGCTCGAAGAAAAACACCGAGTGGCCCTCTCCCCCGACGGTCACGGCGGCACACTGCTGGCGATGGCCAAGACTGGAACCCTGGCCGACATGACCGCTCGAGGCATTGAGCACATCAGCTACTTCCAAGTGGACAATCCGCTCGTGACGTGCCTCGATCCGCTCTTCATCGGTCTCCACGCCCAAAGAAACGCGGACATGTCGAGCAAGGCCGTGCCCAAGGCGGACGATCTGGAGTGCGTCGGCAATTTCGTCGTGAAGAACGGCAGACCGGCGATTATCGAATACTCCAATCTTCTTGACGAATTCGCCCATGCCCGAAATGAAGACGGTACTCGAAAGTTCGATGCCGCGAACATTGCGATCCATATCCTGTCCAGAAGATTCGTCGAACGCCTCACCGCCGATCGCACGGCCTTTGCCTTGCCGTGGCATTTGGCAAAAAAGAAAGTGCCCCATGTTGACTTGGATACCGGAGAACGCGTCGATCCCGCGGAACCAAACGCGTTGAAACTAGAGTCGTTCATTTTCGATGCGTTGCCTTTGGCGGATCATTCGGTCCTGCTGGAAACCTCTCGTGCGGATGAGTTCAGTCCTGTCAAAAATATGACGGGCATTGATTCGGTAGAAACTTCGCGGCGTGACCAAAACCGTCGTGCTGCGCAATGGCTGGAGACTGCCGGCCTGGCGATCCCTCGCGATGAACAGGACGAGCCGAAGGGAATGTTTGAGATCAGCCCGCTGGCGGCCCTCGATGCCGTCCATCTAAAGGAACGGCTGGGCTCGGAATCCGTCCGATTGCCCGAGGCCGAGAAAGACTTCTATCTTGGCGATTGACCCTCCGGCCCCGCATCGGATGTCTCATCCGAATCGCGAACGCCGGCGCGAAGTCTCCGTATCCCGTTTCGCACGCAAAGAGAGGGTTAGTACGATTCTTCCTTTGCCATATCCGCTGTGGAACCGGCAGCTTCATGGGCTTGATCGTGCTTGCGATCAAACCAGAAGTTGACAAGCAAGATGCCCACACCGACGACGAGCAACGCATCGGCGATGTTGAAGATCCAAGGCCATAAGGAGAACTTGCCGATTTTCGCCTCGATCTTGATGAAATCACGAACGACCGGCTGAATACCGGAGTCGGAATCGAGTTTGCTTTTTGCATAAGGCGGACGACGGTTTTTTCCGTCGGTGAAATCACCCAACGTGACGGTCGTTTCGGTTTCGTTGATGCACTTGCCGATGTCCCGCCCCCTGGACGTGTACGCCACGTAGGCCTCCTGAGTCACTCGGTCATATAGATTCCCCAGTGCCCCGGCGAGCACCAGTCCCAGGGCAAAATGCATCGACCAGCGCGACGCGCCTGAATTGGCGAACAAATAGATCACGAAGAGCAACGCCAACACCGAAGCGCCGACAAAAATGGGCGCCATCCCCGCGCCAAGCCCGAAAAGCGCGCCGGGGTTCAGCGACAGTTGAAGTTTACAAACATTTTCGAAGATGACCCTGGATTCGTTGGGCCTGAGGGTGCTGAAGGCCCAATCCTTGGTCCAAAGGTCCGCCGCAAGACCCAGACCGGTCACCAACCAGAGTCGCAAATGACTGGGAAAATGACCCATGGCCCAACGGTCCTCGGCCAGCCTGCCAGCACCATCTGCAACAACATCTTGATTAGTCAAAGGAGATGAAGACATGAACGCCCATTGTTGACCGGCCACGGTCCTCCATGTTCAGCGACGCTCGGATTGCTCCTGGCTGCGCTTGTACTGGATGCAATACTTCGCCCACGGCTTGGCACGCAACCGCGCCTTGGCAATCTGTTTGTGCGTACCCATGCACACACCGTAAGTCCCGTTCTTGATGCGTTCCAGTGCGGCGTCGATTTCTTTCAACTGGTCACGCTCGTTTTCAAGCAGCCCGATGGTAAATTCCTGCTCGTAGTTGTCCGTTCCAATATCGGCCATATGAATCGGCATCATTGAGAGATCGCCGGCTGCCGTCGTTCGGTTCTTTCGCAAGGCCTCGTTTTCCATGCTATCCAGATCCCCGACCAACTGGCGGCGCTTCTGAATGAGCAGGTCTCGGAAAGTTTCCAATTCATCCGTCGTGAGCTTGGTTTTAGGCATCGGCTTGGGCGCTTCGACCATATTCCGGCCGTTGTCGCCAATGCTCGCTCGTGGCGCCCTGGAAGCAACGCTTCGCCGTTTCGATTTTTTGGGGCTGCCGTTTGATTTCGCCTTGCGGCCATCGGCAGGTTTTGCACTCTCGGAACGCGGTGTCACACGACGTTTGGTCACGGTACGCCCTCCAATCCTATGAGTCCTTTTCTCGCCGTACCGATCGCGAAAAAAGGCGTCTTGATGGCCTCTAATCCCCTGCTCCACAAACCTATTTTCGACAGCTTTATTTACCTGCCGAGCCATGCTAGTATACGAACTGTTATCGAATCGTGTCAAGCAGAGCTCGGGCTTGTTCCGAACAGGGCCGATGGTCGATTGAAAACCTCTTAAAAACAAATCGACAGTGACACGTGCGTGGCACTATGCGCTGATTCATCAATCACAAACACGTTTTTTCAACAGGAAAACCCAGGATCATTGTTTGAGTTCGAAGTTATCCAGCGCGAAGCGAACACGCAAGCGCGCCTCGGTCGATTCCATACGCCCCATGGGGCGATAGAAACGCCTGTCTTTATGCCGGTCGGCACGCGCGGCGCCGTGAAGGGAATGACACCCGACGGACTCGTCTGCGCCGGAACCACGATTCTTCTGGCCAACACCTATCACCTGGCCCTTCGTCCGGGATCGGACGCCATCGCCGAGTTCGGCGGACTGCACAAATTCATGGCCTGGGAAAGACCCATTCTCACCGATAGCGGCGGCTTCCAAGTCTTCAGTCTCGCGACGCTCAACGACGTCGACGACAGCGGCGTGACGTTCAAATCACACATCGACGGCGCCACCCTAAGACTCGATCCGGGCCGTGCCGTCGCCATTCAGGAGCAGCTCGGCGCCGACATTATCATGGCCTTTGACGAATGCCGGGCCCTGCCGGCGACACCTTCAGAACTTGAAAAGGCCGTCGACAGGACCATTCGCTGGGCGGAGGCGTCCAAACGATCCCAAAAACGAACCGATCAGGCATTATTCGGCATCGTCCAGGGCGGGCTCGATCTCGATCTCCGGCGGCGCTGCCTCGACGCGATCGTCGAAATCGGTTTTCCCGGCTACGCCGTCGGCGGCCTGTCGGTGGGGGAATCTCCCGACGAAATGGCAGGCTTTCTAAGCAAATTCGTGCGTCATATGCCTGAAGACAAGCCGCGCTACCTCATGGGCGTGGGGCGTCCCATCGATCTTATTCGGGCGGTGACCTCGGGCATCGACATGTTCGACTGCGTGATGCCGACGCGAAACGGCCGCAATTCCTTCGCCTTCACCGACAACGGCTTCGTCCGATTGCGAAACTCACAGTACCGGCTGGACAGCCGACCACTTGAGGACGGATGCCCGTGTTACACCTGCAATCACTTTTCCAGAGGTTATTTGCGTCACCTCTTTCTGGCTGATGAGATGCTCGGCCCCATACTGGTGTCCCTGCATAACATCGCGTACTATCATCGCTGGATGCAACGTATCCGAGATGCGATTGCGTCCGATCGTTTGAACCAAATGCTTGCGGAATGCGAAAAAAAATTCGCCCAACGGAGAGAAGACCACGAGGCCACTTGAATGTTATCCATCCTGACGCTCATCGCCGATGCGACCACAAAGCCTTCTCAGCCCCCCCCTCAACCCGGCATCTTCGATTACCTTCCGATGCTGCTGTTGCTCATGTTCATCATCTACTTTCTGATGATTCGCCCACAGAGCAAAGAGAAAAAGCGCCGGACCGACATGCTGGCGGCCATCAAGAAGAATGATCGTGTCATCACCATCGGGGGCATCATCGGGACGGTCACCTCCGTCCGGGATGACGAAATCACCCTGAAAGTCGACGAGTCCAGCAACACCAAAATCACCTTCAGCCGATCCGCTCTTCAAAGAGTCTTGAGCGACACGGCAAAGGAATCGAACGAGCCCGACGCGGCCAAGAAATAGGTGGAGCAACACGGTACCGCCGATATCCACGATACTTAGGCGAATTCAAGCGAACCGAAGTCCGGAACCGAAAGCCGTTTGGACGATACAATGAGGGCGGTGCCGCCACCGGCGGTTGGAAACCGGGTATAATAATCGCAGAACAAGCGGTCCTCGTAACATACGGATGGCCCCCGAGGGAAAAAACGATGAGTAAGACGACAAAGCGGCGAATTTTGGGACGATCAATCGCATTGGCAGCCTTGGCCTCCGCGGTCGTGTTGATGGCCACCTACTTCTCACAGGCCCAGGACCAGCCGTCCGGCAACACTCGACAGCCGGTCATCACCAACCAGTTCTCATCGGCGACCAACGGATCGCTTCAGCTACGCCGGCCCGGCATTGCCGTACAACAGGGCATTGCCGTGCAACAGGGCGCGGCCGACTTTATCGTTGGCGACGCCACGGAGGCCGAACCGAGTTTCTTTCGAGAGACGTTCGACCTGCTGGCTTTGGAGGTGATCGACATTATCTCCCAATTGCTTAGCTCGCTGAATCTGCTCACCGGCAGCAATCCGCTCAGCGGTCTGACCGGCGGTCTGAATCTGTTCGGTGGCGGCGGCGGCACGCTTAACAATCCGCTGACAGGCGGCGGTGGCGGAAGCGTCCCGATTCAATAAATCTGCCTATTAAGCGATTCGTCTTCCGGGCGTCACGGCGCCGAGGACCCTCTCCTCTTCATCAGGAAGAGGAGGCCGATCACGAACAGCATGATGAAGACGATCGTGCGGCTTTGCACAACGAGCTCTTCCGACAATCCGAAAAATGATTTCAAGTCGGGAAACTTTGTCGACGCAATGCCGAGCCCGTTGTTGACAATGTGAATCAGGACCGCCGGATAAATCGAACCGGTTCGCAGACAAACAAACGTCAAAAGCATCCCCATCAAACTAACGACAGGCACCTTGGCCGCGTCGACGTGATAAAGTCCAAAGATCAGGCCCACGACCAAGACGGCCTGAAATGTGGAAGAACGTTGGCGCACGCCACCCAGCAGAAAGCCGCGGAACAAGACTTCTTCACAAATGCCGGGCAACAAGGCCAAAACCACGAGGCTGAGCCACAGCGAAGGATCACCGAACAGCATTTCCTGCTGCTGCTCCATGAGTTTGAGGGCGCCGTCGGACAAAGGAAAAAAATGAAACTGGATTCGCTGCAAAAGGTTCGATACCGGCGCGACCGAGGCCGCGACCAACAGCGTGCCGACAATCGGAAATGGCCCTGGCACGTGCAATGAGAACGTGCGACGGAAATCCAGCTTCATGTACCACGCCAGGAAAATCACCGGCATGGCGAACAGAAACAACTGCGTGCCCGCAATGACGGACAGGTTTTGCGTCGGACCGGCGTCTGCCTTGATGAGACTCGACTGGGCATAAAAATTCAACGGAAAGAGCACCGCCACCGTCAGCAAGGCGAAGGCCGCCGGCGGATAGGCCTGCGGCCGAATGAATTTTCGCAGCACCAGCGTTTTGTAATTGCCCACATCGCTGAAAAGCACGGCTTCATTGCCATAGACGCGCACCGCCACAATCACGGCCACGGCCGCATAGAAGCAGGTAGACAGCAAGCAAATGCTCATCGCGGCAAGGTCAAAATTGCCCAGAAACAATTCGCGCATCAGGACAACGATATTCGCAACCGGCATGACCAGCATCGGCCCTTCCAGTCGAATCGTGGGCATGTAGGACACGATCAAGCCCGGAACGATGGCCGACATCATGACAGGCACCATGTAGTTCTGCGCTTCCTTGAACGTCCGAGCAAAACTGCACACCGCCAGCATGATCCCTCCGAACAGCACCGCGAACGGAACCATCGCCAACAGGACGATCGGCGCTGCAGTCGTCACGAAACCAACCCGCTGCTCCGCTTCGCCTTCGAGCCCTCGGCGACGATTGAGATTATCAAGCAGCGCCTGACGTTGCAGCACCGCCGAGCTTGCGGAGTCTTGGTTGGAGATCATCGCCTCCACGGCCAACGCTTCACTCTTCGCCGTCGGCTGGCGGCCGGCAAAAAGCTTGCCCAAGCCGCCGAAATGGAGAACCGCCGTCATCGATGCCAGGTTCAGCATCGTCGTCACCATGGCAATTGTGACGATCACGCCGAACTTTCCCGCGACAATCTGACCCGACGGCACGGGTGAAACGGCCAGTGTCTCCAACGTCCCTCTTTCCCGCTCCCCGGCCGTCAGATCGATC
The DNA here is from genome assembly GCA_022360095.1 of Phycisphaerales bacterium. Lineage (GTDB taxonomy): Bacteria > Planctomycetota > Phycisphaerae > UBA1845 > UTPLA1 > JAKSDK01. Next base: position 193,926 of record JAKSDK010000801.1, read on the forward strand.
GCCGGATAGATCGCTCCGGTGATCGTCATCGTGACAAGAAGAAAAGGCACGACGAGCGCCAAGGCTTTCGCCAACTGCCGATCCGGACTCGTGGTCGACAGATTGTTCACGCGCAGCGGGCTCAGAATATTGTCATTGCCCGACAGGGCGGTCACTTTTGCTTTGGCAATCCGCAGACTCTCATGATCCAGAATGTAGTTAAGCTGTCGGAAAAGCACTTCTGAGAGCGGGTCCGTATCGCTGTAGAGAATCTGCACGATCAGGTTCTCATGATCCGCAAAGTTCTCGTGATCAGGAACCGGCTCCGCGAGGACCGCGACGTCGTAACGCTGTTCTGAAACCAGGTCCCACAGTGAAAGGCCCGGCTCGGCCACCTCAATCGTGATCTGCTTGGCACCGATCTCGGTGCGAAGCGCCGCCATGGCGTCTTCAACTTCCCGGTCGGACGCCTTGGCCAGCTGCTCGACTTCGGCCTTGCGCGCCTCGCGCTCCTCTTCTTCACGCGCCCAAACGGACTCCAACCAGCGACGATGTGCTTCATTCGGCACGACAATCGTGTAATTCTGTCGCTCCTGACGACCTGTCTCCGACCGAAGCGCCTGGACCAGCACCAACATCAACACGGGATAAAGCACGAGTGGGACGAGCACCATCGCCATCAGCGTCCGTCGATCGCGCAGACTTTCGATCAGCTCCTTGCGATAGACGGTCCATACGCGGCGATATCGCCTCATGATCGGCCCCCTTCCTTCGGGTATTCCATTCCGAGGGCACGGTTCGAACCGCCTTCCGGCACACCAGCCAAAACATGCTCATCTTGTCCGCATAGCGCCAGAAAGATCTCGCTCAAACGTCGGCGCCCGGCTTTTTCCTGAAGCGCCGCCAGATCACCACGACCAACGAGCCGACCCTCGTGAATCAGTCCATATTGATGGCAAAGGGCTTCCGCCTCGTCAAGATAGTGCGTGGAAAGAATGATCGCTTTTCCCTTCGCTCCTTCCGCCCGGATAAAATCGAGCACCACCCGATTCGTCAGCACGTCGAGGCCCAACGTCGGTTCATCCATCACCAGAATCGGCGGGTCCCCCATCAGCGCGCGGGCGATATTCGTCCGCTGCTTCTGCCCCGTCGAAAGTCCTCCACAACGCAAATCAACAAATGACGCCATGTCCAGCCATTCAACAAGCTCCTCCAATCGCTTCTTGATCGCGGGCTTATCCAAACCGATCAGCTCTCCGAAATAGTGCAACAACTCCCTCGGCGTCAGCCGCTGATATAAACCCGTGCTCGCCGTCAAGTAGCCCAGCGAACGCTTCGCCTCCAGCCGTCGGGCCCGCACGTCATGACCGTTCAGATGCATCGTTCCCGAAGTGGGCGTGAGGAGTCCGCTGATCATGCGCAGGGTCGTGGTCTTGCCGGCGCCGTTCGGTCCGAGCAGCCCAAAAATCTGCCCGGGCTCGACGGAAAAGGAGATTCCGTCCACGGCTCGCTTCTCGTCGCCCTCGGTGGTCGGAAAAACTTTCGTCAATTCACAGATTTCGACAATTGGTTTTGTCATGCGAGGTACTCTAATCGACCATGCCGTTGTACAACAGCATCGTAATGCCATGGACGATCTCACACATCATTTGACGCGCCTCGATAGAATGCTTCTCTTAGAATGTGGGAGAGAGACTCCGATCAGAGCCCCGACTGTCAGACAGAGGAGAGTCCTGCAAGAGCGAGGCGTCCCCGCACTTGGACAACCGCTTCCTGACGGGCGCGGCTCTGATCGATCGTTCGACCTCTCACGAATACGAAAGATGAAATGACGAAACTCAGAGACGAACGAGCCACGCCCTCCCTGCTTGACGTGCCCGAAGTCCGCACGGCGCGTGTTGCCCGTGTCGCCCTGTTGCGACCAATTGACAAAACATACAATTACATCATCCCCGACGAGCTCGCCGACAGCATCCAACCCGGCCGGCGCGTCACCGTGCCCTTTGGCCGTAACGACAAACCTTCTCAGGCGTTTTGCCTCTCCGTCAGCGACGAACCTTGGGAATCGACGCTCAAGCCTGTGCTCGACCTTGTTGACGACGAGCCGTTGCTGAACGAGAAGATGCTCGAACTTGGCCGATGGATGTCGCGATACTATGCCGCCCACCTTGGTCGCACGCTCGACCTGATGGTCCCGGCAGCCACCAAACGCCGAGCCGGACGCCGCAAGGTCAAGTACGCCGTCTTGACGAATCTCCCCGGTCGTAAGGAAGAGCAAGAGAAGGCTGATCAAAAGCTAACCAAGAAACAGAACGACGTCTTGAATGTGCTGAATAATGCCAACGGACGCTTGGCGACGGCCGACCTTTGCCGGGCTGCCGCCTGCACCGATGCCGTTCTTAAAACACTCGAAAAAAAAGGGGGGCTCACCTTCGAAACCCGGCTCGAGACGGTTGACCCCGTCGAGCCTGACGTTCAGCGTGTGGAGCCCAAATTCGAGCTTAACACCGACCAGAAAGCCGCCATCGATCAGATCACCCGGGTGGTCACAAACCGTGCGTTTTCGGTTCAGGTCCTCTACGGCGTCACAGGCAGCGGCAAGACCGAAATCTACGTCCATGCCATTCGACGTGCACTGGCCGAAGGCCGCCAGGCCATCATGCTTGTCCCTGAAATAGCCCTCACAACGCAAACAATCCGCCGCCTGCAAGAGCGCTTCGAGCGTGTCGCCACGATCCACAGCGGCCTCACCGACGTTCAGCGGTCGCGCACATGGAGCGCCGTAGCCTCCGGTGTCATCCCTGTGGTCATTGGCACGCGCAGCGCGGTATTCGCCCCGTGTCCCAACCTGGGTCTCATCATCGTCGACGAAGAGGCAGAACCCAGTTACAAAAGTCAGGCCGCGCCTCGCTATCACACGCGAGACGTCGCCGTCAAACGCGGGCATCTCGAAAACATCCCCGTCGTCCTCGGCTCCGCCACACCGTCGCTCGAAACGTGGAACAACCTTCAAAACCGAAAGCACTATCATCTCATTCGCCTCCCGCGGCGCGTTCGCGACCTGCCCATGCCCATGGTCCATCTCGTCGACATGCGTATGGAGCACAAGGCCCGCAGAGGTGTGCATCTGCTTTCACGCGCAATGGAGTCACACCTCGAAGAGGTGCTCCAACGCGATGAGCAGGCTGTCCTGCTCCTCAATCGCCGCGGCTTCGCCAGCTATTTGCATTGCCCTCGATGTCAGACGGTCGTTGTGTGCCCCCACTGTTCTGTTCATATGGTTTTTCATGCCACGACGGAACTTGCTCACTGCCACTACTGCCACGCAAAACTCGCCGTCCCGAATCGATGCAAGTCCTCCGGTTGCGGTGGCACGCTCGTTCGCTTCGGCATGGGCACGCAACGCGTTGAGGCCGAACTTCGCGAGAAGTTCCCCGACGCAAAGCTCCGCCGTATCGATGCCGACACGATGAACAGCGCCTCTGACTATGCCGACCTGCTCGGCGCCTTCGAACGCAAGGAGTTTGATTTTCTCATCGGCACCCAAATGATCGCGAAGGGACTCGATTTTCCGTTCGTCTCTTTTGTCGGGGTCATCAGCGCGGACACGGCCCTTGCCCTTGACGACTTTCGCAGTGAGGAGCGAACTTTCCAACTCGTCCTCCAGGTCGCCGGCCGGAGCGGGCGCGGCGAGACATCCGGCCACGTCGTCGTTCAGACCTTTGCCTCGGATACGGCGCCTATTCGCCATGCCGTTGAAGGTGATTACGAAGGTTTTGCGAAATTGGAGCTGAACCGTCGCCACGAGTCCCGTTTACCGCCCTATACCCGGATGGTCCGCATTGTCCTTGCCGACGGACGCATGTCCAAACTGCGTACCGCCGCGGAATCTCTGGTTGACAAGATGCAAACGCTCCTGAGCAAACGCGGACTCCCCGCTCGCATCTTGGGCCCCTACCCGGCAGCCATCCCCCGCCTGCGCGATCGGTACCGCGATGAGATCCTCCTCATCTTCGACACGGGCACGACACTGATTGGAGCAATGGACCTCTTCAAAGACGAGGGTACACTAAGAGTAGGCGTCAAGAGCCTGATCGTTGACGTAGACCCTGTTTCATTGCAGTAATAACGCTTGACGCCCTGTGGTCATTCATGTTTGTCACCGATTCCATCACAATCGACCGGCCCTTTCGCGATCGACTTCGCGAGGCGAAGCTTGACCGTGTCGCGGCAGTGCTGGCCTGCGTCGGCAATCAACTTGCTGCATGGAGCCGTACCGGTGACACGATTCGATATGATCTTGACGGTAACAGGGCATTCTACATCAAGCGATATCACTATCCCCGATGGAAGCAGCGTTTTCGAGCCATGTTTCGAGGGACATTCTTCAAAGCCAGCCGAGCACGAAACGAATATCGGGCACTAAGGCGGATGCGGCAACTCGGCATTCAGGCCGTTCGCCCCGTGGCCTACGGCGAACGCCGCCTTTGTCACTTTCTGCGGAGTTGCTTCCTGATCACGGAAGCCGTTCCGGATGCGATGCCGCTTTCATCGTTCATTCAGACTTTCGGCAAGCACCGAGGTTCCGCTCAGGCGGTTCGCCTCCGACGCGAGATTTTGATATCACTCGCCCGGCAGGTTCGACACATGCACCATGCCGGTTTCGTCCATCGCGATCTGTTTTGGCGAAACGTGCTGATCCGCTCGCTGCCGGGTGACCGATTCGAGTTTTACTTCCTGGACGCCTCTGTCGGCCAGCGAATCCGCCTCCCCCAACGACGACAGGACAAAATCGTCCATGACATCGCCTCCATGGGCGCGCTGGCCCCACATTTTTGCTCAAAGGCGGATCAGCTCCGATTTCTGCTCGAGTATCTCGAAACCGACAAACTGGCTGAGGAGCACCGAAAGTGGCTACGCCGGGTCCAAACCCAATCAGACCGTCTACAGCAAACCGAACTCGAGCGCCTGCGGCGCGGGGCCGTGTTCAATCCACCCATGCACGAGGCCACCGGCACACTATGATGAATCTTATGAGGCAAACCGCAAGCGATGCCCGACCGACTCACGATCCTTAAGCCCGGCATGCAATCCACCTTGGAGAGCGGAGGCTTCCGTGTCTATGAAGATTACGTCTCAACCATGAAAGGGGACGTTGTCAGCCGAAGCGGTACGACCGAAACGCGCCGCCTGGTTCTCAACGAGACCGTGCCGGCATGCTCGCTTTTTCTCAAAATCTATCGATATCAAGGTCGGAATCGGCGATCGTTTTTGCGCCGAGATAAGTGTCGGCTCGAAGCCCGAAACTATCAGATCCTTCGCGGGCATTGCCGAGTCAACGTTCCCGACGTGATCGCCCACGGCTGCCGGCGCGCTCGATGCCGACTTGTCGATGCCTTTATCCTGACGCGCGGCGTTCCGAATGCCGTGCCGATGTCGGAATACTTCACCAGGCGATGGCAGGCGCCCGGGCCCGTGCCGGACGATCCGTTACGAAAATACCTTCTGACCGAGACCGCGAGCATGCTGGCCCGCATGCATTCGGCCGGTTTCTTCCACATCGACCTGCAATGGCGAAATCTCCTTGTCTCGGACGACGGCAGCTCACGACCGTCCATTTTTGTGATTGATTCGGCAAGGGGTGAACTTCGCAAATGGCCTGTTCATCAGGCGCATGGGCGCTTGCGCGATCTTTCCAGTCTATTCAAAGAGGCGAGATTTCATCTCACGCGATGTGAGCTGTTCCGGTGGTTCCGCCAATATCTAGGGGTCCCAAAATTAAGTGATGAACACAAGGCCATGATTCGGACGATTCAACAGGATCGTCTCCTCAAGGACGAAGGAAACGGCAAGGCAACAAAGCGCCCAGACATCGAGACATGACACGAACCATTCTGGAAACGGTCCCGGCGTATGCGGATGCCCTTGGTGCGTCAGGTTTGACGGACTTCGACGCTTTCATGAGCGTTCGAGGCGGACCACCGGTCAGCCGGCATAAACATCGCGAGACCATCCCGCTGGATCTGACGGTCAACGGAGAAACGATTTCACTATTTCTCAAGCGAGACTTCAAAGTCGCGCCAAAACATGCCTTTTGGCCCTTGTTTCGAAAGCGACCTGTTTATTCTCAACCGGCCCACGAATGGCGAATGTGCCGGGAATTGGCGCGCGCGGGGCTCCCTGCCATGACGGCCGTGGCGTATGGGGAGCGACGGCGATTCGGCATGCCGGCACAGGCCTTCGTCCTCGTCGAAGCCGTACCGATGCGATTCACATTGGAAAACTGGCTGGTGCCCGGGATTCCCAAACCGGATTTGATCTCGCCGAGCTTGATCAAACGGCTTTTCTATGAAGTGGGCTTCCTCGTCGGACGTCTTCATCAAGCGGGATTTGACTGGCTCGACTTGAGCGCCAAACACATTTATGCGGCACCGAAGGAAGTAGATTGCGGATCACGCGCATTTAAATGGAACTTCCGGCTGATTGACCTTGAAAGGATTCGACAAGCTCGTCCAATTTTCACGGATAACGACAGACTTGCTTTGCCAGCGCTTCCACGCGGACTTGAAGTGCTGCTTTGCCGCTTGCTCGAGAGTCTAAGTCCATTGCCCGTTAAGATTGGTAACTTCTGGCGTCTCTGGTCCGGCCTTTGTCATGGAGCCGGCCTGTATTCGAAGCCTCGCGGAACGGCCGGCCGAATGAGATATTCACTAAGCCCTCAGGCGCTCATCGGGTTCGGCTTGCTGCCGCGTCCGCGTTTGCCGGACGATTATGAACACCCGCGCGCAACCCCGATGCATAAGCGGGGGCGAATGTTCGTGAAAGACCGGATGACACCGGCGCTTCGCTCCGCCGGAATCCAGGACTTTGACGATGTTTTTAGATACGAAGGCGAACAACTGTGGAAGCCGGGGCTCGATTCCTATCGAAACCGAATTCGAATGGTGATTTCCAACGGTCGAGGCCATACCAATAAGTTTTACCTGAAGCGGTATCTCCATCCGCCATTGAAGGCACAGCTCCAACGCATCCGCGAATGCGGCTCAAAAAAAAGCACGGGCTGGCGCGAAATTCACTTCGCCAAACATCTCCTCCGGCTCGGAATCCCGACGATGCGCGGGGTGGCCTACGGTCAGGAAATGAACGGTTTCTGGGAAGTCAAAAGCTTCGGCATCACGGAGGAAATCCAGGGGAGTTCCTTGGAGACCGTCATCAATGAAGCCGTTGCCGACGACGGCTGCATTCCGGGCTGGGAGGATCGAAAGGAGATCATTCGACAGCTCGGCTTGATCACGGGACATCTGCATCGACGGCGTTTTTTCCACCGCGACCTTTATCTTTGTCACGTATTTCTGAGCAGAAACAAGGACGGCGGCATCGTGCTGCGTCTGATCGACCTCGCCCGAATGATCACAAACCCCCGCCGCCCCGAACGATGGATCATCAAGGACCTGGCCGCGTTGGACTACAGTGCCCAGTCACCACTGGTCACCCGAGCGGACCGGCTGCGTTTTCTGTATCATTATGATCCGAGACTGACCCAGCTGCCAAAACGGGCAAAGATGTTGGACTGGTTGACGGAGAAAGTTCGAAAACGAACGAGGCGAATGGCCCGGCATGATGCCAAACGAGCACAACGAGGAGAAGCGACTTGAAGATTGCGGTCGTCATCGAACGAACTGAAACCTGGCGAGGCGGCGCCGAGACCTCGACCCAGGAACTCTCCCAGCTTTTGACGCAACGCGGTCACGAAGTGCACTTGATCACGACCACGAACTCCCAGTCGCGGCCGGACATCATCATGCACACGTTGCCTACCTCGAGTGTGTTGCGAGGTCGTCGTTCCGCGAGTTTTGCTCGTAAGGCCGCTGCTTTCCTGAAGGAACATTCCTTCGACATCGTGCATTCGATCTCTCCGCTGCCCTGTGCCGACGTGTATCAACCTCGCAGCGGCCTGTTACGTGAAACGATGGCGCGAAATGTCGCAACACGGTCGACCGCCTCACGTCGCTTGCTCAAGCGGGCCATGCTGGCGATGAACGTCAAGCAACGCGCACTTTTGGATCTGGAGCGCCAGGTTTTTCGCCCTGAGGGCCCGATGATCGTCGCGGTCTCCGATTACGTCGCCCGGCAATGCCAGAGACTCTACGAAGCTCCCGAATCGAGAATACGTGTGGTCTTCAACGGTGTGAATCTTCAAACCCTCCGGCCGGAGGAGCAGCGTGAGCTGCGAACCACGATCAGAGAAGAACACCGTCTCACGGATGATACGCTGCTTCTCCTGTTCATGGCCCACAACTTTCGGCTCAAGGGCCTGCATCCACTGATTGAAATGGCTTCGCGTTTGCTGGTTTCGGGTTTCGCGCGGTTTCATTTATTGGTGGTCGGTCGTGACAACGTCGTGCCCTTTCAAAAGCGCGTGAATGCTCTCGGGCTAAAGGAACACGTCACCTTCACCGGTCCGACCCAACGTTCCACGTCCTTTTTCGCCGGCGCGGATATTTGTGTACACCCGACGTATTATGATCCCTGTAGTCGAGTCGTGCTTGAAGCCCTCTCGATGGGCGTGCCGACGGTCACCACCTCTTTCAACGGGGCCGCGGAAGTGATCCGTGACGGGTATGAAGGCTTTGTGATCAAGACCCCGGACGACGTCGGTCTCTGGGCACGACGGATCGAAGACCTCGCTTCGCCGGAGTTGCGCAGGAGCATGTCCGAAAACGCCTTGAAACTGCGAGACCGCATCAGTATGACTCGACACGTCGAGGAGCTTGACAAAGTCTTCAACGAAATTGCAGATCGGAAACGGTGCCGTGCCGTCAAGGCGTAGCGCTGTCTGACTAGAGAAGGGCGCAGGAGCGGTTAGTCGATGTTCGGGCGACTGTTTGGAAAATCCAGGAAAGCGAGCCCCGCTTCAGCAAAAAAGGAACTGCCCATCGACCAAGCCACGATCGGTCTATGCTTCGACTTCCAACGCGGTATTGACTACAGCAGCGAATACCTGACGGACGTCGGGCTCGATTGCATCCTGCAAACACTGCGGACACATGGACTTCGGGCCACCTTCAACTGCTCGGCCAAACTTTGCGAGTCGGCGCCGGACCACCTGAGTAAGATTGCAGAAGCCGGCCATGAAATCAGCGCCTTGGGCTACGCCGATGAATCGCCTCGTGATCTGTCCGAAGACGCGATCAAGCAGTTGGTATACACCTGTCGGTCCGAATTTGCCAAGCGCGGTTTGCATCCGATTGGATTCAGATCTCCACATTCGCATTGGGACAATCGTCTTTGCCGGGAACTCGCGCGACAAAAGTTCATTTACAATGCCGAACACGACCACGCAAAGTGCCCCTACGTGTTGGTGCCGGGTTCCCCGCCACTGGTTCGCATTCCCGTCCGCACGGACGATCGTGGACTCCGGCGAAGCGAAGACACTTACGATGCAACAGTGTCAAAACACCTGCGAGCTGTCCGCAAGGCGATACAACATCGATACTTCGTCACAATCTGCTTTCATCCGTGGATTCTCGCGGAAGACATGGAGCGCATGGAGCACTGGCAGTCTTGGCTGAACTTTGGGGTGAAAGCGGGCGCGAAGATGATCCCTTTGCAAGATGCGCTCCCGAACGAGTATCGACTGAATGAAATAGAGACCAATCGCTCCTGAGATCGCCACTTGGGTCATGGATCATATGTCATTTAGCTGGCAAATCGTGGCTTTGTTTTTCGTGTCCTATCTGATCGGTGGCATTCCATTCGGCCTGATCGTCTCGCGTATCAAAGGGATCGATATTCGGCGACACGGCAGCGGCAACTACGGTGCCACCAACGTCGGACGTGTCCTTGGGCGCAAATGGGGTGTTCTCGTCCTATCCCTCGACGCGATCAAAGGCGGCCTGACATCCGTCGGAGCAATGATGTTTCTGCAATCCGGACATCATCATCATGAGATCGAACAGGTGCAACGCGATTTCATATGGTTAGGGACCGGACTCTGCTGTGTGATCGGGAACATCGCACCGGCCTATTTGAGATTCAAGGGAGGTAAAGGCGTCGCCACGACGCTGGGCGTCATTCTCGGAATCTGGCCTTATTTGACGCTTCCGGCACTGGCCACAACCCTGGTTTGGACCGTGGTGGTGATGCTCAGCCGTTATGTGTCCCTTGGGTCCATTGTTGCCGCGGGGGTTCTTCCGCTTGCGTTTCTCTTGATCTCGCGACTGAAAGAATGGCCACTGAAAGATCACTATCCGTTATTGGGTCTTACGCTGGTCGTCGGGGCGATGATTCTCGTGCGGCATCGGAGCAATATCGGCCGCTTGCTGGCAGGGACGGAAAACAGAATTGGCGAGGCCAAATCCTGACATCCGGACCGAAAAGCACGAATGCTCCGATTTGGGGCGGTCCGGGTCGGCCTTTGGAGCGCAACAGCGGTTTCATACGATACCGGGCATGCCGACACGGTTTTCGGATGTCGCCACCTGCCTTCTCCAACCTTGATTGCACCGTTCAGGCGACGTAGACTCCTTTGTACAATAAGCCTCTCTGCAGGTGCGCTGGCTCACCTCGCAATCAGATGCACGACGAGAGGCACGGGGGCTACATTAGTTGTCATCAGGAAGCATGGGGGAAGACAGAATCTCGCAGTCTATCCTGAGTCCGACTCATCCATGATACAGCTCTCGCCACGCGGTCGCAGTTCGTGTCGCTCGGCGCCGGTTGTGCACAAAAAGGGCTCAGGGAGATCGTAACCTCTAAGGCGAGAGGATGGAGACATAGTGATGCACCGGTCTAAGAGAATCAAGCATGCGTTCGCTCTGTTGCTGGCTGCCACTGCAATGGGTGGTATGGACGGCGGCTGCAACGGCGCATTCGTGCTGCTGCCCTTCGGACAGATTACCGCGGTTCAGCTCTTCGAAGAGCCGAATTTCACGCTGGCCTTCTCGGTCGAATCTGCAGTCAGTGATCCGACCGCAGTGGCAAAAGTCAACTGGGTCTTCGGAGACGGTGGCGGTTTCGTCGAAGGGCCCGCCAATCGAGCGACCATGACGCACCGTTACGCTGCGCCGGGGACCTATGAAGTCACGGCGTTTCTTTTTGATGCCGACGGCTTCGTGGACCAGATCATCAACACGATCACGGTGCTTCCCAACGACGGAAATCCGGAACCGCCTCCCCCTCCGAATCCACTGGACCTTCCAGGGAACGTTTCCAGCCCGTCACCGGCAGATACCACCGAAAACGTGGCCGTTGATACCGTACTCAGTTGGATCGCGGGCATTCTGACCGATAGCTTCGACGTTTATCTCGGAACGGTCGAACAGGACGTGGAAAACGCGGACGACAGCGATGCCGCGATCTTCCGAGGCAATCAGACGGAAACATCGTTCGATCCGGAAGGGCTGGACCCTGACACCGAATACTTCTGGCGTATTGACGGCCTTAACGGACTGGGCCTGACGAAGGGGGAGGTGTTCAGCTTTAGGACGGCGAAACTTCCGGAAATCGCGGAGAACCCCTTACCGGCCAACGGCTCGACGTCGGCCCGTGTCGATACGACGCTCCAGTGGGAGGCAGGTACAGGCGCGACGAGCCACGACGTGTATTTCGGAAAGAGTCAGACCGATGTAGAAAACGCCACAACTGATGACGAGGACATCTTCCAGGGTAACCAGTCGGGAACGGAGTTTGATCCCGAAGACGAAAACGCGGAGATCGACGGTCAGCTTCTGGCCGACACGGAGTACTTCTGGAGAATCGACGAGGTCGGCCCCGGCGGTACGACGAAGGGAGATCTATGGAGTTTCCGCACGGCGGCGGCCCCGCCGAAAATCATGACGCCGATTCCGACAGATACGGAAACGGACGTGGACACCAATCAGGCGCTTTCTTGGACCGCGCCGCCGAGCGTGGAAAGCTTTGACGTGTATTTTGGGATGGATGCCGTCAACGTAGAGAACGCGACGCGCTCGGGCGCAGAATTCCAAGGCAACCAAACGGGCAAGGTGTTTGACCCTGCCGAACTGACGGGCGCTACCGAATATTTCTGGCGGATCGACACATTGGGGCCGGGCGGAACCACCAAGGGCGACGTGCTCAGCTTCACGACAATCGCGCCGCCGGGCCAGGTCGTCGGTCCATTCAGCCCTCTCGACGATGCCACGAATGTCGACATCGGCACCGACTTGAAATGGAACGTCGGCGGCGGCGGTCCGACGACCAGCTACGACGTCTATCTCAGCACGGACGAAAACGCCGTGGTCAACGGGTCCGCGGCCGCGTTGCTAAACACGCAGGATGCCGCCTTCACGAGTTTCCAACCATCCAATCGGCTAGATCCGGACACGGTCTATTTCTGGCGAGTGGACGCACGAGGACCGGGTGGAGTCACGAGCGGTCCGGTGCAGAGCTTCACCACGGGCAGTGAGCCCGACCTTGTGGAAGATCCCATTCCCGCGAATGGCGCACGTGGAGTGTCGTTGAACACAACGCTGGAATGGTCCGCCGCCAACGGAGCAGACAGCTACAACGTCTATTTCGGCGATAATCAACAAGACGTTGACAATGCCGACACGGACGACGCGGCCTTCCAAGGCGGAGTGAATGCGCCGGACACGATGTTCACACTGCCCGACGAACTCGACGGCAGCACCGACTATTTCTGGCGAATCGATTCCGAGGGCCCTGGCGGCGTCACCAAGGGTGAAGTCTGGCGATTCCGAACGGCGCCCGACCGAGCTACGGAACCTTCGCCGGAAGACATGGCCACCGCCGTCGCACTCGATGCGATGTTGAGCTGGACGGCCGGAAACGGTGCGGTGTCACACGACGTCTATTTCGGGGATGACGAAACGGCGGTCACGAATGCAACGATGGCTGACCCCGAGTTTCAAATCAACCAAACCGGGACGAGTTTCGACCCCGGACCGCTTGACGGAAATAAGACCTATTTCTGGCGGATCGACGAAGTCGGTGCCGACGGCACAACCACGGGAGACGTCTGGACGTTTACGACCGGGCCGGGCCAGGCCGCGGAACCCATTTCGCCGGCCAACGGCGCCGTCGGCGTCGAGTTACTCCCGACCTTGATGTGGACCGCCGGTGACGGCACCGAGTTCCACGACATTTACCTCGGCACCGATCAGACCGCCGTTGATCAGGCGAA
>JAKSDK010001041.1 GCA_022360095.1 Phycisphaerales bacterium
AAATATCTTCGTTTTCCATATCAGGATATCAAACGCAACATTGACACGCCCATCGACACGGGGTACCCAACAAAGTTTTATACGTGGAGTCACTACCCCAGGAATGAACCCATTGCCCATATGGCCATGAACCTGTCTATGGCTATCGACATTAGCGGTAGCACCGAACATGCTATAGATACGTCTTGTGTGTAACTCACCAGCTTACAGATCAAAAGACCGACTGGTCCTCCTATCATAATTGCGTGTCTGTTTGTTAGCTGTATTTGCAGTTTGTAGGGCATATGAAAGTTTGTTATGAGCAGATCCGCCACTGCCATGTTGACAATCAAGTAATGCGACATAGTTCTCATTCTGCGGTTCTTGCGTACAATCATTATAACAGCACTGTTTCCGAGCAGAGAGATCGTCATTGCTAATACGTATAATGTTGTTCGCGTGAAGCGCTTCTGCGGTGTGTATCCCTCTTCTTCTTGGCATTCTGATGATAGATTGTCTTTCTCGTTCGAATCGAAAGGCCTTGTTGAAATGTTCGTGTTGAAGTTTATGTCCTGACCCATTTAAATTAAAATGAAATCCTTAAATATCGCACAATTTGCCTCACAGATACTTCCTCGCTCATTTTCTTACGTAATAAGTAACCTGCACATTAAATTCTTCTTTGAAAAAGAATTGCCACCTGTGAAATTAAAGCAATTAATTGCGTCAAAAGAGCATTGAACAAAATTCTAATCGATCACCGTTGAATCATAAGGTAGCCCGCTGGTTATGAGCTTATGTTGGAAAATAAGACACATTTGCCCTTGATGGATAATTATATCATTTTAGAAGAGGTATTTAACTATCGAAACAAAAGGACCGACAGCAGAAAGATAAATGGGACTCTCTGAAAACAGTAAATACGAGGTTTTAACAATGCAAGAAGAGTGGGAGAACTCTGGTATCCCATTGGACAAAGAAATGAGTCGCAAACTATTAATTACACTTTAAGACACATATT
>JAKSDK010000930.1 GCA_022360095.1 Phycisphaerales bacterium
ATAACCTTTAGCCTGCGAGCAAGCTCTCCTATTTGAGTAAGCGAAGTGAGCCTCGCGAGAACGCGCGAGCGAGGGGCTGAGGAAACCTTTCGCCGGCCCCTCGCGGCTTCGCCGCTTGCTCGCGCGTGCTCGCGAGACTCGCTTCACTCGCCCAAATAGGAGAGCTTGATCGCAGGCTAAATAACCTTCAGTAACTGCACTTGATCAAGGAAAAGAAGCTGGGGGTCTTACTTACAACAGACCTCAATAATGTCTTTAATTTCTTAGGAATTCTGTCATAACTAGTATATGCCGCAAAAACACACATCTTTTCTGTTTGTTAACTACCTGCAAGTTCCTGTTTCTTAGACGCGAAAAGTAGACAGACACAGAAAAGTCAGATAAATGCAAAAAAAAATTAAACAAAGCAAAACGACACACTGATAGCGTTTTGCCCGCCTTTTCGCATTCACGTTCAAGAAACCAACAAGTTTAACCCATATAAGAAATGTAATATTAAATAATATTAGGAATAATCTTACATGTTGTCGTTTCTGCTCATGAACACTGACGCTGTCCTTTCAGAGTGGGCTTATTGTTGCCTTATCAGCCGTCCAAGTGGTTTATACATACGGAGTCTTTGACGAGAGGAGTCGGGTTACCGCTTCAGTTTTAAAAGAAACTTTTGACAACCTAGTCCCATTGTTTGCGGCTTACTTTTGATCACTATTTTTATTGTTTAAAAAAGTGACACTACTAAGGGACGGACCATTAGACAAGTTATGGGGAGGGTGGGGAATTTTAAAAGGCGCATGAATTTTTTTCCAAAAAATTTTTCCCAGCTTGTATAGTTTTTTCTTTGGCAATTGCACGAATATTTTAGCGTTACTTGGCGTGCATGAATTTTTTTCATCTAATTTTCCCTTGCACGAATATTTTTTTGCACTTCCTCTCCCTCCCATAAGTTTTCTAATTGTCCCAATGTTCATTGTGTCGTCACGCAACGTTCCTCCCCAGGGAGTAGCAAATTATGACACCACCGCAGCAGATGATCGCAGCAGACCGCAGCAACATTTTTAGCGTCAATCTATGGCGTCCTCTTCGAGAAACTTCCTGGATGGTTTGAAATTTTATTTCATAACCAAAAAACTCGGGAAGTTGCAGC
>JAKSDK010000873.1 GCA_022360095.1 Phycisphaerales bacterium
CACATGAGCCCTCGATATGGCAATGTGATACTGGTCAGTGGCTGTTTTGACAGCTGTCAATTGACCATATTGTGAATGGCCAATGTAAAAGATGTGGATTTGCCAAGACACACCTGAGACACCCCTCCCTTCCTTTTGATAGTCTCCCCTACCCTACCCGTACAATCTGTCGACGCGTACGTACGTACGTACGCTCGGTCAGTCACGTGACAACCAAAAGAAAAGAGGTTGACCATATTCTATGAGTATGGGGCTCTGTCCCACGCGCGCTTCGCGCGCGAGGGAGTCCCGCTAAAAATCAAATCAATTGTATTGCAAACAACAAATAACTTATTCCAAAAAGTACATAGTTATACACACTTTAAGGGGTGATTTACTCTGTTTGAAGGAAAATTGTAATATTTTAGAGATTTTTGATTGTTTTCAGTATTCTGAGCGTTTTCGCTCGATGAAAAAATGGCAAATTTCAAGGCCCAAAATCGTCGACTGGTACCTCGATTTCAGTCAAGAGTCTTATACCACGTTATATTAAAGAGCGTTATCTTTTCTTTCAAAACCCGTTTTAAAAACTATGGGCAACTTAAAAGAAAATTTTTAAGATCAAAATATACATGGTACTTTTCTGAAATTTGAGCGTTCCTCGCTCAGCGGGCCGGTGCTAAAAACTCGGAAAAATACTATAAGAAATCAGTTTGAGCAACAGTGGTTTAATATTGTCAGCTGTCAGAAACCAAGACGTGTTTATCTAGCCATCTGATATAATTTAAAACCGTTTGCTAGCAGGAAAGGCAGATTTAAGCTGTCAACTGTAGCCAAGTGCACGTTGTCAAAGGGCAAAGCTCTATAAATTGAGAAAGTCTTAAAATTTAAAACGTTTTCCGTCCTGTAAATCAGATTTTAGCGTACAAAACAACGTTGTGAGTGTTTGTTGTTCGTACCTTAGCATGGTGTTCTCATATATTGAAAATGTGAAGTATCCAAACGGGAGAACAGATCAACCAGAGCGTTTTTAAAATCTCAAACGGCAAAGATTGAGTTAAATTTCACAGAACGACCGCTTACCACTGTCGTTACTCTTTGCTTTTACTGGAGGCTACGAGAAGTTTTCATTCCTTATGTGTGATTCTTGATCAGCGCTTTCTCCAAAGTTCGACGCCGGACAGAATAGGATAAGGACGTTTCCCAAGACCTCTGTTGTTTTTTCGGGCTTTCTTCTAAGCCTTGAGCGCTCCTCTATAGCGGTTTTCGCGGGAGTTTAGGATGTAGCGCCTAGAGTCTTAGCCCATCATTTAATTTTTATCAG
>JAKSDK010001172.1 GCA_022360095.1 Phycisphaerales bacterium
GACAGTGCCAAATTGAAAGGAAACTTACAACTTCCTGGTTCGAGAAAACACTTCGATAAAGTGCCAGTGGGTCACTTCCGGCAATGTAAAATCGCTCGTATCTAAAACGAAGGCGTTATAAAGCACAATTACAAGGCTGCAAATATTTTGTTTTAATAAAGAACATATGTCCGACTGTCAGGTCACCATTTCAGTCGGGAAAACCAGAAACTTCGTCTCGCATACATTATGTTGACTATTAATTTCTTTAATAACTATCTTCTGAATCTTCAGCTCGTGATCTGTCCGTTAAAAATCATGACCAACCACAGGTAAGAATTTGTCGGGAAATGGGTTAATTTTAGTCAGACATTGTTATTTCGAGCTTTGCCATCCATTATTTCGTAATAGCCCAGAAAAAGGGAAATTTCCACTGTACTGTATTTATCCTGTCGACTACGCCATCTTTGGTTCACATCCCACGTGGTCCCTAGTTCGTGCCCAGACCCTTTGCAGGCAATAGCACAGTCATTAGTGCAAAGGACAGGAAACATCTTGGGGGCAATTCTCACCATGTGAAAACAATCGCCCCGTTTCGACTTCTGCCAAACTGGTGCTGCATGACCCAAGTCAACAAAAAGTCCTCGAAAAATTAATCAATAACAAGCTCTACTCACCCACGATCTTGTTGCCAAAAATGAAGGAGAAATGATTTCTTTACCATAACAAGACGCCAATCAAGAGTCACATACACCTAAATGAAAGCGTTATTTTTAATAACACTAAACGACAAAAGTTCTCCTTAAGGCAGGGTAAAACGGACGACAAAAACGAGAAACTTGTTTTGCAATATTGCAGCAAAACGAGTTGAGTAGCGACGTTGCGCGTTTTTAATACCAACTACGAACAACCACGAATTAAACCAACCTCGTTCCCAGGTTCTCTCTCCTACCCGTACGGAAGGCTAGGAGAGAACCCTAGAAACGAGGTTGGAATTAAACCTGTCTCTCCAACAAATCGGGTTGTTACAGATTGCGAAAAGTTGTTGCAGACAGTAGAGAGTAGTTCTATTTTTTTTACAACACAATCTCAAACGTTGCGCGCTTTACAGGCCCAAGGCAAACTTGTTTTGCAGCAGGTTACGTAAATACCGTGTATGGCGTGACTTCCGTGTAATTTCATCCAATCAGAAGTCAGTATTTACGCAACTTGCAACAACCTGATTCTGATTTGTTTCAAGACAGGTTTAAACGTGGGTGGTAAAAACGCGCAAGAAAAGAAAATCGCTTAAGCAATGTTGCAAA
>JAKSDK010001903.1 GCA_022360095.1 Phycisphaerales bacterium
CTTGGCAATCTATGGATATCGTTAGGAGAAAGTCGATGTTAGTCACTATTGGGACTTAAAGGGTTAAGACTTGGCCCACGGGGATTAAGTTTGCTTTAGGTCAGTATGTGTTCTCTCGTTGACTCAACAGCTGAAGAAAGTTTAAATATGTTGCCCTTTTTGAGTATTGTGACATCATATATTTTTTTTTTTTTTTTTCAGAAACCATATGCATGTCAAGTTCCTGGTTGTCCGAAGAGATACACAGACCCATCTTCACTTAGAAAGCATTTCAAACAACATGCTAATGGCAAAATGCCACAGCAGAACTCAAATACCAAGGTATGTCTCTTTCTTATGATTTTTAAAACCCATTGCCTTTTGGCCTTGTACACTGGAACCTTGCTATAATGAACCTGTCATCGGTATAGTGAGCGATTTTCTTTACCACAGAAAAAGTAAAATATAGGGAAAAGAACCTTTATATAACAAAACCTTGTTATATAAATAGCAAACAAATTTTGCCAGTCCCTTGGCCCTTTGTTGTATCGAAGTGCCACTGTAGCTGTTTTATCGCAGAACAGATTTGGATTCCTCGCTTAAAGTTGCACATTGATAAACAAAAAGAAGAGACTTTTCTTTTAACTGGACTCTTTTAAGCAGCACTGGCAACAGATGGTTGTTCAGAGTCCTCTGGATTAGGTAGAAACCACTGACTTGCACCTTAACCTTAGAACACCACATGCCTCTATCAGAATTCAAACAATACATAATAATCTTGTACCCCATATTCTGCAAAAGATACAGTTTTTGCTGCTATTATTCTACTGAAAAAAATATTCTTTTATTGCCATTTCCGCAATGTTGAGACTTTGAAATTAGGAGAGAAAAACAGAAACAACCTTTCCTACCAATATATTTGTAATGTCCCTATGACAAAATTTAATGCTATATTTTGTTTTTATATCAGACAAAACAGAAAACAAGAGGAAACAGAACATCAAAAAGAGACCTACTGTGTGCAGGGGTGACAAGACCTTTGCCAGATTTTGCC
>JAKSDK010000177.1 GCA_022360095.1 Phycisphaerales bacterium
ATTGGCAATCAATGCATTATACGCCAGATCGCTTTGTCCTAACTCCAGATGATGCTTGAAAATGTTTGACCAAAGATTAGGCTGGAAAGAAAAAAGAAAGCAAAGTAACAAATTAAGCACCATAGATGACTTTATCCATATACAGCAACCTGACATAAAAAAAAAACCATCTATCAACACCTCTTGTAAGTATTTACTAAGTTTTCCATTACAGTACATTGGATAAGATAAGCTGGGCTTACTAGAGTTTGTATTTGGTAACTTACTACTTAACTAAAGACCATTCTTGCAGGTGACAGGTTCGATTAAAAATATAAATAATAAATAAAACTTGACAATAACAACCGCCGCCACCATCTTGACAATGTAACACCAGCAAACAATATTGGTTACCCAGCCACGACCAATGACCACGCCCACCTCAGCTCCCCCCTCATTTTTTACTTCTGCTGAACCAGAAGACATCTATCTTAAGAGGATGGTAACAACACCCCGCAAAATGGTAACCTCTTCCTGACCACACCCATATAAAGAGGAACTCAATCTCTGCCACACCTTGACATACATGGATTTGATTTCCATGAAAACAACTAATTACAAGCTGCACCTATTCCTGAACACAACTTGCAAAGCTTCTTTTTTTTCAAGATGCAACTCTTCCAGACTGCACCCATTGGTAAATAAGCAACAAGTGATCAGATTGAAAAGTGTGTCTTTCATGTGGCAGAACTGTGTATGGTTAAGTATTTGAAGGGCCTACCCCCTTTCATTGGAGGAATCTTGGGGCATCCTCAAGGGAAGTGTTTTTGGAAGATTTCCTGAAAAGTGCATTTCAATGTATTTTTAGCAACCAGGGAATAAACGTTTAGCTACGCATTATTTACTGACATTTGCATCAATCAAACAAAACTGTTGGAAACAAAAATTTAATGAAAGAAGATGGAACTAGATGGCAATTTTAGCTGTTTGCTGGAGCTTCTGGGGGACCATGATGGGGCATGATGACCCTATGATGACCTTTAGGTGACCTACACACTCACACACAGGCTAGCTTCACCATTGCCGGCAGACATTAAGTAGGCTGGTAACACTGTAAACTGTACTCACTATATTTGAATCATCAGGAGGAGCCAAGTCAAGAGCAATATGAGCTACTTGGATGACATAGTCAGGAGCATCAAACTGTTCAAACAACTTCATGACCTGTTGAAAATAATTATATACACTGGTAA
>JAKSDK010001474.1 GCA_022360095.1 Phycisphaerales bacterium
ACTGTAGAGTGCGTGGAAGGCCTTCAAAGGTAGTTCACAGAAGAAGACGGCGCGCGAGAACTGGAAGGGAACGCGGGAGGCAGAATGTGCAACAAGTCCAGGATTGCAAGCTGTAAAGAAACAATCGTTAGCAAACGTTAATCGCAATTTTATCAAAAATCTCCAAAACAAAAGGAGAAAGATGAAAACGCAGGCTTAACCAAAGAAAAAGAAAGAAAGAAAAATGTACGCTAGCCTGCAAGGCTGGCCTTTGAAGGGGGCGTGAAAGAGGATCGAGGATGAGGCGAGCAGGGAGAAAACGAAGGGCGTACGAGCTTGTCAGCTCTAGCGCATATTCATTTATTTATACCTAGGACAGGGAGAATGAGGTACAACATGTTAATAATATCTCTTTCCTCTAAGAAGTCGGATTGGAGATTTTCCCTTCCTTTTTCGCGCTTTTCTAGCTTTAACAAACGCCGAGAGGCTCTGGGGACGAGAAACCGACCAAATGGGCTTGTCAAAACCGGAAGTATTTCACTTTCAATTAGGTGTCTTCGTGCAGTGAAAAGACACGACAAACTACAAAGGTAACAGGGGCAGCCAACGACAATTTTCGGAAAATATCTGTTCGGAAGACGATTTGAGATCTACAATTTTCGGACCATTTTTTCCAAAATTTCTTGCTTGTCTGCCTCTCCTAGGATTCTCGAACATCTAAAAAATGGTATAATTGCCCATTTTTAACCGATTTTTACCCTAAAAGGGTCACCTAGAATTTTCGGGAGCTCTTTTTCTGGCTGAAATTTCCGAAAAGGTAAGTTTTGATCCCTATTACATCCTATTATACCGTTTAAAAACGGTAGAGATATAGGCATATTTTAAAATACTAAAATACGTTTAATTAACATCCTATGTTTAAGTGGTTTTGAAATATATTCTCGTTGGGTGCCCCTGTGTTAACTGAGTGCTATTCTTGCTATATTTAAATAATTTAGTTGACTAGAGGTGTGTCGACTGATCTGACTACAAGTTGCAGCCCAGATGACTGCAGTGCAGTTTTGATTGCAAACAATAACAGTTAAAAGCGGAATTTGACCTTGCAGAGACGAATAGGATTTTCGCATACAAGTTCATATAGATCAAGAGTTCAAGAGCTTAGATTCTATGAATCATATCAGGTGAATTAGAAATAACGTGACTGCAGCTAAGTCATGTGTAGTACGAAAGTCAATCAACCTCATTTTCCAAATCCGCAGCTGTTTTTTTGGCAGCCTCCTTTAGAACTAACTTCGCTGCTTCTTCAACATCTGATAAGATCTTTCTCAAGGTATAATGCGTAGTAGTGAACGACATACTACTTGCTATGGCCGAACCAATAAAGGGAATATAACGAGTGAATTCCTCGATGGCTGTAGAAGCAGCATAAGATGCAAAATACGGGCTCAGTTGTGCAGCAGTGGTAAGGGTGACACTGAGTACTTTTTCTTTGGTGGCGAAGTGTAGCTGTACAAATTCAGCAGATCCGATTTCAGGAAGACCAAGCTGACTTCTGTACAAGCTGAGTTCCCTCAGTATTAGGGCAGCGTCAACAGCAAAGGACAGTCCCGGTACTGGAATGGCAGCAACAGTACCAGAT
>JAKSDK010000387.1 GCA_022360095.1 Phycisphaerales bacterium
AGGCCATGAAAAGCTTTACTACAAACTTTGAAACATGAGTATCCATAGACACATGAATATCAAACCATGCACCCAGATTACGGACACACTCCACAGGTTTTAATAACAGAGGTACCGACAGCAATTGACTCAATGGAAACCTTGGATAACTGCTGGTAAGAGCCAATGATAAGAAATTCAGTATTCATGTCATTAATTAATAGCCGATGAGAAACCATCCAAATGCGAACCTCTGCAATACATTCCTCAATCACTTTGATAGCTTCCCTCTGAGAGTTAGAGGAGCTGGGTTTAAAAGAAAAATATAATTATGAGTTATCGGCATACGCATGTGCTTCAGGGAGATGCTTTGCCATTACTTTAAACAGTCCAGAAGCATATAGGAGAAAAAGAACAGGGCCCAAACAACTGCCTTGGGGAACTCCACAATGCAGATCAAAGGGCTTAGACAGCTGCTGATTAAGGACTATTTGTTATTTCCTGGCTGATAAGTACGACTCAAACCACTTTTGGGCATCACCAACTATGCCATAGTCATTCTCAAGAATATTTAGCAAAGTTCTTTGGTCTATGGTGTGGAATGCAGCTCTCAGATCTAATAAGACGAGAAGAGAAACTTCTGTTGGTCCATAGCCATGAGAATGCACTTTGGACCTTTACCAGTCGAGAGCAGTCTCAGTTGAGTGGAAAGTGCGATAGTACGACTGATTCACAGGTGGTAGTGGCGCATGAATTCTACCATGAGCAAGCAGGTGACCAGTCACTGCCTGTTCAACAACTTTGGCAACAAAAGGTGGATTACTTAAAGGTCTAAAGTTGTTAAAAATCTAATCAAGGCGAGCCTTTTTAAGCACTCGAGCAATGACAATAGTGCTTTTCCAACAGTCAGGTACCCGTCCTTTCCGAAAAGATCAATTTAGCGTTAATGTAATAACTGGAGTAAGCACATCAACAGACTGTTTCACAAGCCAAGTAGGAATAGGATCAAGACTGCATGTAGCATTCAACGAACCAACAATAATTTTATGTACAATCAACTTCTGAGAGTGGAGAGAAACTGTCCAGCCCAGTTTCAGGTGACCGG
>JAKSDK010000325.1 GCA_022360095.1 Phycisphaerales bacterium
AAAACACTATTTTTGCTGCACACAATTCAGAATCGTTAATGTTGTACAAAATTTGTTAAACAATAATGTATTTCTTCCAGACTTTGGCTTGATGTTTGCTTTTGATCTTGAGTAAACCAGAGCCCAGTAAAGCTGTAGATGTGTATGACGAGGAGAGTTCTTTTGAGTGATTAGACCCGAAAACTAAGACTTTCTCTCTCTTTTTAAAGGACATTATAGAGACTCCATTGACACCTAAAGTTGTAAGTGGCTCACTCAAACGAAAGTCAGAAATGAAGGAACTCAAAATTCCTTTGAAGGTAAGGTAATATTATTAGAGTATTATCAGCTTGTGAACATATGGAAAACTAATCTTTTCTCCTATCGGATTTGTTTATATAATATAGTAACAAATTAAACTCTATTACACGTTTGAATCTGGCAATCACAAAGTTGTTGTCTCATTAATACTTAAACATGGATCTTAAAAGACCTTGATGCTGCAGACCCTTGTCTTATTCAGATTTTGATACTATGCTGGAACCAGTAGGGTGCAGAATGTCATTCTTGGCAAGGGGGTTCCATCTTCACCTATATCAAAGTTAAAGAAATTTCAATCGAGCAGGATACAACCACTTATTATCACTTGCCCATGACTTTGCAAGGACACTTATGGCTTCACAGCCAGTGTTATCAAACCTAAACATACAAGTTCCCAGCTTCGGCCTCTTCCCAAACACTACACAAATCTTCATCACCAACACTGTGACTAATGCTTCAGCATTTGTTAAAACTAAGAGTCTTAAAAACCAGCTTCATAAGAGCTGGGGATTTGCAAGCAAATCCTGAGCTAAACAATCCTTTGGTTAAGAGCCTTTGACCTAAAACTGAAGTAAAACAGTGTTTCACTTCTTTTTTCTAACCTTGTGACAGCTGATTTTGTTACCTGGAAACGTTTCAGTGTTGATTCTTTCCTTCTGGTTTTCTTTCGTGTCAGCAACCAGTTTTATTTTCTCTATCTCCCTGGGTGACTTCCTATCTTAATGATAATGCTAAGCATTATTTCAATAGCATCATGATTGTTCCCCTTCTAGATTATATGATCATTAGCAACCTTTTGTGCTTTTGCATTCTGTTTATTCCCAGAAACTGAGAGTTACTACAAATTGTGTAAATAAGAAACTGGAACTTGAAGAAGATGAGTACATCTGTAAGTTATGAACGATCATTGTTTCTTTCGGTAGTGAAACACAAATTTGTTGGCAATATCATGAACTGCAACTTTGTTGATGGGCTCATCGCTTTTTCTCATAAAGTAGGCTGACACTGATTCCATTCCAAAACGAAATTACTGGTTTGAAAGT
>JAKSDK010000252.1 GCA_022360095.1 Phycisphaerales bacterium
ACATTGGAGATAAACAACGCTCACCTTGATCGTAGCCGCTGTTAACAGCATTTGCAAGAAGTGACAAAGAAAACTTTCTCATTCACGGTGAGCTGACAGAAACAAATGAAGCTCTACTTTTCTTCTCAGAATTGGGTACTAACTTTATAAATTTTCAGTGTTTTCTCTCAAACCATTGATGCTAAAGCTAATACAAAACTCGATACAAAAAGATTAAAACTATCATTTGCCCTGTTTGAAGATACTGTAAAGATCTAACTTCTGTGCATCCACTGTTTACAGATTCATGTTCATGCATGAATTCACCCGTCAATCAAACTAATCGTTATTGAATGGTTTCCTTCCAGCTAGATTCTGTTAAGATCACTTTGAGTGAATATACTAAAACAATTATTCATCTTAGGCTCAGGTAATATTGTTGTTCGTCTCCGGGATTATTCAACAATATTAACTTCGCCTTCGGCGAATAATTGTTAAATAATGATTATGGTGATGATCATATTCAGTGAAACCCTGCCTTACGGCCACCTCGTCATTACGGCCACTTTATTTGGCCACCTGGCAAAAACTGCCATACATATTCTTGTAAAAAAACCCTCGTTAATACGGCCAATTTTATTTGGCCCATTGGTGACAGTATTAACGGCATTCCACTGTAATAGTAATAATAATAATGATTGATAAATCAACCATTTGACAAGGCGGTTAAATTATGGTATGTAAAAATGAGATAAAACTTTAGGTATTGTGTGTGTGAGTTTGTTTACTGTTGATGTAAGAGGTATTTCATCGTGGTTTAATATCCCATTTTTACAGATACCAGGCTATGAGAATATTTGAGTCAAATCGTCAGCAAGGCTAGACAGGATTTAACCCCTAAGCACAGCAAAACGTCATTCTTTGATTTCAAAGATTTCAGAGAACGTGCTAAAAGACCTTAACCTTATCATTAGCTTCTGAAAAAAACTATCGAGTTTTCCTTGTAATTCTTAGTGATTTACTTTTATTTAACGTCGTTGGCTAACGAGTGAATAGTTATATCCAGAAAAACAGAATATCTTCGATCGAGTTACGGTAAAGCTACAATACTTTGTAAACACTTGTGTGCGGTTCCCCTTCCCCAATGTTGATTTGGGTATTACAGTCGTCCCAGTGTTCCAAAATACGCGTGGCTCAACTGGGGAAGGAGAGGGAGACATTTGAGTGAGAACAAGGGTATGAAGAGTGAATGTAAGACATTTGAAGAACATTCAAGACAGGGGGGTCAAGAGAAACGGCTTCCCTGACCAGTATTGTAGTTATGTTTGAATAACTTACCAGCGACTACACAACGATGCGATAGTTGTACAGAATACAGTGTTGACAACAAAGCAAGGATCGTTGAATACCTTGGGGAAAACATATTGTTGTAGGAGGAAAAACGACTGACGGATCTCCAGACACTCACGGAAGGCAAATAACTTTGCCAGACTGAGGACTGAGGAAATAAATACTGCAAGTGACGTCACACGAGCCTACGGTTCGTATCAAAAAAGACCTTGGGTCAAATAATACGGATTAATGTTAAGGACTGTTTAAACGAGAGTTGAGAACAACAATAATTACACATTGATGATAATTTCTATTGTTTCAAATTACCGTGAAATTTTAATGTCTGCCATTATCGACCATGTGCGTGTTGTGTAACACATTCATGAGTCACGTCCATGTAAATGGCATTGCGTGACGCTACAGGGATTCGAGAGCCGTAGGGTGAGGAGACGACAAAATCGGAAGATAACAGGGTTGATTTTTTTTGCTTTCAATTATATTGGGTCGTTTTTAGTCATTTACGTTACGACATATGTTTATATATCAATTTTATGTTATTAAAGATTACTAAAAGGTACAAAACTGACAAACTTCCTTCTATTACACACACCCCTCCCCCAAAACTGGAATTTTTTTAACTGATCCGATTTTCTCGGAAATCTAACATTGGAAAAATACAGAAAGTTTCCGGGAATCTTCTACATTCGCGGAAAGGCTTAGTTTGATCAGAGTGTGCATTAGACAATTTGCTGCATTCTTTGGTCGCAATACG
>JAKSDK010000207.1 GCA_022360095.1 Phycisphaerales bacterium
ATCAGACGAATAGGCAAACGTCTGATTCCCCGCCTTGTCGTACGCTGGATTGGAGACACCCGAATACGACCCGCTGCCCGTGATCTTCGACATCCGGTTCGCCTTATCGTGCTCGTACGCCAGCGTCGGCTGCTGCAGGAAGTGGTCGCCGCCGCGGTAAATGTGCGTCTTCCGGTTGCCGAGGTCGTCGTAGCTGAACGATGTCGCCTTCTCACTGGCCGCCGTCCAGGACTGCGTGTCGGTCACCCGCCGGGGCAACGTGTGGTGGTCCCTTTTTGGCGGTGATCAGTCGCCTGAGTCCGTTACCGGTTCATTGCTTGAGGTTGGTGATAAGTTTTCAGTTTTTTGATTCTCGTCCAAAGTATTCTTAGACTGATCGTCCGCTTCAGCAGATGTCTTTTGCAGATCCAATGTCTCGATTGTGTTTTCCCGAACTCGAACAATTAGAGTATTCTTGCTACCTGGATCGTAAAGACCATTGGGTATAGTCACCAAGTAGATTCCAGGGGGGGGGAGATTGCGGAACTCTGTTTCCTTTGTATCCAGAAAAGAGGCCTTCACGTGCACATGCCTGTCTTCATAGTCACCCAGTTTAGTGGTGAATTGGATGTATAGTGTTCGATTGGGCTCTAACGTCTTTCCGATAGATTGAACGTGAGAATACTGTTTTTTCCTATGCCTCGAGTAGACTAAACGATATTCTTGGTTTCGGTCCTGCTGTTTCGCAAACACGATCTGCTTTAGTGGTTCTTGGTGAAACCCCGCCTCGAAAATCGTCTTAGGCTCCGTTCCCTTATTGGATAATATCGCCGTGATTCTTAATTCACCAAAAGCATCAACACAAACATCCGCCAGCGTTACCTCGACACCACCCCACAATTCTTTTCTCAGAGCCTCCTGCAATACGTTCTCCTGATTCCGGCCCAACTCCCAATTTGACCGTACATCGGATCGATCATTCTGTTTATCGAGGAGCTCTTGGAAATCGCTAGGCTGTGTCGTAGCGGGATTCCCAAACAGCAGGAAAGCCATGGATATAAGATTGCAGAATAATGGCATTGGAGTTCCAACGTTCATGAGGCCGGTCTCTTCCGGCGCGGTAACGTGCGCTGTGCGGTCATAGATTTGAAATATTCGAAACAACGATTCTTCACAATGCGATTCTGTTATTACGACAGTATCTTGGATTTCATGGCGTCTCGATACGCCGCGGGAACACAACAACTTCCACATTCTGGACATTTTGTGCGACGAATTCCCCCGCTTAGATTGTATCCACATTCTTGACAATACCAACAAGGTCTTTTTCTCTCATGCCAGCACCAAAAGAAAATCGTGACCATCGTCATTGGAAGAAGAAATGGCCAAATTAGAAGATCGAGCTTGCGATTGAAATTCAATGGTGAAAGAGCCGAAACAGCTTTGCAGCTGACTGGAATTTTCGGTTGAGGCAAAGGAGGTAAAGCTGCGCTTTGCCAACAAACAATAAGTTTACCAGAGTCCAATTGAAGACCGACCGCCTTAGAAAAGTACTCAGGAAAAATCAGATAACTCTCGATCCACGCAAGTAATAAGGCGGACGAGGTCAGCAACCCAACCCATTTTGCGATACATAACACTTTTCGGCGCTTCTTGTTCATCGCGATTCTCGCACCAGGAAAGCGTACGCAACCATCATACCGGCCTCGTCGCTCCAACTGATCATGATTCCGTCGTCGTCGTAGGTCATGATCACCGTACCTGTTTCGCGGTACGTGATGCGAGCCTCTAACTCCTACTATTATACTCGCATATCGTGTGCGGCGCCCCGATCGGGACGCCGCTTCGCTGAAGCGAGGTGGAAACAGGAAAAGATTCCTGTAATGAGGAGGGACCGAGATAGGATTCTCGGTCCAGCACAGGGGGTAGTACAATCAGTGGGGGCAGGTCATTGTCATACGCGTAGGTCGCCGTGGCGACAGCACCGTGATGGATCATCTCGGTTCGGTTGCTATGTTGCTCATACGTCATCCCACGATTTGTGCGGTCCATTTTTCGGAGGATTAATGCTCGGACGGATGAGTAGTTTCTCCTTCATCGGGAATAGACGTGCCGCATTCGGAACAAATGCCGCTGACGTTGCCCATTAGGTTGTAGCCGCACTTCATACAATGTCCAGGCTGGGGAAGGTCGCGTATCCACTTCCTGGCTACGAATATACCAAGCCAAAGTGCTGCAACTGGAAAAACCAAGAGGAACGGCCATTGTATCCTATATCCCATTACAATGCCTACTGGAACAAAAGCCATTCCGAATACGCATGAGACCGCTTGCAAGCTAGATTTTCGGTGCAACAGCAACCAGATGAACGGGCCATGAATAAGGCCCAATACTGATCCACAGAACAACAATCCAGCAAGAGCATACGGATGCTGTACCGCTCTCGCTATGCATGCTACGATTCCGAGACCAAAACCACCCAAAAAGGATAATACGACAAACTCAATTAGTCGTACCCAGCTTGGCGTTTTCTCTGTTATCCGGTCAATAGGCATTTGAGAGCACAATACATCAGCTTCAATACTGGGCGGTCGTGTTTCTGGTCTGCGGCTTCATAGCAAGTATCGTGAGATTCCGAATCACTACATCCATGAAAAAAATAGCAGTCAAGACAAAAGCGTACTTGCTTCGACCAAGGATCATTTCCCATGCACTTACACATGCAATTGGAATTTACACCAAGATACGCATGATTTGGAGGATAACAACATCCCATCGCCACAGTCATACAATAGCTACTATCTGCGCAAGATCCTTCAGGAAGGTCAGCAACGCATTGGCTAAAAGCCATATTTGCTAGGATGACACAGCCTCCCTCCTCGTCGGGTTCAACAAGGGCATCCATGCAGTCTTCGTATCTATCCTCTCTGGCTTTCTTACAATGGGAATCGCATGATAGCCCAAACGGATCACGTTTGATAATTGGATTGCCTTTCAGGGACTGGTAGAGAATCTGGTCCAATGTTAGATTGAGGCTAGCTGGAGGAGTATGTCCCTTCTTATTGGTAGAACTGAAAAACCAAGATGCTCTTTGTGCACGCCCTGAAAATGAAAATCGATTATATTTTGATTGAGACACTTTCAGTTGCCCAGGAACCCTCAATTTTATTACGAAACTATTATACCATAGCGGATCCCGTGTCACCCACCGTCCAATCACCGGATCATTGAATCTTGCCCGGTGGTCGTTGAGCATAAGTTCGCCTTCGGTGGCTGACGTCGCGGTATCAATCACCATGTGTGGTCGGCCCTGGAACATGAAGGGATTGCGAACATCGCTGAAGGCCTGCGAGACCGTCGCGTGCGTTGATTGCGGCGGCCAACTGTTGTCCTTGGTCAGATAGAGTGTCCGGTCCGTCGCATCGACATCGCCGTCGTCGTCCAGGTCCGCACGCGGGTCCCAGATCGTGCCGAGCTGCGCGATCTTCAGCCGTTGAAAATCGATGTTGATGTCCATGTCCGTGTCGTTGTCCATATCGCCACGGCCGACACTTTCGCGGATCAAAGGACGGCCGTACGGATCGTACGCATAACGCTCCACCACCGCACCGGCGCGGTCCACTACGCTACGCACGTTGTACATGCGATCGATCGTGTAATAGTACGGCCGATTGGTCTCGTCGTCGTACATCATCAATCGCTCGTCGATATAGCTGATGCCGTGGATGTAGTAACGGCTGCGGTTGCCCGACGTGTCGTGCTCGACGATCTCGCTCACACCGCTCGCTCGAGCCAGGGGGAAAAAGGAGCGGATTCCTGTGATGAGGAGGGACCGAGAAAGGATTCTCGGTCCAGCACGGAATTAGTTCCATGACTTCAATTGCCATCGAGGGGAAACATCCAGAAAGGCTCTTTTTCTTGAGTCCCAGTGATGAATGAAGACTTTGCCATGATTCCAAAAAGCGCCTGGAACAACATAAGCAATATATTCGCCGCAAGGTGAAACGCCAAGAAGAGACGAGTACGTGTGTCCAGATCGCGCTTTACCGATCGCTTTGCTCGACGACTTATCAAAGATAGAAAACACACCTGAGCACCTCGGGCCCGCAGTAATGACACGATCTCCGTTTTCTCTCTCGAAGAGAGTATTGACGATTTCCTCGCTATCAAGATTTTCTAATGCAGGTGTAGAGTCAGACTGCCGAGATTTCCGAATTATCGGTTTGGAATTTCCACCATAGAGCCTAGCAGTTGAAACGGATGTCAGAATATTATCTCCATCAGGCGTCACGAATTCCATCTCCCAATCTTGGTCAGACGGTGCTTGTACAGCACAGCCAGAGGACAGGCATGCACTTGTCACACCCAAGCTCACTACAAAATACAACAACCCAGTCTTTATGTTAGGCACGGTATTCTCCCATTACAAGTTCATCTCTTCCTTAGCGCAATCGCTACAACAAAAGACCAAAGGAGCCCAAATATTAACGTCCAGATTGCATAATTCAGCACCACATTCATCCAACGCATAATCGGCACCGTTACGACAATGGCAATCCGGAAAATGGTAGCCGCTACCTCCATGCTTCGCTTTGCAATTGGCGTCAAAATCCGACATTTTGCTAGTAATACACTGCTGAAGCTCCTCGATTTCCGCTTGGGTCAACTCCTCATCTGTGCACACATCCCACTGATTATTGATGTAGTTAGGGTTGTCATGGCAGGGATGCGTGTTAAAGTACCCGCTCGGAAAATCTGCAACACCTCCTCCTGGCATTTCGATCCAAGTATGTCCCTTGTTTCCGAAAAGGCAAAATGGCGTCTGCTTGACTGTCATACCAGTTACATAATCCAAGCCGGTTGGGTCCATGCTGAGCGTTGGAGTTTCTCCAAGAAAAGTGTAAAGACTCTTGTCGCCAGCACGCCTACGCATAGACGATGTTACAGTAAAACGTTCAAGAATTACACTCGAACCTCTGTCACTTGGATGAATTGGCGAAACCGAAAATCGCAAATAGTACAACGGATCCCTGTTCACCCATCTTCCGATCACCGGATCATTGAACCTCGCTCTGTGGTCGTTGAGCATGAGTTCGCCTTCGGTGGCTGACGTCGTGGTGTCAATCACCATGTGGGGGCGGCCCTGGAACATGAAAGGATTGTCTACGTCGCTGAAGGCCTGCGAGACCATCGCGTGGGTCGACTGCGGCGGCCAGCTGTTGTCCTTGGTCAGGTAGAGCGTTCGGTCCGTCGCATCGACGTCGCCGTCGTCATCCAGGTCCGCACGCGGGTCCCAGATCGTGCCGAGCTGCACGATCTTCAATCGTTGAAAATCAACATTGATGTCCATGTCCGTGTCGTTGTCCATGTCGCCACGGCCGACGCTCTCGCGGATCAAGGGACGACCATATGGATCGTACGCATAACGCTCCACCACCGCACCGGCGCGATCGACCACGCTACGAACGTTATACATGCGATCGATCGTATAGTAATAAGGCCGACAGGTCTCGTCGTCGTACATCATTAACCGTTCATCGACGTAGCTGATGCCGTGGATGTAGTAACGGCTGCGGTTGCCCAGCGTATCGTGCTCGACGATCTCGTTCACGCCGTCGTAGTAGTAGCGGATCGTCTCGCCAGTCACGTCGTTGGCGAACTCGATTCGCCTTCCCAGTGCATCATAAGTGAAGGCCGCCTTCCGCGTCGTCTTGGTGCCGTCTTCGATCTTGATCAGGCGGTTGTGATGGTCATAGGTGTAGGCATAGCTGCTGCCGCGGTCGGCCGAATAGGCCAGCGTCTGATTTCCAGCCAGGTCGTAACCTTGGCTGTTTCCGGCATAGGTCGTCATCCGGTTGGCCTTGTCGTGGCCGTAGCCGATGGCCGTTGCATCGCGATACTGATGGGAGATACGGTTGCCGACGTCGTCGTAACTGAACGACGTCGTCTTTTCACTGGCCGTCGTCCAGGATTGTGTGTCGGTCACCCGCGCGGTGACCAGCCGGTTCAGCGTGTCGTAGTCAAACGCGCGGTCCACATCCAACTCGTTCGTCGAACCGCCCTGAATCGCCGAGAGCACATTGGATGCGCTGTCGTAGGTGTAGTCAAATTCGCCAAGGTCGTTGTAGGCACTCGTCGCCTGGTCCAAGGTCAAATGCTCGTTGTCCACCGTGGTCACGCGCAGGATGCCGTCGCGCTCGAACGTCGTCTTGAACTTCGGCTTCGTGGTGCCAGGGTAATCGCAGGTCGTGTCGCGACGATGGATCGCGTCGCCCAGCCAGGTGTAGTCCGCCAGACGCACCGTCCCGTTATCAATTTGCGTGCAACGGTCGCGGGCGTCGTAGGCATACGTCACCGTCGTCGCCGCGCCGTGATGGATCATCTCGATTCGGTTTCCAGCCTTGTCGTACTTGTAGTTGACCAACTGCGCCGTCCCCTCGGCAATGGACTGGCTCTCCTGCGTCACCCGGGAACGATCGTCGTAGCTGAAGACGCTCCGGCTCACCGCGTCGGAGTTGGCCGACGTGCCCTTCTCCGCCGTGATCAAGCGACCGAGACTGTCATAGGCGTACGTCTCATGGTCGACGCTGCTGGACCGTTCGTTGCGGAGGGTC
Organism: Phycisphaerales bacterium; assembly: GCA_022360095.1. Classification (GTDB taxonomy): domain Bacteria; phylum Planctomycetota; class Phycisphaerae; order UBA1845; family UTPLA1; genus JAKSDK01. The sequence goes on from JAKSDK010000207.1 coordinate 6,594, forward strand.
AGCCGGTTGGCGCTGTCGTACGCATACTCGACCACCACCCCGGCCTCGTCCGTTCGCCTGATCATGTTGCCGGCGTCGTCGTAGGTCATGATCACCGTGCCCGTTTCCTCGTAAGTGACGCGGGTCTGCCGCCCAGGTGTCGGAAGCAGTTTAGTAATTGTAGACCAAAGTGTTATTAATTGGATATATTGGTGACAAGTTTCTTCTGAACTTCCTCAGGAATCGGCGTGCCACATTCGGGACAAAGGCCGCTAGTATTACCCGTCAGGTTGTACTTGCAGCCACCGCACTGGAAAATAGCACAACGTTGTTTGTTTCGCACGATGAGAAAGACTGAAAGTAGGCCCACGAACGCAATCAATGCACAAAACGGAGCAATGAATCCCACGTATTCTCTTGGGCCACCATCTCTAAAAATATGAAGAGATGTTATCATAGGCAGTTCGATTCCCCAAGAACGAATTCGTTTCTCTCGTTTGATGCGCCACGGCTCGTTTAGCTTATAATTGGAATCTTCACTTAACAACGTTTTACTGATCATCACAATTACGCAGCCCTGATGGATTTGAACCGTGTATTTGGGGTGAAACTTATAAACGCTTACGTGAAGGCTCGCAATCCAAGCCACCAACAGCAAGAGGCAAAGTATCCATCCAAAGATTATGAGCTTCTTAGGCGAATTCTCAGTTTTCATTACATAGAACCTTGAGTAAGCATAGTGACTCTATGCGAAAACTCAAAAGGGGTTGGGGATCGGAAGGTCGTAAGGATCTCCATCCCACTTATCGCAATTGCCGCCTACGATTTCTGCACACCAGTATGTTCCTGAACACACCCATTTGCCTGATATCCTCAGCATTGGTTTGTCACAACCGCAAACCGTTATGGATTTACTTTTGCACGATGCTGATCTTGCGATTTTACAGATTGGCGATTCGTTTTCACCGTCTTCTGCCCCTACAGAACAACCGCCGAGCATCAACCACCCACCGCTGTTCATAGCATCACAAGGGCTCGTCGAGGCGTCCAGCAGATTTGTGCCAAGTCCTCCACAGTTTTGCCACCGACAATTGCCATGTTCCACCAACTCAACTACATCGAATGGTCCTTCACAGGCAAGCTTCTTAATAGCAGGATCGCATCCGCAACATGTGCCCACCTTATACCCCGACCGACGTCTTGCAACTCTTCTGGAAGCGTCATCGCATCCAACCATGACAGCTCGACTTGTTGACCTCGGGCTCACAATCGGCGGATCATCAACATCGTCGTTTTCAGGAGGTTCTATGGGGCCGTCACTTGGGATTCCAGGTTCAATACTATCTTGCCCTCTCGGGTCAAGCCACCTTATCGCATTGCCTCTAAAAGATCGAAATAGATTCGGGACTCCGACACGGTGTCTAGCGTAGTATTTCGGATCCCTGGTCACCCACCGTCCGATCGCTGGATCATTGAACCTCGCTCTGTGATCGTTGAGCATCAGTTCGCCTTCGGTCGCCGATGCATCCGTGTCGAGGGCGAAGTGCGGTCGCCCCTGGAACATGAAGGGGTTGCCCACGTCGCTGAAGGCCTGGGAGACCGTTGGGCTCGACTCCACCCAAGTATTCAAGGCCGTTGTAAACAGACTGTTGTCGTTGTTGTTGACATAGCCGTCGTCGTTCATGTCCGCACGAGGATCCCAGCCGGACCCGCTGAGAGCGCCAGAGTAGCGGCCGAAGTCCGTGCCGTCCACGTCCGTGTTGTTGTTCATGTCGCCGCGACCCGCTGACTCGCGGATCAACGGGCGGCCGTACGGATCGTACGCATAGCGCTCGACGATCGCGCCCGCCCGGTCAACGACCATCCAGACGTTGTACTGGCGATCCAGCACGTAATAGTAGGGCCGATCGTCATTGGAGTCGGCGAGGTCGTGGCGCATCATCATCAAACGCTCGTCGACGTAGCTGATGCCGTGCACGTAATGACGCAGTTCACTGCCGGAGGCGTTGGCCTCCACAATCTCGTTCACACCGTCGTAGTAGTAGCGCACCGTGTCGCCGGTCACGTCGTTGATGAATTCGATCCGGCGGCCCAGCGCATCGTAGGTATAGGCCGCCTTGCGCGTGGTGCCGGTATTATCATGAACCGCGAGCAGGCGGTTGTTGTGGTCGTACGAGTATTTATACGACAACCCGCGATCAGACGAATAGGCAAACGTCTGATTCCCCGCCTTGTCGTACGCCGGATTGGAGACACCCGAATACGATCCGCTGCCCGTGATCTTGGACATTCGGTTGGCCTTGTCGTGCTCGTACGCCAGCGTCGGCTGCTGCAGGAAGTGGTCGCCACCGCGATAAATGTGGGTCTCGCGATTGCCGAGGTCGTCGTAGTCGTACGTCGAGTAAACCGCCTGCCAGAAAATGCCGAACGACTGCAGTTCGTAGGGATCGACGTGCGTCAGCCGGTCCAGCGTGTCGTAACGGTAGTCCCGGTCCACATCGAGTTCGCCGAGGCTCGCTGCCTGATCGGCCGTGAGCACGTTGGACGAACTGTCGTACGTGTAGTTGAACTCGCCGAGGTCGTTGTAACCCGCG
>JAKSDK010001629.1 GCA_022360095.1 Phycisphaerales bacterium
TAGTATAGGGTAGCAAAATTTAGCTGAACTAGCTCTGGTATAGGTTAAGGGTTCCAGGGTCCCAGCGGCACATCCCCACCCAGAAATTCCTAAAGTACCCCCCGCCCTGGAAGGTAATCCATCCTGTCAGACTGTAGTGGTAAAGTAGATAACCACATTGTCAAAGTGAGGCAGGGAGGTGCTTTTTCCATCTCAAGCCTCCCAAGCATAGGCTCTTTTGGCTTGCCACACAATCCTCCCCAATGAAGGATTGTGTGACAAGCTGAAATGATATCTGCTTGCTCTCTTGCCACACGTCTCATGGTACAATGTGTGGGTACCCAGGTTGGCCCATAATGGTCCTCTTATGGATGCCAAGTCTGTGAAAGAATTTCTTTCTCTTTTTGTTTTTCTTTCTGTTTTTTTTTTTAACCGCTGGATTGAGATGTCACTTATTTTCCTGGCTAGAACCTCGGTGCGAGTCTCATAAACTTTCATACAATCCATACTGTATAGTTGCCTGCTCAGAAGGCCAAAGATGATGATGAATCCATACTGTGAGTGCTTTACAGACTTCATTGCAGGCTGACTGCTAAATCCCACTAGACCTGTGTATTGTACTTTCAACAAATTACCACTGTTTGAAAAACTAGTCTGTTTTTTTTCCAAATCTCACCAACAGTAAAACTCATGTTGGCAAGTTATGCACTATCATCAATCCAATCTAACGCAGCTGACTGATTTAACAATTGGCAAAATACTCATGGCCCTTTATTATAACTTTTCATTTCTTATGTAACTGGTTAACCCCACGTCTGTTAACTGCTTCAAAGCAATGTCACTCCAGCAAGCATTAGCAGCTGGGCTAGCAGGACTGGGATGCATTATTGAATAAATTTCAACGTTGAAGTCTTTTAAAGCTTTGTGAGCTCTTTCCTCTGCAAACTTTCCTACCCCAACAACTATCTTTACCCCAGAAAGTTTAACAAACTCTGCCAGGGAATTGTCACAAATTTCCAAGAGTTGCTGTCTTTCTCGCTTTGGTAGTTGAGGTGGGGTTATATTCTTTCCACTTGATGACATAAAAACCAGAGGGCAATAGTTATGAATAAAGCAACTATGGAAAAATTCATCTGGAGATTTACTCTGTTCCTTGATAA
>JAKSDK010001197.1 GCA_022360095.1 Phycisphaerales bacterium
AGCGCGTTGATGTATTCGGATGAGTGGAACTTGCGGATATGCGGGCGGATCGAGGCCAGCAGCGTCTGGGCGGCCTCAACCTCCTCGGCGGAGCGGCCGTCCGGATCGCGGCCCAGATAGTTGAGCGCGGCGGGAACCATCTCGGCGGGTGCATCGAGCATGTGGACGCCGCAATCGGCGAACTTTGCGATGATCTCGGGGTCGAAGATCACGCTCCAGCTGTCGATGCGGTCCTGGCCGAGGATCTCCCTGACCTTGCCGATGTTGTAGCCAATGCCGGTGGTGCCCCACATATAGTTGATGGAATGCTCGTTGCCCGGATCGTATTTGGTCGTGCGCTCGGCGATCTGGTCCCACATGTTGGAAAGATTGGGCAGCTTGGACTTGTCGAGCTTCTGGAACGCGCCGGCCTGAATCTGGCGCGCCAGGAAGGTGCCAGAGGGAACCACGACATCATAACCGGTGCCTCCGGCCAGCAGTTTGGTCTCCAGAACCTCATTGGAGTCGAAAACGTCGTAGACAACCTTGATCCCGGTCTCTTTCTCGAAATCCTCAAGGATGGATTCGTCGATGTAGTCGGACCAGTTATAGACGTTGATCGTGCTCTCCTGCGCCTGTGCCGAAACAGCAACCAGACAAACCGCCGCAACGCCGGCGCACAACTTCCTGATCATATTGCTCACTCTCCTGCTTCGATCCGGTTTATTGATTTCATGATTTCCATCCGGATCGTGTTCCCCTGTGTTTCTGGCAACAAAACTAATCACTCGTTTTCTTCAGAACAACTCCATCGTTTCGCCGCCAGTCAACACCGTTGCGGATTTTGCCGCCAGCTACAGATAGGTCTCGCGTTCAAGCGTCGAAATCTCCCGGCCAAAGGCCGTCAGTTCTTCCCGTTTGATCGCCGTCAGCGTCTTGTGCAGATCGGCTCCGACCGCTCTTTTCATGACCGCGGACTCTTCAAACGCGTCGATGGCCTCGTCCATCCACGGCGTCAGTTTTCCGGCATTGATCTCATAGGCATTGCCTTCAACCGGTGCCGGAGGCTCTTTTTCACGCATCAATCCTTCCAGCATGCCCGCAAGCACGCCGGTCAGAACCAGATAAGGATTTGCATCCGCTCCGGCGATCCGGTGTTCGATCCTTCTGGAATTTGGAGGCCCGGCCGGAACCCGCAGCGCAACGGAACGGTTGTCGTGGCCCCAGCAGATGTTTGTCGGCGCATAAGAGCCCGGCTGCATGCGGCGAAAGCCGTTAAAGGTCGACACAAATAAAAGATGCGCCGCCGGCATTGTGGTGAGCAATCCGTTGATCGCATGGCCCAGCCTGATCTCGCCGGCGGCCTCCTCGGCAAAGATATTACCGGCCTTTCCTTCCAGCGACACATGGACATGCATGCCGTTGCCGGGCCATTCGACAAACGGTTTGGCCATGAAGGAGGCTTTCAGCCCATGCTTGCGGGCCACGCCTATGACAAGGCGTCTCAGGAGAACCGCATCATCGGCCGCCTGCAGCGGATCGCTGCGGTGATGCAGATTGAGCTCGAACTGGCCGGGGGCCGCTTCAGAAACCGCGGCGTCCGCTGCAATTCCCTGCATTTCAGCGCCCGAGCGAATTTCGTCAACCAGGGGCATCAACGCCTCCAGATCGGA
>JAKSDK010000659.1 GCA_022360095.1 Phycisphaerales bacterium
AAGTTTAAACCAAGGATAAAATTGAACCACAACATAATGGTACTCTCAGTTCCTTATGCCTCTAGATTTTCTTTTGAAGTAAATAGCTGTGCCAGGATGCAGATGTTTAAAACAGAAGTTATTCTTGTGTATAAAATTAGGGAGAGAGGGAAAACAACTGCCGTTGTAAATGTAACCACAACTCCTACATGCAGATGCTGTTGCAATAAGTCACTAAAAAATCTGAGGTTCATTCATGTTGCAAAGTGAGCACACTGGGTGAACTAGACACAACAGCAGTTCAAGCTGACACAATTGGCAAACCAGTCTAGAGCTGGTTAGGAGCTCTCAAATAGTTGAAGACGGAATTAGCTTATATTATCTGCACTGTTCAGTCATGGTTGCATGTAAAGTGCAGCTTAGGTTGCCTATCATACTTTCTCTAGATCATATTAAGCCATTAAGGTTGATTGGGTCAAAGTAGAAATGCTTTCAGGAGAATTTGACATACGATCAAGAGCTATATGTACCAGGGCTGGTACTTTCATCAAGTTTTGAAGCAGCCAACACAAGTGAAGATTAGGTTATACTGTACATTTAACGTCTCACAAAAAAATTACAGTGTTATTTTCACCTTTCCACTTTGATCAACTGTTTCATCAAGTGAGCTCAGCCATAACAGGTGTTACAAGTTACAGCCTTTAATGATGGTTCTGCATGTAAGGCTTTTATCTAGGCACCCCTTGCAATTGCTGGGCCTTGAATAACTTTCAAGGAGAGATGGTCTTCAGTAAAGGTTTGACTGAACTGTTACCAGAAACTTTGATGTTATTTTTTTATTGATACAATATCATGTTAGATCGTTTTGTTAAACTGACTGCAGAGTACATGACTGTAGTAATGAAGAGTGTTTTCATCTTCTTGTTTAGGAATGAAAAACTAGAACTGCAGACTGCAATGGCACTTTCTTTAAGCAAAGAGGATCCCTCAGAGCTGCCATCGCCATCATCCAAACCACAAGAACCCAA
>JAKSDK010000021.1 GCA_022360095.1 Phycisphaerales bacterium
AACAAACTTGCGAAAAAATCTTCTTCCGACTTCTTTATATTTGGAAGTGGAAAATAATAACATTTTCGCACTATTTGAAAACAAAGCAAAAAGCTCTGATTTCCCATAATAATTTCTCACTTTTATTTGTTTAATACTTTTAAAAAAATAATCAGACGTAATATATCCTTCATTTATAGCTTTAGCTACCAGTTTTATATGTTTATCTAACATACAATATTTTTTATAAATATCCTTAGAAACAAAAGATAATTCACCTTTTCTTTTTGGTGCTAAATCCACTTCTTTCGGCTCCCTTTTTAAATATTTAATAAGTAAATCAATTTTTTCCTGATGTTTTTTATCCATATTATTTTTTATAATTTTGTTCTTTAATTCAATATTATTTTTCAAACACAAAATATTTGTTGTTTACTTTTTGTAGTAGTGGGTAAATGATGACTTCAAATTCTCTCTTACAGATTTAAGGAGTTTGGCTGCGAAACTGAGTTGAGCAGACAAATAACTTAAAAATTGTAAAAAGAGTGAGTTCGAAGGCATCATTTACCCACTACTTATAGGATCATTTGCGTTAAGCCGATTTTAGAGTGTATTAAGGATCATTTGCCAAACGCATGAATGATAAAAACTTTCCGGAAACATCCAAAAAGCATTAAATTAGTCTGCATTAACCCCAGTCTTCAGTTCATGCATAATTTATATATAATACAATACTATTCCGACAGGCCAGATATTATAATGTAAATTTGATTGTTAATCGGAATTACCTAAAGAATTTTTAAAACACAATATTTTTGAGGCTGCATGAAAAACGTAAAAAACACTTCCCACACTATAAAATTGCTATTAATCTCATACCCATGGAAAATTTCAAATTACCCAGCCTATTGTACTATAACAATTAGTAAAGAAAAACCCTATCTCCAACTATCCAAATTAATCCTTAACTGGACAGTTCGTAAAAATTAAAGGATACTAGCTTAATAATATCGGATTAACTATAACAGCTATATAATTATTTCGCACAAATTCTCTCAAAATTTCGGACTATTAAGCGTACGCCTTGAGTGAACAACTCGTTACAACAAAATATGTTTATTTTATTTATTTTTTATTTATTTATTTTTTCACTTGATGTGCCCATGGAGAGTAGAGGTTTACGACTTACGCTAAATTGGACACTTTGGAAACATCAAGGACTATTGAATCAGGGCAAGTACAAAATCATCGCCGCGGTATCGAGTCAGGGCGTTTACGCGAACGTCACCTTAAATAGTTTTAATAGGATACATCCTTGGTCTGATTGGTGAAATTAAAGGAAATTGCTATCTATAACAACTGATTAACACAACCTGAAAATAATTATGAAACATTGGGTTCAAGACAGCGACACATTAGCTAGGAAATCAAGAGCAAGTGACGTGTAGAGAATTCAGCGTTTGAAACTTAAAACACAGTCTATTTATTTTTACAGCTCCACAAGCTTGTTCATTAACATAGTCTGCCCTTTCAAAACGATCAATTTATCGCTTACTTATCAAAGAAACTTCAAAAATATTTTCAAGAAATAATGGTTCCTACCATCACACTCTAAGCAGAGATTTTTCTTTACTCAACTGACGCGTAGAGATTTTCAAAGTTAAACAAAAACTGACAGAGAGTGAGTTGTAAGAATGAAAACAGAAAACATTTCCACATGTTATTTGTCTTCTGAGAGGACGTATTGACCGCGTCAGAAGAAATTCAAGCAAATTTTTGACTTACGAAGCACGAGGCACAAACTGCTACACGCCACAGATGGTGAATCATCGAGCGACTGTGCAAGATCACTAAAATTAACTGAGATTATTTACTGGTTCAGAATTATATTTATTATTGTAATTTTAATTGAACTAACCGGAACATTTCAGACCATGATTAAAAGTTTAGTGCACAAGCTAGAGGACCTTGATGATGCGATCAGGAGTTAAAATGACCACCATGTTGTTTATACTGATTTTTTCGTTCATGGCTGCTTTTTGCTCTGCTAAGAACAACAAACAATCAGACACCAAGGTAACTGCATTCATACTCATGGTCACTACACGTTTTTTTATTACAGTTGATGTTAATTTACGGAAAAAAAACTAGGAATAACGTATCATGAGTTAATTTTAACTAAATCACTGAGTCAGCAGGTTGATTGAGAAATGCTTTACACGCTTTAAGAATTAAGATGGTATGATTACTTGTGCAACCGATCGGTATATAAGAGAAAGAACATTTTCACGTTTAAAACGATCAAAAGTAACATTATTACTAACGTGGTAATACTATAATATCGGTCTTCTTTACTATAAGATGAATTCCCGCAATCACAATTTACCCGTTCATCTAAGAAACCCAAATTCGCACGTCCTCACTTGGATTAAGGTGGCT
>JAKSDK010000444.1 GCA_022360095.1 Phycisphaerales bacterium
CGACTTTCTTATCTTTCAGAATCTATATTAGCTAGTTCCTTCCCTAGGTTAATGGAGTATGCAGCCAGGGAAAATCAAACACAACTTCTATAGTTATAACTTTGTGTCCCAGATATAAACTCTACACTCTTAAATTCAAATCTGCATATTTGTCTCTTAAACATTGTCCTTGCTGACAATGTCCCTGGCATGCAAATAGTTCCTTCGATTATGAACCATTCCTTATTCACTTTGTCCAACGCGCTTATGTCAGGTTTGTTGGCTCCGTTTCTGGGGCATCTTTCCAGATGCCATGGAATATCCCACAAGACTTTCGATTTATCATTCTCCAAACATGGAACGGGGTGGCTTTGCTTATACCACGGTTGAGAGGATTGAGATTCAGCAAGTTCGTATTTTCCCAATAAACTGTGGTACAGTGATGTTAGCATTTTATCATACCTGTCCTTGTATAGTGTCTGTGTCATTTGGGAGCAGCCACATAGTGTGTGAAGTACTTTTTCTTGACCATTGAAACATATTCGGCAGTTAGGTTCATCGACGCCCTCTTGTAATTTGTGTTTCATAGACGTCTTGGCATTGATCAATTGCTGTCTCATAGATGTGTAAATAGACAAAACAATATCCGGGATGTTCTTCCAACTCTTGATTATGTGATATGACGAAGGTGCAATCTCTGGGTCCTTTCAGTGTCGGTTTACATATTTTCCCAACTAGGGCTGTTCCATGACTTCGGCCGATCCCCTTCTCCTTGGTTGTTTTTCTTAGGATTTCTTTGATGTTGTCGGGCTCTTTAGTACTGATCACTGCTATCTGGTCGGCGTGACTAATAAATGTGGCTTCATTATTGTTATTATTATTATTACGAGTGATACCGGTAAAAGTAAATTATAATTGTTTTGCACTATATAAAGTTCGAGTTTAAACCTTAAACTAATTTGATCAAAAAGGGTTAGCCTTTTCGTCTTTCTTCGGTGCCGCATATTTATACTACGAAGTCACTGTTCGAGGTTGTCCGTTCCATTGCAATCCCTACATTGTTAATTGGATCATTAATTTTTTATTTAATAGACAACAAAGAGTAATAGCTGATGGTGACACGACCCCTTTTTTGCCTATAAACAAAGGTGTGCCTCAGGGCACTATACTTGAACCCATCCAGTTTTCTGTAATGTTAAATTGATATACCAGACAGTTCCATATTGGTTACTTAATTGCAGATGACCTAACTTTAAACCTTTTGTTAAAGGGAATCCAGAACCAAGCTCCCCAAGAAGTGCGAAACATACTCAGTTGGGCCCAGGACAACCTTATGACTATAAGCCTTCTTACTAAACTAAGGAGATGGTTGTTAAG
>JAKSDK010001173.1 GCA_022360095.1 Phycisphaerales bacterium
CGCGTCTTCCAGGTGCACGCAACCGATGACCAAGGCAGCAAGCTGCTAAAGCGTCGGTTTACGCGACCACAACTGATGTCTTTTCTGGCGGATATGCCGACAACCACTATAGCCATTGAGGCTTGCGGGACATCGCATTTTTGGGGTCGCTATTGTCAATCGCTTGGGCATGAGGTGCGGATTGTACCAGCGCAATACGTAAAACCCTTTGTCAAGCGGCACAAGAACGATGCCACGGATGCTGAAGCCATCTGTGAGGCTGCATCTCGGCGCAACATGCGCTTCGTACCGATCAAATCGGAATTGCAGCAAAGCCTGCAAGCTGTCCATCGCATTCGGGATCGGCGCAAACGGGACCGTACCGCCCTGGCGAATGAAATTCGTGGGCTGCTAGCGGAATTTGGCATCGTGTTGCCCTTGTCTCTGGCTGCTCTGCGGTCTGGTCTGAGGGACCTGTGTGCTGGTCTTCCAACGAACGACATGCCTCTGCTCATGCGCAGCCTGCTTGCGGAACTCTACGATGAATTGCTGGTCATGGACGAGCACATCAACAACATCGATGAACGCATTCGGGAACTGAACCGAATGATCCCCGAATGCCGACGATTGATGACAATACCGGGCGTCGGAGAATTGAATGCGTCTGCCTTCTTCACGGCAATCGGCGATGCTTCACAGTTCGCCAGGGGCCGAGACCTGGCGGCATGGCTGGGGCTGGTTCCCAACCAACATTCCAGCGCGGGCAAGGAACGCTTACTGGGTATCTCCAAAAGAGGCGATTCTTATCTGAGGCGGATTCTGATCCATGGAGCACGGGCGTATATTTGCCGGATTAGGCAAAGGGCAAGTCGCCCGCGAACGCTCTTTGAGGGTTGGATCGTAGACAAACTCAAGACAAAGCACGTCAATGCCGTGGCTGTGGCTGTCGCAAACAAGCTTGCCCGGATGATCTGGGCCGTCCTTGCAAAAGGCGAGACATTCCATAGTCCGCCGGTCCGGACCGCTGTCTGAGAAAAGGCTGTCTGCTCATTGGACGAACGGCATACCCTCTGATCCCAAAGCCGTGTTTCGCAACGGCCTCAGAGGCCGATAATGTGTTTGTTGGCAGGATCAGGAACGGCTTCCCCATATTGGCCCGAGCCAGACGGCTCACAAACAGGCCGGATACATGCTTGTCAGCCCATCAGTCCACCGAGCTTGACAACCACCGGAGGTCCATACATGCGAAAGAATCTGTACGTTATCATTTCACCTCGATGGGAACGGGCCCGATTTCTCATACATCTCCTGGAGATTTGGTACCTGATAATGTGTTCGCGATTGGGTAGACACTTGATGCTGGTCGAGCTTATGGGGCGGGTTTGTCCAGCCAAGCCAACTGCAAACAGTGATGATAGGCTTAAAAGCCTATTACATCAGTTATGAAACGGTGATCCGGCTGGCTTCATGTGGTCCTGGTTTTGCACTGGCCATGCTCCCGCTAGTTGACTGGAAAACTGGTCCCAAGTCTCAATGAGGTGGTCAACCAACTTTCGTTGTCTTGGTTAGA
>JAKSDK010001229.1 GCA_022360095.1 Phycisphaerales bacterium
ATTCCAATCATTAAGGATTCTGGAATCCTTGCGCTGAATTCCGGATTTAGAGTAAATTGTGACCCTTTTTCAGACTTAAACAAGTAGTCCAACCCTCTCCCACACTGAATTACAGTAAAACCTTGATATAATGAACCTCTATATAACGAAGTCCTTGGTATATAACGAACGATTATTCTTCGCCTCAGTAATAGTAAAATATGTGGGAAATAACCTCGATATAACAAAAACTCGTTATAGTGACCTTAGACCTTTGATATAACGAGGTTCTACTGTACTGGAAAACAACACCATGACAGCTGTGAATCAGGTACCCAGGGGCGGGGGCAGGGAGGACGTTTTGGGTGGGGATGTGCCGCTGGGACCCTGGAACCCTGAACCTATACCAGAGCTAGTTCAGCTTAATTTTGCTACCCTTATATACTAGACTAAACTCCCCAAATCCGCCCTATCCAAGAGTAGCTTTTAGACTGAGTTGCGTAAATTTAAACTTGCCAATTTGGTTTTTTATATTTTTGAGTGGCAATTCCCGCTTCCCTAGTCTAGACTAAAATCTTTAACCAAATGATCAGTTTCCTGGAAAATGATACCCTATTCTAGACCCAAACTCTCTGATTTGTATACCCTGTCCCAGAGTAAACTGCTTGAAAACCACACCCTAAGCCTTCACAGCGGCACATACCTACATACCCCATATATGGCAGTACTCTCCCCTGGGGTCAGGAAAAAAAGCTTTTTACAATACATTAAAGAACACCCCATGTTCAGTTTCAAACAAGCCTTCTGATGGGACAACAAAGTGGAGGGTGTCAATCAGTTTTTGTAATCTCACTATCAGCACTTACCTATGAGAGCATCAAATATGTCACTATACATTGGCAATGCTTCATCACAACTGCACAGTATATTAAGAAGTTTCTTCCAGTGCTCAAATGCATCATACACTAGAGAAATGAGACATAAACTTTATATCTTTCTTTCTTCATTTGCCACGATTCAAGTAGTCTCCCTCATAACCAGTC
>JAKSDK010000439.1 GCA_022360095.1 Phycisphaerales bacterium
CAAGTTGTTGCCAAGCAGCATTTTATCGGCTGAGTGGAGATTATAACCCAATTCACATTGATCCTAATTTTGCACAGATGGGAGGTACAGTATTATTGCAGGTGTTTGGGTGACTTGTCCGTGAAAATATGATGTTTGTTTGAGTGTGTGTGGTTTTTTTTCATGATACATCTGCAAATAAAAAGAAATTTAGTGATGGTTTAGCATTGTTTGGTTTATCAGTAAATCAACAAAATACAAAGTTTGTACAGTCCATTTTGGATGGAAAAAGCAGGGATTTACCCAATGAGCAAAGGCTCTTCAATCTTCTTGGATTGATCTTGGAAGATCAAAGGGGCTCTGCTCTCAGGGTAGCAGGGATCCATCTCCTATGATTAATTTTGTCAGTGGGTGCAGAAACTTTAGTCTCACGTAGTTTGACTGCTTAATATAGTGTTGACTCCATTACCCTCTGGTAAAGTTTAAGGTATCCATTAACAAAGGATGAAATTAATGATTGTCAACTTTCTTAAGTTGGAAACAGGAAAAATCAAGGAAGGGTTCCAGCAATTGTATATGAGATTCTAGCCAGATTCTAGTGAGTTGAAGGTGGAGAAATAATTTGTAAGCTTTTTTGCATCTGTCCTATTCCATTCCTTCAACAGTCTTGATGACTATAATATTAGAAAGGTTACGTTACAAACCTATGATGAAATATGAAAGTTTCTTATTTTGAAGTACTTGCTCCTGAAACCATGATTTGCCAGACTAGCACTAAAAGTACACTTATTCTTCGCTCTCCTTTAAACAGGTTTTTCATCTCCTATCCTGCATGGCCTTTGTTCATTTGGTTTTGGTGCTCGTCATATTCTGAGGCAGTATGCGAACAATGATGTCACTAAATTCAAGGCCATCAAAACAAGGTTTTCAAAGCCTGTCTATCCTGGACAAACTATTCAGACAGATATGTGGAGGGAGGGTAACAGAATCTTTTTCCAGTGTAAAGTGGTAGAAAGTGGGCATTTGGTGTTGTCAGGAGGATATGTTGACTTAAAGAACATCGATGATGCCAAGACAACAATGCCAGTAAGTTCTTGTTAACAACATTTTA
>JAKSDK010001519.1 GCA_022360095.1 Phycisphaerales bacterium
CATCAGCCAGACTAGACGGGATTCACCATGTGCAGATTCACCTGTTAAAGATTCACCTGATCACCGTAGTGTTCGTAATAAAGAGGCTATTAAGTTTATATGAATTTACTCCCTGGGGCCGAGATTTACTGTCCGTTGTCCGTATTAGAGAGAGTCCGTATTATAGAGGTTTTTTTTTTAAAGAAAATATAGGAGAATTTTTTCGGGACATGGAAACTGTCCGTAATATAGAGAGGTGTCGGTACCGAGAAGTTCGACTGTATAATTAATTGAAACTTATTGGGCAATTTTCCTTGGTGCGCTTAACAGTAAGCCAAACAGAAGACATATGAATAAAATGTACAAGCAGAGTAAAAAGACTAAATGATAATAAATGTAATAATATTAATAATAATAATAATAATAATAAACGAATTATTAATACCCTACTACTCTTCTGCGCTTTACAGTTTGTTTAAAAGACTAATTATAAAAATGAGTAAGAATTTACAAACAGGTAAAAGATCTAAAAAATAATGATAACAAAATAAATATTCAATGAAATAAACAAAATAAATACTCTACTACAAATTTTAATTATTTACAAAAACTTGTTTAAAAAGATAAGTTTTAACACTCAGGCATTTAAAATTTGAAAGGGAGTCAACGCTGGATATTTTACTGGGAAGAATGTTCCAGAGCTTCGGGGCCGCCCCTAGCATAGGACCCTCAAGCATAATTTTTCGCTGAATCTAAGGGAATATCTGGTCGATGTTGTCAGGCTGATCAATTTGCAGATATAGTCAGGGGGCATGCCGTGAATAGCTTTGGAGTAATAAGAAAAAAATTAAACACCCAGCGGTACTTAATGGGCAGACAGTGAAGCTGAGATAACACTGGCATTGTAGGATTATATGGCAAAACTTAGGTTGCTTGAAAATAAGTCTTGCAACTGCATTTTGTGTCTGCTATGTACTAACTTTCTGTATTTTTTTACGCATAACGTAATGGCTAGCTTGTTTTAAATAACCATTTTCCTTTCTCTTTTTCTTTCATTTAGCCGAATTACCTAAAACATGCAGTGAAATAAAACACAACAACGCAGAAGCCCCAAGTGGAAATTACGTTATCGATCCCGATGGAGTTGGCGGCTACAAGCCTTTTGCTGTTTACTGCGACATGACAGACAAGAATGAAATTGGCGTAACAGTTGTCGGTCACGACAGTGAAGTCAGAACTCTGGTTAATGGCTATGAAGCACAAGGAAGCTACGTACGTGATGTCCATTATGAAGGGACAGG
>JAKSDK010001417.1 GCA_022360095.1 Phycisphaerales bacterium
GATAAATTTAAACAGGTCAATGACGATTTAAGTCAAGCTTTTGGTATTACCAGGGCACTTTTAGATGGCCAAGTAACAGGTAATGGAAAAGCGATTGAAGTTGCCACTAAGGCTTTTACCGAAGAAATTAATTATGCCAGGCGCTGTGTAACCAGATGGATCAATCATGAATACGAAGAAGTTGCTTTAGCTATGGGTTTTGAAAGGTATCCTCGAGTCCGATTTGATGATCTTGCTCTCAAGGATGAAATTATGCTAATGAGCGTCGTCCAGGGCATGATAGATCGAAGAATTATTTCTTACGAAACAGGTATAGAGAAACTTGGATTCGATTTCAATAATGAATTAGCTAATATGATTCAAGAAAAGCCGTTGGTTCAGGATGGTGTTATTGGAATTATTGGGTCTCCATATAATCCTAAGTTATTGCCTGCAGAGCAGCCCCCTTCCAATAAGGATACTACCCCTGGCGGTAAAGATACTACTGTTACTCAGAAAGATCTTAAGGATTTTCAGAAGAATGTACAGGAAATGATTCAAACTATACAGCGTACCCCCAAAGGCACTCCAAGTGAGGGGCGTCCGCGGAGAGGTGGACGAGGCCGCCCTCGTCAAAGATCTACTTCTCCAAATAATAAGCCACGCAAGCCTAACAATAACCAAAGTTAGAAAATAAATTTCTACGTAGAAGGAGGGATAGAAATTCCTATGACTGATAAAAATAACGTAGAGGAAGCAAACGAAACAGTTGTTCCTGATGCTAAAGACCTTATTAAAGAAATAAGGGAGTTTGCTATTACTGTAGATGAGCCTTGTCCAGAAGGGCATCGAAAAGATCCAGGAAGCGGACGATGCTTGCCCATGGGAAGCACTGATCATACCGCATTCACAAGAAGTTTAAATGATGAACAGGGCCCAGAATGGCGCGGAGAAACAGATAAAACAAATGAAACATTTGATTCTGATAGTGCCGCAGTTAAAGAGGTTGCTTTAGATGCAGATGAAATGGATGAGCCTGAAAGTTGTGCCGAAGGTACAACTTTTTCTTTTATTCAAAGAAGATGTGTAACTTTAGAAGAAGCTGAAGCTGAGAACAGCGATGAATTCGCATTTGAAGATGAAGAAGAAACAGAAGACGCCGCCGCCCCAGGAATGGGAGGACATCCA
>JAKSDK010000396.1 GCA_022360095.1 Phycisphaerales bacterium
GACGTGGATAGCTGCATCTTCGATCTGATGTTCTTGCGGCCCCTGCCTGAAGGCCAAGCCGCCGCCCACGCCATTGAACCGGTCAAGCTGGGCTTCGAGGAGTCGTTCACGACCGTCGAAGGAATGGATACGGGCCTCGCAGTCATCTACGACCAGGACACCCAAAACCTGCTCATGCAAACCCGCGGCATCAAGGCCAGCCGCAAACCAGGGCAGACCTTGGGCAATTACCAAGAAGTGCGATTGCGCCGCATGCACATGACGCTGGACAAATATCTCAGCGCCTAGAGAGGCGCCGCTTACCATGAACGGGGAAGAATTGGGCCCGATCATTGTCTTCGGCCTGCTGGACCGGCGCAGTGATCTGATGATTGATACGTTCCGACACTATTGGCGCACGACCCACGCGAACGAAGCCCTAAAGCTCACAAAGTTCTTTTCGGCCTACATCCAAAACCACCGACGCGATGAACCCCTGCCCGGCTTCGAAGCGCCCTGCGACGGCATCCCGCAACTTTGGTATCCGGATTTGGAAACAATCGCGGCCCTGAGCGCGAGTGACGAATATTTGACGGGCGCCCATCTGGATGAGCCGAATTTCATGGAGGGCCGCTCGCGTGGTGTGATCACCCGCCCGTTGCCCGGGAACGTTCAACCGGCGCTGCACCGAAGCGAGCAATCCATCAAGGCAATTGTTCTTGTCAAACGCGCTGAAGGTTTATCATTCCAACAGTTTGCGGATTGGTACGAAGCGCGCTGCGGCCCCTTGATCGATGTGGCAGACCCGCCCGATCGCTTCCTGCGGTCACTGGCCTTAAAGCCCGACCAGGAAGAGCCGCTGTTCGATGCGGTCGAAGAATATTGGTGGCCCGATATGGAGGCGTTTGGCGCCGGCTGGGGCGCTGGCGCGCATGCCGAAACTGCCGTAGCTAAAATCGATCCCGCACGCAGCGCCGGCATGCTGGTGGGAGAGGTTCGCGTCCATTGGCCGGACGCCGGTGTGGTTTTCGGAAAGACATAAATCGGCAC
>JAKSDK010001073.1 GCA_022360095.1 Phycisphaerales bacterium
AAAAAAATAATAATAATAAATTCGCTATTATGTTGAAGCTTAACTCTATTAAAGTTCATTCAAACACTCGACCACACTGACAGCTCGCACTATAGAAACGAGAACCAGCTGGCCGTATGGGTGATTTTGGAAATTTAAACACAACTCGCTGTTAGCATCAACTTAGAGGGTTTTGTGATACTGATCCCTCAAAAAATTAGCCTAAAGCTACATGTTACAGGTTTATAATCTTACAGGTTATTATCAGCTCTTAAGATGTGTTTATTGTTTCCGAAGGTGAACTCCTCGAAACAAGAAAATCGCTGAAAGTTTTCTTTCTCCAGCCAAATTTATAACTAAATATTCTTCGGAAAGTTTTCTTTCTATTTGTGGTGAGCAAATATATCTGAAGGCTTTTTAAAGTTCTGTAAGCTTATATCAAACCTGATACTAGGTCAGATCATTGACTCAAATCCTACAAACGTGAATAAAATTGCCGCAAAAACTGTCAGCGCGAACAGGCTAGTGCAAGACTTCATGATCCATAGAAAGGGGTAAGCATGCATAAAATCATTAACAGTCAAAGATGCATCAGAGAGGATGACTTTTCAGGAAGATAAAAATGAACTGAAGAAGACTATACATTTAGATTTTTCACCTTTTTAGTAACTTACCCCCCAACACGTGGGAAGAGGATTCCTATCCTCTGGGCAAAACCACTGAACACCTTTACGATCAGCCTTTCTGTAGGGTAAAAGTAAAAAAAAAAGAGCATTAAAAAACCTAAATGTTCCAACCACGAACAATAAAATGCAGAAACTACAGCAAGTATTGTGCTACACGATTTACTGACAATGTGTCATCTGTGTCCTAAGCAACCTCAGTGAGTGTCAGGATGTCAATGATGCGTGGTTGAACTTTGCAACAAGTTTCTTGCACGTGGCTGCTAACCATGCACCTCAAATTGAAAACAAAGTTCACGGCAGGAACACCCCTTGGCTGTCAAACAAGCTAAAGAAAGTAATGGCCGAGAGAGATTATTTTTAGCACCAAGCTCGCACGACAAACACCGAATTACACTGGTCGAGATGTAAGAGTTTCAGAAATCAGGGGCGCTTTCCATTTACGAAAAAAACCCGGAAATTTCGGTGGCAGCAAAAGTGGAATTTCCGATTGGTAAAAAGTTGTTCCATTTGGTCGTAAACCCCGGTACGTGGCCGGGTGCCCGACTGTGGACCTGGAACAGGTACAAACTACAAGAAACGTCAATGGAACACGACATTCCGTTCGGAAATTCCAACCGGGAAAACGGGACCACCTTTTTAGATTTTCCACTTTTTCTGGAAATTTTCCAGTGGGACGAGCCGACGAAACATGTTCCATTTACCGCCGAACCGGAAATTCCGGA
>JAKSDK010000048.1 GCA_022360095.1 Phycisphaerales bacterium
AATGCTGCTTTCACTAGATCATATTTTTAGTCTTACACTTCTGATTACAACTCCGACTCCGTTGCAAGTGAAAAGTAGTGTTAACCAATCAGGTTTCATATTCTCCACACTGTTCTCCATGAATTCCCTTTGGTACATGTACAAATAAGGAGAATTTGTTTAACAGTCTAGACAATTTTCACTGGTTGATAATAACCTTTTCTCGTTAACTTTACTATGTTTGATTGAGCTCTGTGACTTAAGGAGAAAAAATAAAATGTTGGTCGCTCTTTGGCGTGAAAGGGATACACTGTAGCTGAAAAGAAACTGCTGTGAGGAAAGAGAAGGAGAGGGTTGCTAGTTGGGTCACAGGGGTAACTAGCAGAAATCTGAACTGTTTTTCCTTTTTCCAGTTTTTGGAGTAAGATTTTTTTTGCCTGATATGATGTTGCTGCAGTCCATTTTTTTACTGGAATACCAAAAATAATTTATAATAATTTATAATTTATAATTTTTCTACTGGAATACCAAACATAATTTATAATTTTATTGAAACATTGATAATATTAAGGTTTATTGTAAATTAATATTATGGTCACCAACAGTAGTTTATTTTTTATTGTTTATTTCCCATTTCCCCCCTCTCTTTTATTATTTTAGAAAACTGATGTAACTGCAGGACTTGTTGAACATGTAGGCCACAAAACTAAAGAATATCTTCAGCCTAATCCAGGTACATGCATGATCATTCCAAAAATGTCGATGCACATATTTTTCAAACTTTGAACTAAATAGTTGATTATATCCCATGTACTTTCATTGCAACACCTTAACCTGTAAAAAAAGTGAATAGCCCAGACAGTGTCTTTCCAAGGAGAACACAGTTTGGGCTGTGGTAGCCATTTCAGAGATCTGAGCTCTATGGAGATAGGACACCCTTGGGAATTATTTTGACTGTATCTTTTAAATACCTTTTGTACTTGTAAGGGTTTCGTATACCAGTATTTTTTGTACAAGGACTTTCATAGCATGTAGTGCTGAATTGAAATCAAATTTTTTCAATCTGTTTGGAGCCTCATCATGAACAAGTTTACACTGTACATGTACTGTAAGAGGATGACAAATTGTTTATGATCTTCATTTAAAGCGGCCCGAGCCAAGCTCACAATGCAGTCAACTGTTCACAAAGTCCGTGGAGAGGCTAAAGTATCACGATAC
>JAKSDK010001597.1 GCA_022360095.1 Phycisphaerales bacterium
AGTATTGATTGATAACGTTTTTAATTACGGTTTACAGATGAGGGTGCTTTAGTGAAAGGAGCCAAGAAACTTGGATTCTCATTCAATGTTAGGACTCCAACTTCGGTCATCATTAATGCGGTAAATAATCGATTAAAAAAATATTTTTTGAGTATATGCTACTTGCCACAAAGATTGTGGTTTTCCTGATCTCTATCCATGTATAACAGTATAATTATATGGCAGGAGGGCGCCTTAAGTTATGATACATCTTTTGAAAACCTGACGTAGGCCGGTTTTTACCAGAGATACAATCCTTGAGGCTATAACTCTTGGTTTCTGTCCTTAAACCAATAGTTTTACGTGTTTAACTACCTTCTTTGTTTAGATGGGGCAAGAAGAAGTATATGAGGTCTTAAATGTTCTGGAATTTAATAGGTGAGATG
This sequence comes from Phycisphaerales bacterium, assembly GCA_022360095.1. Lineage (GTDB taxonomy): Bacteria > Planctomycetota > Phycisphaerae > UBA1845 > UTPLA1 > JAKSDK01. The sequence continues at coordinate 426 of JAKSDK010001597.1, forward strand.
GCCTACAGTACGTTGTGGGCAGTCGCATCCTTGTCAATGTAACATGAAAGAAACATGACTGAAAGGAGTGCAAGCATCAAGAAACTGAACAACAAGAAATTAATAGGTGGAACAATAAACAAGACTTTTTGTTACTACAGTATTTCCCAGGATATAGATTTTTAAAAAGAACAATGATAATTTATACGTTCCACAGTTACTCGCGCATCCGTCTTTACATGATTCCGGCTTCTCAGTGTCAATGATCACATTTATTGCTTTGTCTCAGTTTAAACTTGAGATCCTATGGAACAGGATGAAGAATGCTTGTCTTCTGGTCAAAACCTGATTAATTCTACCAGCAAATGTTCTCACTGTTTTTGAGGCCAGTTTGCTTTTAATGTTTGAACACACAAATCACATTTTCTACCGGTTTTCGTTTTTCTTGCTCACGCGCAAACTAAACTTGAAGTGATGGTCAAACTTTTTGAGTAATTTTTCACCGCTTGGGTTCTTATCGAAACGCCAGACTTTGTACCGGTCACCAACTTTCAAATTCTTGACAGCAATGGTCCCACAACCTCTCCCTAACCCCTCCCCACTTGCTCCTCTAGTCCATGTCTGTACGGAAGAATCAGTTAACCGGCGCCACGTTTTCATAGTGAGTGGTACTACCATTATCACGGATCGGACAACTGAGGTATTTTATTATTACGCTTACAGCACTCGTAAGAGGATGTCTGTGATTGTTCGAACTCCTGAAGGCAAAATCAAGTTATACTGTAAGGG
>JAKSDK010001155.1 GCA_022360095.1 Phycisphaerales bacterium
TGCGAGCAGGAAGAAGTTCATGGAGCTTGTTCTGTTCGTTCTGTAAAACATTCTTAAATAGTTTATCAACTAGTTCTTGGCGGCGGTCTGAAAGTTTACTTAGGCCTGATTCAACCAAGGCCTCATTTGTATGAGCAAAGAGGAAAAATGATGCGCATAGCCCGCTTTTGTACAAGCGCAGAAAAACTGGACTAACTCACGGGTACCAAGACCAGAGTGTTTAAGCTGAGATTAGCTATACAAGCACTTTTTAGCTTTCTTAATAATGGAGTCAATGTGACAATTCCATTTCAAATCATTGGAGATGTTAAGGCCCAGAAGAAGACTTGTATGTCATGAGAGCACTATTACAAATTAAGGCAGATGTCAACTGAAATGAAACATTTCACATTAAAAATGCTTACAGTGAGGAGGGCAAGGGGGGTCAACAAATTATTTTGCATTTCACGAGTCACAAAACAAATAGTGTAATTAGTGACCTTTGATCTCAGCCACATGTTCAGGTGATCTCTGCGCAGCTATAAATTCTCTAGGGAAGCCAGCTGTAAGTGGGTCTGAGCACAAAGATTAAGAAGTGTGAAGTTGCATCAAAAGACTCAAAAGTGAAGATAACAAGCCACCAGATGCTAGTTAAGGTTGTTGGGCCAAATTAACGTTTTATTTTCTTCAATTGATCTTCAATGTACGTATACACAATCAAGGATTTGGCAGTTCACATTTCACCGAGTACTTCAATCACGATTCACAGGAACAAAATATGGTCGATCACGGCGTCATGAAAATAACCTTGCCCCTCCACCCCCCCCCTCTATAGTTGCACTTTTCAACTGTGATCAATGAATACAGTGAAACCTCTATTAAGCGGACCACCAATTAAGCGGACATCCTCTATTAAGTGGACACTAAGCCGGCCCCGAAATGAACGTCTGATATTTCCCTTTATAATGAACCACTATTCAGCTACCCTGCATGGCAGGCGTTTGGAAGGGAAGGGGAAGGGAATTAGGGTGCGAGATCGTAAGTAAGAAAGGAGGGAGGAGGGGAATTCCTGCAAGGAAGCCATTGTTTTCACCATCCTGCCTACTAGTTAAAAAATAACAAAAATAAGGCAACTTTGAATGACTAGATGTCAAATAAGTCTGGCCGCGATCCACATAA
>JAKSDK010000489.1 GCA_022360095.1 Phycisphaerales bacterium
AAACATACAAAACGTGTTAAACCTTTTATATGGCAGCATGCAAAAAACTACGTCTAAGAGAAACTGACAACCCCTGGTCACTGGGAATTTAATTTTGAGGGCGTAGGGACGGTCGTAAGACGCCAATGAATATAAATGAGAACAACTCAAATATATATAAGCAATAGAACAGCATACCATATAACACCCCAAAGAAAAGGTTACATAACCCATGATAAATACATTATCCTGGTCTACTGTACTGCAGCAAACTAGCTCTCAAGTATGTGGCCGCTCTCGTTCATCGGTTTATTTTTCTATTGTACCCGCATGGCAGTTCAACTAGAATCGGCAACAGTCGTTCAAATACTTCGCCTATTTCTCACGCTGCCGACAATTGCGCTTTTCACTGCAACGTTATCAGAAACGTAGGTGCAAGTGACACTGGTGGGTCGAGGTGACGAAACATCTATATTCAGCTGGACTTATAAAAAAAACGATACTAATTCAAAAGTTCAGTCCTTTTGAGACCCTTTGTCTGGGTATTTCCGACGAAATCGATATCTCGACGATCCCTATCCATAAAACGGCAATGATTAATTAGCGACGATCGCCCTGCCAATCTGATCATGGACATCAAGCTTGATAGTCGTGCGATGATGGCAAAGGAATTTGCCAAAAAAGTGTGTTGACTGGTTCAAAGTTTTTGTTTTGCTCATTTTAAAAACTAGTTTCTTGAATGATGCCAGGTATGAAGATCGTCAATTTGAGCTTGCGCTTATCTTTGGACCGTTCTTAAACATCCTCGCAAACTTTCTATAAAACTGAATGAAATCTTTCATGAAACTAGAAGAAGTGTTTTGTAACAGAAACAGTTTTATTTTTAAAAGTTGTAATCTTGAGAGGAAGCAAGTCGATCGAAAGAAAATATGTTAACGTTTTTTTTTTATCGAATCAGATTACACTTGTGTGAGACTGCGGACTTAATTTATAGGGTAAACTAGTTTTACAGGTTTATGTGTAAGCTAAGTTATAAAGAGCCACTGAGAAGGCCACGATTGTCAGACCCAGTTTGATTATACTATAACTATGAAGTTGTACAAACTAACAGTTAAAATAAAACAATAGATTAAATCTTCTAATATGGTTGCCATTGCTAGAGTTACATATCAACTAGGTTTCTAAAGCAAGAATTCAAAAGACATAATGAAGATTACAAAAAATATACATTTGCCACATTCTTATATCCTCAATCGTTTCCCTCAGTTCTAGCCGAGAAAACCACCCTTTCCTTAAACTATATTATTATCCTATTATCCCCGAACCAACCTAAGTAAAAAATAATGCCATGTCCCTCAATCTTTGCCTACCCCATCCCCCTAAAGACCGTTACAGATTTGTTTATTCTTCCAATGATACTTTGTAAAACGAAAATGTGTTAAGATGGGGTGCATAAGTGGCCACAGAAGGGATAATAACTAGGATATAACAAGATTTATATTAAAGTATCCCTCTTTTCCCTTGGAAAGGAAGAGGAAGTAAACTAAGACGGACGCCTTTGTACCAGCATTATGTATTCATCTTATATAGATGTCCGTCTAATAAAGAGTCAGATTAAAGGATTACCGTTTAAGCGAGATGTCCGTCTCTATAGAGCTTTGCGTTTATCCCTGGGTGCTAGAGACGTTTCTAGCGCGGTTTCAAGCTTGTGGGTTTTCTTTATTTTCGCGTTTCATTACATTTCTATACTAATATGTGATTTAGTTTGGCTTCTTGGCAGAGATCGTGAAGGCGGAACACAACTGAAGTCATTGCTTTACGTATTCTTATTCCACTGGCTAAGAGATGACACATCATTCAGAATACTTGGAGCGTCAGCTCAAAACAGAAACAAAGACGTAAGAAGAATGATGCTGCTCTCTAACGTGCTATTGTGTGATAGAAAACT
>JAKSDK010001840.1 GCA_022360095.1 Phycisphaerales bacterium
ATTTATCCGGCACTTCGGTGAGAACATACCCTGAATTTAAAACTTGAGAGAAGTTCCCTAGAGTAATATCACATGACCTTTCTATGAGAAAAAAATACTTGTTGAAAATATGTATTGTGAGTGTATTCTCGCGAGATCTACCCCCCAAACCACAACTCTTTGAGATAAATTTGCGAGTTCCATGAATCACAAGCAATTTTGAACGTTGCAAGAAGCTGGGGCCGAGGTTTTGGGACAGGGTTATGCCATTCCCAAATGCCCAGACTATGTGTCGGTCGAAATTCTTGCTAATGACACGTGCAACATGGAGAGCCAATCGGGAAACTCTTAATCAGGGGGCTCCACGATTGCGCGAAGTTCAAAAAATAATGAATTCAGTCGAAGGAAGGCGTCTTTGTGAAAGCCGCAGCATATTTTACGAACAGTCTTTGCGGACTAAAAAATATTGCCGTTTCTTTAACGAGTTTATCTGCCGTCTTTCACTCTTAACTAAAAAAGTTAACCATATGAGGATGACTTAAGAAGACTTAACAACGAAAGGTAAGTAGATAACAGTACAAGCTTACTTCTGAATGTGTTATTCTGTTCAGTAATGGTTCGGTATTCTGGTAAATTAGCATACAAGATAAACATGGCTCTTATTTTGTGGAAAGGAAAAGAAGAGTTTTATACCTAAATGTATTTTTTGCCTTGCAGAAAATGCCAGTGGCAGCAAAATAAAAAGCACAAAATCAAAATTATCAACGTTAAAGCCTGTATAATGTACCACTTGATCCAGTTCGAAACACGTGTTTGCCATGAAACGAAGACACTCAAAAAAGGTAAGTCCTGTGCTTCTTCCAAACAAACTTAGCAATGACAGAAATTTGTATTTAATATTCGATTGTAACTTGCAGCAATTTTGGATGTATTTGACGAGGGGGCTATGAAGTTTCGAAGCATTAAATATGATGCTTTACGGATAGAAATTTAATGTCGACTTTTGTGAGAAAACTATGTAACTAGCTATTTATTTCCCACTCATCATTTTGCGCTGCCCCAAACTAAACATCATTATTTGGTTGAAATTATGTGCCTATATTGAAGGATGGAAAGATCAGATAAAGTGATATATATCAAACAAAGTTGTCAAAACTAAATGACTGTTTATTAAATCATTTGAAGTGAGGCAGCTCGTCTAATATGTTTTCTTTGTAATTCTCGGGTAACCAACAGATCATCATTCAGTACTTGCTAGTCTAGTCCAGACTAGACTACCATCCTCCAACATTCAGCTTCTCTTGGCCACGGAACCACCAGCCATCAGACGAAATACTTCTGAATCATTAGCTGTTTGTAATCCAGGTCAGCTCATTTCACTGTGGGTTGGGTCAAGGGTGGTATAGTTTATAGAGCTCTGGATGAATCTTGCAAAGCACACTCTCCACACACGTTCGGCTCGAATTCAC
>JAKSDK010001613.1 GCA_022360095.1 Phycisphaerales bacterium
GAAAAAGCTTATCCACAAAATCAGAGACCGCGAGGAAGGTATTGTCATTTGTTCATTTTACACATGGTTTTCGTTCCTTACGTGGGTCTGAGTTAACATATTTTTGGAAATTGTGTCAAGCAAGACGGCAACAACTCATATTTTTCAATCAGGCGTGAGAAATTGGCCGGCAAGCGTGAGCCGGCGTGAGATCGAAGTTTTCAACCCGGAGGCGTGAGAGTTGGCAGGTATAGAAGCGTGTGTGTTAACAAGATGTGGCTTGGCTTGCCAAGGACCTGTGTATGACGTCTGTATCGGCTTCTGTATCACTTTGTAACTTGCTGTAAAAGTGACTGAGTAGACTAACAATGGCCGGTTTACGATGGGAAACACATGGGAATGGTTCGCTGAGAAACCGAGTGTTCGTTGAATATAAATGCTACGCTACAAGCGGTGAAGTGGAGAAAACCGTAAAGTCAGCCTTGTTTTGATCGATATTGTTTAGAAAACTGGAAGCCAGAACAATTTTTGATCAGAAAATGACTCAGTGCATAATATTGTTTGATACGGAAGGTAGTTTCAGTGTTTTAGAAATTTTGTTGTCGAGTAGAAAGATTGTTAACTGCGATGAAATATACAAATACTGAAATTCGGGTTTTTTTTCTTTGTTTTCACCACAATGAAACAGTCTGATATTTTTAAGTTAAACTCAGATCGCCATGTGGAGGATATTTGTTAATTAGGGCTGATAACATTTGTAGCTTCTGTTCTTTAGGCGACATTCCTTAGCAAACCATTTCTTGTTTAAACTTGATCTGTTAACGTTTTCCACAGAAGGTAATATTTGTTTAAAATTTATGAAAGCTGTAACATTGCTGTACTGTACCATTTAACCATGTAACCATTTTTCAGGGGGTTTTTTCGAGTACGGACAGAACTCACCGACTGAGAAAGCCGCTTTAAACTGTTTATACCTTTTAAGCGTCTCGTTTAGTGCTTTTCTGTTCAATGTCGTTCGAGTTGCTGTTCTCACAGGTTTATTTCTTTGATTTCGAGGTGATTTGTTAGCTTGCATCAAGGACAATTCACCATGGGCAGACAAAAATGTTTTATGCAGCATCGTCACCAGTGAGGGTGGTGAAATGTATGGGGAAGATGTCAGACTGGTTTGCCCTGCAGGAGCTGTAGAAATTCCTGTGTCCGTCAGCATAACATTAGAACATCCTTTCAAGTATTATGGACTTCTTGTTCAAAAGGATCTTGAAAAAGACGTCATGCTCGGTGCACCCATCATCAATCTTCGCCCTAATGGATGTTTCTTCAAGAAGCCTGTTACGCTGATCACCAAGTTCGAAATTCAGGGTTGGAAGTTCAGTGACGTCCTTATTTTGCACGGCACAGAGGCAGGCTTAGGAAAGATTACCTGGGAGGACATCACTCATAGTGCAAAATCTGATGAGGCCAGCCAAGAAGTGATCATTGAACTAAACCATTTCTCGCGGATTGTGGTTTTGTTAAGGAAGACTAGAATTCGCGCCATAGACTTTGCGTCCCGGCTCAATTTGCATGCATTTCATTACAGGTTGTTGGTGTTAAGGAGGGGCAGTTCCTTGTCTGAGAAGGTGCGCAACGAAGTTGAAGACGAACTTGCCCTACTCTTCGTAAGCGAAGATGTCTATCACGAACAATTTTACAAACTGCA
>JAKSDK010000731.1 GCA_022360095.1 Phycisphaerales bacterium
AATATTATTATTGCTATTTCAAGGATTTTTTTTTGTATTGCTTTTGGCTTATTGTTGCCTCTCCACTATCTTTACTTAACTGAATAAGCTTGAATGGTGCCAATATTGCTTTACAAAATAACCCAACTCTTTTGGCAGCCAACACTTCTTACCCAAGGGCTGTGTATTGTTTAAAACCATGCCACTTGATTGTATCAATAGCATTCATTATTCTGTTAATGTTTTTGACTCTGGTCATTATTCTAAATACCTAACATTAACTTTTGTTCAGGTGTATTATTGTATGGACCTCCTGGCACAGGCAAAACGTTAATGGCAAGAGCGTGTGCAGCACAGACAAAGGTATAAACTGATAAAGCATCTTGAGCTACTTGTGCATTGTCTTTTAACCATTTGAAACATGTGCAAAGTATCAAAAGTATATCATTTCAATGTATAATGAGTTATGATAATTTTCTTAATTTCTTATTGTTGTTAATTTCTTTGTAGTCGACCTTTCTCAAGCTTGCTGGTCCTCAACTTGTTCAGGTAAGGTCTTAACTTACAGAATTTATAAGTTGTTCTTAACCTTTGTGATGAAAAAATATTATTATTCCAATAAATCTTGTGTGATAGGTTAAGGACATGTAATAAAAAATAAATAAATAAAAATAAATAAAAAGATTAGTGAAGGAACAGATGCAAAAGACTGGTAAAAGATATATTTTTAGTGGACTGTCTAAATTGTTTTTGCAGATGTTTATAGGTGATGGTGCCAAACTTGTAAGGGATGCATTTGCTCTTGCTAAAGAGAAAGCTCCAGCCATTATCTTCATTGATGAACTGGATGCTATTGGAACAAAGGTAAGCTTTAAAACATCTCTTTGTTTTTGTTTACGATTTTTGCAGTTTATGTGCTAGGTTAAGAATCACCAAACCCAATTCTGATTGTTTGAAACTAGAAATGTTAAAGTGCTGATTCTTTGATTGTCTTTATAGAGATTTGACAGTGAAAAGGCTGGAGACAGAGAGGTAATGGAAAATTATATTTGCTATACTTCCTTCAGCAGTCTTGGATACATGTTTGGATGTCTTTTTTCCTTTTATGCATATTATGTGGAGGCAGCATGGCCGAGTGGTTAGAGTGCTGGACTCGCAAATCAGAGGCCCTGAGTTCAAGTCCCACTCTGACCGCTGGCTATATTTGTTCTCTGTAATCCCGAGTTCAAATCCTCGGCCACGCTTGTAAATAGCCAGCTGGTTTGCCTCTGGCCAGTTGGGATTCTTAACCCTCTTAAGTTCAA
>JAKSDK010000065.1 GCA_022360095.1 Phycisphaerales bacterium
AGCCATCATTACCCGGGCAGATAGTCGTCGAGCCTCTGTACGGTCGAAGCCGTGTTCCAGAGGCTCTTTGCTCCCTTTATTTACCTCGACCTTGAAGGCAATAATTGTTTATTCTTCTCTCTGCCTAAATCTCTGAGTACAAAATGTCAAATGGAAATGGAAATGGTTTTCCAATTATCTCTGTCTACAGTCAACTCTCTCCAAGACGGACACCTTTGGGACCGGCACTAACAGTCTCGAAAGTGTCCGTCTTAGAGAGATGTCCGTCTTATAAAGAGTCAAATAAAGGGAATAAGCAATGGCAGGGACCAACTCTAGGTGTCCGTTTTACAGAGGTGTCCGTTAAGAGAGAGTCGACTGTATAGTTTTATTGATTTTGACAACAGCGGTAGACAGTGTTGAGGAGCAGCTTTTTCTTCTCCCGTAAGTCGCTTCCAGCTACAGTCAACTCTCTGTAAGAAGGGTGCCTTTAGAAACGGCATTAAGTGTCTGTATTAGAGAGATGTCTAACTTTTAAAGATTCCTGGTAAAAAGAAGAACGGCAGGGATCAACTTGGTGTCCATTTTAGGAAGTTGGTTGTCCGCTTTATAGATGTTTCTATTGACCAACAGTTCACTTTAGTTTACTCAAAATGGAAACCCAACTTGTTGGAAGAAAACTGAATAAGAGCCCCCGCTGATTAAGCAACCAGCCTTGGACACCTAAACCGACCCACCAACCCACCCCCCACCCCCCACCTCCACTCTTTTGGCCAAAAGTTTTGAATTAGCGCCCGGAAGCCTCTTCGAGAAACCGAAAGGTGTACTGTAAATATGAGTACAAAAAGCTTACAGCGACGCAAATATAGCTATCAGCACTAAGTGATAACCTGTGGATTCCTATATTCTGTCAAGTGATTATCGAAAGAAGCAAAGAAACTTCAACATATTGTTTTGTTTAAAACTAGCATTCATTTTTATCACCTGCTTAACTACCTGTGATCTTACCGGTGTTGTTCAGCGGGAAATAACAAACTTATTCCACGAGCGGTAAAATCATAAGCCACCTGTAAACTCACCCGATCAGATATTGTCCCCTGAAGGCTTCAAACTGAGAGGCAGTTTTTGACAGCAATGTCTTGAGCAAGCTCGTTGTGTCTTGAGAATTTTTGGAGTAAGTCAAATCTAAGATGGTTTGAAATGCCCGTCAACAGAGATGACAGACCAAAGTACTTTGGATCGGATGACATCATATAATCCACTTTTAAATGAGATCATTTTCCACTCAAATGACGAGCAAGCATTCAAGTCGACACTTAACTTGAAAAGCTTCGTTAACAGCACTTTTAAAGTCAAGTGTCGGTTTGAAAGCTTTCTCGCCATTCAGTGGAAAATTTTTCTCACTGATCCAATCCAAACTAATTTGGTTATTTTACTGGCATACGCTCTTCGTTGTCGCAGTAAAAAATATATCACTCCGCTGATTTCGATTCGATGTTGTTGTTCCTCCGTGTTGAATATTGTTTTGTCCGGTTCCGAAGACGCATGACACAAGCTCCAAAGACAGGAACTGAACTAGTTTCTGGCAACAAAATGGGCAAAAGTGTATAAGGGAAAATTTTGCATTTAAGGTTAATAAAATTCCACTGCATGAGTCAGTAATTAGTAAATATCTCCAAAATTTATCGGTCACGGTGGTTACCTCTTTTAATCAAATTTTGGTGATGGTTTCACGTTATGAAAATTACCCGTGAAATTTGCAAATAACATACACACACCGCTAAGGCAAAGAGTAACAGGCTGGTGGATTCGCACCAAACTATGCAAACTAACGTAGAATTCCGGAAGTAACGGTCCGCCCGAAAATAACGGTTAGCGAAAGTAACGTTAACTTTTTATCTTCCTAATGAATCCCGAAAGTAACATCCCCATCGAAAATTACCACTCAACTACTAATGAAGTATCGTATTGATACTCAGATGTAA
>JAKSDK010001021.1 GCA_022360095.1 Phycisphaerales bacterium
GTCATTTCGGTCTGTAAAAAGGCCACAAAGGGTTGACAGATGCATTGTATTTTATGGCTATGAAAAGGTCGAGCAAACGTTTTAGTTTTGTGATTTATTCGTATTTTAAAGACTGCATTCACGGCAGTTAAAAGGGATGCAAAGTTCTAAACTAGGTATGTGAAAGGGGTACCGTTTGTCACGAGAGTAGATGGTATACGAAGGAGGTACCTTTTCTGTCCAAAAAATGGTATTTGAAAGGGTAAGAGGTTGGACTTCGGGGCGAAGCCTCCCAGTATAAAACTTTGTTGAGTACCCCCCCGGAGGAAGGAGATCCGTACGACAATCCCCCTTTCGTTATACTTAGCTCTACCTACAAGTTACTCTTAATTTTTGTTACTTTACGACCCCCTGACAGGATAAAACACATAGGAGGACGTTTGTTCTATAGAGTAGAACATTCCTCTATCTTCTAATCTTCGAGAAACCTATACTTTACAAGGCCAACGGCTAGAGTCAAAGCTTTGCTTGAGCTGGGAGGTTCTCTCCTGTTAATCCCGCAAGGAGATTTTTCGCGGCAAGAACAGCCATAGCCTCCCTTGTGGATTCCTCTGCACTGCCAATGTGGGGAAGCACAACTGAAAGATCAAACACGGAAAGAATGGTGACACTGTAGGGCTCTAATGGATGGATGTTTCGTACATAGCTGCGATAATCATTTAGCAATTGTTATATGAGGTTCAGTATGATCTCAATAACTCTAAGGCTGAGTATGATCTCACCAATTCTGCAGATCGCGGAGGGAGTTATCCGCCTCGGCCCCTTCTCGATCTGCGGCATACTTCTTTAGATGATTGCTAATTTTTTTGCCGGGATAGTAGCTGCTGTAGCCGTAATAGCGAACTGTCCGCATGACGAGAGTTGAATGTAATAGAGACGGCCTACTGTTTCCGTCTCCATGAGATCGGACTACTGATCCTAGGGCTTACTCCAGGAATTGGATGTCAAGAGCCCCATGGATACCCTTCTTTAAATACAGGGGGCAAAGTTTGAAGACAGAGAGGCAGAAATAATCTGAAATGAATGGGAATGAAGAGTTCTTACCACAGTTCTTAAGGGTGAGCAGTGGATGATCCAAAGGAAGAGGTTCAGGAACTGTAACATCCAAACCAGCACCCTGAAAAAAGAAGCCAAGTCACCAGAAAGTTACCACGGTCCCAACAGACAAAACTGTTTATTAATAAATGAACACAAACTCACAGAGCCTCTATACAGTCGGTCATCATACTGTGTTCGACTAAAATTTTTCAATTAAAATTTGACGAAATCAAATGATACACTCTTTTTTAAATAAGAATGTTGTTTTTCCGGTCCAGGCTAAATATTTTTATTTTTCAGCCGTTTTTGGGCTGAAAATATTCTTACGGCTGTTTGCGGTTTTGTTCATTTCTTTTGTGCTATATTTACGGTACAAATCATGTACCGTTCATCAAACTGTCATTAGCATTGAACATTTGATTATAGCAAGCGCAGAATTTTTTCAATTTTTTTCTCTGTTTGCCGTTTAGAGAAAGGAATAATTCACATACAGTTAAGTTATAAATGTATAATTGTACCGCCCCATGTATTGTATTTACACAACGCA
>JAKSDK010000568.1 GCA_022360095.1 Phycisphaerales bacterium
GATCAGTTTACGGTTTGTGAATTTAGTCTGTATTTGGAAGAAACGGGGCAAGTGGCACAGTATAACTGTAATGGTCCATCCCCTTTTAGCCTTCAGTAGCTGATCGTCTTGGAACACAGGAGGTTGATGTGAAAAGCTTTGATGTGATAATAGCAGAAAAAAGAAAGCGTGCTTTGCAGAAGAAGAATGACACTCCAAAAGACGGAAAGGCTGCTAGCAAAGAAGAACAACCTAAAAATATTAAGTTACAGATGAGCAGACAGACGAATTCTTCAAAACCTACTACAGGTAAGAAAGATACATTTACGTTTCTAAACTATTAATATTAGAGTCAACAGTTCTTTTGACGCAACTTTTCATAATTATCGGGCGTGATATGAAGCGGTTATATCATCACGGATACTGAGATGGTAAGTTTGGTTGATTTAAAGGGAAAGATTGTGACCCTCATGGTGCAAAGGATTGTACAGGCTGTGCTCTGTCTATAGACTTGGCTTCAAGATCATTAGAAAGCTACAGCAATAATGAATTAAAAGGGTGGGAATTTGATCACCTAAAATGGACCTGTGATGGGGCATTTAAACAGCTTTGCGGCTTGGGAAGAGCGGAATTTGAACACTCATTTTTCAAAACTTCAATGCACTAGGGTTACCCAGAGAAGGGGATGTTGAAGTTTCCATTTGACCAATATATAAGGCTGTAAGAAAGCTTTCGATTTAGGGAATGAGGGAGTTCTTTGCCCTTTCTTCATTGTCCACAGTAGACTCATGAGCTTGTTTGCAAGGCAAATGTTCAATTATGAATCATATTTTCGGGGAAACCTAGATTCCAGTAACATCTTTTGGTTTCGTTTTATTTCAGTGATTAAGCCAAGAAGGATCAAGGTCTGGTCAAAGACAAAAGAAGGTAAGATATTTTTTACTAAAAAAAAAAACAGGAAACGGGGTTCATACATTCTTTTCTTGGTGTGTTTGTTCAATATTTCTTTGTTTTCACAAGAAACTTGTTTGTTCCTAACTTTATGGCAAGGCTAAGATGACACTGAGAAAAGAAAATAAACAAATAAATAAATAATGATTTAGAGGTAGCAGATTCACATGGTGATTCGTCGTCTGCCATTCCTAACTGAACTGGAATTTGAAAATGCTACTTTTTGAGGAGAGGGGAAAACCAGAGGACCAGGAGAAAACCCTCTCGCAGCAAAGGAGAGAGCCAACAACAAACTCAACGTACATAATAAATGGCATTGTCGCCTGGATCTGAACTTGGGCTTTATTATGGGGAGGCGACTTTTCTCACCACGCACCATCCCCTGTATATATAGCATAGTGGAAACAAAGTAAGTCAGCAATCCCCCCAGTAGATCTTCTACACTTCGATCCAGACCTTTTACATTCCACAACATGAATTTTCTGATAAGCTATCCCCACCCCTTTTCCCTGATGTCTGTCTGTTGATACAATAGAGACCTTTAGATTCGGGGACGAGGGCGACTATGAGTACGAGATTTGAC
>JAKSDK010001131.1 GCA_022360095.1 Phycisphaerales bacterium
AACAGTTCAAGTACTTTTGGATCTCTTTAGACAACACATGGTAATATTACTGGAAGAAAGCCAATTGCAAAAGAAAGAGGAATTCAAGGCTCGCAAGTTTTTAGTTTTAATCACCGTATTTCCTCGAATAAGAGCCGTCCTTCGATTAATCGCCTCCACTCGAATAATCGCCCCCCTTTTGGGGAAATATTTAAATTAATCGCCTCTCTTCGCCCCTCTCGCCATACCTTCTCTTCCTTTTATCACCTCCTTGTCAAGTTGAAGCAGTGCCTGTGATCCAGCAAAATTAGTGACGATTCAAGCTCGTGAAAATTTATTAAGGAACTAAATTTGGAACACTTAAAAGACCTTAAGAAGCCAAATATGTTAAGGTTATTTTATTTGAATATTTTTTATTTAATGGGAATACGATTATTATCATTTTTCTGGCAAAAAACACAAAAATATACATATAAAAAAAGATGAGGCAAGGGAGCCCAAGAAAGCCAATAAGGCTTTTGTATAGGACCATCATATCATTTAAGGCACGACTTTCAGTGAACAATATTGAAATAATCGCCTAACTCGAATAATCGCCCCCGGCTATTATTCGAGGAAATACGGTAAATCATTTTTACTTCTATGGGCTTTGTCTTTTGCGGCAGTCTCATAAATTTTATGTGAAACATTTTTAAGAATGATCATGCATCCTCCTCAAACCACCCACATTACAGTGATATTGGTCACAAAACAATGGGACATCATTTTTTATATTTAGTGTGGAGCTTTTAGGTCAGTGCTAATTTAAGTGTGCTTTGCTTAAGTTGGACTGCAAGACGACGTAGCCGACCACTGCGAACACTATCAGTAGTAACAAAAATAAATCAGTTTAATGGGTATAGCTATCGATATTGTGCCTGCAACCAGCAAATATTTGTGTTTTCCAACATTAGACACTTCTTTCTCGATACATGTTTATAGTCACCTCGCACGCTTCTATTGCCCTGTGAACCTGTAAGTTATTAAAGTTTCAAGAATTAATTAATGTCCTGAGGAATGAGGTTC
>JAKSDK010001124.1 GCA_022360095.1 Phycisphaerales bacterium
GCGCTCACGAAGAGAGCCGTTGAAAGGAGAAAGATACCTTAGAAACTCAAACCTTTCAAAACAAGAACTGGTTCCCTGCGGACAAAAGAAAACCGAAAGTCGTTTGTAACACGACTGAAATTAAAAGAAAACAAGAAATAAAATAAATAACTAAAGGTATACACTTACTTTTGTTGACTTCCACGCTGCTCCACTCTGGTTTCCTTTAATGAAAAGGATCTATGATAAAAAATGGCATTTCATGAAATTAAATACTCCTTACATGGGTTTTTTGTACTCTTTTTGGAGTAACTTTAACTCTGAAAGTGGAGTCAAAATTTTAGGTCCAGGATAACTCCTTTTTGGGGTTATTTTAACTCCTCAATATCTGGGGTCATTTTTACTCCTGAAAAAAGAGTTCTTTAAACTCCTTTATGAAGTTACAATAACTCCCCCAAATAATAACTCCACTGTAAGGAGTTGAATTGACCCCACTAGAGGAGTTATTATAACTCCTTGAAAATTACTGTGCAGATACTGTTATTTGTGTCTTTAATAGTTCAAGGCAATCGATTGATGTTATATTATTTATCTTTAGCTGTAAGAAGTCACCAGATGACATTGAGGGCTGATATTATCAATTTTCTGATTGTTTTGATTATCTGCTTGGTAAGTGTTTTAAGATCAATTAAGGATGATTAACAAGTTTAAAATGCTTTCTTCTTTATCATGTGGTAAGCGGCATGAGTTGTGTAAAGGCTAGTGGCGCAATTGTTAGAAATAAAGATATTTAAGTGCAGAAAGAAAAAAATTGCAAAGTTGTTGTTTTGCTAATTAAACCTACCTTCTAGCCGTACTTCGCTTAATGAATACGGAGGAGATCATGGCGGGCCGTAGTGTAGAGTAAGTTAATATTTAGTAGTATGTATCATGCTTAAGATCGTTCCTCTGTTTTGCACTGCAATCTTTCTCCCAAGATGGCGGCAGTCGCCTTAAAATAGTCCATTTTACAATTACAGGTGGAAATGAGGCTGGAGTTGACCTTGTTTTGATACAACCCTTCCTGCTGTACTATGTAAATCCTGCTTTTCTTACCGTAACTATGTA
>JAKSDK010001757.1 GCA_022360095.1 Phycisphaerales bacterium
GTTTGAGTTAACTGGAGTCAACTGTATTTTCAATAGGAAATGGGTTTTTATTCAAGACCTTCCACAAAGAGAAAACAACTTCCCAGAAATTCGGTTAATCCCACCAAATTGTGGGTTAATTGTCTCAAAGAAAGGGTAAGAGCACACATTGTTTCTTCATGCAATGCTTTCCATGGAATTGAATTCAGTCATTCATAGTTAAGTCATTTGTACATTATAATAACTTACCCAAAATAGAACTGTGCCACAATATGGATTTGCGCTTGATAAGCCATCATCTTCACTGGTTGATTTCCACCGTTGACTTTTGCATTTCCCTGGTGTAAATAAATTGTTTCCTCTACCCAAGGTACACGTTAGTAGTGGAGGAACTTTCTGTTCCACTTTATATCTGGGAACAGGATGATGCCCAATGTTTCCACAATTCCTTTTGAGAACATAATATATTAGGTCGACATCAACACTTACGTATAAAAAATAGGTAAAAAATAGGTTATTCCACGGATGATGATAAAGTAATATTATTGTGTAGAACTGCTTGATCCCAAATTAATATCAGGAGCCTTAATTCTGGTCAACTGTTCATCAAAAGATAATGGTCTTCCACAATATGACTGATTGCACTCATCCATGACGCCAATAAACTACCACTTACTCACTGTAAGCTAACAGTTTTTTGAGGGGAGCTTTTCATACAAAAAGTTGTCTATATGCATAGTGTACATGTAGTTACCTAGTGCTTTCACAGCCTGGAACTCGACATGTCCCTCGCATCTGACATGTCTGTGCATGGTGCTGTATAACTGACAACAGGTACTCACATCGTGTACACTGTCTTGCTTGATGTGTTCTAAAGTGTTCTAACTCCGTCTTCACCTGTTGAACAAAATACATGAGAATTAACATTTGTAATTACAAGAAAATTTGATATAAAATGAACACACCTTTTGCTGTTCTTTACGCGAAAATATGCAATCATTTGCACGAAACGGTGACTAATAGTGCGAAGATACATTCATCAGCGCGAAAAATGTGAACATTTGTGCATAAATCAGATTCAATTACGATTTTTGCATTTTAATCAACATTCAATAACACTTTTGGGCATTCATACGCATCATTCGGCATGCAAAAGAGAAAAATATACTTTCGTTACCGCCAACATCAAAGTCACTAACACCATCTTGAAAGTCAATAGGGACAACAGACAAACATTAAAGTGCAACATTTCTGTCACACTGTTTGCAATTCA
>JAKSDK010000197.1 GCA_022360095.1 Phycisphaerales bacterium
ACCATACAAATGAATGAACTTAAAGAAAACTGTTGATATCAGTCAAATATTCCCACCTCAAGATCTCGTTTGGAGACTGCCTCATCATCCATGCTTTCTACCGCCTCAAAGGATCTTATAATATCTAACTGTTCTGCCGGTGTCATGGCTCGGCTGGGAGGTAGACTAAAGGTAACAGATAAAGAGTAACAATCAGCATTCACTGCAAGTCTTACTGTATTACAGTGAAACATCCTTAATACCGACACCAAATGGCATGTACAAAACACAGGTCACACGTCACTAGTACAGATCACTTTTCTAATGATAAATAACTGAGATAGGCAGTTTTGGCTTAATTTCAAACACTTGTTTTGGATTGTGATTAAGGGTAGGAGAGACTTTTAGAGTTATATATATTTGACTGTAGCACAGTGACTTGTACTCTAATATTAAAACCTGGACTTGTGACCTGCATTTTGTAAAAGACTCAAGTGTCTATGTTATGGTACAACAATGATATTATTTATCCTCGGTTCAAATTATATTTTCCTCTGAAATTCATTACTATATTCCATACGATATACTTGATACCATATACTTGAGGTGCACTGTGCACACCACGCAGAATAAATCAAGACTGGCAGATATTCTGTCCTCTTCCCTGTTGAACCAATTTACCCCATTTTCGTGCAAAATCTCTGATTACTTCTAGAGGGGATGTTCTTGTGGAGGAGAGCTAGAAATATGTGTGGATTCTGGTATCTTTAAAACTGGGTAAAAAATTACTATTTTCCACAGTAAAGGGGTGTCTATAAGAATTGTATAGTTCTATACTTCTGTTTAATGCTGATGTCAACTGGCTGCCTGGCTCTGTTAGCCCCTGTGCTTATTCCAGGCAGCCAGGACTCTAGTTTCATTTTTAATATTTCCACTGTTGTAATAAAATTTCTGACAAGGTATGAGAGAGTACGAATAAAGATTTGTTGTTGTTAGGGTATTCCATGACATCTTCAAATGTATGTTTAAAAGACAAAAAACATACTTGGGTTTTTCCCCTTCAGATTTACTCCTGACATGAGGTCCAGCAACTCTTTTCCTGGGCAGGGATGCATCTTTTGCTTGACCATGTCAAGGTGATCATTGGTTTTCAAGAAAGGTATAAACTATTATTATATTTTATATAAATATTTCATAAAGCATTACAAACTCCACCCTTGCCCCCACCTTAAGGGATACTCGCTCCAAAAAGTGGTGTTTTTTGCTATTGGGTCTTGC
>JAKSDK010000866.1 GCA_022360095.1 Phycisphaerales bacterium
ACAAAGACACAACTTTTCATGAGGTATGTATGCTTTAATAGCTGTTTTGGTACATTTTAACCATTTTATCGATCTTAAGATAGATTTTCATACAAATCCTTATAATTTGGCTTCCAGTAAGCTGTTCTGATTCTGGGCTCCCTATGACTAAGCCTGAAAGCAAGCTCTCCATTTGGGGGAGTCACAAATAGTCACTCTCACTCGCGCGTTCTCTCGCCACAAATGGAGAGCATGCTAGTAGGCTAGAATGAATTTGGATCGTCCAACACGTTCTATTCGTCTGCTTCAGACGGATAGAACGTCTGAAGATCGTCTCCAGGTTAAACGTTGATCTTCACGAGCGACGAGCTAAACCAAAAATTAAACATGAATGAATGACAATGTATACTTAGCCTCGTTGAGGAAATAATTTCTTAAAATGGCTTTTTTTTTTTTTTTTGTTAATTGGTTCGTTCGACGTCTGACCCAACAGACGATCTTAACTTCCTTAATATCCTATTTAATCTAAGAACAATCACATCAAATCCCTCGCAGGCCTCGAACCATGAGTCCCTTTGACTTCTAAGGTTACGCTTTACGGCACGTACGAGAACAATAGAAAGGACCCTACCATCATTCTTACACAGGCGATAGTATAGAGCGTTACTGGCATGGCTATAAACCAGTAAGCTCAAAAAGAAAAAGTAAATTCTGACCGCACTCTTTCAGAGTAGCGAAAGCATAGTGATCTACTGTGGCTAACAGTTTCTAATCTTAGATTTCTTGGCCAATGTTCATAGTGCAAAGGCTTTTGGGCTTCTTTAAGTAATATAAATTCCAGTTCCGTTGCTCGCTAATTGGTAACCAACTTCGTTTAGGTATCGTATTCACGGAGTTCACATAGCGACCCGTGACAAAGCTGGCAGCTGAAAACTAGACACCGACGCCTTTGAGTTTCGATCGAGCCGATTTTCACCAGGCGAGGGTAAAAAAATATCACTCAAGTCTAAGTTTGATAGAACTAAGGATTCAACAAGTTGTTTTCTTTTAAGCGCGTCCAAGGTACCATAACATGAAGTAGCTAATTCGTTAACATGCTAACCCATTTGTGGTTATTGTAGATGTGCACCCCAAACAACTTATTGAGCCGACACGCTTTAGCCTGTGCACAGACGCC
>JAKSDK010000178.1 GCA_022360095.1 Phycisphaerales bacterium
AGCTGGGGGCCGCTGGAGCCGTTCGACAATTCCATGATCCGCGAACTCAAATCATCGGGCATCTGGACGCATATGATCACCGATCACGCCCACTACTGGATGGAAGGCGGCGCGACCTACCACACGCAATACTCCAGCTTTGATTTCATCCGGGGGCAGGAGAAGGACCGCTGGAAGGCAATGGTGCAACCGCCGCTGGAACGCTGGCGCGAGATGTACCATCCCCAGCAGATGCACGGCATGGACGAGAAGCACGTGCCTTACATGATCAGCCGCGAACATCAGCCAACCGAGGCGGATATGCCGCTGGCCAAATGCATGGCCTCCGCCTTTGAGTTTCTCGACACCAACGGCGACAAGGACGGCTGGTTCTGCCATCTTGAATGCTTCGACCCGCACGAACCCTTCTGGTCGCCCGAACGGTTCCAGGGCCGCCGCGACAGCGGCTACGAGGGGCCTATCCTCGACTGGCCGCGCTACGACAAGGTGTCGGAAAGCGCCGAAGAAATCGAAGAGCTGCGCAACAACTATGCCGGCTTGGTCGAGATGTGCGACGACTATTTCGGACGGCTTCTGGATCATCTGGACACGCATGACCTGTGGAAGGACACCGTCGTGATCCTTACTACCGACCACGGGTTCCTTCTGGGCGAGCATGAATGGTGGGCGAAGAATATCACACCCTATTACAACGAGATCGCCCATATCCCGCTGATCATCTACCATCCCGATCACGCCGATCAGGGCGGCACCTCGCGGCAGGCGCTCACGCAGACGATGGATCTGATGCCGACGATCCTGTCGCTCTTCGACGCACCCGTCCCTGAACAGGTCGAGGGGCGCGACCCGACGCCGCTTCTCGGCGAGGACGGACCGGGACATGGTGCGGTGGCCTACGGAATCTTCGGCGGTTCGGTCAATATAACGGATGGGCGATACACTTACTTCAAATACCCGGAAAACATGGCGGATCAGGAGATCTACGAATACACGCTGATGCCCATGCACCTGGAAGAGGCCTTCTCGGTTGAAAACCTGTGTGAAGCTGAACTCTCGACCCCCCTCGAATACGCGGAAGGGCTGAAAGTGCTGAAGATACCCGCCCGCAAGTCCGAAGACGGCGCCGTGGAAGTGCCTTGCATGGGACAGCCACGCGAAACGAAAACGGTGCTTTATGATCTCAGCATTGACCCTGGGCAGTACACGCCGATTGACGCTCCCGATGTCGTGGAACGGCTCGAGAACGAGATGCGAAAAATCATGCGCAGAAACCAGGTGCCGCATGAGGCATATAGAA
>JAKSDK010001086.1 GCA_022360095.1 Phycisphaerales bacterium
CCATGCCGTCGCCACTCTGGCTCCCCCTGGGGTGAGTTCACTTCAGTTGTTGTACCGGGGCGAGAATGTCACTCCGGTACGAAATCTCGCAAAGATATCATGTAAATGCAAAACGACCACACATCTGCCGGTAGACCGGAATGGGTAGCGCATGAGTAATGTTTGCGATTTTGAATCACACGTGCATTTTATCAACATGAAGTGTACCTTCAAATAACGATATATGAAATGACTCAGTCATCACGTAAACGCGATACGAAATCAAAAAGTCATCCCGTATGAGAGTCGCGCCGGTGCGAGGTTTCTCATGTAAACACCCCCTAAGTTCACCCCTGTTGGAAGCTACCTGTTGAGTCAGTTTGCACACCCTGTTGCATGTTGTTGCGTGTTGGTGGGAGTTGTTGCGCAAAGTCTGAAACCAGTCAAACGTTTTGCTCCATATAAACAGACGCAACATTGTGAATTGTTGTGTCCGTTTGCACGTAGCTCAAAGTGTCAGTTGTGGTGTTTCAAAGGCATTCAGTCAGCCTCATAATTTTTCTGAAGAATCTTTTTTCCTTAAAACGCACTGTCTGAGTTGATTCTGACACATCTTTTTACTATAAGCTTTTCCGTTTTTTTTTCCTCCCTTTTTTCTACAGCTCGGCACTTTCAGTCTTTGATATTAAGATGAAAATAGAGTGTAAGGGAAATCAATATATTCTTCTGTGAAAACTTGAAATAACCAAATGTTAAGGAGTGTGGGCAACAACGATGGAAGATGAAAACGCTTTTACTTCAACGCTGTTCGTTGCCCAAATTTCACGTGATAGGTAGTTCAAACACGCGTATCAGATTCCGAGTGAAAGAAAACCCAAATGCTAGTGATCTAATTGCATTCTGTGAATTCCACTCATTCTTAGTGGAAGTCCAAACGATTGCTGGCTACATACATGCGATGCATGTATAATATATAGATTTAGCCAGGGCTAAAAGCGAAGCTCCAATTAATAAATTTATAATTTAAAACAAACAATAAACTTGAAATCCACAAATCAGTTAACTTAAGGGCACATTCATGTGTCTGACTTTTGAGGGAAAGGCTAGGTAATTTTGGAGTGAAACATCTTACATCGAGTTGATAGCCTTATATGTACACCCAAAAAATAGCAATCTTCTTCGATATCACATTCAAGAGC
>JAKSDK010000092.1 GCA_022360095.1 Phycisphaerales bacterium
ATAGTTCATGAGCATAGTAAAGAACCGGTCCTCAGTATCTTCAACTGAAATAGCTGTCTGAGTCAGTTTTTCCGTCATTTGCAATTGGTAATGGTTGTCGATAACCCCAGTTCCTTTCTGTGGCATGAATACTTGGCAAACTTCCGTCTTTGCCGTATTGGACGGCACACCTCTTTCACCAGCTGACGATCTTGCATCAAACCTGGGAAAGAGATTGAGGATATTTGCCAAAATTCTTTTGTGGCCAATCACAAGCACGGATTTCAAATGCTTCTGGAACTCGTTTGCACGAAATTGCTGGTAAATATCCTTCTACTCCTGGGACCGACAATCTTTGAACCCTCTCAGCCGATATCTTTTTAAATGCATTTGATTACAGAAACTACGTCTGTGAATCTAATTAAAAAATCACTTCAAAAAAGTTCCGCCGAGTAGTAAAAGTCGATAAGTCAGGTTTGGAGTACTTTTTTTGGATAGGATGTGTCTTTCCCTATTTCGTGATAAAACCGTTCCTCAATAGCTGCCTTATTAGACCTGATAACAGTAAACAATTCAGGTAAAGACAAGAATCTAACGGTAAAGAATAGCGAAAGAAACGTAGAAACGATAGCAGAGTTTCTTCAAATCAGACTAGTCGGTTGTTATTTCAGTCAAAGATCACCCTTTTCTTGTGACTCATCAGCAACTGGATCATGCAGTTGAAACGCATTGTTAACTAACTTGCTATGCATGACCATACCACATTTTATCACGATCCATAAGTTGTCGAATTTTGTCAGGGTAAAGATGAACATAAGTACGTGGCTCTATTCCTATGTGTAGAGTCTTAAGATAATCATAACGACGAAAAAAACCCAGTGAGCGCCTTAAAAAAAATTCCAGGGGCCATTCGATGAGATTACTTCCAATTAGGGAAGTCTGTCTAGATATATTTACTGGCCCGTTAAAAAACCCAGAACGACTGAAAAACTCGTTTTCCCTAAGTCTGAATTCAGAAGGTTGTTGCCTACTTATCCTAAACGATATGTAGCCTTCAAAAATGTACTGTAAGCTATCGCAAATTAAATTAAG
>JAKSDK010001043.1 GCA_022360095.1 Phycisphaerales bacterium
ACACAGTTCCTAGATTTCTGTAATCTTGTGCTTCTCCTTTTTTATCACCAATTTTTTTCCTGATCTCTAGTGCTTTTTGAAGGTATTCTTCAGCTTTTGTATATTGACCCTTAGAAAGAAACACAGTTCCTAGATTTCCGTAACAGATTCCAACTCCGCGTTTGTTTCTAGTGTCAATCATGATGCTGAGTGCCTTCTCGTAAATTTGTGTTGCCTTCTTGTATTTGTTTCTTTGATAGGAGAGCTTCGCTAGTTTAAGTAATACTATCCCTTCTTCTTCTTTTTGGCCACTATTGTGAAGTGTCACTTGAAGTTTTCTACCACATTCTATCGCACGGGTGTGATCGTACATAAGAGTATAGGCATCAAGAAGTTTATGGTATACATAGATAACAAGTGGTCTGGTAAGTTCTTTCATTGTCTTTAGAGCTTTGCCGTGGAGGAGTACCGAACATTCGTTAAAGATGTCTACTGCTTTTACAATACGTCCAGTGTTGAAAAGGAAAGTTGCAACGACTGCACCAATATGAATGTTCTATAGAATATCCAAGACGTTGTCCATGACGCTTTTTTCTTAACCTTGAGAAAAAAAAATATTTTAAGAGTAAGAATGTCTAACGTGTAACGTGTTTTTAACTGAACAGTTAAACTTCTTAGGCAAGATAATCAAGCTTTCATGTAAGATTTACTGAGGTTGGTCAGGATTATAAGTGTTGGACTATCATTTCTTTAGCCTATTCTATACTTCTTGTATCTGGAAATGCAGAATATTTAAATAAATAGTTTTACAGAGTAGTTTTAAACCTACTGTTTACCACCATACACCGTACTGTTAAAAATTCTCGAAAATATAACTGTTTCAGCCACAAGCTTTTACAACAACAACGAGCTTTATTTGCATGACAATAAATTCAGATAGTATTGCAAAAGCTATTTTAAGAAACAAAATAACGTACATCATAGTGCACGAAGATCAAATATTGTCATTGTTAACAACAAGAACAATATTGTTATTGTTAAGTTAAGAAATGCAAGAATACGCGAAACATATCCCTACAGGGATCGGATGTTGTTTACTTTTGAGGAGTATCTTCCAGGAAAAACATATGGTCTATCGTAAAACAATGCCGAGAAACAGGCGAAAGTTTTGAAGAAAGTCTTCGAGAAGGTAAGCTTGTTTATAACAAATTTAGAAATATTTTGAATGACTAATAAAACAATTATTGAATTCGGCTTTCGTAAGATGAAAAGAATTATGCAGATCTTGGAGGATGTTTTCCACCTCGGCCTTCGTCCTGGGTGGATATATAATCCTGCGAGGTCTGGGAGTGCATAATTTTCACAACATACGAAAGCCGAATTTTTGTTAACAAGCTTACCTCCTAGTATAAGTTTCTTCAACAAACGGCATTATTCCAAAGAAAAAACAAAAGAAATTTAAAATGTTTCATTTGAGTGTCTATATCCGATAAAGACATGGCCAAACTTTGCCTCCAATTTTTTAGACCAAAATGACCCCAAATCTAGATATTGTGGAAGGGCAAAAAAGATTCGAAAACGACAA
>JAKSDK010000141.1 GCA_022360095.1 Phycisphaerales bacterium
AAACATAAACCCAATAATTGTTTCATTTCTTCCTGGATACCATGTATTTGTCACAGGTCAAAACTGGATTCAGGTTGAATTTTTTTTTAACCAAGGTTGATTCTCTATATTTTCCTTTGTCTCTTAGCCCTAATTATTCATGAATCAGGGCTAGGAGACAAAGGAAATTGAGAAACAACTGAGATTAAAAAATTTTAACCCAAATTTAATTTTTACCTGTAACATATTCTTTACATAACCTGACTGTTAAGTTTTTCATTATTTTGGTTCTGCATTGTTTTAAAATGTTTGCACCAGTGTCTCCTTGTTGTTAACAAAATAATGACAACTCTACCAAGCTTAAAAAAACAACTCAAACCAGGTTAAGTCAAGATGATAAAGGGGTGTTTCAGTCAGTGATCCCATCGATTCTTTCGCGTAATTCTGGCTTCATGAGGCCACATTAACCCAGGCTCAATCATGCTTTTCCGAGGTAGGCCTTCAGGATATATTCCCGATGCAAGAGTATATCCACAGCTAGCCAATCTCACCCCAGCTTCCAGGGAGGCGTTAATTTGACCCTGACTGGCCAGGCCAGGGAAGACCTTCTGATCCTGGATTCCCCATATGTTTTTATCCCTTGGCAATGCTCTCCATGGCTGGGGTTACCCTGGATTTTAGGCGGGCGGCTATGACTCTAATTTTTCCCCAGTCTGGCCAGGTCAGGTAGAGCATGAAACTAAGGAAAGGTAGCACATGGGTGGATTTAGCGGTAGGCCGAGTGGACCGTGGCCACCCCTTTGCTATGAAATTTTGTAAAATAAATTAATAGTATCTATATAGCTGGCAAGTGTCATGGTCGCCCCCTTTCTAAATTTTCTGGAACTGCCCCTGTAGTACACTATCTATGTACATTAAATCAAATAAAATTATCCCCCTAGAGTATTTTTTAGTCAGTACCTTTTGAATCTGGCATTTCTTCTTGATTTTCAAAACAGTCTCCCTCTGAAACAGATGCTTCAGAAGGAGTGGCAGGAATTAAAAACTGCTCTTCATACAAAACTGTTCCTTCAAGGTTATCATCCCCATTAAACAACAAATCTGCTCCTGCAGAAACATCGAAGGGGTCATCTGTTCTGGCAAGATTATCAACTGGAGATGTACTACGACGAATTTCTTCTCCTTTTACCCAAAGACCTGCTGGCTTCACAAAATGAAGATACTTTGGAACATCTCCTCTGTGGAACTGTG
>JAKSDK010000773.1 GCA_022360095.1 Phycisphaerales bacterium
ATGTTGAAATAACTTTAACAGATATAACAACAAGTCAAAGAGCAGACTTAGACTTTAGAAGAGTTTCAACACCAGCACCTAAACCTAGTGCGCCACCATCTTCTGAACCTGCAACAGGTCCTAGAACAGCACCTATAACAATAGAAGACGCTGGTAATTTATTATTCATACTTGTAATCATATTTGCAGTACTTGTAGTAATCTACTTCCTAATCAGAGTCCAAAAGAGAGGCGGAAGAAGAGGAAGAGGACTTACTTTCTCAGGTAAGGACCTAGGTTCTAACAGAGAGAGTTACAACTATCCTTATTATAGGAAATGAATTTAGACAGATTCTTTAGGCCTAAGTCTATAGCAATTATTGGAGCATCTCGAGATACAAATAAAGTCGGTCATGTCATTCTAAAAAATTTAATAGATTCTGGTTTCAAAGGTAAGTTATATCCAATAAATCCAAAGGCAGATGAAATTCTAGGGATAAAATGTTACAAATCGGTTTTAGATATAAGGTCTGAAATAGAAATGGCAGTGGTTGCAGTTCCAGCTCAATTTGCAGTTGATGTAGTAAAACAATGCGGAGCAAAAGAGATTGAAGCCATTGCAATGGTAACTGCAGGTTTTGCTGAAGTGGGTAATAAAAAAGCAGAAGATGAAATTAAAAGAATTCTAAAAAAAGAACAAATAAGATTAATTGGACCTAACATGTTAGGCTTATTAGATGCACATTCAAATTTAGATACAATTTTCTTACCAAGATTAAGATTAACAAGGCCTCATGCAGGAGGAATTTCATTTGTTTGTCAATCAGGTGCAGTTGCTTCAGCAATGTTAGACTTAGCAGCTACACAAGGTTATGGTTTTTCAAAATTCATCAGCTATGGTAATGCATTAGATTTAAACGAAAGTGATTTTATAGAATACTTAGGAAAAGATAAAACGACAAAAGAACAACTGATCGCGAGTGAGCGAAGCTTTTTAAGGATTTAAGCCCGAAATTTAAGGTACACTTTGTGTGTTTTTATGGTAGAGAAAATTATGTGTAAAACAACAGCATCTAATAAGTTGCTCACGCGTCGCTTCAGCGCCGGCTGTGTCGGCGAATTTTTGAAATTTAGACAAATTTCGCATCTAGTTAATTTCTTTTAACAATTAAAGTTACCTGTTATTCTAAAAGAACTACAGTCAACTTTTCATATTTCTCCTTTAAGTTTATTGCATAAATTGTCACACATTATACAATAGCCAAGATTGAAATTGAATTCTGATTGGTCGAGACCAGTTCATTATATCTCCATAAAGCTCCCAGAACACGTCACCCGTGCATTATAGTGCAACATATGCACGCAAGCTACGTCACACTCTCTGCCAAACACAGAAGTTTATGTTTTCGCCTGTCCGCCATTATGGCGGAAGATCTTCCGTGCTTTGACCTTGGCTCTCAGTCTCTAAAAGTTGAAAAAGACGAAAAGATCGATTGCCAGTTGGATAAAATTTCAACTGAAAAAAAGAATGGGAGGTTTGTGCACCTGAGCGAACAAGACAGATATCAACTTTTGGCTGACGCAGAGGCGAAAGCCACAAAAGTTCAACAACTTGGGCTGTAAGGTATGAAAGAACGTAGAAAAACAAATTACTTCGTTACGAACGAGAGAAATCGCTGCGAACTGAAATAGCGGGAGTTTGTTTAGGTAAGAAAAAGAAAGCCACTCGAAAAAACAAATAAACACCATGTACTGTACGATTTTTAATACGTTTCGTTATCACTCACTTAAGCATATTGTAAATTGACGCTTTAGTAAGCAGTTTCGCTCACATTTATGTGGAATAGAAGTCTAAAACATTTCTTAAATGATTTAAAAACTACACTTTTTGTCATGGAATAGAGTGCTCAA
>JAKSDK010001625.1 GCA_022360095.1 Phycisphaerales bacterium
CATGTGAAGGATCTCCTCTGTTTAAAATTCTCTCAAGGTTCTCAAGGTTTTCTTTTTTTAGGATTGTTGCTCGCTGCCTTGCCTCTCGCAACTTGCTGATGTATAGGGGTGTGCAGAATCGGGAATTCAACACAACACCTACACAAGCTGCAACCTGAGTTTTCCAGGTTTCTGTTACGTCTTTAGGTGTGGTATAGAGTGCTTTAGGAAGCCACACAACTTGGTCAGGGTAGAGTGGAATGAGTGTGACACCATTGGAAGTTTGTGATAGACCTGGAAAAACAAAAACAGAGTTAAGATTATATTTCAGACTTCCCACCAAATATGTCCTAGCATGTGTTTCTCAAAAGGCCTTTTGAATTTTTCAGTCTTTTTCAAAATGCACTCCTGGTAAAGGTGTCCACAGGTTTACTCGCTGACTACTGGTTTGTATCAGCTATTCCAAAGCTACTTAATGGCTATGTACCGTGTATAGACATCTATTCCTCAGCAGGATCTAAGACATAAATCAAATTTAAAGTGATTGAAACCCCTGATCAGTGGTAGAACTAAGAGAAGAGCTTAGGAAGCTGGGGAGAGGGGGTGGACATTCCCCCTATTTTTAGATAAAACTAAGGCTTGCAGCTGAGTTGAGGCATTAGGATATAATGCATGCTATGCACATAGAAGTATAATATATCTGCCACTGTGAGTTTCAAGTCTGGCAGAATTAGGTATATGAAATAAAGCTGAGGTCTAGAAAAGGGTATCATTTATTATTCAGGAAACTGAATTCTACAGGGAAGAGGAAATCGTATTTGCTACCTCTGTATCTTGTTCCATGAATTTTACTGCAGGGTGTGAAGAATACTTTTAAATGGGTTTATTATTTGGGCATGCGGAGGACTTGCTATGACAACCTTGAAATATGGAGCAATGAGGACTTGCCAGTACTGGCAGTCTAGAAGTTGCTGTAAGTTTATCATTATCACGACTATTACCAGTATTATAGCAAACAATACAACAGGAAGGTACTGTATCATATCTCATGCTTTGCTGCTCAACATGAAGTGTTAACTTTACCTTCCAGGTTTTGATATTGAGAGGGATGTAATTTAAACAAATCATCACTTTGAATGTTTTCAAACCAGTCTTGGTCCAGGGTTCTTTGCCTCTGATTATAGCTTCCAATCTGATGTCGACCATTAAAAATCTCATTAAAAGGAAC
>JAKSDK010000255.1 GCA_022360095.1 Phycisphaerales bacterium
AGCAATCTTTATCAGAACCAAGAACGTCAAAAGGTTTCAGAGCCCTCAATTATAGGCTACCCCTATCCATGGCCGGAAGTACTAAAGAGGGCATCTTGGCAGTTGAAAGGGGCTGGACTAGTCCTACGCATCCGCGTTTTTCTCTCCTATCAACGGTTGGAGACCACGAAATAATAATAAAAGAATAATTTATTATTTATAAGGCCCAAAATAGCATTTAAATATATAATCCAATGCGCACGTTCTCGTCCCCAGAGCCCGTTACTGGCTGTTAATTTTTGTGGAGAAGAGGGAGCGTATGGACTGCCCTTTGGGACAAAACAAAGTGTCCTTTGTGGATAGGTAGACGTTTATGGAGGTTCGACCGTGTTCTAAAAGCTTCAAACTGAGGACCAGAAGACGCAAAGAAAGAAAGTGATTATGCTTATTCAATGTCGAGGCCAATCTGCACGGATTCTGGATACTGGGTAGGGCCTGTTTACATGGAGGTGGGGGACCCCAGGTAGGTGAGGTAACCCGCTTAGATAGGGTAAACTGCCTGGTCACATAATCTCTCATATGATCACCCCACCTATTATGTAAACGGAACCAAATTGAAATGACAGATTATATATGGATAGGCGGATTACCCAACCTAAGCGGGATACCTCACCTGCCGAGGTCCCCCACGTCCAGGTAAACAGGCCCTAGTAATCCTAGATTACTCAGAGGAGGGCCGATTTGATTGTTTAATGCATAATATATAGATGAAAAGACTGTTTAGTTGCGTGAACAGTATATATGATATATAATATGGTACTGCTGTGAACATGTCACGTCGTTCAAAATCGTTTTCTAAAAATTCACATTTTACTAGTAAATGGTAGCTAAGAAACTTAGCTTTTCTCAGGCTTGCGCTTTAAAAATCTTGTGATTGAAAGTTTGGCTGTTTTTGACACTATAAGTTCTTTGCAGAAAAAAAGAGCAACGAGAACTCGTCATTTTGCAAAAATGGTTTAGCGTCATCCATACATCCCGAGAGCCTCATATCGCTTGTGAAATTATACCACAGCCGGCCTAAGTTCAGTA
>JAKSDK010000719.1 GCA_022360095.1 Phycisphaerales bacterium
GTCATAAAGGCTGCGTCACACAACGCACAAAAGGTCACACCGGAACTGAATCGCGCAACACGTGTTTTTTATTTAGTTGCCCTGTGTTACGAGTTGGAACGTGGGACCCAATAATAATAATAATAATAATAATAAAACGCGACTCGTTTCCGGTCTGACCTTTTGTGTGTTGTGTGACGTGACCTCTGTGACATCATTTTCCACGTGTTAGGCCCTTAATCAGATTTCTTCTTGACATGTCATCATGACCATATAAGGTGTTCCGATATGCGATAGTGACGGATCCTAGTAGTGTTGACAGGATCAGTGGACCTCCAGATGTGTTAATACAACGATTTTTGTTTTTTTTTTTTTTTTTTTAGGCTTTTTTGACAGTTGTAGTATTACAATTTAGATACCCGGCAACTCCGAAAATAAACCACAGGGCTTGCTTTTCTTTCAGAGGCCTTTTTTGAGGGCTTATTGTAGGAGGCGAATTTTGCGTTTCAAATTCCCACATGCTTGTAAAAGTGATAGAGCATTGACTAGAAAGTTATCGCAACGTTATCCCTGTGAACGTGCCGACTTCAAAACTCACTGCAATAAACAATAAACTTAAAATTGAATATTTTACACCCTTGATAGCAGTTATTGTTACGTCACCTTTCTTAACACTTGATGCTGACAGTTGAATGCTCTGTTGTCAGTCATAATAATTCACCGTCTTTTTATTGAACTTGTTAAGTCTATTTTAAAATATATGATAATAAATGTTTTACTTTAAAGTTAAATCGTTTAACAGATCTCAAAGCGAGGTCAGCAACCACGCGATGAGTCGCCGACGCTACTTAAGGTAATAGACTAAAAGATTTACATTTCACACTGTTCAGAAGGGGCTGTGTTACCTAGTAACAACCTCGTTCCCAGGCGATGAATAGCTAATGAGATAAGGCCTTGGGACAGAGGTTGGTGTGCTAAGTAATCACCTTTAATAGACCTTATTCACGATACCCGCCATCTTTGCACGCGCTTTAGGACAGTGGGATAAAAGTAATGTCACGTGGTATTTCAGGGGGCAAACAAGTGGTAAAATTTGCTGATAAGAGTAATCGCGGTCGAGTTTGTTTATTCTATTAAAACGGGACGACGATTTGATAGTCATGCAAAATGTACGATTTGAGTTTCGACACGATTTACTTCATTATTGTTTGCCGTGAGGACATCAACTGCATTCCCACGAGTCTTATTCTTGGACATCTACCGTTGCTATTGCATCAAAAGAAGTAACAATGATCACTTCCACCCACAATTTGCCATTATCGTCTTTAAGACGAAAAGTTCTCCATTTTCTGTTGTCTAGAATAAACAAACTCGACCGCGATTTCTTGTATTGGCTCTTTTTTGTCTAGCCAAAACAAAACCTTATACCACAATCCCTAGTCTAGATAAAATCTTCAACCAACTGATCAGTTTCCCGAAAAATGATACCCTATTCTAGAGCCAAACGCTCTGATTTATATACCCTATCCTAGAGTAAACTGCTTGAAAACCATA
>JAKSDK010001016.1 GCA_022360095.1 Phycisphaerales bacterium
AAATTTTGGACAATAAAAAATCTCGAGAAGCCAGGGGGAGTTGGGGAGAAGAAAATTGTCTGGCAGCCCAGTTCAAGCTAGAAGTCAACGATATTTTCAGCATCCTCAAAATTTAACTTTGCAGACATTTCAATCTCGTTTGACTAAGGACTTTTGTCTCTACTAATTTTGGGTTAAATTCTAGTCAGACGAAGTTAAGTGATTCGCTTTGGCTCCTGCTAGCAACGATGTGGTATGAAAAAAATCCCTCAAGTATTACATGTCGTGTTCCTTAGGACCAGTTGGTGACACTGGAAATGTTGGCCCTCAGGGTCCCCGCGGACCGAAAGGAGAGAAGGGAAAGGGTCTGTCTGGCGTGAAATACGTTCGCTGGGGAAAAACCAACTGCTCTGGAGATGCTTCGTTGGTGTACAGTGGTAAGGGTTCGCGATTACTTGATCTACTAATTGTTACACACCGTATCCATTGTTTTAATCTCTTGTTCTAATCTAATTGACTAAATTATTTATTCGAACATCCCTAGTTTGCCATTAATTTTTCCCTTACATGAAGTTGAAAATATCACAAACAAACCAAACCTGAGCTGCCACAACTAGCCGCCAGCAAGTTTTTCCGTAATGGTGAACTACTTTTTGGTAACTAGGACTTGTATTTAATAATTTGACACAGTCAGAATTTATAACAGATTCTGATAAAGAGTCAGTTGATACTTTCCTTCACTTTATAGTCAGTAATCAGCGCAGTGGCTCGAATGCAACCAACGATAAATCAGTAAATTAACTAATCGTGAAAAGTACTATAATTGCTGCGTCTTTAATTAATAGGGAGCTCATGCAACAACGACGGTGACGTCAGCGAGAACGGCAAAAAAGAAATAGGTTTATTTTAGCAGAACAACAACTCTCACGTGCGTAGTTGTACATTTCTCTTCCGCTCTTAAATATCAAATTCCCACGTGAAGAGTTTTTGTAGCAGAGTTAGCTGTTATGGTCTTGTCCAGCTTTTTGTCTAATTTCTAATTTCCACTTAGGAATCACGGCTGGGGAGTTTTACACCCACAATGGAGGCGCAGCGAACTACATTTGCCTTCCAAGTACGATCAGTACAAGGACGGCGTTCAGAGGATTGGTATATGGCACTGAGTACGAACTGTCGTTTAACCCTTTTCACAAAAATCTCCAAGACCACAATGCACCTTGTGCCGTCTGCTATGTCGACTCACGTGGCTCAATGCTGATGATGCCCACTCGGAATGACTGTCCATCTGGATGGACCGAGGAGTATCATGGGTATCTGATGACTTCTCACTACACAGACAAAAACCAAAAAGAATTCATCTGTGTTGATAGAGATCCGGAGTTCATCCCTGGCACCCAGGCAAACACGAATGGCGCCTTGATGATGTACTTTGTCGAATGCACATGTGGAGGAAATTTGCCGCGTGATCCATATGTTTCAGGTCGAGAGTTGACTTGCGCTGTTTGCACCAACTAAGAGAAAGAATGGCCCTCATTGTATTTAAAAACGAAAATTGGAAAAAACAAAACAAACAAACAAAAAAAAAA
>JAKSDK010001433.1 GCA_022360095.1 Phycisphaerales bacterium
CGTACAAATCATGCTATTATTTGTTTATACTACTACCCGCAAAAGGTTTGTAATTTTCACATGTAGGTATTTCAAATTAAGCTGAAATACCACTGCTCTAAGCCAATCAAATTGCATAAATTTCTCATGTAGTAGTATAAAGAAACAAACCCAAATCGATCCGTTTTGTTCATTGACGTTGTCGTTGCTTTCTGACGGTTTTTCACTTTCCAAGAATTGCGAAAGCCACACCCAGTAAAGTTTTTAAAGCAAAAACATGATCATGGGATATCACTCGCACAGTTACGAAATTTGCATTACGCTTATCTATCAAGGTATCCAAGCTGATCTTCAGTTCAATGTGTTTAAAACGAAAAAAGCTTTCGAGCTCGTGACCAGCATCAAATCAAGAATGAACAATGCCTAGTATTTTAAGCCTGAACGACGGCTCTGATGGTTCAGCGTTCTAAAGATAAGAAATTACAAAACAAAATTGATTTTCACCCATGTAAAAATAAGCAGTAGCCCATGTATTTTAAAGTACATTAGTATGACTGATTCTTTCATCATGGTAGGTTTCTATCCAAACAGCTGTAAATGTTAGTCCTTTTTTGAATAAATCTGTTCTTATAGCATCTTACTTGTACTTTCATCTATTTGTTGTGGTAATTTCATTAAATGGGCCCTTTTAAGCATGTAGAGAAAAAGTTTCATTTATTTTTTTTTACACTGTATACGCTACGTGTTCTGTCTTTTTCCCTGGGTAAAATTGTGCACTGATCTTCAAGCTCTTTACAGTTCCATGCTTGTTGGATTGTGTCCCTGCCATGGTTTCACTAAAGTACCTGGACATACTGGAGGGTTTTACCATCTGGTTTGCCGTCACGGTGTAAGTGTATATTATGTCCTGTCTTTTTTGTCTCTTTTTAAAGGATGTTCAACAGTTCTATTCCATTTCTTCTTCAGTGTACAGTTGCCTCAAAGTTTTTAACCCTTACGGAGTCCGTACGTGATGCCGCAGATTTATATATGTCCCTGAAGTATCCACCAATTGTTTTCATTTGTGATTCTCCATGTGGAATGGTGAGTCATCTTGAATGTAGAGCGCCAGATCTATGTGAAGCACTTTGGGGAGAAAATTCAGGATATTTGAAAAACCCGAGTATGCCAAGAAACCTGCAGAGGTATGTATTAATTTGTGTAACTAACTCATGTTATGGTTCTTTTGAGTTGACCTGTATTTATCATAACATGTATCTTGTGCCAAATGGAGACAATGAAGGCCTGAAAGTGCCAAACTTCGGATAATCACC
>JAKSDK010000268.1 GCA_022360095.1 Phycisphaerales bacterium
ATTAATTTAAGCAATTGTAAAAGTATTGCAGACCTCTCTTTTAATGACATCTTTTGGAAGAAAATCAATTGAAGTCAGGAGAGTTTGAAGCCAGGCATTGGATACAACTGAAATTAAGGAAAGGATATTAAACTGGGTTACAAATTTAACATACACAGTTCACAGAACTAAGGAATAATTCATAAAGAGAGGCTATCATTGCAATGATGCAGGTTTGGAAATTGAATACATGTAATTTATTATCACAAAGTTTTATGAACTTTGATGTCAAACATCACCAAGATTTATGGTTTGTCTATGAAGCTATATCAATGCATTTCGTCTGATATCGAGATACCTCAAAGTCGGTCTTATTTTTTCTGACCCACTTCTTAGCATCTCAAACCAGATATAACAATACCTCATTTCATGTTGGATATACCATGTAGGAGTGGTGGCTGACTACTTAACATGTCAAACTTTTCATCTGGTAGATCTGGGTTAATATATGTGCATTGTTATTGCATTGTTTCTCTTAACTAAAACCTTGGCTTGACTCTTTTTACCTTCACCTGGGTGTAAAACAAGGTACCAGCAACATACTACAGAGGACAGAGGTAATGCTGTAAAGGACTAGCAGGTCCCTTCCGATGGACAGTACAGAAAACATTCTTAGGTGCTTCTTGCTAAAGTAACTACAGTACAAAAACCTCAAACTGGCTGTGCGAGCTCCATGACTAATAATGTCCTTTAACGATTATAAAAACATGTTTTATGAAATATTTTACAGACAAATAATTAAGGTACCTGTATCTCTGCTGCCCAGATTATGTAATGTAATTGGTAAAAAAGATGAGGCAAACATATAGGCTTGTATTGTTCCATTTTCAATAATGCTTGAAAAAGACTTGGTAGCTTCCAGTTGGACATGAAGTGGAGCAATATACAGGTAATCCTAAAACATGACAATTTCACAAGAGTAAAGAAGCAGTGTAGTTTTAAGGAATTATTGGAAACAGGAAAAAAGTGCATGTATTGTACATTCTCATTTAAATACCCCAGCATTTAATTCAAACTGGGACTTGAAGACCCAGGGTTCTTACAATTTACACAGGAAAACTGAAAACTCCACTTGGAAAGTCAATTGGTATGCGTCATTCCACTTGGGATGCTTTAGAAAATATGGGCTGTGATTTGAGAAGAGGCAATTTTTCCACTCTTTTTCATCTGTTC
>JAKSDK010000257.1 GCA_022360095.1 Phycisphaerales bacterium
CACCGAAGTTTCAGGAATCGGCAATGCTGCCGGAACCGGCGCGCGCATGGCGCTTCTGAACCGCGGTTATCGCCGCGAAATCGAGCAGGCTGTCGACAATATCGAGAAGATTGAGACGGCGCTGGAGCCGAAGTTCCAGGAACATTTCGTCAATGCGATGGCGCTGCCGAACAAGGTCGATCCGTTTCCAAAACTCAGAAGTGCTCTCGCCCTGCCGGAGCGAAGCGCGTCGGATCCTGTTGCCGCCAGTGGCACGCGCCGGCGGCGCAGACGCCGTCAATCCTGAATACCGGTTTCAAAACACGCTCTAAGACTTGGTTCACAAATGCAATCGTCATGATAGTGTCTTATATTTCGATAAAACTAGAAATATAATAATATAGATGAGATGATCGGCCAAGCATGACTCAAACCGCAATCAGAGTGACAATCAAACCGATGAACGAACCAGGTTGGCGGCTGTTGGCGCCGACAGGCATTTCGACACCCTATCAGATGCCGATGCGGTTTTCTCTCGATGGCGCGGCTTTCAGCCTGATTGGCGAGACCGGAACGGGCCAGATGGCGGCATTGGCGGAACCTGAACCCGGTCGCCCGATGACCGTGACCTACCTTTACCGGGACGGGGGCACCGGCTATCCGGAAAATCTTTTCGTTCATCGCGAAAGCCGCTTTACGCGCGCCACGGACGCGCTTGTGTCCGATGCGCTCGGAATTGCGGATACCGCGAGTGACGGGCATGCCGCCATTTCGACAATCGTCAACGAAGTTGCGCAGAAATTCAGTTACGGCCATCCCGAAGAGCGGCTCATGGACGGGCAGGATGCCGTGCCGTATCTGTCCTGCGGCCTGACGGAAGGGTCCTGTGTTGAGATCAACACATATCTGAGCGCCATGCTGCGCTCGGCGGGCTTTGAAGCGGGCTATGTCACCGGATATTTTTTCCCTGCCGAAAAGAACGGCTGCTGCGACGACATGCACTGCTGGGTCGTGACCCGTCACCAGGGCGTCGTGCTTGAGTGGGACATCGCGCATCACATGAAAATGCAGCGAAAGGAAATCTGCTGCGGCCTCAATCCCAAGCCCGGAACCCGTGTGGCGGTCGCCCATTCGATGGGGCTGACTTTTCCGGAGATCCACATTGAGGACATGAAATTGCTGGCCGAAC
>JAKSDK010000997.1 GCA_022360095.1 Phycisphaerales bacterium
TTGGAGAAACTGTTTCTGTTTGGTAAATGTTGTTTTCTTTTTTCTTCCTTACTTCCTTTCTCCCTTTTTTTTTTCAATTTTTTCTCTCTCTTTTATAGTTCTTTTCCTTTTAACCCCTTCAAGTGGCCCTTCGCAAGATTCTGCAGTACATGTGGGTTACACAACCCATATTTTGACTTTTAATAGACAGTGATCTCGTATGTGTCACTGTTTTGTCTTGTTTCTCAGTTGGTCCAATCAATAAATGCTTTGCTACTAGGGTGTCTGCTTAACGGAGGTTTCCACTGTATTTGAACCACCTTGTGTAAATTGTATTTTCAGACAAAACCATCAGGAAGGCCTGGTGCCTCAGCTGATGCTGAGAATGCAAAAAACAAACAAGCTAGTGAGCACAGGAAGAAAATTTCACACCTCAAAAATGTTGACTCGAAATTAGCAAATCACATCTTGGACGAGATTATTGAAAGGTACAAAGTTGTTCTTAGTAATTTTATATTTTTGTGTGTGGCATGTTTGTCTGTTTTTGAAAGCTGTTTTCTTGAAAATAATAATATTGATTATAAATATTGAAATTCTCTAAAGCACTCCATTTGTATTTGTTTTTGTCTTTTAGTGGAGTACCAGTTCACTTTGATGACATAGGTAAGTTTCATATAATAATCATGGCTACTGTACAAAGACATGAGGTACTAGCATTGCGGTGTGTTTAGGGCTTTGGACTCACAATATGCAGTTATAGGTTTAAGGTCAGAGCACACTAGCGGGCATGTCACTGCAACACAATGATGACAAATCACTGCCCCAGTTTGCGGTGACATGTCACAGCAACAATGCTTCATGTGTACTGTAGAGTTTTTGTGAAAATCTTGGTCTCCACGATAGAATTTTGTCCCTGCATGTAACACGTTGCATAAAACCAAATCAGTCTGAATTTATGAGATATGTAGTGGTTAAAAAGTTCTGTCATGGAGACAAAGACTTTCAAAAAAGATTTTCACTTGTCGCTGCAAACATGTTGCAGCAACATGCTGCCAAGTGTGTTCAGACCATTAGTCCTGCTCTAACTACTAGTTAAAGCATTTTGTGTTTCAGATTCTGACCCAAGTCTCAACTCCTTGATCATGCTGTAAAAATTAACTGTTTTTAATACATAATTTCTGCCAGTTGCTTTTTTACCGATCTGTTCTTAAATTATATGTGTATTGTAGTAGGAATATGTTAATAAAACAGTCATTTTTCATTACAGTCGAACTTCCAATAATGGCCACCTCTCCACAATGGCCGCCTCTCTACAACAGCCTTTTTTGACAGACAGTACTTACATACATTCACTCTTGTTTCAACCTCTCTACAACGGCCACCTCTCTACAATGGCCACTTTCTTCTGTCCCCAAGGTGGCTGTTGTAGAGAGCTTCAACTGTATGTCAAACTTTCACATTATAAATTTAAATTAAA
>JAKSDK010000395.1 GCA_022360095.1 Phycisphaerales bacterium
ACAAGACAGATGTCTGTAAGAAGTCACTTAATCCTCAGTGGAATTCTGAGTGGTTCCGGTTTGAGGTATGAAAAGTGTATTGTGTTTTTATAATATATTTGATTGATTTTGTTTGATTTCTCTCAATCTGATAATTATTGTAATAGACTATTGGAATAGTGGTATTCATTCATCAGTCATGGAAAATAAGAATACTTGAAGGAAAAAAACGAGAATTAAGACCTGAATGGAAAACAACAGGGATACGATCCAGAAGTTGTGAATTAGACCAGAACAGAAACAAGATACGAATGAAAACTAGCAAACCTTAAATAATGAACATATAATTTATGAAAAATAGAAGAAACAAGACTAGCAATCAAGAGATCAGAACCTGTTTTTTTGTTATTATTTTTATGGTTCTTGACCATGTTGAAAAAACTGTGTTAACTTTTAGACTGATGATGAAGAACTTCAGGATGAACCACTGCAGATCAGGTGATGAGGTTTTCCCATTCTCATTGTACTAAATCTTTATATGTTTTTGTTGCATGCCAAGGTCATTTTCCCTTCAAAATGCAAATTTTTGTCTGATGGTGGCCATTGCTTACAGCCCAGTTAGTTACAGATGTGCTTGCTGTTAGCTGAGAGTTACTACAATATTAACCCACCCCTATTTGC
The DNA here is from genome assembly GCA_022360095.1 of Phycisphaerales bacterium. Taxonomy (GTDB): domain Bacteria; phylum Planctomycetota; class Phycisphaerae; order UBA1845; family UTPLA1; genus JAKSDK01. The sequence goes on from JAKSDK010000395.1 coordinate 661, forward strand.
CACTTTATTACTTTTCCAAAAGAAATATTCTGTGTTGAATTGTGGAAACAGATCAATAAAAACTAATATGAGTATCCATAAAGTATTACGACTGGGAATTAGACACCCCAGATAAACTTGTTTTATTGATGGAATGATGTACTCAATAATTGCAACATCACACTGGATTCTGTGTGTGTACCTCTAAATCAGTTCGTTGGGGGTCTGGAATTTGGTTTATTTGAAGTCATGATTCTGGATCTAAGGGGAAAAGGGGAGTGAGGCCGGGGGTTGGAATTAAGAACAGGACCCTTTTAGAACAGTGAGCTGTCATTTTGTCCATCTTGCCTTTCACTCTTTGTATTAGAAGAATATGTAT
>JAKSDK010001040.1 GCA_022360095.1 Phycisphaerales bacterium
CTGTGTCCAAAGTTTTCTAAGTCAGGACTTATTTCTTGTAACACCTGTAAACAGAGCAAGAGTCTGTAAAACCCTTCAGTGCATTAATTCTAACAGGATTTATTTGATGATGAAAACTTCTAATGTCTCACATTTATCAAAATCTTATGAGAAAATCAGAATTGTTCTCTGGAATTTTCTCTTGCATTCACAGCTGTTCGGAGGAAATAAATTCAACTGAATCCCAGACAGGAAACTTAAGTAAATTGTTGCCTGTATGAAACACTACTTCTGGGTGATATATTGGCTGAAATGCCAGCTTAAAATAAATAATGTGGACACATATTAGTTTATGAATGAGAAGTGGGAAATTCTTTTACCATATATATTTGATTAACCATCCTGGGCACTTACTAAATTTTTCAACCTTGAGGGCGGGCGCTTATTTGAGGCCACCATTTTCAGCAAGTGTAGTATGTTTATTTTGCAACAAAACAATAAATGGTAATAACAAAATGCGAAGATGTAAGAAAGTAAGGTTTCTGTAAAATACTCTGTCCCTGAAGAAAACTCTGTCTTCGGGCAAGTGTCCCATTGGGAGGAGGAAGGGGGGTGGGTTGGGGTGGGGTGGGTGCTTATTCGAGGCTGGGTGCTTATTAACTTTTTCTGCCTTTAGGATGGGCACTTATTCAAGGTGGGTGCTACTTCGAGGTCGGGTGCTTTTTCCAATAAATATGGTAATTACTTTTTTTATTTCACTGCTGAATGTCATCAGCTGTGGAAACTTTAGTAAAAAAATGTTGTACCACCTCCAAAGAGGAACATAATTTGGTACCCTGCAAAAGCACAATGGTGGTGGACAAAACACTGACCCCCAGTCCATTGACCACCCCCATGGACGACCCATTTGGACTACCCTAATATGGACTACACACTACACTGTCGAAGCTAAGTGATTAGGGTTAGGAACTGAGTGAATCAGGTTCCATTTAAGGTCATTACTGTCGCAGTTCTTTTAGCTAGGATTAAAATTGAAGTCTAATAAAGACATGACAACAAAAAATGTGGTGTAAAGGGGGGAACACGGCTCCACAATCAGCTTGACGGACTACTTCCATAGTGTGACCATAAAGCCTTACTTACAAGTGCATCTCTCCAGTGCTATTTTACGTGCGCTGTATTGGACAAGTTCAGGTAGGTCCAAACGAAACAAATTTAATA
>JAKSDK010000176.1 GCA_022360095.1 Phycisphaerales bacterium
CGGTTGGGTAAAAGTTTAAGCCATTCCTGCCTATAAGAATACTCCCATTTACGGTGATGTTGTGTTTTTCAAGCTCTTCGAAATCCTTTTTAGTTCCCTTGTTGATGTAAACAAGTTTTCCTTCAGCTGTGCCATTCATGGAATAAGCCGTATATGGTGCGAACAGAGACGTGTTTCTGGCTCCAGGCCCAGATGACACCTACGAAGTAACAAGAATAAAGAATTGCACGTTAATAATTGTAATTATTATTGCATTGGACTTCAGGAGAACGCAACTCCTTATCTGTGGAATCCTGTGGAACTGGACAACGTTGACCTACACAAGGTTCTGTCAGAAAATCGCCGGAACTTTTGGGAACGCCATTTATAGGTTGGTTCAGTGCCGGATCTAGACCTTGGGATAAGGCAGGGGGGCGGTAATCCAGACCTTTAGGGCCTTCGGGCCTCAGTTTGGTCTAAAAATAAGGGGTTATTGTATTATCGGTTGAGTATAAAGTTGAAAATACTTAGATAAGGTATGGTGTTCTTTCACATTACAAAAAGAGGAGCCCTGGGGGGATCCTGACAGGAAATGTAACAGGAGAGATAATGGAAATATTTTATTTTATGTTTATGAGGTATAAGGTTCAGTTCACTGATGATGTTTCAGTCTATAAGAAAACTGGATAATTCAACTATAATATTTAAAAGAAAAATACTGTAGCATTGTTCACACAACGCATATATATTAAGTTTTTACGCTTATTTCGGCTACCCGAACAAGCTTTCTTCAGGTATAGGATGTTACTAAATACAGTGCTTAAACTTCGAAATAATACATGTCAATAATTTCGCAGAGCTTTAGTAATCATGACCATAATAACAGTAAGACTAAAAGAAAGTAATGCAAAATACATTTCGTGATGTTTGTTTAAGCAAGAAAGTTCGAGGGCTCTATCTTTGTAATAAGATGTGCCTCTCTACCTTAGCGTCACGTGAAGAGTTATTTCGGAAACAATAGTGGGTCTAGATTTAGTATTATGCTAATCACG
>JAKSDK010001446.1 GCA_022360095.1 Phycisphaerales bacterium
TAGATGAGAAAGGTAGATAAGATCTGATATACAAGCCTCTTTTACGCTAGTGTTTCGCAGAGTTTATTTTCTTCATAAACAATAAACTGAATAAGACAAGTTTGTGAGGTATGTTTACTCTGTCACTCTTTTAATGCACAGAGTCGTCGAAGGACTAATGCTACGGGCATTTATAATTTTACCACAACTTGTGAGCGCTATCTTTTTTTACGTCGATCATCTACCTAAACGTTGTACAGTAATGTACTTCCTATATTTCCTTACTCGGACTCTTGCATCAGGAACAAAAATAGGTGTGCGACTCAAATGCAATGTGTCGATAGTTTCAACAGGCATTTTAAATTCGTAGTACCGACTACCTTGCTCTCGATGGTCTGCTGTTCTTTTAGTCCTCTTTGAACCAGAGAGTAGTCCTTTTAAATCCTCCGAATCATTTACCTGCAATAAAAATACGCTAATTACTGGGATTCCAGTAGTCCCATCCAGAGCCTCTGATCCATGCACGTCATCCCAAAGGAACGCGCCAATTGCGGAAGTGCAGCGGACATGCAAGATACGAGACACAATTCTAAATGATTTTTAAAAAATCTACACTTCGAGAAATGAGTTGGATGGTTAGATTATTTGCTAGGGCTTCTATAATTTCAGATATTTTAGTTGAGACAAAGACATCGATTTGAAGTATCAGTGCAGCTGTCAGTGGTAACGACAGCTCTTCGATCGATAAACCATGTGAGTAAAGGTCGCTTCCCGATGAATCAGCATCAGACAAAAAAAAGGGATCTGATGACACCGGATATAATGACTTTCTTGTATGTAACTATGTATTATTGATAGACGTCATTTTATGAACTTGCAGTGTTTAATCTGACATTGTATAGTACAGTTGTTAGTTCTAACTGCTTATCTCGACGTGCCTTTCTAGACTTTCCATAGCCTAGAGAGCGAGGAATTCAGGGATAGTTTTTCTACGTATTTTATTTCATAAATACAGAAAAAAATGTCAAACTTTGACTGTTGCGTCTTTGGTCAAGTAACACAACCATCTTTATAATAGCTTGGCAATAAATTTGTACTGCTACTTCATTTAAAAACTCTTTGAAGAGGTAAATTTTGAAATCATGCTGCTTTCCCGACATTTTCACTTATTTATATCA
>JAKSDK010001764.1 GCA_022360095.1 Phycisphaerales bacterium
GATAAATGCTCCACCACGAAATCACGAGGATTATTATAATCTTAACCCTTTACCCCCTATGGGAGATAATAGGGACATGTATCCTCTTCCCTAAGGGCTTTTGGCCATAATTGAGTGATCTGAGGAGCCTTCAGAAAAAGTTCTCTATAACCAAAACTAAGCACTACTCAGACATATAATGTGACAAAAGTTGTAGCAAAATCAATGAGGTATTTAATTCTGATAAGAAATGTACAATATTGACAGTCACTAACAAGAAAATAAACTCAATTTGTGAACATTTGTTTCTGTCTCGTTTCAACCACCATGTTTTCTTCTACAGAAGATAAAAGCATTCTATTTACTGTAAATATTTACGTTCAAGAAGTCAGAAACTACAAAACTTTAACTAACATTTCAATTTTGTTGCCTGAATAATGCCAGGTGGTTTTCCAAGAACAGATTGACAAAGTTTGAATGCAAAGTACATCGATCGTGAAATTCAAATTTCGCACCACTGTCACAATCAGCCTCGGAGTGATTTGGAAAGCACTCCAGGCAAATGTGTTTCGCACAAGCCGTACAAGCCATTCGGCACCACTTTGTTCCCTTACGCTTTAAGCAACGCTTGCAGTGTCCTTTAGAGGTTTCTACAGGCCATTGTCCACCAGTCAAGCGCCCTTCTGAAACACTAAGTGAACGTGAACTAAATTCCGCGCTAAGTGTCTTTGCCAACTCGACGCGAAACTGCAGTTGTGGGATGATTTTCCGCTTCAGTTTCCAAAATGTGAGCATTGACAATGCCCACATCGACGAGAAACCACAACAAATAACGCCACCACTTGCGCGACTTGCAGCCCACAGCATAATAATTTCTTTGCTGGTCATTCAAGTCAACACCTCCCATGTTCTTGTTGTAAGAAATGGCAGCAGGGACGGTGGGAACTTGAATAACAGTTCCATCACATTGTTTCCTGTTCACTGTTTGGTCGCCAACTGGATTCGATTGAGTGCTCAGAAAACAAAC
>JAKSDK010000562.1 GCA_022360095.1 Phycisphaerales bacterium
ATTTGTTTTCTCTTAGCCTGCTTTAAATCCCTTCATTGATTCAGTTTACCTGCCCCGTTCTAAACCTATTATTTTATTGGTCCCCTATGATCTGCCCTTCTATTGTTTTATGTCACAGTCCCTACTGTTTTTCCAGCCAATCACAAACAATCTTTCAAACAGGTTCAGATCACCCCTATTGGTGATCAACAGTTACAGTTACAGGCCTCGATTCATCAAAAGAGGTACCTGTAAGTGCAGACAAACCGGTGAAAGCCTGTCTAACTGGCGACTCGCTGGTCAAAAATATTGAATCTAGGAAATTACCCCGTGCCTACAGAGGGAAGGTTAAAGCTGAGTGTTCTCTGGGAGGAAAAGGAGAAGGAGGAGGAGCCAAGAGTAAAGACATCCACGAGAAAGCGATTGGACTTGATAAGCAAATAGTTTGAACAGAAGTCTTGTATTTTCAATCTCATTAATATTTCATACTTCTTTCGACTCGAATATTCGATTTGTGTAGGCGCGTGTGAGAGTAGATTTTCCCACCACATGTATTTTTTTTGTATTTTGTAGCCCGAATCTGAATTGCTCGAACTCCTTCCTTGTGTTTTTTTTTTTATGAATATCGTGAAAGATAACACAAAAACGCTCAGCTACGTGAAAGCACAACCACGCCAGTTACTGAACTTCTGAATACAAGTAATCGATGGAGCACTAAACATATTTTAGAAATTTCATGTGAAAATAAAGTTCTGATCAAAAGTTATAACGCATGAAATTAGAGGAACGAACTTTTGGGACACCGTGTATATCTGTAATGACACGATAGAAAATTTCTTATAATAGCCCGAGAAAATGAATGTCACATTTCAGAAAATTACATCTTACACATGAAGTTTTCAGAATTTTATCTGTGTTTTCTCAAGTCTTCTGAAATTTGACGTTCCTTTTCACAGGCTCCCATAATAAATTTTGTTTGGTATTATTACAGAATGTACACCTCGAATAAACGCCATCGCCCTGCGGTTAAACGAATAAATATGGTATGCCGAGAATGACGCCAATACATTGAAAACAAACCAGAAAATGCAGATACGAAAACACATAATTACTTTCTCTTTTCTGAATGAAAGAAGACGTAAAAAAATCAGAAGAAAACGCCTACTGAATATGAACCGCAAAAACAGTTTTCAAAGGCGACACTCGAACAACGAAAAACTCTCTTGCGAACGGACCCAGCAGTTATTTGACCAGTGAATCATTCAATAAACATCAAGTAACATCACAGTGAAAACAAAGCCTGAATAAGAAAGTTGAAGTAGAGCAAGAGAGAGTGCACCCCCTCCTAAAAAAAATCCTGGATCCGCCCCTGGAACTAATGTTATGAATGAAAAAATACGAAACGATAGACTGAAATTGTTAGTTTTGAGTTAATGCATGAAAGCAATTCAAGTAACATAAACTGGATCGTGAATCCGTTCACGCAAGAAAAATCGCGGGTGGAACACATGGCAAAATTGACACAAAATCCATCTAAATTCGGGGAGTATTTTGTAATTTTTCTTTAACGCCGATGTCAAAATGAATAAAACGTCTATGAATTATTTACAAATACATAAA
>JAKSDK010001654.1 GCA_022360095.1 Phycisphaerales bacterium
AACATTTGCGGGCCCGGGCCTACAGGTCTGGCTCCGCCCGAGCCGCTAACTCGAAGGATTCAAATTGTAAAAGTACGGCATAGTCAACAATGGCGCGGGACGAAGCGCTTCTAAAGACCTGACTGAGGAACTGAAGAATCTAATGCGGTCAGTGGGATACTAAATCGAAAGAAATGATTGTTGGGATCGTTTGCGATGTTCAAGTTCTCGAGCTCAACCACGAGGCGATTGCCTGGCAATAATATGACGAGATTAATTGGCAGGCCTCTGTCACTACGTGTGACTTGATTGGCTGTGGTATTTATCAAGGCAAGTTAAATATACCATCTCGCGAGGGAGTATAACTCTTCCTGAATTTCCAGTCGTAAAGGCGTGAAAATGCCTTGTTTTTGCTTGTGAAAACAGCTTGCGTTGTTAACTAGATAAACGCATTAAGACGAGGTGTTTTCACTGTATTTCCGGACTTTTCCGGCTTTATGTAGTTAAAATTGTTCTAGTGTAAAGAATAGTTAAAAACTTCAATAAGCAAAGCGACTTTGGGTTTGTATGCTTATATTCCTTACCCACATGTCCTTACTCTATTTGATTTCCTTAAACTTCACTTCAAACCAAAAAAGCCAGTTTAAAAATCATTGAAAGAATCTGCAATTCTACTTTTTTTCGCAAAAAGGTCAACTCTGCTGTTTAGTCTGCTATAGAAATTGCAGTTTTATTTAAGTACCGGGATGTCGTTTCTTTGACGTACCAAACTTCGCTAATAAATTGTTTGCATGCTTTTGTTGTTTGAAGTAGGAACTCTATATTTAAACTTCACTTTCGTTCAACTGTAAATGGGTCCTGCATACATTCCTATTGTACTCTTTTGTTTTCAGTGGTTGAACGAATCATATACAATTAAGCTTAATGTTTTTAGGCTTTTTAGTTAGTCCGGCATTGTACCGATTACATTGCAGATTAAATCAGAAGGTGTGACAGCCTGCACAACAGGCGTTTCATGAACCAAGTGAGGCGAACGCGACATTTTGTGCGAGGCGTGAGACGAAGGGAGAATAAAAAAAATTGAGTCGAACCTATGTAAAGCGGTCATCCTCGGGGAATGGCTAAGTGAGTGCTTAATCCAGGGTGACTGCCTATTACAGGCTGCACGAAATACAGTTCAAAGAATTCGATCTCCAGTCCTTATCAGATCAGAAGTTTGACCTCAAATATAGAAATATTCATTACCGGCGTTTTAACTGTTGTGCCTCATGTGTTACATTATTTGAAACTGTATGAACAAGTGATTGACATAGAAGTCAAAATTACGGTAAATCAAGGGAAGTAATTTATGGGACTTTGAAAACTGATCGCTTTGCCGCTTAATACAGGTTCCATAGTTTTGGTTCCCGCTACGCCCACTAATTATATAGCAGTCAGTTAATCCAGTATTGTCAGCACGGCTATTATCCTTTAATTTCTCAGAACTGTCCAATTTGGGATTTAATTTGGACAGTTTTCAATATAGAATTTGAGTAAAAATACAGAAACTGTCCTATTTGGGAAAAAATAGGACAGTTTGTTTCAGCCAATGA
>JAKSDK010001295.1 GCA_022360095.1 Phycisphaerales bacterium
CGGCATCGCATGTATCTGATCTACCTAATTTTAATATAAAGCCACATTTCTGACATTTGCAGTTACAGTCAACTGTGTAGAAAATAGGCAACTTTCAGCGTTTCAGTGAAGTTTCGCCCGCGAAAACAGACGTTTGTTTACTGTTTTTTCCTTTGCTCGCTCATCGCCACCTGGGGGGTGTGTGGGGAGGGGGGTGGGGGCGAGGAGAGAGGACAAACTCCTGCTGGCAACTTTAATTTTTGGTTGTTCGGTGACCGTAATGTGCAGGGTGATGAGTGGGTGATACAGACCCGTTATCTGCGTTTCATTCAGGCTTTCTGGTATTTGGGGCAGAACGGAGGGTCGCGCTTTGTCTACTGACTTTTAATGCTTTTAATGGATCTTGGATGCTACTGGGTATAATGTGGCCGACACCACAAGTTGTTTCGTTGTTTGTTTTCGTAGAATTATTTCCTTTTCGTGACTTAAATTAGTAACTCTTATTGTAGCATTCCCTGGGAGCATAATCTTCTTGCTTGAAAATTTTTGTACTGTTTCAAATTTGTTAAATAAAATAGGCAGTCTATTAAACTGCTCTTGTCTTCACCACTCAACTATATGATAAATCAAATTTACGCAATCTCTCTGTCTAATTATCGTGGTGACGAGCTAAGAGAGGATTGTTTTACCTCAAACCTTTGGCAATCTATCCACGATAGTTATGCCCTCTAATTAATTAGAATATCAACCTAGACCAACGAAACTTACTGAACTGAGACCCCAAAGAGGGTCGACTTCCCAAAAAATGGATATTATCTAAGTCTAACCTGTTTTCCTTGACCAAGGTAATCCATTGTACAGTTGAAGAAACATAGCCAGGTCGTGTGTGTCTGAGAGGCCGCGATTTCTGTAAACGTTTATTTGTGTGAGAAAATGCGTGATCTCGTCATAGAGTCCAATTAATTTGTTGCCATTTTCAGCCATCATAGCCTCCATTTTTTCCATTGAAGCCTCCTCTACTGCCCAGTCTGGAAGAGCATCGTTGTTCGATGTATCTTTTCCACTTGCGATAACGCGTTTTCTCACGGTGTCCAAAATTCCCCTCAAAAATTTAAA
>JAKSDK010001726.1 GCA_022360095.1 Phycisphaerales bacterium
GATGTGAACAGTTAACCTGTGTAGACTTCTTTTTGGGACAATAATAATGATCTCCATAACTGTAGGCAAGCTGTTGCCAACTTTGCCTAGGAGATTGTAACAGTTACAGTAGAACTCCGGTAACTCGAATTCCAAGGGGAACTGGAAAATAGTTCTAGTTGGTCGGGATTCAAGTTCTCAAGGTCGATTGAAAAGTCATTTTGCCGTGTTTATTAGTGTTTGTTTACTGATTTTTTAGCGTGTCAGTACAGTGCATGTTAAACTTATCTTATCAGAAACTGTAACACATGATCCGGTTTGACTTATAATGTTGGGTAATGACTTTTAAATATGTGAAAAATTCATCGCATTAATTAGAATTAAATTGGTGTAGTGTCAGTGTTAGTGTTTTTACCGGTTACTCGACAGGAGTAGCAAGAACCAGAATTCGAGTTATCGGGGTAAATTTTGCTCAAGGGAAACGAAATCTAGATCGAGATAGCGGAGAATTCGAGTTATCTGAGATCGCCGGAGTGAACCGAGTGAAAATGACTGAAAAGTGAGGTGGAATCCAAGGGGAATGGGAACTTATTTCAAGTTAACGGGGAGTTCGTGTTATCTGAGTTTAAGTTACGACTGGGGTGTCTACTGCCGTATATATAAGTGCACACCACTCAGAGGCACTGCTTGTTTGAGACCTAACCTTAATGTTCTTCTTTGTCAGTTTAGTGGACCGTTGACAGCGATGATACTTGCAAGGGAAAACTGCATAACTCTCTGGCGAGACCTAATGGGGCCCACCAAAACTTACAGGTACCCAGAAGTTGTATTAATGTCCTCCTTTACCCGGTAGTATTCATGTAACAACTGAATTCGGGAAGACAAATCCCTAGTTACTCTAGAAAGAGGCCTTTTGATTACCACTACCAAGATCCTTTTGGATTTTATTTTCTTTTAAAGTATTGTTTTTTCTTAAAACCTTGCTTTGATTACTAAATTTCAATGTAAGAGAGCAGCCAACTTTGAAAGTGGCAACAGTTTTTCAGATGTTATTGTATTTTTTGTGATGTACAGAGAAGTTTCATTACCACTTTGTCAAGTTTGGATAACTTGGAGCAAAAACCTACCATATTTGAACTTTTTGAATGGCAGCACTTTTTTAAGCCTCAAACTATCCTAAAAGTAGCTTTATATGCTTGAATTTCGTTTTTAAGCTTGCAAGCGTAAGATATCTGTCAAGATTTTTATGCACAGTTACGTTTTCCTTCTTTCAGAGCAAGAGACATGGCTCCGACCAGTATCAGAGCCTTGTATGGTATAAGCGACACTAGAAATGCTACTCACGGCTCAGGTAAGGTTACTTTTTACTCTGGTTTACGGTTGGCCAAAAAAAAACTTGGTGCCACTTTGTTAACCGATCCGAATTAAAACCAA
>JAKSDK010001620.1 GCA_022360095.1 Phycisphaerales bacterium
AAACGTTAAAAAAAAGTCTCACTTGTTGATCAAACAATGTCCAGAACACAGGAAGAGGAAGAAACATAAAAAGAACTTTAAAAAGTGCCTTGACATCTTCAACCATGCGGGACTGTAATGTCATAAGAACACGATAAAATTAGTAATACAAACATTACTTCAAACTTTAGCTTTTATTCCACCCACTTTATAAAAAAAGCAATCTCTACAGTCACTGTACTGTACAGGACTGTGAAACTTTGAAAAACGTTCAGCACAAACCTTACATTGTAGGAGCATAACCTAAAGAGTGGTTACGTTTAAAAATGATTACTTACTCCGTAGTCCTCCTTAGCAAAGTCCATCCAGTGTTCTTTTTTCTCACCAGATCCAATGCTTTTAATTTTCTTTTTGATGGCATTCTAAAAACAAACAACAAAATAAAAAGTCGCGTCATTTTTGCAAAGAACCTGAGAAACAGCAAACTTGAAAAAAAAATTGTACCGACATAAAATATTATAAAATTTTGGTCACAAAAGCTACATAATTAGACATACATCTGTACTCAACATCACTGTGGTTGACTAAAACAGACTATTAACCAATAATTGGTTAATAGTCTGTTTTTATTTTTATTTTGATTATACCCCCAATATCTTTACACAAATTCTCTGGACTGGTCTCTATACATTTCCTATTTTGTTTGACAATCAAAGCCTTTTCCCCTCACAGTCAGGTAAGTACAGCTCTAATTTTTAATTCTGATAACCCAATCTTTAGATTAGTATGGTACTTGTAATGTTAGAAGAAAATTATTATGGTAGTCTCCGTCGGGAATAAGGGTTAAAGAGAAATCTACCATTGCTAAACATACCCCAACAGCACATCCAACAAGGAGAACAATGTTTCCCTCTGGAGGAACTTTTTTGTACTTGTTACGGCCACAGAGAAATAAAGCTTAAAAAAAGAAAAGAAAAGAGAAAGGATTAAAGCTTACAGTAGTTACCAATGTCATGTGCCCTTGATATATTGAGGGCTCTTTCTCC
>JAKSDK010001361.1 GCA_022360095.1 Phycisphaerales bacterium
AGCTTTTAAGATGTTCATCGGTGCCATAAAAAATTGAGTGCTGGCTCCTCCTGTTAAGAACAAGACGGCATAGTTGTCATTGATTCCGGCCAATTCCCTAATTAATGACTCAGCTTCATTAATTACAGCATCGAAATTGGGGCTACGGTGAGATATTTCAAGGATTGACAAGCCGGAATCATCAATTTGACGAACAGCTTGCGCTGCTTGCTTGAATACGGTGGGGGGTAAGATTGCTGGACCAGCACTGAAATTATGTTTTTTAGAACTTATAGCCATGTATGACATTTTTGGTTATTTAAAAAGAATCGCAAAAATAGTTTTTTATAGATTCCAGATATACCAAAAGCAGTGGCAATACATTGAGGTTGTTTAAAGTTTTTTGAAATTATGGGAAACAGTTGCAGCGAGTTAAGTTTGAGAATTCGACTTAACACACAAAACCCACTGCAACTATGATCAAATTAACGAAAAAAATAATCAACCGTGAATTGGTGCCCCATTTAAGCAAAGGCAAACGGGGGCCAAGCTGTAAAGTCGGCCTGTGGCGTATTGTCCGGGCAATTTTGAAACGGCTCAAAACAGGATTGCAATGGCGTGAACTACCCATGCGTGAATTGTTTGGACGTCACCGAACCTCTTGGAACTCAGTGTTTTACTATTTTTCAAAGTGGTCGAAAGACGGTTCGTGGTACCAGCTTTGGACGGCCTTGCTTGGACTGAACAAAAAATTTCTGGACATGTCCAGTGTAGAATTGGACGGTTCTCAAACACCTGCCAAAAGAGGCGGTGAATGTGTAGGTTATCAAGGCCGAAAAAAATGCAAGACGACCAACATGCTTTTTTTGACTGACAGGCAGGGAATTCTCCTGGCCTGCTCAGACCCCATAAGCGGCGAACACAACGACCTGTTTGAAATCGAAAAAAACGTGTCCAAAATATTGGTGACTTTGAGCGATTCCAATATTGAGTACAAGGGGCTTTTCATGAACGCCGATGCAGGGTTCGACAGCCAATGTTTTAGAAATTTCTGCGGTCTGAAAGAGATCATCCCAAATTTTGACCTAAACAAAAGAAATGCAAAAGATCCGGATCAGAACGATTATTTTTTTGATAATCAATTATATAAAGAACGTTTTGCGGTCGAAAGGACCAACGCTTGGTTAGATGGATTCAAAAACTTAATAATTCGCTATGAGACCAAGGCCGTAAATTGGTTGGGCCTCCACTACTTAGCCTTTTCAATCATCCTCTTACGAAAGATTGAAATACTCAACAAAAAACTTTAAACAACTTCAATATATTCCAAAAGGAAGGTCAGCCATATTTATGTTATTTGATGTATCTAATATTTCTCCTCTTTTCATTATTGTACCTTTGTTATTTTCAATAATAAATTGACCATTTATTTCTTCATTATTTTTTATAAAT
>JAKSDK010001905.1 GCA_022360095.1 Phycisphaerales bacterium
AAATAATGTAGGTAAGCATTCATGGTTTACTACTGTAAGGCGCCTACTTCACTTTACCAAATTAAGTGAAAACGGAATAAAGGTTTTTGAAACTTTGCTTTGTTAACCGTCTTGTTTTTTTAAGATTTTTAAAGTTATCTTATCTTATGTAGTTTTCTTGTGTAGTGAGACCAATAAGGATTGTTTTGAGGGTTATTTCAGTATTTTTGACCATGCAACTTTAAAAAATTATATCTCTGTTGTTATTTACAGTTCCATACAGAGCAATACCTCATTGGAAAGGACAAAAATTAAACTTTCAGAAAAAAATATCTCGGTCTCAGGAAGTGTGTCTATTTTGTTTAATATGGTAGTAACAAATATTTTTTTCAATATCTAAGCAAAACAACCCGAAAATCGGAGGAAAATATATCGAGCGGCTTGGAATTTTCAACAAATTTTATTTTGTGACGCTATCAGATTACCGTATGCTAATTGGATTATCATAATTAGCATAACGAAATTCTATACTTCGGCGTCCCTCGTGCTCAAGTGTTCACTTTACAAAGACGCTTTGTTTTTTTAGTTTTCCATCGACGAGTTAACGACAAGCAAACATGAATTTGCTGATATAATTCATCAAAATAAGCAAGGATTTGAAGACAAAAAGCTAAGCGAAGGCCAAGCGGGAAGGAATTCATTGCCTTTCAACAACATGTGCTACAGACTTAAACGAATCGGCGATCGGCACACAAGGATTTTTACTGTTTTCTTACCTCCATTTCCGCGTTTGTTTTGCTTTTTATCCTCCAGAATCCTTCAAAATAATTTGCTTGACTTGTATTTGGTTGAAATTCGTCGATACAAGCTTTAACTCTTCACAAAAGCCGCCACAAATACTTCCCGAGTGGAAAAAATAAAATTAACTCCCGGGCGGAGTATGAGGCTGGACGGTAGTTTCGAAAACGAAGACCGAAGCACGAAGCACCCAAATCTCGAAGGGTGAGGACAAAACATGGACCAGGGGTCCCTCTTTGGACCGGGTCCA
>JAKSDK010000510.1 GCA_022360095.1 Phycisphaerales bacterium
CAGCAACAACTTAGCGCACTCTGGTTTAAGTTTGTTTGTGACGCAACGTTACAACTTAGCCCGCTCTATTCTATATTTGCTTGTGACGCTAGAACTAATCGCTCACCGTTTCGTGTTTGCTTGCGACGCTACAACTCAGCACGCTACAACTTATAGCTCGCTCCAGTTTGTGTTTGCTTGTGACACTACAAGTTAGCGCGCTTCGTTTTGTGTCTGGTTTTAACGTTACAACTTAGCTCACTTCATTTTGTGTTTGCTCGTGATGCTACAACTTGGCGAGCTCTGTTAACTGTTTCCTCGTAAAGCTACAATTTGACGCCCTCTGTTCTGTGATTGCCTATTCAGCTACAACTTGGCTCCGATTTGTGTTTTACGTGCAGCTACAACGTACCTCACTTCGTTCTGCCTTTGCTTGTACAGTTACAACTTGGCTCACTCTGTTTTGTGCTTGTATGCACAACTACAACTAAGCACCCTTCGTTTTTTGTTTGCTTACGTAGCTACAACTTAGCGCCCTCCATTTAACGTTTACATCTACAGCTACAAACTAGCTCGCTCCGTTTGTGTTTGCTTATACAGCGACATGTTAGCTCGCTTCGTTGTGTGTCTTCTTGTGACGCTACGACTTAGCACGCTCATTTTTAGTGTTTGCTTGTACAGCTACGTACAACTTATATAGCGCGTTCTGTTTTGTTTTCGCTCGTACAGCTACCACTTAACGCGCTCTGTTTAGTGTTTGCTTGTGACACTACAGGGGCACCCAACGAGAATACATTTAAACGGTAGATATAGGCATATTTTTATCCCCTAAAAATTTTTCATCTGTTCGGATGTCCTAGCTGAAAGTCAGTACTGATCTGAGAATTATAGGGATCAAAACTTTCAGCGGGAAAAAATCCTTTAAAAATGAGCAATTATCCCATTTTTTTTTTTTTTTTTTTTTTTTTTTGTAACAACGAATGTTCCGAAAATTCTAGATCTCAAATCGTCTTCTGAACAGATACTTTCCGAAAATTGACGTTGGGTGCCCCCCTGAATATCTCAGAAAATCATATAGGGCACGAAGAAGGGATCGCGGACCTGGTGGCGGAAAGTCGCTGTGCTTACACATAGGAGAAATAAAGG
>JAKSDK010000614.1 GCA_022360095.1 Phycisphaerales bacterium
AGTCACTGTCTTTTTATTAAAAAGCCTAGGATTCAGTATTTTAAAATACATTGTCTTAACGTTCTGCTGACATAGGAAAAAATGCTTAATGAGATTCTTATTCGCCACATTCCACTGAAAACAAAGCGAGTGAAAAGACAAACTCAACCTGCCTGGATGACAACTGAAGTTCATTAAAGCATAAAAACAAGAGACAAGTTGCTCAGAAGAGCGTGAAAGACAAACATTCTGAAAGATTGGAATCATTACTCCAACGCTAAATGTAGAACTGCCAAGGACAAAACGATCCATTTTTTTGAGGAAATTGACAAAAATTAAGGAAATCCCAAAGGAATGCCCTAAGTGGCTCAGGCAGACGAATGACTAAAATCGTGGAATTATAGACGGAAAATAGGACAGTATGTGATGAGTCATCCTTAGCCAATGAATTTAATGACTTTTCACTAAGACTCTGGAACAACTAGGAAAGGACGATCACCCTAGTGACTCTGTCTTTGATGACTTTATAAAACTGTAGAAATTTATTTCACCCGGGCTTAGCCCCACTACAAGTTTTGTCATACCTGAAATAAAACCGCAGCAGGTTGCTGATATCATTAGTAAGATCTTGGTCAACAAGGCAACTGGACATGATGGTTTGAGCGCCAAAATCCTCAAACTTAATGCACCATCATTTATCCACCCACATTGCAGGCTACTGAACTTATCAATTGCAACCAATACCTTCCCTGATAAATGGAAAGTCGGCCAAGTTACACCAGACTGCACAAAAGTGGTCAGCAACGTGAAAGAAATAACTATCCAAGCTGTGAGTAATTATTTAAATTATATTTTTATCAGACGCTGAGTAATTTTATGGACATCAAGGGCAACTCAGCCTTTGAGTTTGAGATTGACTGAAACAGGCAAAGAAGGGCAAACCTCGAAAAAGTGAGTAAACTTACAATAGGCAATAATTTATGCTTGACTCGTGGGAATCTTTTATGAGAGCCTGGAAATGATTCAGACTTAAATCTCTTATGAAAGGATGAAATTTACAAAAATCTGGCTTTATATGGGTACCACAATTAAT
>JAKSDK010000672.1 GCA_022360095.1 Phycisphaerales bacterium
ACCTTTTGGGTGTTACATGTATTTTTGTCTCATTGTTCTTCATGCTGATTCATTTCCATGCAAACTGTTATTCAAACGATCCGGCACAAAATAAAATGCTTATTTTACGGAGTTATAGTATTCCATGTGAATGACTATCCTTGACTGCGAGCAGGGTAAAAGGAAAGACTTATGACAGTTTATAGCGAGAATAAGATTTTACTCGAGGATGGCAAAGTCAGATATTAAATTGCCATTATCATATCAATAGATAAATCATCAATAATGCAACTCTTAAAACCGCAAACAGTACATTATGCACGAATGTCAAATATCCGCCGCATGATGGATTTTATCACAAAGTTGTCAGTTTGTCAGACACACATCAACTCTTTTAATAGAAGGAATAGATTTTAAAGCAAATACCCGAAGTAAGCGAATCGAGTTCCGAGCGCACCGGGTTTACAACCGTTAAGGGCGCGTATATAAAAGATCTTATAACTGAACCGCTTCACAGATTAGTTTTAAATACAATAACAATAATATAACCCAGTTAAATCACCAATTAACTTCATGCATTTGCCAAATCATATGCAACACACACGCATGTATTTAGCCGCTGGAATTTTTCATTGTTTTTAGGCTTAAAAACACTAAAAATGCTACAGCTATACGCGTATGTTGCAACTGAATCCACCCTAACTTAGTTCAATGACTAATGCACAGAACTAATTGAAGACTCAGCCCCGCGACTAACAGAAGTGTCTCCGAAACTTTTCACGGACTGCTGCTTGCAGTTATATGTAGTCCGGAGCTCTGTTTTTCAATTAACGTAATATAATTTAAAAGCATTATATACGCACAATGCAATGACGTCTAGCATGTGAACTTGCAGCTTATCCAAGTGAAAGAGAAATGATCTCGAATTGTATTCCTTACCTCGTAGCTGAGTTGTGTTCTTACAAGATCTTTGGTCAAATGAGCGCATGTCCTCGTGCAATTTATCCTCGCAGTTTGCTCTTCCTTAAGTTTGTCGATAGCGCAGCAG
>JAKSDK010001576.1 GCA_022360095.1 Phycisphaerales bacterium
CTAAGTCGTCGGAAGTTCGTGGCAAAGACCGCATTGTGCTGACGGTTCGCCCTAAAGTAAACGGGCGCAGTTACCTTTCTCTTCTTCTACCGGAAGGTGCCAAGCCCGTCCATATCGCGGTCGGCTACGCCTATCAGTGACCGCGGCGGCCACTACAGACCGAAGGCCCGCTGCATTTGTTCGCGCACTTTCTTGAGACGCTTCAAACCGCCTCCGCCAACTTCGGCGGTGGCCCAGCCGGTGAAGCCGATATCGTCGAGGGCTTTGCGCACCTGGTTCCACGGCAAGTCTCCTTCACCAATTTCAGTGAATTTGCCACTCGCCCGGCTGAAGCCCTTTACGTCCAGCTTGACGCAACGGTGGCCGAATCCGCGAATCCACTCGCCCGGTTGACCGTACTTCCAGTGATTGCCAATGTCGTAGTACATGCCAACCCACGGACTTTTGAAACTGTCCACGAAATCGATGAACTTCTGCGGACCCTGTTCGGGTGGTTCGCCGTGGTCATAAAACATTTGATTCCAAACGTTCTCGAAGAGGATTGGTTGACCCAATGAAGCTGCTAGTGGGATCAGCGACTTGATTTCCATGCGGCAGCGTTCTTCGATTTCCTCCGCCGGTCCGTCGTTCCCCCTGCCGACGACGATCAGAACGCCGCTGCCGCCCGCAGCGTGAGAGACGCGAATGCAGTGTTCGATATTCGCCACGCCTTTGGCGCGTTCCGCATCATCCGCGCTGGTGAGTCGGTTTTTCCAGTGGTCGTGGTTGATGGCATTGTGCACAAAAACGCCGGACTTCTGAACGGCCTCGCGTGCCGCCTCCGCCGTGTGTTCGCCCGCCTGATCAAAGTCCACGCCGTCAAATCCCGCCTCGCCTGCCAGGCTGAGCCGATCAGCCAGCGAAAGCTTCTTTCCGCCGATTTCCTTCGAGATCATTCCGAGTTTTGGGGAAAGAAGAATTTTCTTGCCGGTGGGAGGGGCCACGAGGCCGGGTGCCGCCAATTTTGATTTTGATGCCTCCTGTGCGCTTAGCGTAGTGGGAAGAGCGACACTGGCGGCTCCTGTGGTCAGGAAACGCCGTCGAGATAGGGTGGTTTTGTCAGGCATAACGGGAGTTGCGTGGTGCGAGTGTGATTAGAGCGAACCGATGATGCATGGGCAAGCTAAAGATAATACTTTAATAATAAAAGTGTTGTGATGAACGTTTTCTGTATTGCTAAGAAACCGTGGCCTTGAAACGTTGTTGTCATTCTGGGGAAACATCCTATTTTGCCTTTAGTGA
>JAKSDK010001454.1 GCA_022360095.1 Phycisphaerales bacterium
CTGTCGTTCTGACAAGCGGCAGCAATTTTACGTCTGTTGCAATCTCCACTCCTTTATAAACACCTGCAGCGAGTCTACACCTGGACAGTGAGGAGCTGAGTCCAAGGACAAAGTCCCAATATACTGTAAAGCCAGCACTAGAGACGAAAGAAATGGCAATTTTGTTTTTTACTGTCGCCATTACTGTCCTTGTTGCCAAACACTAAGGTACAATGAAGGCAAAAAGGATCACCGCAAATTTAAGACGTACACCTCCCCTAAGTTGTCAAAAAATCGGGCCAACTGCAGGGTGAACGGGACACGCAACACCTTCTGGTTGATTCGTCTGTAATTTTGTCTTTTTGCTTCACAGACGATGAAGCCCATTTTTAGATTAGGATTTTCCATAGGCAGCCCCAACAAACTTTAGTTTAAAACTTAGTTGAAAGTTCACTTGAAAGGCTATTCAAATATAAACGTGTTAATTAGCAAGCATACCATTGGTAGTTACTGTTGTAGATATAAACCAGATTCGAGAGTATCAATTTATAATTGACCAAGACTCATGGCATTATAAAACTTACTTTGGATCGTATGGGCTTGGAAGCAAGTCCTTCTCTGTGGTCGCATTTGACATCATGAACGGTGACTCAAACGGCTAAAGCCAAAAAAGGACTGATCAGTAAATCGAAAGAGAATCCCAATTTCGTCATTTTCACTTCGCCCACTCGAGACATTTAGTGTGAACAGTTTATTAACGGTGAGTTAGTCGGTTATCTGACGCTAATCAGGTCATCGCATAATATTGTGATACTCTTGAGCAGTATATTCTAGCTAGACTAGAAGCTGTACCCTGCCAGTTGGGGCAAAATAAATATCTGACAAGCACTCTTTATTATTACTCCTTATCTTATGCAGTGGCACTACCCCCGAGGGGAAGGGTTTAGCACATACAGTGGAAAGCATAAAAAGAAAGGACTGGGTAGAAGTTCAGGGCTTTTGCCTGTTTTGCTTGCATTATTTGTCTCCGTGAATTCAAAGGTGACATGTTTATTATATTTAGTGACTTTTTTCCAATTCATGAGTTGTTTACTTCAAGTAAAGTGCCCTTAAATGTTGGTGGACATGGATGACGACGATTGCGCGGAAACTATCTGATATAAAAGGGACTTTAAGCCCACTCGTGAATTTTCCCACAGACCAAATATCGC
>JAKSDK010000729.1 GCA_022360095.1 Phycisphaerales bacterium
CATGGACGCAGGCAGCGCAGTGCGGCGCTGAGACAGCGAAGAGGACTGCCTCCTAAGCGGCGGGGGGGAAGGCCGCAGTGGCTGGCTTGACTTAATCTTGTGCCGTTATTTCGGTCTGTGCCTAACCAAAAGAATGAAGCAACAATGGAGGGGCCGTTTCCCCTCGGCCAATACATGCGCGTTACATTTACAGCCACACACATTCCCAACTACTGCCGCAGCTGCTGTACAATGTGCGAAGTGAAAGAAACAGATGTGCTGTTTCTAGGCAGTCCCTTTTGACTTTCTGGTTGTGGCGGGGTACCTCGATTCCGTGAGGTAACCGGGGTCAGCGATACCGTGGGAATGGGGATCATGGTGCAACGTATTCTAATCGTGTGAACTGCGCTTTATATGTTCTCAAAAGCCGCGGAATAATGAGATTCGAGGGGGCCAGGTCAGTCTACTGGGGTGCAATCAGAACGCCGCTTTCTATTGCGAGGTTGCGGTTCTGTCCAATGCTGATCACCATCGGTGGGGTATCGATGAGACCCCATTGCCGTCAGTTCAACAATCCCAACCATGCAGGAGTGTCAATGATGATTGACACGGGAGTGGTGTTTATCCCAGCGAACAACTATGAATTGATGTTAGCCATACACTGCTGAGCGGCATGACCTTGTGTTCAGAAGCTCGCCTCCTCGTCATCTGAGATGAACAAAAGGCGAGCTTCGCAGGTCAAACGCACGCCCCTTGATGCAACGTTCGCCTCCCAGAGGACGAATCTACGCGGGGCCCCGCCCTAGCGTGGCGTCAAGGACGCAAGGCACGCCAAGGGTCGCCCGAGTCCGGAACAGAGGAGCCTCAAAATTAGGGTGCCGAGCACGTTGTTACAGATGCACCGTCTGCAACATCCGTGCTTCAACCAGTCGACAAACAAGGCATCCCCTAGTACACAAGGCTTTGCGCCTTATCAACCACAGAAATTTCACCAAAAATCTGCTTCCTCTTGCGTGCGTCCCTCAATCTGTGCGGCTTCCTCTTACGTGCGTCTCTCGTGCTGCAAGGCATCTTCACGCCTTGCGCCTTATTACTAGGGAATTCTTAAATTCGGTGCCCCTGGTCAGCCACAACAGACGTAAACCGAGCAAATTGAGCGTCAGGGCACGCAGTATTTTAAAACTCCCAGCTTGAAGATGAC
>JAKSDK010001871.1 GCA_022360095.1 Phycisphaerales bacterium
CCCACCATACTACTCATGATCTGTTCGTTTCAGAGTAAGCTGTATCTATTTACTTACCCCGGCGCTTCATACCCTTGTTTTTCGATTTCAATTTTCGGGACGATATTTTATGCCGGAAAGCTTTTACGATGAGGCGATTGTGAAATTTATATAGTTTGTACCGAACCGGTTTTGGACCGTTTTGTGTCGTGGCTATTCGTACTATACCGGGTCAATTTCTGTGCCAGCATAAAAATTGATCATTGTCAGTTTAGGCCCCGTTCCCAAACTTGCTTATATTTTAATTTTGCCGTGGAAACAGTTTTGCCGACTGTCTAGCCTGAGGGAAGGTTTCTTTTTTGGAAGAGAGGTAAAAAGGAAAAAATTTACAAGGGGGAAGGAAGACCAAGGCTTCCGACTGCTAGCCCCACCCTGTCCCCACCTAGGCTGTCAACCAACTTGATCACTATTGATTATAGCCGTAAAAGAACATGGAAAGGAATTTTTTCAACGTGTAATATGGAAACAATCATCACTAACGTCTCGATGTCTCTTGAATAATGAATACTCACGTTCCTTATTGGCCTCTAGCAGGGTTTTATTTTCAAACAGTATGCAAGTTTCTTTGCTTGTATTGATTTCTTGTTTTTATCTCGCTAGACCGTGAGAGTCATCAGTAAGTTTGTAAAAAGTAAAGGATTCAGAGTACTACCTTGTGTGAGTATAATTATTTGTTTTGTACATGTTCTTGAATGTGTATCAATAGTTCTCAAGAAAACAGTAAAGGAAGATGCCATAGGCGAATCCTTGCTTACATTTTTTGCCTCATAATCATATGCTTATCATTATCTGATGAAGCTAATAAAATAACATCTCTGAATATTGAAAGAGCATAACAATTTCAGTTATCTCGGAAATGTTGAGCCCCATATACCGAATAGTTTCGGAGAAATTATTTGTGAAAAACTCCCAAATTTACAAATAATATTTGAGCTCATTAGCGTTTTTGCCACCCATTAATTTTGCAGGTTGTGATTGCTGCTAGTTCCATTGTCATTGATTCCAAAGAGCTAAAACTTACTATTTTATTTATTTTATTTTATTTTCTTTATTTATGTAGTCACTCACAAAACCTTATACAACATGAAC
>JAKSDK010000888.1 GCA_022360095.1 Phycisphaerales bacterium
AAAAAAATATAGTCCCGTAGACATTGACGCGTACTGCTTTGAGCGCGCGCTACAATAAGAAAAGTTTAAGTTATTGATCGCTTTGATAATAATGCTATAAAACAATTAGTTCATGCTTCAGCTGTGCGTATTTTGAGATATTGAGCTATTGGGAAGTTTGAAGAGCACTCAAGAGGCTAGAGTTCGTACTCTTACGCCTCTTCCGCGATTGTGCTCTCCAAACTTCCCGCGTGCTCAGTATCTCGAAATACGCACGCTGACGCATGAACTTATTGTTAAATAACATTTACGTTTGCACTAGTGCATCGTCTTCCGATCGCGAGGTTAAACTTCATGTGCTTTTAATCAATCAATCAATCTTTAATACTTATAGAGCGCATAAATCTATATGAATATAATCTTATGCGCTAAATTTACAGCAATATAAAAATATAAATATATAAAAAAAGAAAATGAAATACAACAATGATCTCGAGAATATAATTACAAAAATAAATACAAATGTAAGAATATATACAAATAATTGTGCTGACTAGTATAATAAAAGAAATTAAAATTAAAACAAAAGTAAAAGTCAATCATAAGCTGTTTTGAACAGAAAAGTTTTTAACAGAGATTTAAATTTCTTAAAATCTTGTTCCTTACGAATACTCTCTGGTAAATTGTTCCATACTGTCGGGGCTGCTACACAGAATGCCCGATCTCCTAGTGTTTTCCTAGTCTTGATTGTTGGGAAAGTTAGAAACAGTCCATTGTTGGAGCGAAGGTTATATTGAGTGTTAGATCTAATGTTTATAAGTTCTCTTAAATACTCTGGTGATTGTCCATAAATTGATTTGAAAGTAAGTATGGCTATCTTGAATAGTACTCTATGTTTGACAGGAAGCCAGTGAAATGTTTTAAGCACTGGAGTTATATGATAGGTCCGTGGTGTATATGTTATCAACCTCGCAGCAGAGTTCTGAACACGCTGTAATTTGTTTACATGTACCTCAGGCAGCCCATACAGAATACTATTGCAGTAGTCGATTCTTCCAATCACAAAAGCATGGACAAGTTTTTCAGTGACGTCTCTAGTTAAATATTTTCGAATCCGTCTTATATTATGAATGTGGAGGTAGGCAGCTTTGCAAGTTTTGTTTATATTTTCCTGCAGTGTAAGATGGTTATCTAACCATGTCCCAAGATTCTTTGCAGTAGAAACAGTAGTCACTGTAGCTTTACCAATAGTCAGATTTTGTGGGCTTATCTTCTCAAGT
>JAKSDK010001526.1 GCA_022360095.1 Phycisphaerales bacterium
ACTCCTCAACCTCTTTCTCCAATTCAGCAACTTTCTCTGTGAGCTCTGCATTCTTCTCTGTTAGTTCGTTGTTATTTTCCTCCTGTTCTGATACTTTCTCTTCCAGGGCCTCTTTTTCTTTTGTTAATTTTTCCACTGAAACTTCTAGTTGATCCCTTGCTGCCTCAAGCTGACTGTCTTTGTCCTCCAGTTCTTCAACTTTGCTGCTGCTATCTGCAACTCCTAGATGCAAACAAGATGTAAAGTTAGCCAAGTTAGCTCCTCGGAAAAACTTGTTTGCCATGTTAAGAGGCATTTTGCTGAATATAGCTAGACAGCTGCAAAGATTATCAATAACAGAGATTTTTGTTCTTTGAAAGGTCTATACATTGCTGTTCTACTTCTTTTTTTTAAATTATTTTTTGTTGTTTTCCATATTGTTAAATATATGTAAGACTACACGTATAAATAGAGACATAAGGCAAGTAGCTGCAGTTTGGATTTTTGACAATGTTATTACTGAAGGTGATTTTGATGGAAACAGTGAGTGATAATGGTGAAGTTAACTGCATGCATTTGTTTGTTGTTTTGTTGACTTGATTTATGCAAGACAGTTAAGCACAAGAACACTGAGTGTTCACCTGCAGTGGCAACAGTCTCAGGAACTGTTCCTTCCTTCAACATAGTCATGACAGCAATTGTATTTTCAGCCTTTTTCAGTTTTTCCTCCTCCTGCTTCAACTTTTCCATCATGGCCTGTACTTCTTCAGTCCTTAAAATATGAGCAAACAGAGTAGAGGTGAAACTTGGAACACAGCAAGTTTGCCCTTACAAGTCAGTGTTTTGAGCTAAAACGATGTTTGTTGACATAATAATATTATATTTAGTATTCTCAACTCACTTAAAATCTTGTTTAGTCTGTTTTGCCAAAAGTGTGTCGTTTTGACAACACACATGACATCAAAGGGACAACAAACAAAGTAATTAGAAGAAGTTCAAAGAATAAACCTTGTTGCTCCCCAACCCCTTGTATATCAGAGTCACGATTAAACCAACATGATAAAGGAGCAATCCACTAATATGACACCTACATTCAGATGCAGGGCAGTCACCAAGATTTTAAGTTGTCAGGTATATGCACTTAGTAAGCAGGGAATTGAACAGGCAGGATGTTCGTTGGGTTCTATTTTGCTTTTGTTTCCTACAAAACTAGCCAGGGGTCATGCTCTGACATAGCAGTCAGGGAAAACCCTAAGTCCCAGGACTTTAGTGAGAGCCCCACAGACATCATTGACAATAAAAGCTAAACACCAAATGGTGGGGTCATGTTCAAAGTTTAGAAAAAGAGAATGGAAAATGACAAATTGCAGTTGTCACATCAACACGAACACTAACCTGTCCTCTTCACTTGGTTCCTCTCCTTCGTGTTCTTGTCGATATTGCTCTTTCCACTTTTCAAATTCCTCTTTCATTTTGTTCTGTTCATCAACTAATGCCTGCTTCTCAGCTTCAGCAGCTTTTAGTTTTTCTTCTGTCTCATTATCATCAACTTGTCCTGCAGACGCT
>JAKSDK010001162.1 GCA_022360095.1 Phycisphaerales bacterium
CGGCCGATCCTCCGCCGACGACCTCCAGGAACACATCACATTCGCCACCTGCAGAGACGATTGCCCCCACCCCCAAGGGAGACGCTTCCCCTGGGGAGAGCGATCTGTGGGCATGGATTGACGAATCTCGCGGAGCTTCTGTCGGTGACGTGGTGGCCTCGGCGATCACTTCGTTGCAAGCACGAGAACGCCTCTTTGAGGGCGGTATTGATGAAACTTATTGGCTCCTTTCCCAATTACAGGAGGAAGAGCTTCCCCAGGCTATCCGGCTTGCCGAACAGGTCACGAATGTCGATCAGAGGCGGATCCTGCTGGAAGTCATGCTGACACGGTGGTCCGAAAGCGAGCCACGCGCCGCTGCCACCTACGCGGAACAGAGATTAACGCCGAAAGAACGGGAGAGCGTGATGAAGGGGATCATCGCGGGCTGGTCGAAGACGGATCCCGAAGCGGCTTACGAATGGCTGCAGGAAAAGAGCGACATCAAGGGTATCTCGACGCATTTGCAAAATACCTTGTTTCACTTCTGGGCACGTCGAGATCTGGATGCCGCCTTGGCTGCGGCTCAAAACTCGAAGGACATGGAGAGTGCTCTCTATGGGATCTCGTCATTGGTCATTGAAGAGCGCTATCGGTCGGCTTTCCTGGGCAAGATCGAAGCCCTGGCCGAGGATTCATTCCGGCACAAGGCCATCGAACAAGTGATTCTGAACTGGACGGTTACCCAACCTGCGGAAGCCGGTGCCTGGCTGGACGGTCTCGTATTGGGAAAGGAAGACCGCACGGTTCTCGAGAGGAGGCTGGTCCGCTACTGGAGTCTTCACGATCATGAGGGAGCGGCTCATTGGCTGTTAGAACATTCGGATCAGGAAACGCTTCCCGGCAATTTGGAATACATCATGTCGTCGTGGGCCAAGGAGGGAGACCCAAATGCCGCGGCTCGATGGATCGCCGATGTCGGCTTGGGCGGACAAACCGATCAGGCCGTGAAAGTATTTTCAAAGAGAGTCGTCTCGAAAGATCCCGAAAGCGCCTTCGAATGGGCGAAGATCATCTCATCAGAATCAGTGCGCCACGAAGCACTGGTTGACGTGGTTTCTCACTGGGTGAAACAAGACCGAGAGGCCGCTGAGGAATACCTCCTTGGATCAGACCTCTCATCTGAGAGGGCCCAATCCATCCTCCGCGAAGCCAGCGGAAGCCAGTAGTAACGGGCAATTGATCACTGATCCGCAGTCATGAAAAATAAGTGAGCGCACCGCCGCGAACATGCCTGCTGAGCGCCCTTCCTTGCCTTTGCCCTTGGCCTCAGCGGTGCTGGTTGCACTTTGTCCCAACCTCTTGACTCAAAGAGCGGGGCTGATTCCCGCTGGTCAAGCATGCCGGTGTGTGCTTGCATGCGGCCATGAACGTCCCGAAGAGTTTTGCATTCGTTTGCGCCCTGTTCCTGGCTACATCCGTGCCGGGACGGTGGGCCGATCGCCCCAACATATTGTTCATTTTCTCCGATGACCA
>JAKSDK010001782.1 GCA_022360095.1 Phycisphaerales bacterium
AATAGTAAACAACAGTTCTAGTTCCATTTCACCCAGGATATTAGGTCAAAGTTCCGCAATACACAGCCACTTGCTACATACTTAGAACAACTGAACAGCATGGAAATTTTAATTTATTTCATTTTCGATACGATCGAATGTGAGTGGCCAACATGACCAGCAAGACGAAAGGTCAACTGCTGAACTCTCCAATCAGTCTGGACATTGTCCATTGACTGGCTGTTATTTCGAGCCCTGGTTAGCCTCTGGACAAAAGCATTTCGTTGTGGAAAATAAAGAGTGAGATGAGGATAGAAGTGATAAATCTTTGTTTCACTTTTGTGGGGCTTGTACCCCTATGTTTCATGGCCATTTTCACTGCTGTTCCCCTCTCAGTACATATTGTAACAGTGCTCGTAAACTCATTCACCCACTAAATTTGAAGAGGAGTAAGAAACTGCTTGCAGTTCTAAGTGTTGTAAGATGAAATGGTACATGTACAATGTACAATGTACAATGTACAATGTACAATGAGATTGGTCGTGCTAAGGAAATGTTAGTGCCATGTTTCATTTGGAGTTATGGCCTGTTATCAGTAGAATAGTTTATTACAAGTACGTTGTTTTGTCATGCCAAAGAGATTCTATGCAGATTTTATTATTTTTTTTCAGTAATAATAATATCATGTTTTATAATAATAATAATTGCTGCCCGTGCAGGGCAAGCTCCCCGTTTTTGTTGTAAGCATCTGAGAACTTGATTTGCAGGGAATTTAGTCTGGAAATTTGGAAGTTTGTTTTGCTGTTTTAGCAGTTCCCAGTCCCTGCCACATAGCACCCCAAGCAGCAAAGTACAGTGAAATTTTTTCCGAGAATTTTGTGAGCACTAAGAAAGTGAAAGTCTATGATTCTTTCTGAACACGCTTTACAAAGGAATGGCGATAAACTTGCTAGAGTTTCTTAGCACTATTGAATCTGCGACCTCTTGGTGAGACTTTCATGACTGTTCTGTGTGAGGTTGGCCATAAGTGCAAGTAGCCAGTGAACAGGCTCTCTATTTGGGGAAAGGGTGAAAAAATTGCTCCTCTTGTCGCTTGCAATTAAAACTTTAATAATTTGCTACAGTGCCTTTCAACATTATAAATGATTATCAGCCACACCAAGGCTGTGCTCTAAGGAAAATTGAAGGAAGCCCAGTGCTCTTAAACTGTAAAATCTAGGGTGCCCACCATATGCTTTGTATGAAAAATCTGAGATTTTCTAGTCACCCAAGGGCAAAAGTTAGGTTTCAGGGGCCACTGGGCTCTGCCGGAGCACGGCCCTGCACATGCTACATATGCAGTACATACCAAGTGGCTCATCTTGTTTTTCTCTTACTTGATAAAACTCCTGCATCAATTTACCCTTTTTTTTTAAATTTTAGTTACCCATGGCTGCATTGTTGCCACTGTCACCCTGTTTCTTCCAGATGGAAAAGAAGCCACAAAGTAAGTGAATTTCTCTAAAATAGCTTGCTCAGTGCATTATGCCCAAAAAAAAAAACGAAATACGACTTTGAAAAAGGGACAATAATTTATTGTTATTATTTTTTTTTTCAGAGGGGGAGTGCCAAGAAGCTTGTTTGCTTTGGTATGTCATTTTTGATAAAAAATAATAGTATAATAATGACAATCCATTTTTTAATTAAAAAAAATATAGAAAATTCCTGAAAGCATTAATACCTTGTAAATTCCCCAGGGTGCAAAGAAAGTCATTTTTAAAGCTTGCCATTCGGGCAAGCTGAAGCTGGCATGTATTACCCCAAACATCATTTCAACTAGCCCTAAAAACATTTGAATGGGCAGAATTGATTTTGTAGTTCTTCATGAATACC
>JAKSDK010000487.1 GCA_022360095.1 Phycisphaerales bacterium
ACCGAAGGCGAGGATTGCACCGGAGATCCTTGCAACGAACCGCCGAAGGGACGTTGCTGCTTCCTGGGAATCGTCCCGGAGCCGGTCCTCTGTCAGGTCACGACCGAAGAAGCCTGCTTTAACTTCGCCGCCCCGGTCTCGTGGACCGAAGGCGAGGATTGCACCGGCGATCCCTGCAACGAACGCACCTTCTCCGGATGTGGCGTGCTCGCCATCGGCCCGCAAGGTTGTGTCCTGATTCACACGGACGACGGTCAAACGTTTGCGGTCTCCAATCTCGGCGGCTTCAACCTGGGCGATCGTGTCTGGGTCAGCGGTACGATCAATCCGAATTCGTTTGCCTGTTTTCCAGTGCCGATTCCGGAGCTTGAGAACAATACGATCGGCAAATGCTTCGATGACTGCGGCGTCCTGGTGCAGGGCGTTGAATGCGTCCTGTTCCAGGCCGATTCCGGCGGCCTGTTCGTGCTGGCGAACCTCGGCGGTTTCCAGGTTGGCGACCGTGTGCAAGTCAACGGCTGCCTGAACCCGTTCTGCTTCACGATTTGCCAGCAGGGCAACGGCTGCATCGAGGACAATACGATCGAGCCATGTGGTGAACCGCTCGGCCGCTGCTGCTTCCTGGGGATCGTCCCGGAGCCGGTCCTGTGTGAGGTCACGACCAAGCAGGAGTGCGACGCTTTCGCCGCTCCGGTTTCATGGACCCTGGGCGAAGACTGCGAAGGTGATCCCTGCAATGAGCCGGAACACTTTTCGGGATGCGGCACCATCAGCATCGGGCAGCAAAGATGCTTGCTTTTCACCTCCGAAGATGGCCGGACGTTCGCGTTGGAAAACACCGGTGCCCTCATCCCGGGCCTCAGAGTCTGGGTCAGCGGGACGATCAATCCGAATTCGCAGCTGTGCTTCCCGGTGATCCGCCCCGCGATCGAGGACAACACGATCGGGAAATGCTTTAGCCGTTGCGGCAGACTGGTGCAGGGCGTTGAGTGTGTCCTGTTTCAAGCGAACAGCGGCGGCCTGTTCATCCTGGAAAACCTGGGCGGTTTTCAGGTGGGGGACGCCGTAAAAGTCAAAGGCTGCTTCAACTCGAACTGCATCACTTTTTGTCAGCAAGGAAACGGTTGTGTTGAAGACAACACGATTGAGCCCGCTACGCCGGTGACCTGCCTGCAGGTTTCCATCGATGTCGTTGAGTTGACGCCCTGATCAGGCGAAACTGTTGAAGCGAATCATTTCGTGAACATCGCGGGTCAGACTGTTCGCAGTCTGGCTCGCGTTTTTTCACTCCACGGGGATCATCTGTACAGATTCCTCATCAGAACGGTTCCGGGAACACTTGAGACAGGAAACGCATCACCAAAGGCATTGTGCTTTGGCATAGGGGTCTGTAAGGATGCGCGATCCAGCCGTGCCCGGCCGCCTTCACACGACCGATCATTACCGGGGCCCCCACTTTCCGACTTCGCTCATAGAACCTCTGCCCCTGAGAGAAAGGAACAACGGGATCACGATCGCCATGGAGAACCAGGACCGGCGGAGCGTCCGAGTGAATGTGATTGATCGGTGACGATTCGACCCATTTGCCCGGGCAAGTTTCGGGAACGCAGCCGATGAAATCACTGACAAGCGAACGATTGATCCAGCTTGCGTTGCGATAAAGCGTTTCCATGTCAGTGGGGCCGTAGATGTTGATGATCGCGCTGACGGCTGACGAGACCTCGGACGACGAATCCTTGGCGACCAATTCTTCAGCCAGACCGACAAGCAAGGCCAGGTGGGCGCCGGCGGACTCACCGCCGATTGCTATACGATCAGGATCGATGTTGTATTCCTCTGCATGGCTGCGAAGAAAACGAACCGCATCGGCCGCATCGCAGACCGGAGCCGGGAACGTCACGCCCACAGGAATCAGGCGATAACTTGCCGTGGCGGAGACGTAGCCGAAAGAGGCCGTGAAGTCACAAATGGGCTTCATCAGATCACGCCATCCACCGGCCCATGCCCCGCCGTGAAGCCAAAGAACGGCCGGGCGCGGCTGGTCCACCCCTTTGGGAACAACGATGTCCATCGACAGAGGGCCGGTATCGCGTTTGGCGTACTCGACGTTCTTACAGGTTCGGAACTCGTAGAGACCGACCGGAGGGCGGTGGCAGCCACTGACACCCCCCAGGCATCCTCCCAGGGCCAACAAAAAGAGAACGGCACTTCTTTCAATGGGCTTCATGTCGAGCGTGGTCCTTCAAATGGAAACCTGAGCAACTCTTTCGACGACGTTATTCGCGACTCCGGCGCGATGGTAGCAGCAAATTTGCTCTCTACCCACCCTAATCGCGAAATACTTGCACCTGATTCCATAACCTGTTAGTTTCAATGTGCTATCCTGATGGTTGTGGAGAAATCAACGTTTCGCGATCGCAGCCGTAGGCAGAGGGTTTACATTTCGGCGGGCATTACTTTTGGAGTAGGTTTCATGCGCACTCGAATCGAGACGGCGTTCGTTGTCGCAGTCATTCTTATCACCGGTTCAAACCAAACTGTCGGCCAAACTCAGGAAACCGTTGCGGAGCTGTCTCAATGGGATGAGGCAGCGAACGGCCCCTTGCCGCGTTGGCGTCAAGGCGGCAGACCCGCGGTGGCTCCGAACCAGCCTCTGCATCCCTACGCCATTTCAAGAACGCAGTTGCGTCAGGCGGCACCCTCGTCCGGCCTGATCGAGTCTCCCCCGGAATACGCACCCGTCGATGGGGTCTTGTATCGTTTCAGCTCGGGAGCGTGGCCGACCCTCGTGCGTGATCTGGTCGTGGCCCTCACGGCCGACCCCGCCCATGACGAAATTGCCTACGTCGTCGTCGCA
The DNA here is from genome assembly GCA_022360095.1 of Phycisphaerales bacterium. Classification (GTDB taxonomy): domain Bacteria; phylum Planctomycetota; class Phycisphaerae; order UBA1845; family UTPLA1; genus JAKSDK01. Next base: position 2,858 of record JAKSDK010000487.1, read on the forward strand.
AACTCGGCGGAGAAAACGGCCGCGGCGAATCTGTTCTTCTCAGGCGGAGCTGACTTGAGCAAGGTTCAGTTCATCATCGTTCCCAATGATTCGATCTGGATGCGCGACTATGGTCCCCACTTCATTTGGCACGGCGGTGCCCGCGTCATCGTCGACAGTCATTATTATCCGGCTCGCCCGCTCGACAATTTCATTCCGAGCATGGTGGCCGACGACTTTTTCAAGATCCCTTCTTATGACATCGGGCTTTATTATTCCGGTGGAAACTTCCAAGCCGGCGCCAATCGAAACGGATTCGTGACGTCACTGATCCATGCGGACAATCCGGGGTTCGGCGCAAGCTACATTGATGAACTTTATGACGCTTATCAGGGCATGGACGTGATCCACATTCTCCCGCAGCTTCCCGCTTCCGTAGACGGAACGGGACACATCGATATGTGGTTCTACATCGTGGATGATGACACGGTCGTGATCTCGGAATTCCTTCCCGGGTCAAATTCCACGGCCATCTCGATCACGAACAACGCTGTCCCCTACATGGAGAATCTGGGTTACGAGGTGTTCCGCGTGCCTGACCACAACGGGTTTCATCCCAACGACCCTCAGGCCCATTTCACCTATGCCAATGCCTTCCGCGTCAATGACCGAATCTTCATTCCCTCTTATGGCGCAGGCGGTGCGGCGCACGCTGCACGCGATGCACAAGCACTGGCAACCTGGCAAGCCGCGGCCCCGGGCGTGGAAATCGTCCCGATCAACAGCTATGACATTATCTGGGCGGCCGGGGCAATTCACTGCATCGTCAAGCAAGTACCGAGGTACACGAATCCGGTGCCCACGGCGCACGTGATCTCGCCGGACGGCGGAGAACTCCTGACGTGGGATTCGGACGTTGATCTCCAATGGGCGGCCACGGACGATCTAAGCGTCACCTCGGTTGATCTGCTCTGTTCCACCGACGGCGGAACGACCTTCCCCCACGTGATCGCCACCGGGGAGACCAACGACGGACATTATGAATGGAACGTGCAAGATCTCGCGTCAAACGACGCGTACGTGAAGGTCGTCGCCCACGATGCGGACACCAATTCGAGCGATGGCGTGAGTGCCAACGCCCTGAGCATCACTTGCTTGCCGCGAACCGTTTATGACTTCAAAACCGGCGCAGGTGTCGACAAATGGGGTTGGGGCCATCAGATTCCCAATTGGGCTGCGCTGAACGGTGTACGCCGTCCGACCGAGGTCGGCTCCGAAATCTCTTCGCTTGTCGCGTCGGCCTACTTGAAAATCTCCGAATCGGATGCGACCGGCACCGATGCGGATGCAAATCGATACATCGCCCCGATCCCCGGCGGCCTGAGCTCATGTTGCTCGGGCCACGCGACGCCAGGTTGCGACAACGCCACCTGCCAGAATGCAGTCTGTGCTTGCGATCCCTTCTGCTGCGGCGCCAGTGGCGGCAACTGGGACGACCTTTGCGCCGGTACCGGCGCCAACGGCAGCGGCTGTGGCGCCCAGGTTCTTTGTGCGGCGTTGTGCCCCGGCAATCGATATTCAGCCCATATTTTTGAATTCGAAATCGGTGAAACTCCCTCAACCATTCAGGATATCAGCATCATTTGGGAGGGGTATGGCGACGCGGCCCTGCAAATGGAGCTCTACGTCTGGGACGACCAACAGGGGAATTGGGGTGACGGTTCAGGAGCCGTCGGCGAGAACCGTTACGTGGACAACTTCGCCGGAAACCGAGACGAGGAACTCACCGGTCAAATCCGTAGTGATTTTGATCACTACATCAATGCGAACGGTATTCTTACGATCCTCTTGTATGCAGAGCGGCCGTCTCAGGAGTCTTTCCACGACTATGTGGCTGTCACCGTCACGTCCGAGCACAACGGCGACGTGAACAATGACGGGTTGTCCGATTTCACCGATCTCGACGCCTTCGTGGCCGTTCTGCTTGGGATCGATACTGATGCCGGTCGTGTCTGTCGATCTGACCTTGACGTCAGCGGCGACGCGGACGGCGATGATATTGCGTCCATGATCGACGCCCTGCTCTCACCGTAACCTAGGCTCGCGATTTTACGCTCCGAGCTTGCTCAACCTCCTCGGCCTCAGACGGCCGAGCGAGGCATTGATCAAAACGCGCCAGGGATTGGGCATGAAAGGCCAAAGGCAGGCCGCCCGAATCAGATCGTGAGCGGCGGATCGAAGATCGCCGTTTTCCAGATAATGCATGCCGGAGCGTTCGTGAACTCGTGCCCTGGCCCGACGTTTAAGACGACCCGTGGAGTCGAGCTCCTCATACAGCGCACCGTAGTCTTCGATGAGTCGGATCATTTCACCCCGATGACGCTCCGGATCGGTCCAGTGTGCCGGACCCGGGCGTTGGCGGACCAAGGCGTGCGGCAAAATCAGGGCGCGGTGATCTTCCAGAAGTTCAATCGCGATGCGCCGATCTTCACAGGCCTTGCCGGAAGCGAACCCCCCTACCGCCTCGACAGCCGGTCGTCGAATGAGCAGCGATGAGCACAGTCCCGTGAAAATATTCCGGACGAGCAGTTCCGCCCGAAGAACCTTCGGGTCAAGCGGGCCATTCCATCGGTACGCAACATAGCCCTGCTCATGCGAGGACCACGCTAAGGAGGCCGTGATGACAAAGTCGGCTTCCGGATTCTGTTGCAAGGCCGCGAACTGGATTTCAAGTTTCTCAGGCTCCCAAACGTCGTCCGCATCGAGAAAGGCGAGCCATTGCCCACGGGAAGCGGCCAAGCCCGCGTTTCTTGCAGAGGAGGCCCCCTGGTTCGTCTGATGGAAATAACGGATGTGGCCGTCATACTTTCTGCAGACGGCCTCGGTCCCATCTTCGCTGCCGTCATCAACGACGATGATCTCATCGACGGGCAAGGTCTGATTTAGAACCGAGTCGATGGCGTCGGGTAGGACACCGGCGGAACGATAGCTGGGGATAACGACCGAGATCGTATCGGTACGGGGTTCGGCTGTCGGATTGGTAATCGCCATCCTATGGCTCTTTGCAGATACGACATCTTCAGCAACTGGTGCATCGGCAGATCCGGCCATTGTCCTGAAATCGACGCAAAAAACAGCGGCCTACCCTTTTGAAGTTCCATCTTCAAACGAGTAAGCCGCTGAGATAAACAGGATTGCCTTTGACCGAGGTGGTCGGCCTCGAACCTCGCTGAGCCGGCCCGTAAAGATACCGCGCGTTGCCGGCAATTCAAGCAAAAACCTGCTCGGTTTCGGAAATCACAAGGCTTCGTCAAAGGACGCACAAACATTTTGCTGCGTAACGTTCGTAATCCTGTTGGGTAGCTGTTGCATTGCAGTCTGCAATTTTTTTGGAGAGAATTTCACTTCTCTTCCAAATCACACGGGCAAGAATGATGACGAGACGGAGCGCCTCGAATCTGAGTGTAGAAAGGATGCATTGTTGAGCGCAAAACAACGATTTGGACGAGCACAACGGCTGTCCGGCAGGAACGTGTTTGCCCGTGTCTTTGGCGGCAGGCACTCCGCTGCTGATAAGTTGATTGTCGTTTACGCGATGCCGAACGGACTTGCGTATGCACGTCTCGGACTCACAGTCGGCCGAAAAGTCGGCAAGGCCGTGATTCGCAATCGGATCAAGCGACTGCTGCGCGAAGCTTTCAGACTTGAAAACAGCGCGCTTCCGAAAGGCTATGACCTCGTGTGCATCCCCCGACCGGGGATCGAGGGGACCCTGGTTGGCTACCGTCGCGCGCTGCGGCTGGTCTCCATTCGAGCCGCCAACCGATGTGAGTCTGCCCGTCGGAAGAGGACAGACTCGTAAGCCGGACCCGGCTCGGACTTCGTCCGATATTCCACAGAGTTTTTTGAAGGTCTCAAAGAGTATTATTAAGCCCGATTATCGAAGGTCCGATCGGAGGAAAGGTCGGCTTAGGGATTTCTACTAATCCTGACTAAGGTTTGCCCTTAGTTCCCACAACCCGCTTCGGTATCCTCTGGATACTCGTAGCGGTCTTCCCACCAGGCCGGGGCCCGAATTCGAGGCCTCGGCTTTTTTTTTGAACGGCTGAATCGAGAACCTACCAGGCCGCAAGATCGCCGACGATTTCCTCGACGAGATCCTTTACCGTGACGAGTCCGATACAACGGCCTGCCTTGTCCACGACGATGGCCATCCTACGGTATTGCTGTTGGAGCGTGCCCAACGCTTCCGTCACGGATTGATCGGCGGTGATCTCGAGCGGTGGGTGGGTCATGTCGCCGATGGGCCGATTTTGGGGCCCGGTCAGAATATCGAGGACGTGGACCACACCCACAATCCGGCGTCGACTATCACGATATACCGGCATTCGAGAATAGGGTGATTTTCGGATGACGCGCTCGACCTCGGACCGTTTCGCCTCCGCACTGAGCATATCGATGTTGTGCGCTCGCACCATAATCGCACCGACCGGGATGGCCTTCAGACGATGAATACGCTCCAGGATCGTGCTCTGAGTGACGCTAAGGGCTCCGCCCGCTGCACCCTCGCGAAGCATTTCATAGACGTCCATGCGCGTGTGGAGCGCGGAGCCTGATTCAGGTTGGCGTTGAAGACGGCCGGCCACAAATGCGGAGACATGCCGTTGAATCCAGATGATACCGGTCAGCTTAAACAGAAGATGAGTGACGCGCAAAGCGGAAGAAACCCGACTCATCAATCGATCCGCGTCTCGCTGGAAAACGTTCTTGGGAACAATCTCTCCAAAAATGAAAACCGTGGGAGTCAGGATCAGCGTCGTGTAGAGTTCCGCTCGCCGTTCACGGTCGGCGTCATCGGCAACGCTGATGGACTCAAGAAAAACAACCGTCAAACATACCGGAGCAAGGTAATTTGCCAAATTGGTGCCGAACAGGGTCGTAAAGAGCAATCCGGCCCGGTCCGTGAGCAGGTTTTGCAGCCGGAGTGCCGCTGGATCTTGCTTGTGGGCCGCAAGCCGAAGGCGCGTTGAATTGACACAATAGAGGCCGGTCTCCGAACCACTGAATAGACCGGAGAGCATCACGAACACGAGACACGCGGACAACCAGAAAAAGACCTCGAGATTTGAAAGCACGGCCATCATTTTCCGGTTTTCCCCTCGGACGAGTTTTCTTCAAGAAGAAGCGCGAGGTCCGGATTGTCGGCCACGGGCCGATCAAGCGTCACGCGAACACGAAGAATGCGCCTGTTTTTCATTTTGGCAACCCTGAGCTTCGTATGGCCGATCGTAATCTCGTCGCCTGGGACCGGAAGGCGATCAAGCATTTCGACAACGCGGCCGCCGACCGTGTTAATGCGAGTCTCTTCGAGGGGAAGCTCGAACGCGCGGCAGAATTCATCGATATCCAGACCGGCATCAACGAGATAGGTCGAATCATCGATACGAAGAAGCGTAGGAAGGTCCTTTCTCTCTTCAGGGGCCCGAAGTTCGCCGACGATGGCCTCGACCACATCCTCCAGCGCGACGACCCCCGCCAGTCCTCCGTATTCGTCCACAACAAGGGCGAGTTGCGACCGCGTATGGCGGAAATGTCTCAGAAGCGCTTCGACCCTCGCCTGCTCGGGAATGAAATGAACTGGACGGATGAGACGACGGATGGGGCTATCGGGATTGAGCAGGTATTCCTTGGCGAACACAAGCCCTTTAATATTATCGATCTTGTCTTCAAAAACCGGAATGCGGAGCAGGCGATTGGCTTTGATAAGCTTGGCGAGTTCACCCGGCGGCTCGGCCAGGTTGAAAGCGACGACATCGACACGCGGGGTCATCAGGGCGCTGACACGTAGATCGGACAGCTCCATGAGTTGATGAAGAAGGACATTTTCGCGGTCGTCGATCAGTCCTTCGCTCTGGCTCACGTTGACGAGCCGTTGAAGTTCATCGGCACTGACGCTCGCTTCGCCGGGATTTGAGCTGAAAAGGCGTGTGAGAGGCTCGACGAGCGTGACGCCGAGAAGACGACGAAAAGGCAAGGTCACGATCTCCAGGACGCGAAGCGGCAAGGCCACGACAGGCGCAATGCGCTCACAAAACGTATAGGCGATAAGCTTGGGAATGATTTCCGCCCCAAAGAGAACGATCAGAAAGCCGACAATGCCGAAAACGGTTGTCCAAAACGGAGCCTCCCGCGCCAGCCGGGTGACCGTCACGCCGAGCATGGCATAGAGCAGGATATTGACGGCGATGTTGGCCAACAGAACCGTGGACAAAAGCTCGCTGGGCTCCTTCCGAAGTCTGAGGACCGTACGGCCTGCGTTTTTCTTCGATTGGCGAAATCGATTGAGCTGCTGTCGGCTCAACGCGAAGAGTGCGGTCTCGCTGGCCGAAATCATTCCGCTGACGACCATCAGCACGCCAAGTGCGATGATGCGGTTGATATTTTCGAGAAAGACGTCCAATGTCATGGTGAGTGATTCTTGAATCACAATCATATCGACATTAGGTTTCAGTGTCGATCGTCTTCTAAGTCGTCCGAGTTGAGAATCAAATGCAGTTCTGGGATTACATCATACTGTTGCCGTTGGGATTGATGGCAGGAGCCAGCGGCGGTCTTCTGGGAATCGGCGGCTCGGTCGTCATGATCCCGGCAATGGTGATTCTGTTCGGTCCCGACCGACAGCATCTCTATCAGGCCACGGCCATGATCGTCAATTTCTTCGTCGTCGCGCCGGCCGTCATGCGCCACATCATGTTACGGGCCACATTGCGCCCGGTGACCCGCTGGATGATTCCCGGCGCAATCGTCGGTGCTGTGGCAGGTGTGTGCCTGAGCGAGTTGCCCATTTTCGTCGGACCTGGGCAGGGATATCTGCAAATCGCGTTTGCCGTGTTTCTCGGATATGTCGTCCTACAGAATATGTGGCGTCTTCGGACGAGTGCGAAACTGCCCTATCTGAGCGAAGCGGATTCTGCAAAGCTGTCCAAGCCGTTGATCCTGACCATCGTTGGGCTACCGACGGGAATGCTGGGCGGGTTGCTCGGGGTCGGAGGTGGATTGTATGCCGTTCCGGCGCAGCAGGTGTGCCTGCGAATTCCGTTGCCGAACGCGATCGCCAATTCGTCGGCGACGATTCTCTGGTCGAGCGTCGTGGGAGCCGTCCTAAAAAATGCGAGCTTGAGTTCACACGGACATTCCTGGTCACAAGCAATACTGATGTCCATATGTCTGATTCCGACGGCGATGATCGGCTCGTGGTATTCAGCGGCCAAAGTTCATCAATGGCCGGTCAAGGTCATTCATGTCGCCTTTGTTCTCCTTCTGCTTTACGGCGGGACCCGGCTTTTTCTCGTCGGCTGGGATCAAGTTTCGTAAAGCGGTCCCGCTTAAAAGCCCTCGGGCAATTTGAAATCGGCGAGAAAGATCTGACTGTTGCCGCTTTCACCGCGTTGGCTGGTCCACATCAACATCGTGCCGTCCGGACTGATGACGGGAAGTCCGTCGAATCGCGGGCTATGCGTAATCCGCGAATACTTCCCCGTGTCGATGTTCAAAAGATAGACCTCGTAGTTGTGGTGGCCGTGGAGGCTGGTCGTATAGACGATGGAACGACCATTCGGGTGCCAATACGGTGCCCATCGGACCACCGGACCGTGGGGCGTGAGCTGCCGTTCTCCGCTGCCGTCGGTGTTGATGACGAACAGCTGCAGATGATCGTCCTGTTTGCGATCGGAGCGAAAGATCACGCGTTGCCCGTCGGGCGAATAGAACGGCCCGCCGTCGTACCCGGGCTCATTGGTGAGTTGCCGAACGTCACCGCCGCCGGCCAGCATGATATACAGGTCAGGGTCGCCGTCACGATCACTCGAAAAGACAATCGATTCGCCAGTCGGGCTGAATGCGCATTCAGCATCGTAGCCAAGCTCGGTCGTCAATTGTCGCGGATTCGAGCCGTCGATCGACGCTTCGATGATGTCCATTCCGCCGGGCATGTTCCATTGATAATTGCTGCCCTCTCGTTTGTACGTGTTCGGATTGGCGACATCCGGATTCAGATAGCTTGAGGCGTAGATGATCTTGTTGCCGTCGGGCTTGAAGAAACCGCACGTGCAGGCGCCGCCACCGGGGCTGACCTGTCGTAACGTATGGGGCAACGGTTGGCGGTCGGCAGTGAGCTCCAGCGTAAACATCTGGTATTCGTGTTCACCCTTGGGATATGCCTGGAAGATGATCCTTCGCATGTCCGGCGAGAAATACGCCTCACCGGCTTTGACGAGCCCCTGGTCTTGACTTGTCAGCTGTCGGACCCGGGTCAGAAACTTGGCTTCGGCGTCGGGCCATTGATTTTTCGGCCGATCGTTCGGAACGATTCGATAGCCTTGAAAACAACCTGTTGCGAATACGGATAAGAGCGCGACAATCCCAAGCTTACCATTCATCTGTTGAGGACTCCTTTCATGGTCGCGCCTAATATACAGATCCCGCGAAAGTCGGCCAATGGCTCCGAAAAATCCCTGGCCGGACCGACATTTTGCGAGGCATCGTTGAAGCCTTATAGTAGGCGGCGGGACAAACATTCCGCTGCGGCGGCTAGAAAGCAGATCCTGTGGAGCTAACACTACTTTGCATCGGAGACGTGGTCGGCCGACCGGGCCGTGCCATGGTATCGCAGGCGTTGCCGAAACTCGTCAAGGAACATGGCATCCATTGCGTCGTCGCAAACGTCGAAAACGCCGCAAACGGGTCGGGGCTGACCGAGCCCCTATACGAAAAATTCCTGAAGTACGGCGTGAACCTGATGACGATGGGAGATCACATCTATCGAAAAGGCGAGCTCATGCCGATCCTGGAGCGATCGAATTGCATCGTCCGGCCGATCAATTATCCGGCCGAGTCGGTCGGCAAGGAGTTTGCCGTCTTCGAAACCGGGGCCGGGCCGAGAGTGGCGGTCGTTTCGGTCATGGGGCGCTTATTCATGAGGCCGCCTTGCGATTGTCCCTACCATGCCGTTGATCGGGTCCTGAATCGCATACCACCGGACGTGAAGACCATTGTCGTCGATATGCACGCCGAGGCCACGAGTGAAAAGGTTGCGATGGGCTGGCATCTGAACGGCCGTGCGAGCATTGTGTTCGGGACACACACGCATATCCCCACGGCGGACGAAAGAGTCCTGGATAAGGGCACGGCCTACATCACGGACTTAGGCATGAGCGGTCCGTACGACAGCGTGCTCGGGCGCCGGAAGGATCGAATCCTGAAGTCGCTGACGACAGGACTCCCGACCCCCTTCGACGTCGCAACCGATGATGTGAGACTCTGCGGAATCCTGGTCAAGGTCGACGCCGATACCGGTCGGGCCCAAAGCATTGAACGGGTTTGCGTTTATGAGGATTCCATTCATCCGCAGAACGAGCATGATTAGGGCCGCTTTCGAATGTGCAAGATCGTGCCATTCCAACGCCATCATCAGGACGGCGTCGTTTTTGCCGTGAAGGACGTGTTCGATGAATACGGGTTCACTTGGGAAGCGGACGGATATTGCAGAGACCTGTACAACGTGGAGAAACACTACTCCGAACCCGGCGGCATGTTCTGGGCCGTATTGGACGGCGAGCAGGTCATCGGTTGTGCCGGGCTGCGGTGGCACGGCGAAGAATGTGAGCTCCACCGGATGTATTTGACAAAACGATATCGCGGGCGAGGCTTGGGACGAAGATTGCTGGAAACGTGCATGGACTGTGCCCGTGAGCGCGGCTGTACGTCGATGCGAGCTTGGAGCGACACTACGTTGGTGGATGCCCATCGACTTTACGAGAAGCTGGGTTTCGTTCGCGGAGGGCGAAGAATCTGTGACGATCCGGACCAAAGCCCGGAATACGGTTTTTGGAAGGAGCCGTTGTGAATTCAATCGGACCTGAGTCGGGACGGTTACCGTTCGATCCGAACCGAGTTCGATCGCTTCGTGACAAATCCGATGAGACGATGACCGTCTCGCAATTGACGCGAATCGTCAAGGCGGCGATTCACAAGGGACTTCCTCCAACATTGCACGTCCTGGGTGAACTGTCGAACGTATCGCGCCCCTCCGGCGGGCACGTGTACTTCACATTGAAGGACTCGGCGAGCGAAGTTCGCTGCGTAATGTGGCGATCCGATGCCCGATCGCTGAAATTCGAACTGGCCGATGGGCTGGAAGTGATCGCCACGGGCGCGATCGACGTTTACGAACCTCGGGGGCAATATCAGTTATACGTCCGTCGTCTGGAGCCGCGTGGTGTCGGGGCATTGGAACTCGCATTCGCACAGCTGAAGGAGCGTCTGGGAAAGGAAGGTTTATTCGAACCGAGCCACAAGCGCGCCCTGCCTGGATTCCCGAGCCGAATCGCGGTGGTCACGAGTGCTACGGGAGCGGCGATTCGCGACATTCTGCAAACCATCCAACGTCGGTTCCCCAAGGTGCATATCCTGGTGTTCAATGTTCGCGTGCAGGGAGACGGAGCGGCCGTCGAGATCGCGGACGCGATCCGACGAATCAACCTGGCACAACGCAAACTCGGTGACATCGACGTCATGATCGTTGGGCGCGGCGGCGGATCGCTCGAAGACTTGTGGGCTTTCAACGAAGAAATCGTTGCCCGTGCGATTCATGAGAGTGAGATTCCGGTGGTCAGCGCGGTCGGACACGAAGTCGATTTCACGATTGCCGACTTTGTGGCCGACATTCGCGCTGCGACGCCGACGGCTGCCGCGGAATTGGTGGTTCCTCTCCTGGATGACTTGCTCGCTGAAATCGAGGGGCTGCGTCATCGGTTACTTCAGGCGATCGCGCGCCGACTTGAGGTTGCTCGGTCGAGGCTGGCGATCGTCGAGCAATCGGCTTGGTTTCGCGACCCGATTTCATGCATTCGTCGTCGTCACCAGCAGCTGGATGAGCTCTCGTCCCGACTCCGCCTTTTGATGTCCGGGAGCGTGGCAAAGCGCCGATCCATACTTCAGTCGTTGGAACTGCGTCTCGTGCAAGTGCGGCCGGCGGTGCAGTTGGCCCGGCGGCGCGAACGCGTGGCGAGGATGGAGCATCGGTTGACCTGGAGCCAGGGGCATTTCAATCTCCTCACAGAGCGACGGCTCCGCAGGATCGAATTTCTGCTAATGTCAAAATCACCGATCCAAAGCGTGGAAAAATACCGTGTCCTGCTGGATTCATTGGATGCAAGGCTGACCGCGAGCGGTCATGAACAGATTCTCAAACGAGGCTTCACGATCACACGACTCGCCAAGGGTCGAAAGCTGGTCAAGAAGTCCGATGACGTCCGAGAAGGTGATCGTCTTGTGACGGAAACGGCGGAAGGAGAGATCACAAGCCGTGTGGCGGATCACCGGCAGGCGGAGTTGTTCGAATAGAAGGGCTGTTCTATCCTACAGACCGAACGGATTGCCGTGACGAAACGTATTCATTGAGGTTAGACCATGGCCAAAGCGAAGTTTGAATTCGAAAAAGCGATGGCTCGAGCTGAACAGATCGCCAAGGCGATCGAGCAGGGAGAGATCGGATTGGAGGAATCGATCAAACAATTTGAGGAAGGCATGGCGTTGATAAAGCAGTGCCGCCGCGTGTTGGACGATGCCGAACTCAAGATTCAACAACTGGAGGCCTCCGCTAAGGAGAGCGCAGACGCGCAAGAATAAGCTTCGATCAGGGCTGCTTCCTGACGAGCGCGGCCTTGATTAGGCGGCCTTTCAAAAGTTTTGAGAGCTCTTGTTTTTCGATTCGTTCCGGAAGACCGGTTTGCTACAATTTGTTAAGGTGGGTGTTTTGGATGGGGCAAGTTGAGAGTAGGAGATCATGACGATTTCGGCCGCTGAGGATATTCGGGCGCTTCTGAAACAAAGTGCTGATGAAGTCAATCTCGCCTTGGACGCGCGGTTGGCCGACCTCGATCCCTGTCCGCCGACGCTCGCCGAAGCCATGCGGTACAGTTTGCACGCGGGCGGTAAGCGGCTGCGCCCTATCCTCGTTCTTTGGTGTTGCGAGGCGTGCGGCGGCGACCGCGACCAGGCCATGCCTTCGGCTCTGGCGATCGAGTGCGTGCATACCTTCAGTCTGATTCACGACGACCTGCCGGCTTTGGACAACGACGATTTCCGCCGCGGCCGCCCGGCAAACCATCGTAAGTTCGGCGAAGCGCTGGCCATTCTCGCGGGTGACGCACTTTTGGCACTGGCGTTTGAAATTCTCTCTGAAGACGTCTCGGATCAGGCGCTGTCGGTCGCCATGATGCGGGAACTCTCCACGGCTTCCGGCGGGTCCGGAATGATTGGTGGCGAAGTGCTGGACCTGGCGGGTCAGTCGAGCGAGCCCAACGTTGACGAGGTCGCCAGGATTCACGCGGCGAAAACGGCACGGCTGATTCAGGGGGCCTGTCGTCTGGGCGGAATCGCCGCTCGGGCCGAAACTTCGCGATTTAACGCCTTGTCTGAATATGGCCATGCCTTAGGATTGGCATTTCAGGTGGTCGATGATTTACTGGATGTAACCGGCAACATGGAGGACACAGGCAAACAGACCGGCAAGGACGCCGATGCGGGGAAGCAGACCTATCCCCGCGCGGTCGGCGTGGAAGAAAGTCGAAGGATTGCCGACGACATGTTCGAACGCGCCATTGCGGCGTTGGCACCTCTGGGGTCGGCCGCGTCGCGATTGACAACGTTGGCGCGATATGTCGTCGAACGAAACTCGTAAGAAAGAACGATTCATGGCAAAGATTCTTCCCACGATCAAATCACCCGCGGATTTGCGAAAAAAGTCCTCCTCCCAACTCGCGCGACTTGCCGGAGAGATTCGGGAACGAATCGTCGGCGTCGTCAGCAATCGAGGAGGCCACCTCGCGAGCAATCTCGGCGTGGTCGAACTGACCATTGCTCTGCATCGCGTCTTTGACTTCAAAAAGGATCGTCTCCTCTGGGACGTCGGGCATCAAGCTTACGTCCACAAAATCCTGACCGGCCGCAACGATCGATTTGAAACAATCCGACAGACGGGAGGACTCAGCGGCTTTCCCAACATCGAGGAAAGCGAATATGACCTGTTCAATGTCGGCCATGCAGGTACGGCCATACCGACGGCCGTCGGCATGGCCCGCGGTTCCTCGCTGATCGGAGATGAGCGTCGCGTCGTGGCAGTCGTGGGCGATGCCAGCATCTTCAACGGTGTCGCCTTCGAGGGCTTGAACCAGGCGGGCACGCTCCGCCGCCAGCTCCTGGTCGTGCTGAACGACAACTCGATGGGAATCGCCCCCACCCAGGGCGGCATGGCTGAATACCTTGCGAAATTCAGGATCAGCCGGACTTATGAAGAACTGAAGAAACGGGTCAAGAAATACGTGCCGCAGGTGCCCCTCGTAGGCAGGGCGACGTTCGAAGCTTTGGACCATTTGAAAGAAGGCCTCAAAGCGACCGTGTCGCCCCATCAGATCTTCGAGCAACTCGGTTTCGTCTACGTCGGCCCGACGGACGGACATGACCTCGATCATTTGATCGAGCTGATGAACGGTTTGAAAGACGTCAATCACCCCGTGCTCCTGCACGTGCACACCGAAAAAGGCAGAGGAGCGGATTTTGCCGCGGCGGAACCGACGAAGTTCCACAGCCCCAAACCATTCAAAGTCGAAGGCTGCCGGGTGGAGATTCAGAGCAGTGGGCGTAGCTGGACGGCGGCATTTGCGGACGCGCTCATTACGCTGGCTCGCGAAGACAAACGCATTTTCGGCATGACGGCCGCCATGCCGGACGGAACCGGAATGAACAAGTTTGCCGATGTGTTCCCGACACGCTACCTTGACGGAGGGATCGCCGAGAGCGGAACCGTCGATATCGCGGCAGGCATGTGCAAGGCGGGCATGCGACCTGTGGCGGCAATTTATTCCACGTTCCTCCAACGGGCATTCGATCAGGTTTTTCAAGAAGTCGTCCTGCAGGAACTGCCTGTCGTTTTCTGTCTGGACCGAGCAGGCCTGGTCGGTGGGGACGGCCCTGTACACCATGGTTTTCTGGACATCGCCTATTTACGCGGCATGCCCAACATGGTGCTGATGGCGCCGGGAGACGGAGAAGAAATCATCGAGGCATTGCGTGCGGCCCTGAAGTTGAATGTGCCGAGCGCCATTCGCTATCCGCGGGACACCGTGCCGGAACCGTTGCTGGGCGACAAGCCCCCCCCACCGTTCGAACCGGGTCGTTCGTTGCAACTTCGCGACGGAAAAGACGCCACCATTCTTGCCTATGGCTCAACTTGCCGTCCTGCGTTGGACGCAGCCGACCTCCTTTCGGCGGACGGCGTCGACGTGTGCGTCATCAACGCCCGATTCGCCAAACCGATCGACCGTGACATGGTTGGCGAAGCCATCGGCCGCAACGGCCCGGTCGTGACGCTGGAAGAACACTCGATCTCCGCCGGGTTCGGTTCCGCAGTTCTGGAAACCGCTCGTGACCTGGGCCTGCCCACCGACTGCGTTTCCATCCTCGGCATGCCGGCCGACCGATTCGTTCCGCACGGCTCCCGAGCCGTCCAACTCGCTGAATGCAGTCTCGACGCGACGGGGATCGCCGCGGTCGTTCGGGATGCCATGGCCAAGAGCACCGCGGCCGAACGGCAAACCGATACGGTGTTGATGTACGACGAGACGGATCGACGCGTTCAATCACCCGTCTAATCCGCAGCTTCTCGTGTTAGTCCGCCTGCGCCGTGGCCCGCTCGCGATGACCCGCGGTCACCTCCTTGACTTCCACGTAATAGGTCAGGACTCTTTTGTAGACATCCAGCGCTTCTTTTGGGGCAAGCCCGACGGCGCGGGTCTGACTGTCGATGGCGGCGTCAATCAGGCCCAGTTCACATTGAACCTGAGCGAGCATCGCGAGAGACTCGGCATCACGGCCTCGCGTGAGTTCGTTTACACGAAGGGCCGACCGAAACATGAGCCCCGGATTTCGAGTCGCCAGATCTGAATCCAGCTCCATCCAAACAAGCTCGCGCATGACAGAAGCGGAATCCTTGAGGTTGTGCTCCATCTTGGCCTCATGAGCGGCGATCTCGTCGGCGCGATCGAACTCCCGAAGAAGCCTTCGCTTGATCTGATATGGATGTAATTCCAACGGCTTTAGCTCGATCATCTTGTCGAGGATCTCGAAGACCTTCTCTTCGTTCTTGGCAGCAAAGGCCGGATTCAGTTCAGAAAGCAGCTCCTTATATTTTTTCTCCGCCGCGGCCGCATTCTTGGCGGCTTCGATGTCATATCGACCGGCCAGAACTTCCTTAATCGCTCGATCCATCATCGCAGTATCACCGGCGGGATTTCCGCGCCAGACCACGTTCCCCTTCTTGTCCACCAGGAAGGCATACGGAATATATTCGACGTCGTCGGTCCATGCGGTGGACGTTGCCATGTCGTCATCACTGGCGACGAAGTACCCCATTTTCATCTTTTTCTCGATGAATTTTTCAATGGTCTCAGGTTCTTCGTTGCTCATCCCCAGAATCACCAAACCGTCTTTCTCATGCTTTTTTTGTAGTTTGCTCAAGTGGGGAATGCTGCGAAGACAAGGCGGACACCACGTCGCCCAGAATTCGACGAGAAAAACATGCTTCTCCGCACCCTTCTCGCCCGGCAAGCTTGGCGGTTTTTTTGTGAGCCATTTCGCAGCCTTAACCTTTGGGGCCTTATCACCAATTTTCGGGGAAGCGAAACCGGAAGCGGAAAACGCAAGGACAAGCACGGCTGCGAAAATATGTCGTTTCATGGTTTGGCCTTTCGGTTCTTTCGCCCTTCTCTTCCCAAGAAGGACCGGGGGGGAACTTGTTGAACACCTATGCTATTCTATTTCATATGGAGACGGCCGGAAACACTGACCGTTTGAATTTTTCACTGCCCTTGTTTCGCGGTGATCCTCATCCCTGTCCCTACTTACCGGGACACACGGCCGACAACGAACTCACCCTCGTTCCACGGATCGATGGAGCGGTTTACGAACGTCTGATGGACCTCGGATTTCGGCGCAGCGGGGACATGCTGTACAGACCGGCATGCGAAGGCTGCAGTGAATGCGTACCCTTGCGAGTCCCCGTGACGCGATTTAAACCAAGCCGATCGCAGCGTCGGGTCCGGCGTCGAAATCAAGACGTCGTCGTCGAGACCGGCTCCCCGATCAGCAGCGACGAGAAATGGCGGATCTACAAGGCTTACCTGTCTCATCAACACGACGGCACGATGAGCGATCGGCGGGAAGACTTCGAGCAATTCCTTTACAACTCACCGACAAAGACGGAGGAAATGGTCTATCGCATCGGACGCCGCATCGTCGGCGTTGGCATCGTCGATGTGTGTCCAACCTGTTTGTCTTCCGTCTATTTCTATTTTGATCCGACCCAAGCCAGGCGCAGTCTGGGTGTTTTCTCAACACTGATGGAGATACAAGTGTGCCATGAGCGGAACATTCCCTATTGGTACGCAGGTTTCTACATTCGCGCCTGCGGCAGTATGAGCTACAAGGCGGATTTTCGGCCGTACGAACTCTTGGGACCAGACGGAGTCTGGCGGACGACGACCACAGACTGAAGGCTCAACCATTGCGATACCTGGAGCGGGTGGCGATGGGTGGGACCCGCCCTGCAAGCCCTACCTGGAAAACCACCCCTTTTAACTCATGCCACGCCCGATCCGACCGATATGATCACTGCCGGGAATCGGCCCGCATCACTGCGGTTTTCCGTACGGAGTACGGGGAGCCGGCGGAATGCCGGCAAGCATGCTTTTAAGGCGCCAGGAGACCGCTGGGGGGGCGGTCTCCAGCGTCAATCCTTTCCTGCCTGCTTCTCGTTGATCTCGATTTCAAGAATCGGCTTTTGTGAAATGCGTTCGACGGCCCGGATCCGACCGATTCTGGACATGCCTTTCGGCGCCTCGGGCGGGCGCCGCCTTAGCTTGTATGACAACTCCGTCGGGATGCTTGGATACAGCGTGACGGTCGAATGCTCACCCTGCTTCACGTCAATCGGAATCGCCTTCGCGTATAGAAAGTCGATTTTGATATCGAACTCCGCTTCATCCTCGATGTCAGGATGCGTGAATGCAGGTTGAATCTCCAGCTTGCACTTCACGGTCTCAGCTTTGGGATTTGGGTTATCGGCCCGAACGGTCGAGGTCGGCTTACCGAGTCCGTCTTGAATGATGGCCTTGCCTGCTTCGTCGTAAACATTTATCGCGCAATCCGTGAACTTGGCATAATCCTCGTCGGACACCTCGATTTGGATACGAACGGCAGCGATGCCTGACGTCAGCGACAAAGAAACCTCTGCTTTGTCGTCGTCGGGTGTCAGCGTCTTGCTCACAACCTTGCGATAGCCATCGACCGAACCTGATGTCTTCACGATGGCAGGCTGATCGAAGACGTTGGTTAACACGACTTTGCCCGACGGCTTGCGACCTGCGGCGCTGCTGAGATCGGTGATGACCGGCTCCTCGGCATGAATGCCGTCGAAGCGAACCTCCAGGCTGTAGGACGACGTCTCATCCGTGCGAGCGCTGGTCACCGGAAATTCCCAGATGCCGGGAACCAACTCCTCGGAAATTGTATGAGTTGACTCAAGTCGATCGCTTTTTGTATCAATCCGGACCGGATATCGCCGGCCCGCCCTGTGGCCATCCGGCCTAAAAATGTAATACATCTGAGCGGTGCCCGGTTTGCCTTCAACGGCGCTGAGGGTGACGTGCATCGCACTAGCACCGGCAGGGACCTCGACAAAATGACGCTGCACAATCCAACCGGTGACAGTCTGGTCTTCGAGCTTGAGTCTGTACCCTTGTGCCGGTCTGACACGGTGCGGTACAACGACACTGTTGACGAGACGCAGCAGCGGCTGCCCTCCCTCTTCCAGCCCTTGGATCGTCGCCACATAAAGCCCCGGTTCCGTCAGCTTCGCGGCGTCGTATTCGATACGGACCTGAGCGGATTGTCTGCTGCGAAAATAGATTTGCTCCTGCTTGGTCGTGCACCAGTCGGCGTCGCTGCTCAAGGTGAGACGTTTCGAAAATGCCGTAATATCCGTCGCATCGGCCGTGGGCGCGAAAACCGGCTTGATCGTGTGGAGCTGAGGGCCATCAACCGGGAGATAGATGCTGCGCCAGTAAGCGGCTTCGCCGGAGCCGTCGACGGCGAGGGGACTTTCAGTGGTGACCTTGAACGCATAAAGCGGATCGCCGATACGGCGCTCCACAAGGTCATCCAGAATGTCCGCCGCCAGGTTCATGTCGGGGACGCCGGCGCCGTAATCCAGCGTCGTGTAGTCGGGAATCCCAAGAGAACTCGCCATCAACGCCTGCTTGACCCAGTCGGCACGGGGCACGCCGCCATCTTCTTGAACGCGCTGCGCCAAAATCGCACACATCCCCGCTGCATAAGGCGAGGCCATGCTCGTGCCCTGATAGAAGTCGCCACGCTCATTCCAATGGGGGACCGTCGAGGTGGTCATACCAGGCGTGGCGATATCAGGCTTGGCCAGTTCGCCGCCCCGCGAACTGAACTGCGTCAACTGAGGATCGGTGATTCGTTCGGCCCGGACGTCCTGAGCCGTATCGACGGCGAGCAGCGCGCCGACGGAAATCACTGCGTGAGCGGCGGCAGGCGTACCGACGGTTGAGAGACCCGGCCCGGCGTTTCCGGCGCTCGTGCAAAAGATCAAGTTGGGATTTTTGCGGAGGAGCTTGTCAAGAAATTTGTCGATGTCGGAATGACCTTCCCGTTCGGAGCCGATCCCGTAGCTCAAGTTGCAGACGACGGTCACATCATGCTCACGAGCATACCTGGCGGCGTATTCGAAAGCCTTTTTCTTGGAACCGGTCGTCGTCGAGCCACCGGCCAGACTATTATGCCCGATCTTCAAACTGATGATCTTGGCCCCGGGCGCAACGCCGTCGAAGCCATCCTGATTCTGAATTCGATGCCCTGCGGCGATGCCTGCGACATGGGTGCCGTGTCCGCCGTCATCGAAATGAAAAACAGCCTTTCGTTTTTTCACAAAAAGATTGACCGCGATGGTCAGCGGCTCAGTCTGCTTCTCCGCCTTGTCGCGAGGAAAGGTAAACCTGTCGTAGGCAATCTTATAGTTTTTCAGGGGTTTCTCATTCGAAAAATCCCGGTCCCCATCCGTGTCGACGAAACAGACGGCGTCGTCATCCGAACCGTCGTCCCTTGAAATCACGCAGACTCCAAAGACATCATCTTTTTCACCGTTATCATTGATATCAGGCACGGAGGAATTTCGGAAGGTTTCCTCTTTCAACAAACCAAACCAAACCGTTGTCCCGGCCGGGCGCTTTCCGGGCGGAGGCGGCGTGTATCGCTGAGGCGCACCGTCCTTGCCATAGTGCACGATTTTCTCTTTGTTTTCGCTCCAGGCGGCGCGCTTGATGTCGACATCGCCCTGCGTCGAAAAATCCTGCACATCAACAACTTTGACGTCACCGGTCGTCGTTTCTTTCAGACCGGCCACATCCATTTCCACGCCCGTGTCCAAAATGGCGATCACAACGCCGCGCCCGTCGTGCTTGGGGTGGGCTTCTCGATAAGCATCGACTTTGCATGTCGAAAGTGAAAGCTGTGACCAGGGAAGATCCGTTTGAGCGATGGCCTCGGCAACACCGAAGGAAAACAAAATGAAGGCAATGCATATCGGACCGAATTTCGTCCAACGGCACCAAAGGCGATGCTCCAGCATGATAGAACGTCCTCCCAGGAAACGGATTCAAACGCGAGTGGTTGGACCCCAAGTGATCCCCCCCGACTCGATGGACACTATCATACCTGTTTTTTTGAGACGCCTCAAGGTAACGGCAGGTGAATGAGATCCGGCGGCACGCATTGTGAAGTCAGACCGTCGTCTGCTTCGAGGGCCTGCCTACTTGGTAAAGACATCGACGCAAGTTCACCACATATCCGGTCTGTTTATTGTCTCTCTTCGACGACCGACGTTGGCTCGGGTGCGATTTCCACCACCACTTGCCGCGGAGCTGCCACGCCTACGGCCGTGTTGAGAATCGGCCCGAACTGTCTAAGCGCATCGTTGACATTCGGGAGGCCGGAGACTGCGCTTTGAACAGTCAGCTCATTCGGTGACTGCCCGAGTCCGAACCATGCGACCGTGTTCTTGCAAAGTTGAGAAACGGGCTTGGCGACGACCTTGACTTCCATCTCACCGGCGCCACACGCGACTTCGGCGAGCCGGCCAATATGCGCGGCGACCATGATACTGCTGTCGGTCGGCATGCGGACAATGATCTTGCCCATGATGTCGTCATCCAGAATGGATTTTTTCTTCTGGCTCGCTCTTATCGTGGCCTTCAGAGCGTTCCGAGTCAGCCCGATGGCAATGCACCCGTCAAGCTCAGCCATGTAGATCTTGCCAAAATCAGAAATTGCATAGGCCGTCGCGGGCAGGCGACTGATCTTGATCAGCTTCGGTTTAACGGGTTCGTCACTCGACACGAGGCCGGGAATGGTCAGGATTTGATTCCAAAGGGCCTTGGACTTGGCCACGTCGTTTACTGCAAAGAGGACACCAATGTTCGGAACCGGTGGCGACCCGGGGTGACCATTGACGGCGCGCATGTTCCCAGGGACCACGAAGGCACAAATCTCCTGAATATTACCGAAAAATTCACGGCCGATATCAAAGGCTGTCACAGAGTTCGGATTGTCGGCCCGACCTTCGGCGGCATTCAGCGTGGCCTGGGCAATCGTCGGATTCAAGCCGATGCCCAAGAGCGCGGCCGCGTCGGGGGGAACGTGCTTCAGACACGTCCGCCTCATCGGAGGAAGCCGCATCATGTTGTAGGCGATGCTCCGATGGTTTTCGGCAAGACGGACAGTGAAGCGTGCACCGAGAATGCCGTCATCGATCCCGGCCGAAAACGTGGCCCAGCGCAGACTCTCAAGATCGGCGAATGCATTGACCACGTCAAAATCCTCTCGATCGTGAGGACGGACGTTCGCCTTGGACAGTTCGAACAGGCCCTGCAGATTGGCACAAGCAAAAACGGTCGATCCGGACCGATCCTCAACAAGATCCTTAAGGTCGTTACGCGAGGCCAGGGAGGACGCTTTCGAACCGGCAAGACGATCCACGACACCCTCGACAAGATTGCGTCCGTTACTGATCACGAGAAGCGACTCGGTGAGGACGCCGGTGATCTGTCCGATCTCCGGCACGGCGTGACCAAAGGTCGGCAAGTCGCCGATCTTTTCCGCCGTGGGTGTAAACTGGAACATGGTTTCCAACACGCCCTTGAGAAGCTCCACATCGCCGTGATGAAGGACGAGTACGAACGTGGGCGGACGGTGATCAGCGAAGTCGATATCCGTGACGGCCAAAGCCGCGCCGCCGAAGCTGCCGAGTGCATCAAGAAGTGACGGGCTGATCGTGATCTCAGAAGGAATATGGAGTGGCGCGGCGCTTTCAGTGCTGGGGCGTGCCGCCAGAACCTCCCTGATCGGCTTTCCGACAAGGCCCAGCATGTCCGCAAGCTTCTCGATGATCTCACCCGGCCGATTGAGCTCGACATAGACCAGCGTATCTTCAGGCATCAGCCGGGCGAAATTACGGGCGGCCAAATGATCACGACATCGGGCAGACCCCGCTTTGGCGGCCGACCCGAGGTCGCCTTGGATGCCCGCCCGCTTGATCTTGTCGTAAATCTCCTTCGCCTTGGCAAACTCCTTGCGCTCTTTTTCGAGGTAATAGGCCTTGTAAAGCTCGGATTCGGAAGCGGCAACGGCCATGACTGCATCGGACGCAAGGCCGAATGAAAAAGAGAAAACCAGGAACGCAACGGCCGGACGCTGTAGCATCATCGCACTATCTCCGAAAACAGGTTCTAAGTTCGACTTTCGACAAGCCCGCCCAGCCCGGGCTGCGCCGGCTGATCATTTCTGGAAATCGTGTCGATGTGACGACACAATGGGTATTCACCAAAAGATGAAAATTATTTGGACCGAATCCCAAATGCCGAAACAATTTTCAAGGATCACATCGTCAGACACTTCACAACTCCTCCCGACCGTCCTGCTGATGGGATTGGCGATCTTGCATGTGGTGATCACCCGGCTCTCCTGGTCCGACATCCCTCTTCAAACGGACGCCGGAATGTGGGCCTACATCGGTCGGCGCATCCTCGACGGATCGCTTCTCTACAACGAACTCTGGGAGAGCAAGCCTCCGGGAATCTACTATGTCTTTGCCGCCGTCGAGTGGCTCTTTCGGGATAACGCTGTTGTGGCGTTGCGATGTCTGGATGCCCTGTTGAGTCTTGCCGTCTTTGGCGTGACCTATCGACTGGCTCGTCGGTTCGCCTCTCCCGTAGCATCCGCAGCCGCGACGGTGCTGTTAAGCCTTGTGTTCTGCCACCGAATTCTGTCGGACTGGGGCGACAACGTCGAGAAATTCGTCGCTCTTCTTGAAATGACGGGTTGCCTGCTCTTTTTGAAGGGAATCCACCAGTCACGGGAGCCCCGTGAACCGGCTTCAACACGCACCGTTTACCTGTTCGCCACGGGAATCTGCTGTGGTTTCGCAGGACTGTTCAAGCAAACCGGAATCCTATTTTTCGCCGTCGCCCTGTTTTGGATCGTTTGGGTCGGTCTTCGGCAAACAGAATCTCGAAGAACCCCCGCTCGAATCGGGCTCCTGATTCTCGGAGCGGCGTTTCCCTGGGCCGTTGTCGTTGGATTCCTGCTCCGTGCGGGAACGCTCACCGACTTCTGGAGTCAGGTGATTCAGTATGACCTTTTTCGAGTCGGAGGGTCAGAGGGCGAACGCTCACGTTTGTCTTCCGCAGAACACTGGTCCAACGTATGGTCGCACCTGAAACTGATCGCCATCCTGTTCATGCCTACGCTTCTGGGCATCGCCTGGATCGCCCGGGGATTGAAGCTCAAGGCTGACGCGGCAAGACGAAACTCGGCCCTGAACCTGATCGCCATGTATTGGATCGTGAGCACGCTCGTCTTCATCGTGGCCCCCTTCGGATATGGCCATTACCTTTTGCAAGCGTCGCCCGGCGCCGCAATCATCGTGGCCCATTTCCTCGACGGAGCAACGCGCCTCAAACCTGTGATTCAACCCTGGACCGTAGCGCTGACAACCAGCCTGATCCTCGGCGTATTTCCACTGGTCGATCATTTCGTGTTCACTTTGGATGCTGACAGCAGGTTTCGCAAAACCTACGCCGCCCAGCGCAAACAGATCGAAGCCCTGACGAGTGCAATCGTGCAGAACACACGAGCCGATCAAAAAGTCATGGTGTGGCCTCCGGATGCAGCAGTGTCTTACTACGCTCGTCGTCGCACGCCCTTGGAAAGCTCCAATGCCGATGTCATCTTCAAGGGCAAGGTCTATCGCCTGGCCCCTCCGATGAAAGAACTGATCGAGCGATTGAAGGCCGATCCGCCGGAGGTGATTGTTGATTGGACACCGACTCGTCTCGTGCCACCGTCAACCGAAACCGGCAACGAACCGTTATTGCTCGTAAGTCCGAAAGGGTTTTCGCTCTATGACCCGCCCTACGACCAGCATCCCGCTCCGGAGGGTAGGGCTCTGGCTCCGTTGAAACATTGGATTCGGGAAAACTATGGCGGTCAGAAAAAAGACGGGCAAGTCATTCTCTTCTTCCGCGGCAAACAGTGGCGACCGTGGCCGGAAGTGCTGTGAAATCAAGATTCGTTCTTGGCAGGCTGATTCTCAACCGCCTGCGCTGAACCCTGGTCAGCGGCGGCTTCGAAATAAACTTCATCCATATCCGTCCGGTCATGAACATGACGGAGCAACAGGTAATTAACGCTGCTTGCCGTATAAAAAAAGCTCACAACAAACGCTGCGACGCCCCCCCACAACAGATTGATCCATAGCTGGATCAAACGCTGGCCCCAGGAACTTGGAAAGCGAAGCTCATCGCGATCAAAAGTGCCGCTGAACGGTCTTCCGTCAAAAAAACCGGGCGCCTGCCACATGGCGTCGAGTTTGGATTCCGCCTTAACGTCTTCACCGTTGGAAACGGCGTAGGCATCCCCCCAGTTCATCGAAGACCCCATAAACAGCCCGACAGACCACAGCATGATCGTCACGAACAGTTTGACGAACGCAAGACAGACGGCGCCGTAACACGTTGCGGTCAGCGTGTAAAATACCGTCTTCCACGGGTGGTAAAAGACATAGTTGTAAGTGGCGGTCAGCGCGTCGATGGCATCCACGTCATCCGCGGCGATCGCGGGGCTGATCAACGGCGCACTGCCCAGACCACCGATCAAGACACAAGCAACGACAAAACCACCCAGCAAAGCCAAAAAGAACAGGACTCCGACAATCAGCTCCCCCACCGCCGGAATCGCCCCGATGATTCCAAGAATCCATAAGCATAAGGCCACAAAAAAAATGAACAGCAAGGGCACAACCGGCGCGGCCGCGAAGTTCCAGAACCGAGGCGTCACATAAGCGGCCGCCTCGGACGGACTGATCTTCTCGTCGCGACTCACATCCAGCACCGCAACCCGGCTAACCAGACCGCCGAAGAAACCCCAGATCAGAATAAACAGCAGGAAAAAGAAAACGGCATACCACGTGTGCATGGACAGGAGCCAGACGATACCGAGAAAGCCGAATCCGACGTCTCGCACAAGGTTTCCCGGGCTCACGTGGGTGACGGAGGCCGTCATGCGATTGACGGTGACCTTCGCGTGGTGCTCAAGAAGGACAAAGACTCCGACGCGTTTCACGTCTTCCGATTCGCTGTCCGCGATCCATTTTTCCGTGACCGCCGCGGCGTTGGGGCCGGCATGCATAAAATAGTCAAGCTCATGCTGTCCGAGGATAACGGCAGCCTGGCTCGAGGATGACCAGATAAGGTCCAGGCCGTGGCCGGCGAAATAGGTGAGAAAAACTCCCAGAAATGCCGGCAGGAGCGTCGCCAACCGGATGGCCACACGGAACGAACGGAAGATGCGCAGGAAGCCACAGCACTCCGACCAATTGATTCGACGCAATTCGTCCGTCGTTTCCGACATTGCCCGACTCCTTTCATCAAGTCAATCGGCGGCATTATAAGAGGCAGCCTTCGACCGGCAAGTATCGGTTCAGCGGCGCAGGCACACGCCCGTTTCGAGAGCGAACCTGTGAAGAAGATGCTAAAATGAACGGATGAATCGCAAGCAACCTGAATCAATGCCCGGCGGAATGATCCATACCTATCGCCGTTATGATCCTCAACAATTCCCGATGCCGGCCTCGGCTCCCCCCGATCTGGTGACGCCTGCGTTCGATTACATGATGGCTTACGGCACGCTTGAAAATCTGACGCCTGAGCAACTTGCCGAGGCGATTGAGATCGATCCGTCGCAAATACAGGGACTGGGGCCGAGCCTCACGTCCATGCTGGCAAAGCTGGAGGAACGGAAGCAACGAATCCTCCAGACGTACGAGGTCGCGTCAGTGCAACGACAGGCGGACCAAATCTTCCGTCGCGCTGCGGAAAAAACGGAACCGCCGCGTAATCTGCGGACACCCTTTCTGCGGGCGGTCCGGGAGGAACAGATCATCGATTTCGAGCGGATGTGGTATGCCTTGGATCAACGAAGCGATTTTGCCCGACAGCTTGTGTCGATGATGGACCATCTTGGCAACAAATACCAGGTCGAGGAGCTGGCGACGAAATATGACTTCACGGGGCGTAGGGAGATGGACGTCCCCAAGGCCCTGGAGCTCAAAGAGGAGCTCGAGACAATCGACCGACTCATCGAGCAACTCAAAGAGGCCGCGAAGAACGCCAAGGTTTACTTGATCAACCTTGACGAACTGGCGCGCTTCGCAGACCGGGACCAGATCGAAGGGCTTGAACGGCTGCAACGACAAGTGCAGGACTTGCTTCGGCATCTGGCCGAGGAACAGGGACTCCGCCAGGAAGGCAGTCGCTTCACGCTGACACCGAAGGCGTTCAAGATTTTCCAATCGAAACTGCTCGACCAGATTTTTTCCGACTTGCAGGCCGCCAAGACCGGACGCCATCAGGTGGATATCACGGGCGACGGCGCGGTCGAGATGCAGCGCACAAAGCCGTATGAGTTCGGCGACTCGCTGGCCAACATGGACGTCGGCACGTCGTTGATCAACGCGATGATCCGGGAAGGGACTTCGAAACGTCAAAAAGTCAAAACGTCAAAAAGTCAAAAAGTCGAAGCGTCAAAAAGTCAAAACGTCGAAGCGTCAAAAAGTCAAAACGTCGAAGCGTCAAAAAGTCAAAACGTCGAAACGTCAAAAAGTCAAAACGTTGAAGCGTCGGGGGTTCGGTTGTTGCCGGAGGATATTGAAATCCATACCACCCGCAATACGCCCAAGTGCGCCACTGTCGTTTGTATGGACATGAGTGGCTCAATGCGCTGGAACGGGCAGTACATTAACGTCAAGCGGATGGCGATGGCCCTGCACGGACTGATTCGCACCGAGTATCCGGGCGACTTTGTGGATTTCGTTGAGATCTGTTCACTCCCGAAACGGCGAAACATTGCCGAAATCCCGGAGCTGCTTCCGAAGCCGGTCACGATTCACGACTCGGTCGTACGACTTAAGGCCGACATGAGCGACGAAAACATCACCGAATACGACGTTCATCCACATTTCACGAACATCCAGCACGGACTCGCGCTCGCACGCCAGCTCCTGCAAATTCAGGACACGCCCAATCGTCAAATCATTCTTATTACCGACGGCCTCCCCACAGCTCATTTTGAGGATCACTGGCTCTTCCTGCTCTATCCGCCCGACCGGCGGACGGAACACTTCACTTTGCGGGAAGGACTCCGCTGCCGACAACAAGGAATCACGATCAACATCTTCCTTCTCTCAACTTGGGCCCAGACCGAGGAGGACGTCCAGTTCGCGTACAGGCTGGCTGAGAACACCACGGGTCGAGTTTTCTTCGTGGGAGGTCGGGAATTGGACCGCTTCGTCGTTTGGGACTATTTGAAACGGCGTCGGTTCATTCTGGGCTAATCCACCACGGCAACCGGCTTTGTGGAGGCAGATTCTCGGTCCAAAAGGGGGAATTCCGCGTTGATTTCCCACAAACGATGGCGTGATATTGTCTGGGGAATAAATTCAGTCTGAGTACGATAATACATTACGGGACGGCCGGTTGGCGGGGTTGCATTCGGGTGTATAAAGTGGGTCAGGAGGTACGATGAGAGGCAGAGGGTTGTTCTTCGAGTTCATTCTAATCGTGGCCGTTTCGGGGGCCGCGGCCGGCGGTCCGCCCGAGCAGCAGCTGCTGCCTGCGCGCCTCGAGGATGGCAAGCTCTATTTGACCACCGGCATCATTGACACAACCCAGTTGCCACAACTCTCCGACTTTCATCCCATCGCCCCGGATGCCGACGCGACCTTCGTCGTTCAACTGGACGGCCCAATGAGACCGGAGTGGCGAGCCGCGCTGACGGCCACCGGAGCAGCCCTGGGAGGATACCTGCCGAAGAACGCCTTTATGATCGAAGCGAATTCCGCGGAAGCGACGGCGGTCACGGCACTCCCTTTCGTGACATGGTTGGGAGAGTTTCAAAATGACTGGAAACTCGATCCGCACATCGGCCAACGCCTGTACGAAACGGAAGAACGAATAGCGACCGCGAGCCAGGGCAAGGTGGCCTTGAGCATCACGCTCTTTCCAGGACGTCAGCCTGAGAGCGCGATCAACGACATCTCGGCCATCCCCAACGCGGTGGTTCACGGTTCTGCGCCTTTGGCGCATCACGAAATCGTCTATGCCACCCTGCTTCTGACGGATGTGGTCAAGCTGGCTGAGATTGAGGACGTGCAGTATGTCGAGGAAAGCCCGGAGCTGAAACTCCGAAACAACACGACCCGATGGATCGTCCAAAGCAACATGATGAACGTCACCCCGCTGTACCTCAACGGCCTAAGGGGCGAAGGCCAGATCGTCGGAATCATGGACGGAAAAGTCGATGTGAACCATTGCTCTTTCAGCGACGTGAATCCGATCGGACCGATGCATCGCAAAATTCAGGCTTACAACACCTCGCCGGGAGCAGAATCCCACGGCACGCATGTTGCCGGCACCTGTGTCGGTGATTCGGGAGTTTTTGATGACCGTCGCGGCGTCGCCTACTTAGGACGGATGGTTTTCCATGACGTTCCCTTCCCTTTTATTGAAAGCGAGATGCGAAACCGGTTGCAGACGCACCATGACCAGGGCGCGCGCATTCACACAAATAGTTGGGGGGACGACGACACCACGGCGTACAACGGCCTGACTCGGGCCATCGATTCCTATTCGCATGACCATGAAGACGGCCTTGTCCTGTTCGCCGTCACCAACGGACCCGCACTGCGGAATCCCGAAAATGCAAAGAACGCCTTGGCCGTCGCGGCATCGGAAGACGCGCCGACGCAACACAACCATTGCTCGGGAGGAATCGGCCCCACAACGGACGGGCGCCGCAAGCCGGAGGTCTATGCCCCGGGTTGCAACACGATCTCCGCCAGGAACAACACAACCTGTGACACGCGCCCGTCCACAGGAACCTCGATGGCTTGTCCCGCGGTCGCGGGGATTGGCATGCTGATTCGCCAGTATTTCATGAATGGATATTACCCGAACGGCGCGCCGCATCCGTCTGCCCTCTTCACCAATCCCAGCGGCGCCCTGATCAAGGCCGCCATCATAAATTCAGCCGTGGATATGACGGGCATCGCCGGCTATCCCAGTAACCTGGAAGGCTGGGGGCGCGTGCTGGCGGATAACGTCTTGTTTTTCCCCGGCAAGAGCCGCAAGCTCCTCGTGCTCGGCGACCAACGAAACGTCGATGGGCTTTCCACCGGAATGTTTGATGACTACATCATCAACGTCTTGACCAACAATGAAAAGCTGAAGGTGACCCTTGTCTGGACGGATCCACCGGCGACGCTGCCCGCCAGCTTTGCGGCGGTCAACGACCTTGATCTCGAAGTCACGGCACCCAACCCGAACCCGACCCTTTATCGCGGAAATTTCTTCCTCGGCGGCGTCTCCGCACCCAGCGGAGTCAAAGACGACCGGAACAATGTGGAGCAAGTCCATATTGACGTGCCTCAGCCCGGGAAATGGACCATCCGCGTCAGGGGCGCTGCCGTGAACCAAGGGCATCAGGGCTACGCACTGCTCGTGACGGGAGACTTGGAAACCATTCAACAGGATTGCAACGGCAACGAGATTCCTGATGATTGCGAAATCGACTGCGGTGTGCCCGGCGGCAAGTGTGACGTGCCCGGGTGTGGGACCGCGGAGGATTGCAACAGCAACCTGATCCCTGATGCGTGCGAACCTGCCGACGATTGCAACAACAACGGCGAACCCGACATCTGTGACCTTGCCACAGGATTCAGCCCGGATTGCAATAGCAACAAGATTCCCGACGAGTGTGAGGTCCCGCCGCTCGGTGGCGGAGAGGACTGCAATTTCAATCTCGTGCCTGACGAATGTGAGCCCGACGACGATTGCAACAATAACCTGATCGTGGATATCTGCGAGATTGCCGCCGGCGTCAGTCCGGATTGCAACCGCAACAACATTCCGGACAGCTGCGAACTCACGGCCTTTTCGATCGAGCTGTTCGCCGACTTCGAGGGCCCGTTTCCTCCCCCGGGCTGGTCGGCCACAGGCCTCTGGCACGACACGAACGAGTGCCCACGCAGCGCCGTATGCGCCCCAAATCAGGCCAGATGGGCCTACTACGGCGTCGATCAGGACATTCCCAGCGGCTGCCATTTCAACGTCGGACCGAACAGCGGCGTCTTGACGGCGCCTCCGATCACCATCCCCCCGGACGTGACAAACGTGACGATGACCTATTGTTCCGCCTACGCCGGTGAGTCGGGCAACTCCAACGGAAACCCCAACCTTGATTTCGACTGGGCCTGGGTTGCGGTGAATGGCGTGGAAGAGGATGACGTCAGCCTTGACGGAGACTTCGCCAATTGGCAAACCAGAACGGTGGACCTCTCCGCCTACATTGGGCAGGTCATCACGATCACCTGGAACTTCGATTCGATTGACGGGATGCACAATAACGAGCTGGGTTGGCAAATCGACCTGGTCAAGGTCAGGTTTGAGATCGCGGGCGGTCTGGATTGCAACGACAACGGCGTACCGGACGACTGTGACATCGCCCTGAGCAACAGCTCCGACTGCAACGGGAACCAAGTACCCGATGAATGTGAGAGCATCCCGTTCGGAGGACAATCCTGTTGCGATCTGGCGGGTGATCTCAGCAAAGACATGGTTGTCAATGGGGCGGACCTTCAACTTTTCGTTTCGTGCCTCATCGCCGGTGACGCCACGGCCGTCGGCTGCGAGTGCGCCGACATGGATAGCAGCGGCGATTTTGACATGAACGATGTTTCGGCGTTCGTGGATTGCCTGCTCGGACTGAGTTGTCCCTCTCCTCCCCAGCTCATTCAGGTCCATTCTTCATCGCCGATTGGCCTATAATATCGAAGGGCGATTCTCCTGCGAATCCGCAAATTCGATTGACTTCGACGGGATCTCTCCCATAGTGTTAGAAAGCCCACCTTGCGGTTTCCAGCCGTTTCTTAACAATACGGAACAAGACGATGGCTAGACCCGCAGAATTGGACTCCAACGCTGTTGTTGCCAAATCGCGCGTGAGGCTCTTGGGCCCACGCATCGCGGTCGGTACGAATACGCGCGTGGCCTGGGCAGGCGTGGCCCTGGCATGCCTGGCAGTGTTGGGCGTGGCCGCCGTCCTGACACCGGACCCACGAGGACATGGGACACACGAAGGACTGGGCAAACTCTTCGGAACAAGGGCCATGCCGCCGTGCAGTTGGCCGTTGATCACAGGTCTGCCTTGTCCGACCTGCGGAATGACAACGTCGTTTTCAAACGTGGTCCGCGGCCGCCTGGTGACGGCCTTTGTCGCGCAGCCCGCCGGGATGGTCCTCTGCCTCGCGACCATCGGGATGCTGTTCTACTCGCTGTACGTGGCGCTGACGGGCTGGAAAATCTGGGTGCATTGGGATCGCGTCAGTGTCAGGTTGATGCTGGGGCTGGGTCTGTTGATCATGGGCGGGTGGGCGTTCAAGCTTGCCTACGGACTGTTGAACGGTTCGCTACCGGCGAATTGAGGAGTAGAAAAACAGATGGCATTCAGACGATCCATGCCGATTGAGAGGGTTCTTTACGGCCTTGGCTCCCTTTTGGTTTTCATCGCCGCAGCAGGCGGTTGCGTCGGCGCCTACTTCCTGACCGACCCCGAAAAGAGCGAGACCATCGAGGCTGAGTACGGCAACATCCGTGACGGGACCGTCGCCGTGGTCGTTTGGGCAGATCAGCCGATCGTCGACGAATATCCGCAGGCCCGTTACCAGGTATGTCGCAGCGTCACGCACCATATGAAAAAGAACCTGAAAGCCGCCAACTTCGTTTCCGCACGGGAGATACGTGAATTTCAAACGAATTCCAGTGCAGATTGGGAAAACATGAGTCCCAACGAGATTGGTCAGGAGCTGGATTGCGACTTCGTGTTGCGGCTGGAACTGCTGGAATTCACACCACGAGCCAGCGACACGCGCCAGTTGCACAAGGCGCGGATCGAGGCCACGATGAATCTGTTCGAGTGCGGGACCCACAATCGACTGGACCCCGCGTTTGACAGTGAAGTACGGATCACCTATCCACCGAAGCGTCTCCATGGCGCGCAGAACACAAACGAGGCCGACCTTTTACATCAGGCGGTCGAGTATTTTTCGGAGGTCGCGGCGAGGAAGTTTTATGCCCACGAAATCAAGCTACAAGACAAACCGTTTCGTTAGGTTGAGCATTCTCACGACGGCGATGCTCACCCCTTGTCTGGGATGTATCCAGTTTGCAGCCTTGCTTGCCAATCTCCAGGGTGGCGAGGTCATCGAGGAGGAGTTCACGCTTACGGAGAAGCCGTTGCTGATTCTCATCGATGACCCAAACAGCCTTATCACCCAGCCCAAAGCCATACGGGAACTACATCTGACGATCTCGACAAATTTCACGGAATGGGACGTGAATCATCGGATCATTCCTTTGCGCGAAGTCCAGCGCCTGGAACAAAGCGAAAGAAATTTTGGCAAGATGTCCATTCGCGAAATCGGCGAAAAACTCGGCGCGGATCAGGTGCTTTACATTCGCGTCTATCGCTTCACATTGGAAGGCGAGCCCGGCGCACCGCTTTTCAAGGGCGCGTTCGATGTGAGAGTGAAGGTCGTCTCGACGGAACGTACTGCCGAAGTCCGGCTTTGGCCGCGTGAACAGGCGGGTCGTCTCGTGCAGGTCAGCACCGACCCGACCTCGATGGGCGGCGACAAATCGGCCACTGAGATCGCGTCCGAGCTGGGGATCAGGCTTGGCCGACGAATCGCAGCGTTCTTCTATGAACATCGAGCATTTGACGACCGATGACCTCTGTTCTGCACGTCATTGATCGCAGCTGCGATGAGACCCAGTTGCAGGTCTTGGATAGGCTTCGGGCCCGGCTGACTTCCGAAGGCCGGCAACATGTCGTGTGCAGCATCGACCCTGAAATGATGCAAAGGGGCTCTGTACACCTCGGGGAAGCGATCGTTCCCGCCTTCCGTCGCCTACCGCGATTCATGAATTGGGTCCCATCACTACAAGACGTCGTCTCTGATTCAGGCACCAACATCGTTCACGCCTGGGGGATCGAGGCGGCGGCGGCCTGCAGCACACGGCTTCCCGGAATCCCTTTGGTCATGACGCTCTTGGACCCGGATGTCGCAAGAGATGCGGCAAACTGGGTAAGGTCATTCCCGACGAGCGCTACCGTTGTGGCAGGGAGTCAAGTCATTCGTTCGCGCCTCGTCACTGCCGGGGTCGCCCCCGAGCAGGTCGTGGTGATTCGCGGTCCGGCAGATTTTGGAGCCATCAACCGGGCTCGTGAAAACGACATCCGTCGGGAGATTGTGGGAGACGCCGGGCCTGTGCTGCTGACCGGCGGCCCGGCATCGCGCGGCGGTGGTCAGTACTACGGCCTGTGGGCGGCGGCGATTTTGAAACAAGTTTTTCCCGATCTCACCGTCATCGTTCCCTACGACTCCCCTGAGCGGCGGCGACTGCTGCGATTCGTCCGTCAAATCGAAATGCCCTCTCTCATCACACCGACGGATTCGCGGTTGACCTGGCCGGAGATGGCCGTCTGCGCGGATGTGTTCGTGATGCCTGCCGTCGACGAGGTTTGCATCGAGCCGTTGGCCACGGCCATGGCCGCGGGTCTTGTCGTGGTCGGAACGGCCGTTCGATCCATTGCTGAGGTCATCGCCGATCGCAACAATGGGCTGCTCTGCAAGAATTCGGGGGCCCGGCTCGTGGCGGGGCGCATTCTCAACGCCCTCGAAGATGAATCGCTTCGCCGACAGGTGACCGAAATCGCCCGCGGCCAGGCTTTCGAAGTGTTCGGAATCCGCGCTTTCGTGGATAACTACGCTCAGGTCTATGACAACCTTCTGACGGGCAAGACCCCTGGGGAAAAGGTCAAGGACACGGCCATGGTGGCCTAGGGTTCAACTCTTGGCCATGTCATACGAATCTTGCCGATGACAATGGGAGGTGGTTGCGCGCCACATCCGGGTGCGCACGTCAAAATCACGGCGGGCGGAGCCCGCCCTACTTTGCCTTGAGCATGCAAGGTGAAAAGCCCCGGTCAGGCATGTCTGACCGGGGCTTTGATCACGCTGTTTTTCGACGCCAAAACGTTGTTTGCACATTGTCAAACGCAATATGTTGCAACGGGCGCGGCTCTGATAAGAAGCCACGAATGAAGCTTGAAGGAATTCGACACCACTATGTACGACGGCTGGTCGCACCGGCGCTGCGGGGGCTCGGAATCCGAGCGAGCACGGCCATCGCCCGGCGTTTGGCCCGTGGCGTCTATGAAATGAACACGCCCGGCCGTCAGCAGGCCGAAGCCAACCTCACCGCCGCGCTCGCCGATCGAGCGAACCCGGGCGACATCTCGAAAATGACCGCGGGCATGTATGAACACATGGCCCGATTCTGGACCGAAGCGCTGTTCATTCCAAAACGATTGGGTCATGAAGGCTGGCGCAGATTTGTCGACATCGAAAACGAGCACGGTCTGCGAGCGTTGAAAAACTCGGGCCGCGGATGTGTTCTGGCCACAGGATATTGCGGGAACATCGCTGCCGCGGCGTGTGCTTTGGGCCATCTCTTTCGACCGGTTTACGTGATGGTCGATTGGTTCGCCCAGCCGGAACTTGCGTCCTGGCAGCGCGAGATGTTTTCCCAGCAATGGGTCCGTCCACTCGATCGCAGAAACGCGATGCGAGAGTTGCCCCGAGTTCTTTCCAACGGCGAAGCCGTCTTGATGGTCGGTGAGCATGAGCGACGGCGAGGACATGGCATCACCACACGCTTTCTGGGAAAGGCGATGAATTGCTATCCCACCTTAGGCCGATTGGCTCGCTGGTACGACGTTCCGGTCGGCGTCGTGACATGCCGAAGAGAGGCGAGACTATTCTCGTTCACCTTATCGCTTCACGACGTCGTCGAGTATGACGAGTCTTCGGGCGTAGAAGGTGTCGTTCGGCAATGCATGACGGTCTTGGAGCATGCCATCATGGCAATGCCGAAGCAGTACCTGTGGTCGGTCGCCCGCCCCGCTATTGAAATGGAAATCGAATCGGCGTCGTGCCCCAGAAGACGTCGAACAGCGTCGGGGTCGCGATTGATGTCAGCGGCGGACAAAACGCGGGCTGGTTCGGCGGCGGCAACTGGGCCTGTGCCCACGGAGTGATGCCCAGAACGATCAACCCGGCCATCGTGATGATGTTGCGCCATGACAGGCGAATCTTTTTCGAATCATTTTCCTGCGTTTGATCTTTGTCCGTCATGCTCCAAATAGCGGACGAGTGTCGCGGAAACTAAAGCAGTTTTATCCATCTTCTCCATTATCGGTCCTAATGCGTTGATCCCGGCCTCGCGGAATCGAGCGGACCAGACTATTCTGTTTCGCTAATTCCCAGCAGCTCTCGTTCCTTGCCGTTCTGGAGAACCACTCGTATGTCACAAGCATCCACTGGCGCTCTTGATTCAACCGGTGCAGGCCGGCGGACTCTTTTCGGTCATCCTCTCGGCCTATACACGCTGTTTTTCACCGAGCTTTGGGAGCGATTCAGCTTCTATGGGATGAAGACGCTGTTGCTGCTGTACATGCTCAATCACTTTTTCTGGTCGCAGGAGAAGGCATCGGGATTATTAGGCACGTATGCGGCGCTGGCGTATGGCCTTCCGGTTGTTGGCGGTTTCATCGCCGACAAGTGGCTCGGGGCAAGACGCGCGGTCATTCTCGGGGGGATACTCCTCGCAATCGGGCATCTCCTCATGGCCTTTGAGCCGTTACCATTTTTCTATTCTGCCCTCGGGTTCATCATCGCGGGCGTCGGTCTCCTGAAGCCAAATGTCTCAACCCAGGTCGGCAGCCTTTACCCTCCCGGCGACCCCCGCCGGGACGGTGCGTTCACTATCTTCTATATGGGCATCAACCTGGGCGCTTTGGGCGGTCCTTTGCTTTGCGATTGGCTGAAGGAACATTACGGCTATCACTACGGATTCGCAGCTGCCGGTGTGGGCATGATCATCGGCTTGATCGTCTATGTCATCGGGCAACGAAAACTCGTTGAGTTCAATCAGGATGTCGGTGATTCTGAGTTGGACGACAACTCCGAACCCACGGAAACCCACCCACCTCATGTCGTGCGTGACCGTGTCATCGTGCTTCTCGTGGT
Source organism: Phycisphaerales bacterium (assembly GCA_022360095.1). Classification (GTDB taxonomy): domain Bacteria; phylum Planctomycetota; class Phycisphaerae; order UBA1845; family UTPLA1; genus JAKSDK01. Next base: position 38,736 of record JAKSDK010000487.1, read on the forward strand.
CTTCGCATTTGTCATCCTTTTCTGGACGGCTTTCGAGCAGCAAGCGAACGCCATGCTGGTCTGGGCCGACAAGCATACGAACCTTCGTCTGTTCTCAGCTGAGCCACCGGCGATTACGCTGGAATCCTCCGGAGCAACGGGCACTGAAAAAAAGAATAATTGGTGGCAAGGGATCAAGAATTGGTTCCAGGAGCCGACCGTCACCTCGGGGCAAACACAATCTTTCAATCCTTTTTTCATCATCACACTTGCGCCGATCTTCGCTTGGCTCTGGCTCTGGCTCGACAAGCGTAAGCGGCAACCCTCAACACCGACGAAGATGGTGCTGGGCCTGGCGTTTGTCATGATGGCATTCGGCGTCATGTGGCCGGCGGCCTACTCAGAAGGCGGCTCGAGTCAAATGCCGTTGGCCGAGATCCCCGATGGCCTGAGCGTCGCCAAAGATGGCAAGGTCTACAATGCGGAAACGGAGGGCGATCCCGAGCAGCGACAGTATTATGGTGCGACGCGGCTACGTTACAACGCCGACAAGCGAATGCTCCAAATGGACGGCGTACTGTCTGATCTGGATCGGCTGAGCCTGCTCGCAGCATCTGCGCCGCGAGATTTCAAGAAATCCGTTAAGACATTTGTAGATAACTCCAAGACGATCAAGAACGGTCAGCACCTGGCCGAGGTCGTCACAAGCGTCCCGAAAGAGTTTGATGTTGCCGGCGAGCAAGCGAGAAAAGTGCTGGAATGGGATGAAGCAAACAGGACACTCACGATCACAGGCGAAATCAAAAAGCGCGCCGAGATCGAACTACTCGCGAGTGCGGCTCACCAGGGTTTTAAAGAGGCCGTAGACAAGATCTATCTCGATGCGTCACAATTCCGCGTCAGCGTTTGGTGGCTGATTCTGTTTTACATGTGCCTGACGATGGGTGAATTGTGTATTTCACCCGTGGGTCTGTCTCTGGTCACGAAGCTGGCCCCAGCCAAACATGTGGGCCTGTTTATGGGTGGCTGGTTCCTGGCGACCGCAGTGGCCGAAAAACTGGCCCAGGTCTTTGGGGCCTATTGGGGTAAGATGGCTCCAGGCCAATACTTCCTCATCTTTGTTTTCATGTGCGGTATCGGCTCATTGCTCATGGCTTTGGTGATTCGTCCGTTGAAACGAAAGATGCACGGCGTGCACTAAGCGGCTACCACGATCACAAGTCATTTGCCTGACACAACGGCAGCGCGGAACCGTAGGGCTGCCGTTGTGGCAGTTCGGAAAACCGCTCCGCCTTCGCCTGTTCTTCCCATAACATCTTGTTTTGCAGTGAGATAAGCTAGGAAGCAAGCTTTTCTCCCTGAGGCATGGGATTTGCTCCATGCCAAGCGGAGAGCGTTCGTCCCCATCGAAGGAACGCGCTCGACATTGGTTTTGCTGCGAAGTATTCACAACGCCTAGTACGTTTTAAGGAGACCTACCTCATGGGTGCCAAGCAACTCACGTTCGAAGAAGAGGCCCGGGCCGCGCTGATTTCCGGCGTTTCCAAGCTATCGTCCGCCGTCAAGGCGACGCTCGGACCGCGGGGGCGCACGGCGATCCTCGACAAAGGCTGGGGCACGCCGACCATCACCAAGGATGGCGTCTCGGTCGCCGAGGAAATCGAACTCGGCAACAAATACGAAAACATGGGGGCCCAACTGGTCAAAGAGGCCGCCAGCAAAACATCGGATGCCGCGGGCGACGGAACCACCACGGCAACGGTCCTCGCCGAGGCGATTTTCAAGGAGGGGCTGAAAAACGTCGCCGCCGGCGTCGACGCCATGGCCCTCGGACGAGGCATCGACAAAGCCGTCCGGAACGTCATCAAAGAGATCGAGAGCATGGCGCGGCCGGTCAAGGTCGATCAGAAGAACGTCGAGGACATCATCCGCGTAGCAAGCATCTCCGCCAACAACGACCGCGAAGTTGGTGAACGACTCGCGGAATGCTTCAAGAAAGTCGGCAAGGACGGCGTCATCACGATTGACGAAGGCAAGAGCCTGGATACGACCGTGGAGGTCGTGGAGGGCATGCAGTTCGATCGCGGTTATCTCTCACCGCACTTCGTGACCGATCCCGAGGCCATGGAGGTGGTGCTCGACAAGGCCTTCATCCTGGTTTTCGAGGAAAAGATCTCCAGCGTCACGAAGCTTGTCCCGCTTCTCGAAAAAGTGGCCAAGACCAAACGGCCGCTGCTGATCATCGCGGACGACGTCGAGGGCGAGGCCCTGGCAACCCTGGTCGTCAACAAGCTGCGGGGTATTCTACCGGTGGCTGCCGTCAAGTCGCCTGGTTACGGCGAGCGACGCAAAGCCATGCTCCAGGACATCGCGTCATTGACAGGGGCAGAGTCGATCATGGCCGACCTGGGGATCGAACTGGATAGCGTCACGATCAATGAGTTGGGCCAGGCCAAGCGCATTCACATCGACACAGACAACACCACCATCATCGAGGGCGCCGGCTCCTCCAAGGATATTCAAGGGCGAATCGAGCTGATTCGTCGTGAGATCGACGCCACGACCAGCGACTATGACAAGGAAAAGCTTCAGGAGCGTCTTGCGAAGCTGGCCGGCGGCGTGGCCCAAATCCTGGTCGGCGCGGCCACCGAAGCGGAAATGAAGGAAAAGAAAGCGCGCTATGAAGACGCCTTGCACGCGACACGGGCCGCCATTGAAGAAGGCATCGTGCCCGGCGGCGGCGTGGCGTTGTTGCGATCTCGATCGGCGCTCGATCGCGTTTCGGCGAAGGGACACGACGAAAAAGTCGGCGTGGATGTCGTCCGCAAGGCGCTTTGCGGCCCCATCAAAACCATCGCGGGCAACGCCGGCGTTGAAGCCGGTGTCGTGGTCCATCGTGTGGAAAACAAGACTGGAGCCTTCGGCTTCAACGCACTGACCAATGAGTACGAAGATCTCGTCAAAGCCGGTGTCATCGACCCGGCGAAGGTGGTACGCACGGCATTGCAGAATGCCAGCAGTGTGGCCCGTATCTTGTTGACAACCGATTGCTGCATCGCCGACAAGCCCAGCGATGAAAAAGACGCCCCCGGCCATCCCGGCATGGAAGACGAGATGGGTGGCATGGGAGGTATGGGCGGAATGGGTGGCATGGGCGGCATGGGCATGGGAGGAATGGGGGGTATGGGCGGCATGATGTGATGCCGTTCCGAACATCGAGAGCTAAAAGAGATATTTCGGGAGCAATACCCCTAACAGAATTTAGGAGAACCATTCGATGGCTCGATTGAAAATTACACCACTGGATGATCGAATCGTTGTGGAGCAGCATGAGGCCGAAGAGATCACGGCCGGCGGCATTGTCCTGCCGGATCAGGCCAAAGAGAAACCGACGCGCGGGACGTGCGTTGCGGCCGGTCCCGGGAAACTTCTCGAATCGGGAAACCGAGGTCCGTTGTCCGTCAAAGTCGGAGACGACGTCCTGTACGGCAAGTACTCCGGGACGGAGGTCGATATCAACGAGAAGAAATACACCGTGCTTCGCGAAAGCGACGTGCTGGCAATTATCGAGAAGTAAGCGTCTCTATTTACAACAAATCAGTGTAACCACTTGAGGATATAGACATGGCAGTCAAACAGTTGCTATTCGAACAAAACGCCACGGAGACCATGAACGAAGGTCTGTCCAAGCTGGCGGCGGCCGTCAAAGTGACCCTCGGTCCGACCGGCCGAAACGTACTTCTGCAGAAATCATGGGGCTCACCCCGCGTCACCAAAGACGGTGTCTCGGTCTCGAAGGAAATCGAGTTGCCTCAGCCGTTCGAGAACATGGGCGCGAAGATGGTCAACGAGGCCGCGAGCAAGACGTCGGACGTGGCCGGCGACGGCACGACCACGGCCGTGGTTCTGGCCGAGGCCATCTTTCGGGAAGGTCTCAAAAACGTCGCGGCCGGTGCGAATCCGATGCTCCTCAAGCGCGGCATCGACAAGGCGGTCGAGATCGCGGTCGAGAAGATCAAGAAGATGTCGATCAAGGTCGGCGCCGGCGACATCGCCAAGGTCGGCACGGTCAGTGCCAACGGCGACGAAGAAATCGGCCGCCTGCTGGCGGAAGCGATGAAGGAGGTCGGCTCCGAAGGCGTCGTCACCGTCGAAGAAGGCAAGACGATGCAAAACGAGAAGGAAGTCGTCGAAGGCATGCAGTTCGACAAGGGTTATCTCTCGCCCTACTTCATCACCAACACGGCCGAAATGGAATGCGTGCTCGAAGACGCGTACGTCCTTCTTTTTGAGAAGAAGATCAGCAACGTCCGTGACTTTGTTCCTCTCCTGGAGAAGCTCGTGTCCACGGGCAAGCCTTTGCTGATTGTCGCGGAAGACATCGAAGGCGAAGCCTTGGCCGCCCTGGTCGTGAACCGGTTGCGCGGCATTCTCAAGTGCTGTGCGATCAAGGCGCCCGGCTTCGGTGATCGTCGCAAGGCCATGATGCAGGACATTGCCGTGCTGACGTCCGGTCAGTTCATCGGTGAAGACCTCGGCATCAAACTCGAAAGCATCGAAATGAATCAGCTTGGTCGGGCGAAGAAGATCGTCATCACCAAGGATACAACGACGATCATCCAAGGTGCCGGCAAGAAAGCCGACGTGGCCTCACGGGCCAACCAGATTCGCGCTCAGATCGAGAAGACGACCAGCGACTACGACCGTGAGAAGCTGCAGGAACGACTGGCCAAATTGACCGGCGGCGTGGCCGTCATCCGAGTCGGCGGTGCGACCGAAATCGAGGTCAAGGAACGCAAGGACCTGGTCGACGACGCCTTCCACGCCACCAAGGCGGCGGTGGAAGAGGGCGTCGTCTGCGGCGGAGGCGTCGCGCTGGTTCGCTGCATCAACGATGTGGAAAATGCCATGAAGAAGGCCGACGGTGATGAAAAGACCGGAATGACGATCATCGCGCGAACATTGGCGTATCCCATGCGTCAAATCGCTGAAAACAGCGGCCGGGACGGCGCCGTGGTGGTGGAAGAAGTCATTCGAAAGAGTGGAAACTTCGGCTATGACGCCCGGAAGGACGAATACTGCGACCTCGTCAAGGCCGGCATCATCGACCCCGCCAAGGTCGTGCGTTGCGCCTTGCAGAACGCGGCCAGCGTCGCGGGGACGTTGCTGATGACAAACGTCATGGTCACGGAGTTGAAAGACGGCGACGATGACAAGGATCATGCAATCCCCGGCGTTGTCCGATAAGAAGAAGTGACTCGATCGATACGACGCTTTTCGCCAGGTCCTGTTCGAACGGTGTTTGGCTTCTATTCGTGGCAAGAGCCTCTTTGAATCGGCGATGACGGTGACCGACAAACGAGATTATTACGAGGTCCTCGGCGTCAGTCGCGAGGCGTCGCCGGACGATATCAAGCGCGCCTATCGCAAGGCGGCGATGAAGTATCATCCGGATCGTAGTTCCGACGACCCGGAAAGCGACTCGAAGTTCAAGGAAGCCTCCGAAGCCTACGAAATCCTGTCGAATCCGGAAACGCGCAGCCGCTACGACCGATTCGGCCATGCCGGCCTAAGCGGCGTGGCGGGTCACGATTTCTCGCGGATGAGGCCGGACGATATCTTCAGTGTGTTCGGTGACATCTTCGGGGACTTCTTCGGAGGCGGTCGCCGAACATCGCGTGGAGTCGACCTCCAGACGGAGGTCGTTATTTCCCTGGCTGAAGTCGCAAAAGAGTCCGAGCGATCGATCGATTTTCAAAGAAATGATTTCTGCGATCACTGTGCCGGCAAGGGCGCTGAACCGGGTAGCAAGGTCGTCACGTGTGAGACCTGCGGCGGCTACGGCCAGGTCGAACGCACCAGTGGTATGGGCTTCTTCTCGACTCGTGTCGTTACGGATTGCCCTACCTGCCACGGTCGGGGGAATTCCTTTACGCAACGCTGCAAGGATTGCCAGGGCTCTGGCCGTATGCCGAAGCGACGAGTCGTCACCGTCAAGATTCCCGCAGGAATTCATGACGGCCAGGCGATTCGGCTGCGGGGCGAAGGCGAGCCCGGTCAGGATGGCACGGCCAGAGGCGATTTGCATTGCTACGTCCGTGTGAAAGAGCACCCGTTTCTTCAGCGGCACGGGAACGATCTGCTTTGTGAACTGCCGCTCAGTTTCACCCAGGCGGCACTCGGCACCAACGTCGAAATTCCGACGCTCAACGGCAGGACTGAGGTCGAAATCGCGCCGGGATCGCAACATGGCGATCTCCTGCGCCTGAATCACAAAGGTCTACCGGACATTCGATCGGGACGAAGCGGGGATCAGATCATTCGTGTCCTGGTTGAGATTCCGCGAAAGCTGAATCAGAAACAACAGGAGCTGTTACGCGAATTTGCAGAAACCGAGGACAAGCGGGTCCTGCCCGAAAGCAAGGGCTTTCTGGATAAGCTCAAAGAGTTCTTTGATTTGAGCGATTAGGGGATTGGCACAGGCACGGGACGAATGACACAAAAGAAAGACAAAATCGCCACCGCGACGGAAGAAGAGATTGGTCGCTACGCATCTCAAGCCGCGGATAAGCAGCCGGACGGCACACCGACCGAAACAGTGGAAGAATCGAAGAAATCCGAACCGTCATCGACTGAAGAACAAATCGCGGCGCTGAAGGCCGATCGTGACGCACTCAAGGACAAGCTTCTTCGGTCCCAGGCCGAGTGTGCCAACATTTCCAAGCGCCTGCACCAGCAGCACGCCGAGGCCCTCAAGCTGGCCGGCATGAATCTCGCCCGTTCTCTGCTTCCTGTCTTGGACAGCTTCGAGCGAACGTTCAGCACGCTGGAAAAGTCGGCCTTGGATGATCCCGTCGTGCAGGGTGTGAAGCTGATCGCCGATGATTTTCAGAAGGCGTTCCGCGATCACGGCATCACGCCGATCGAGGCACAAGGCAAACCCTTCGACCCGATGCAGCACGAGGCCATGATGCAGGACCACGAAACGGATCTGCCTTCGGGTACCGTGACGCAGGAACTCCAACGCGGCTACACGATGCAGGATCGCGTGCTTCGCCCTGCCAAGGTTGCCGTAGCCGCCGCGAAACCGGAGACCAAGGAAGAAAAAAAAGCCGAGACGGAAGAGTGAAGCGATGCGTCGAGGTCTATCGCGTCGCCGCGGGAGCAGATGATGCCGACCTATGAATACGAATGCACCAAGTGTGGCTCGGTGTTCGACATTTTCCAATCGATCAAAGCCGCTCCACTACGCAAGGCCGACTGCGAGCGTTGCGGTCAAAAGCGACCGGTCAAACGGCTGATCGGCACCGGCGGCGCCGTCCTCTTCAAGGGCTCCGGATTTTATCAGACAGACTATCGCAGCGAGAGCTACAACAAGGCCGCGAAGGCCGAGAACGAAAAGAAAAGCGGTTCAGGGTCCTCGGACAAATCGAAGGACAAATCGGCGAAGACCTCAGGATCGGACGGCAAGAGCGGCTCGGACAAAACGTCTTCGGCGAAAAGTGACGGTTCGAAGACATCCTCCTCCTCCAAAGACTCCTGATCGGATCACGACTCAAATTTCATGAATCACCACAGGTCGGGTTCCGCCCGCCGTGATACGACGCGCGCTCATCGACATAGCGAGTGTGCATCGCCACTGGCGGCGGGTGGAACCCGCCCTACAATTGTGCTTTCCGGCAAAGCGGGGCTGCGTCATTTCGTGAGCACGCATCGATCAAAATCGAGGGACCAGTGACAGATAAAGACAAACCAAGATTCGCGATCATCGGCGCCGGTCTCGGCGGCGCTTTGATGGCCAACTATCTCGGCAAGAACGGATACCACGTCGACGTTTACGAGATGCGGCCTGATCCGCGGAAAGGTGAAATCGTCGCGGGCCGCTCAATCAACCTTGCGCTATCCGTCCGCGGCATGCACGGGCTCTCGCAGGTCGGACTGCTTGATGAAGTGATGAAAGAAGCCGTGGCCATGCCGGGGCGAATGATGCACGCAGTTTCCGGTGAACTGACCTATCAGCCCTACGGCCAAAAAGGCCAGGCGAACTATTCCGTTTCGCGCGGAGGACTGAACGTCATTTTGATCAATGCGGCGGAAAAACTCGAAAACGTGCGCGTGCATTTCAATCATAAATGCGTGGACCTCGATCTCGACGCTCCGGAGGCCGTTTTTGAAGAAAGGCAATCCGGCGAAACAAGACGCACACAGGCCGACATCATCATCGGCGCGGACGGGACATTCAGTGCGGTTCGGAGACGGATGATGCGTGTGGATCGATTTAGCCACTCGATGGATTACCTCGATCACGGATACAAAGAGCTTTGCATCCCCGCTGCCGACGGTGGCGGGTTTCGGATTGAGAAGAACGCCCTTCACATCTGGCCGCGCCGAAGCTTTATGATGATCGCCCTGCCCAACTTCGACGGTTCGTTCACGGTGACGTGCTTCTGGCCACACGACGGTCCTCACGGATTTTCGAACCTCAAGACGGAGCAGGATGTTCTCGCCTACTTTCAAAAGCACTTTCCCGATTCAATTTCATTGATGCCGACACTTGCGCGGGACTTTTTTGAGAACCCCACCAGTTCGCTCGCCACCGTGAGATGCCGGCCTTGGAGTTATCAGGGCAAGGTCACCTTGCTTGGCGATGCCGCTCATGCGGTCGTGCCGTTCTATGGCCAGGGGATGAACGCCTCATTCGAGGACTGTACGGAGTTGCACGAGTGTCTTCAGGAGTTTTGCCCCGACTGGGTGAAGGCGCTGGATGTGTACTACGATCGGCGTAAAGAGAACGCTGACGCGATCGCCGACCTCGCCCTGCAAAACTTCATCGAGATGCGCGACAAGGTTGGCGACCCCGCCTTTCTCCGAAAGAAGAAACGCGAGAAGCGGTTGCACCGTCTTTTTCCGAATTGGTTCATTCCGCCATACGAAATGGTCAGCTTTACACGCATCCCTTACGCAGAGACCGTCCGACGGGCGTCCGCCCAGGAAAACGCGCTCAGAAATATCACGGCCGGCATCATCGCCGGGACCCTGTTGCTGTTGGTGATTCTGACCTGGGTGCTCGCGTAACCGGCTCTGCCGCCAAACGGCAAAGCCGACCTTGATGAAACCGCGGACGGTCGCATTTTTTGGCCGGGACCTTAGGATGTTGTGCGGTGGTCCGACCGCCCCGATCAGGAGAATGAACGATATGGCCTTGACCTACGCGAAGTATCTGGAGCTCGACACACTGCTTGATCTCCAGAAGCCTCAATCCGATCCGCCCGAGCATGATGAAATGCTGTTCATCGTGATTCACCAGACCTATGAACTATGGTTCAAACTCATGCTGCACGAGTTCGAGAAGGTCTGCCGCGACTTTTCATCGAACGACATGTACGGTGCGATCGCAACCTTCAAGCGTCTGCGAACGATTATGAAAACGCTTGTCGGGCAGCTCGACATCCTTGAGACCATGACGCCGATGTCGTTCACCAGTTTTCGTGACCGACTGGAGACGTCCTCGGGTTTTCAATCGTCCCAGTTTCGAGAGTTCGAATACATGCTCGGGTTCAAGCGTCCGGAGATGATGAAGTATTGCGATCTCGAGTCAAAGAGCTACGGAAATGTCGAAAAGCGCCTGCATGCCCAAAGCCTGATGGATCATTTTTATGAATTTCTTGAACATCAGGACGTCGTCATCCCGCAGCAACTCAAGGAGAAAGATGCGACCGCTTCCACCGAACCGAATCCGCAAATTCAAGAAGGACTCTACAAACTTTACAAATCGCAGCCCAATGTCGCCATCCTGCTCGAATTGATGACGGACTTCGACGAAGGTCAACAGGAATGGCGTTATCGCCACGTGAAGGTCGTTGAGCGCACGATCGGCAACAAGAAAGGCACCGGCGGCAGCCTCGGCGTGGAATTCCTGAAAAAGTCGTTATTCAAGCCCGTCTTTCCAGATCTGTGGGCGATAAGACACCGTTTGTGACGTGTCTGTTTCGGCCATGCGGTTCAGCTCTTGGCCCGGCGATGTAGGATTCAGAAATCTGTATGACGAATAAATGAATGCGGCCGACAAGCAAATGATCTACGACATCACACCACCCATCACCTCTAAACTGAAGGTCTGGCCCGGCGACACTCCGCCGTCGCGCAGCGTGTTGCTTGACATGAACAAAGGCGACAATCTGACGTTGTCGACGCTAAACGCGACCGTGCACCTCGGCGCTCATGCGGACGGGCCCAATCATTACGGGGCGGATGCCCCTCCGATTGACCAACGGTCACTGGACTATTACCTCGGCCTCTGCCAAGTCCTTGAAGTAGAGATAGGGCGAAAGTCGCGCATACAACCATCGGACGTTCCGGGGAAAATCCGCGCGGAACGCGTTCTTTTTAAGACCGATACGTTCCCCGATCCTGAAAACTGGAACGAGGATTTCGCCGCCCTATCTCCGGAATTGGTGGATGAATTATGCAAGCAAGGTGTCAAGCTCATCGGCATTGACACACCGAGTGTCGATTTATTCGACTCCAGGGACCTGCCTGCGCACAAGATGTTCCTCAAACATAACATGGCCATTCTCGAAGGCATCGTCCTGCGAGATGTGCCCAATGGCATCTATGAGCTGATCGCCCTACCCCTCAAGCTCGTCGGCTTCGACGCCAGCCCCGTCCGAGCGATCTTGCGTACGGTTCAGTAGCGGCCCCACTCGCCCCAATCAGCCATTCTGCTGAGGAAATCTTCTCACAAAGTGTCAGAACTCGAGATTCCGCCTCTAGGAATTGATGGGGATCAAGCCATCCGGCCTTGATCAGCTTCATAGGACTGAGGCGAGCGAATTGGGGGAGGGGTTGGCGAAAGCGGGAGTCAGACCATGTTTCTCCATAACGATCGATTGAGTTGTTGGTTAATCGCGACGGGGTTATTTGCGTTGACGGCGTGCGGCTGTCGGCCTCATACCGAGGGTCCGGACCAGGTTGAGTCCGGAAAGTCCTTCGAAAAAACAGGGCCTGAGGAATCAGGACTCACCGACGATCAAGTGACGGAATCGCTGGGATTGTCACTCGCGCAGGTCGATCGTCTGCATCGCGAAGGGCATTTTACGAATGCGGACCTGGTTCGAATGCCTCGAAAAACACTCATGAAAGCGCTCCACAAACTCGATAATCCAAAGCCTCAACACCCTGGCGAGGCTGCTCTGTTTCGTTACAACCAACGACTTAATGAAGACGACCAGATCCCGGACAACGCCTTAATGCTGGCCAAGCAGCATCGCGACGTCATGATCGAGGCACAGGAGCAAGCGGCATTCGCGAGGGACGCGGGACTCGAACCCGGCCCCGGGGCCTGGCGTTGGCTCGGACCCGGAAACACGGGCGGACGCATTCGCACGCTTCTGATTCATCCCTCACAGCCAAACATCATGTGGGCCGGCGCTGTCAGCGGCGGTGTGTGGAAGAGCCTTAACAGCGGGCAAAGCTGGTTCCCGCTTGACGATTTCATGGCCAATCTGGCAGTGACGACATTGGTCATGGACCCGAGCAACCCGAATACGATCTATGCCGGCACAGGTGAGGGCGTCTTCGGCATCATTAGCAACGACGAAGGCAACAATAACGCCGCAGCCCTTCGCGGCGCGGGCGTGTTCGTGACGACCGACGGTGGCTCCACCTGGACGCAGCTCGCGAGTACCGCAAATGCCAACTGGTACTATGTCAACCGATTGGCCATCAGCCCGGTCAACGGTCAGATTCTATTGGCCGCGACCAACAGCGGCATCTGGCGAACGACCGACGGTGGAACAACTTGGACGCAACGAACGACCACTCCAACTTATGACGTCGACTTCGACGCGCCGAATGTGCCCGGGCCGGCCACGGTCGCCGTCGCCGGTCGAAACGGGAGCGCCCTGTATTCGACCGACGGCGGCGTAAGTTGGTCTGTGGCCGGATTTGTCGGCATCGGTGGCGGAGCCGGCCGAGTAGAACTGGCGATCTCACAAAACACCCCGTCGCCGAACAACGGACGCGTCTATGCCTCCGTGGATATCAACAACGGTGAGATCTGGCTCTCGACCAACGGCGGCGTGACCTATTCACAAATTTATACAGGTACGGAAAACTACCTCGGCGGACAAGGCTGGTACAACAACACCATCTGGGTGCAGCCGGCATCCCACCCGTTTTTCGATACGCTGATCGTCGGTGGGGTTGACCTCTGGCGGGCGACCGGGGCCGCGACCTACACGCTCACCAGGATCAGCGACTGGACGCTGGTGCCGAACCCGGGAACGTCCGCCCATGCGGACCACCATGTGATCGCCGCCCATCCGGCCTTCAACGGCACCACGAACCGCATGGCATTTTTCGGAAACGACGGCGGTGTTTACCAGGTCAACGACGTTGCAACCGTCACTACGAATTCCGGTTGGACCGATTTGAACAACCGTCTCGGCGTCTCCCAGTTCTACGGCGCCGCTGCCCACCCGACCAGCGGCACGGTCATCGGGGGGACGCAGGACGTCGGAACGGTCACCTTCAACGGCTCGACAGACACCTGGTCCGAAATGTTCGGCGGCGACGGCGGCTTCTGCGCATCCGATCCTACAAACGCCAATGTCTACTTCAGCGAGTACGTCTTCGGACGAATCGTGCGCAGCACCGACGGCGGCGCCTCGGCCTCCTACATCCACAATCCGCGCGGCGTCGTTTCCGGTGACGGCGACCTGAACTGCGTGGGCTGTTTCGAAGGCAGCAACGCGATCTCGGACGCCTTAAGCGCCAACTCCAATTTCATCGCACCGTTCGCACTCGATCCGAACAACACCAATACGATGATCGTCGCCGCCGCGGACCTCTGGCGGTCCACCGACGTTCAGTCCGCCCAGCCCAATTGGTTCAGCATACGCAGCACACTGGCGAGCTTCCATAGTGCGATCGCCATCGCTCAGGGCAATTCAAACATCATTTGGGTCGGCCACAGCAACGTCGGCGCCAACGGCGGCGATGTTTACATGACGACCAACGGCACCGCCGCGACACCGACGTGGACCCGGGTCGACAACATGTCGCCGAACCTGCCCAACCGCTGGGTCTCTAGCATTGCGATTGACCCGAGCGACACCAACCGAGTCTACGTCACCTTCATGGGTTACAACTCGGACAACGTGTGGCGCACGACGGACGGCGGCTCAACCTGGACGCAGATCACCGGTTCAGGGCCCACTGCGCTGCCGTCCGCGCCCGTCAGTTCGATTGCCCTTCATCCGACGAACGCCGGATGGCTTTACGTGGGCACGGACGTCGGCGTCTTTGCCTCAATCGACGACGGCGCGAGTTGGTCGACGTCCAATGACGGACCGGCAAACGTGACGGTGGATCAGCTGTTCTTCAAGGACAGCCGCACCTTGGTCGCTGCGACCCACGGTCGCGGCATCTACCAGTTCACGCCGCCCCAGCTTTCGATCGCGGGACTGGATTCCGGCGGACAGCAGTTCGGCTTCGGCTCGTTCGCTCCATCCGTTTCGGCGTACGGACGATACGTTTCCTTCTTTGACCTGTTTCAGGTGTATGTCCGTGACCGTCAGAACAACACGACGACAATGGTGAGCGTGGAATCCGGGGGAACACCCGGAAACGGGACCAGCAGTGCCTCGGCAATCTCCGCGAATGGACAGATCGTCGCGTTCTTCAGCATCGCGAGCAATCTGGTCCCCAATGACAACAACGGCGCCGCAGACATTTTCGTACGCGACCTCCAGGCCGGAACGACGACGCGCGTCAGCGTCGCTTCCGACGGAACCGAGGCCAACGCCGGCGTGGATTCCGCACCGGCCATCTCCCCGAACGGGCGCTACGTTGCGTTTTGCAGCTCGTCCAACAATCTCATCGGCGCCGGGAACGACAACAACGGCACACAAGACGTCTTTGTCCATGACCGCAAGACCGGCACCACCACGCGCGTCAGCGTGTCCTCCTCGGGCACGGAGGGCAACGGCGGGAGTTGCGACGGCTCGTTCTCAGGCGACGGCCGTTATGTCGCATTCAGCAGCAACGCGTCGAATCTCGTTGCCGGCGACACCAGCGGTGACTTCGACTGTTTCGTCCATGATCGCCAAACGGGAACGACGACTCGGGTCAGTGTGACCTCGTCCGGCGCAGAGGTCTCGGGTTTCAACGTGCGCCCAAAGCTCTCCAGCGACGGCCGCTTCGTTTTGTTCGAAACCAATGCCGACTTTCTCTCCGGCGGTGACACGATGGGATTCCTCGATGTCTACGCGCACGATCGTGACACCGATGTTGACGGCATCTTCGACGAGCCCGGTCAGATCTCAACCACCAGGATCACCGTCGCATCCGACGGAACCCAAGGCGACGGGAGCAGCGGGATGTTCGGCTGGTTCGCCATGTCCTCCGACAGCCGCTATGTCACGTTCGCCAGTGACGCGACCAATCTCGTGGCCGACGACACCAACAATCGGACCGATGTTTTCCTTATCGACCGCGATGTTGATCGAGATGGCACCTTTGACGAGCCGGGTGCCATCTCCACGACGAGGGTCAGTGTCGATGCGAACGGTTTGCAGGGCAACTTCGGGAATTTCCCCGTGCAGTTCGGTGAATCTAATTCGCCCGCGATGTCTTGCAACGGGGGCCTCATCGCATTTCGAAGCACATCGTGGTCACTCATCGCGCCGGATAACAACGTCGAAAAGGCTGACGTCTTCGTGTTCGATCGGCTCTTCGGCAACGGCGACGTGAACCTCGACGGTTCGGTCGACGGTCAGGATCAACAGGCGTTTTTGAACGTTCTGCTAGGCAACGACACGACGGTCGCCAAAATCGCGGAAGCCGACTTGAACCGTGACGGCAAGGTCGATCTGGCGGACAGCTCGATCTTGACAAACCGGCTCTTAGGCAACTGCCCCTAGACGACCATCAACGAATTTCGACGGTCTCAGAAGGAAAACGACCATGACGGCTCGACGAACACGACAGGCATTTACACTGATCGAGTTGCTCGTATCCGTTGCGATCATCGCGATTTTGATCAGCCTCATTGCCCCGGCGATGTCAGCCGCGCGCCAACAGGGCCGCGCCGCCAAGTGTCTCAGCCAACTGCGCGTACTCGGCCAGGGGCTCACCATGTATACGCTGGAGAACCAGGGCATCCTCGTCCCGGGGCGATTGCCTAAAGTGGACGATGAAAGTTGGTTCGCGGACATCAAAGGCGGGCGAAAATATCGTCCAACCTTCCTGGCCATGATGGGCAGCAACATCGGCACGGCCCCTTTCGATGATCCGATGCCCTACCGCACGACGGCGGATCGTTTCGGCCAGCCCGGTGACCGGCAGAACTATGCTGATCCGATTTTCGTTTGTCCCAGCGTCTCTGATTGGACGGACGAACGAAACGGCAGCTATGGCTACAACTATCAGTTCCTCGGAAACTCGCGCCTTCGCGACCCGGACGACGATGCATCGTTCAAAAATTGGCCGGTGATGGCGACGCGCATTCGTGATACCGCCAACACCGTCGTAGTTGCCGATTGCATGGGCACGGCCGCCGCATTCCCGCCGGAAGCGCGCGGAAGCTATGAAAACAACGCCCGAGACGACCACCGTTGGGGCAATGAAGGCTTCAATCTTGATCCGCCAAACGTAGACCCGGCCAACGGCGAAATGGCAGGCTTCTCCTCCAGGCACCGTTCGGCCGCCGACCCGCGCCATCGCAATCGTGCAGCTGTCCTGTGGCTCGACGGCCACGGCGACGCGCAGACACTGGAACGCCTCGGTTACGAGCTTTCCAAAGACGGGACCGTCGGTTTCAACGGCGACAATGCACGGTGGTCGGGCACCGGACGGAATGTCGCGTGGACGCACGCGATCGACTAATCGTTCGCCCAAAGCACCTCCGTTCGCAACCCCCCGTCACTCCATCAAAGCCCCGGGCAGGCCTGCCCGGGGTTTTGGCAAACATCGGGCGAGCCCGAGATCACTAGCGGGCAGGCTCTGATTAATCGCTGGCCTTCGAACAGAGGTGGTCGGCAATCCGCTCACAGACGGCGGCGATGGTCAGGAATGGATTCGTGCCGAGTGACGTCGGAATCACAGAGCCATCGGCGACATAAAGGTTCGCATGACGTTCACCGGTCGCCGCGTACACCCTACCGAACTCATCCACGACGCCCCGCTCATGCGAGTCGCCCATCGGACAGCCGCCGAGTGGATGGGCTGTGATCAGCATCTGGCCGTCTGTCACCGTCCACAACGGATTGGCGATGAACTGTGCTCCGAGCGCCCGGGAATATTCGCGAAGCTCGGAGTTGATGGTTTCCAGGACCTGTTCACGACCTGAGGTGGGGCTCCAGTCAATCTCAGCTCGGCCGTCCGGATTCAGGAAGATTCGCCCGTTCGCCTTGTCGTGGCCCACGACGAGGTAAATCATCGTGTGATTTACGGCATTGTGATCGACGTACGGACGGCTCGGCCTGTCCAGCAACCGTCGCCCGGACTCGGCCGATTCGTCGCCTTCGTCGGTGTCTACCGCCGGGAGAAGCCTCAGGGAGGTCATCATTTGACCAATGAGGGCTTTGGGAATGTTCATTTCTTCGATGATAAATCGCTGAGCGAGCGGACCGTCGGGATTGTATCGGATGCCGCCGATGACCGACGGCCCCGGAGCGTTTCTTCGCCAGGGGTGAGTCGGATTGTTCCCGAAGCCCAGCACATTGACCTGATGGTCGGAGTTGTAGGCGAACCCGAAGAAATCACCGTTGCCGCCGAAACCTTGCCCCAGCTGTTTTGACAATGACAGACCGTTGGCCTGGGAACGAAGCAAGATCTCCGTCGAACCCAGTGTTCCGGCGGCCAGGATGACGTTGTCGGCCCGCAGAGTAAACGGCTGCGGCAGGCCGATCTGGCCGTAATGACCGCCATGCAGTCGCCACTCGTTGTCGGGGCGCTTTTCGATCCAGCCGACTTCGGATCGAGCATACAACTTCGCTCCGTTTGCACGGGCGTACGGCAGATAGTTCATCGCCACGGTATTCTTGGCGCCAACGTTGCAGCCGGTTAAGCAGTCACCGCAATCGATGCAGGGGCGTTGCCGGACGCCGAATGTGTTAACGCCGTCAAGATCGTAGTTGACGGTCAGGTCCAGCGCCTTGGCTCCATCCTCAGAAACGCCTCGGCCCAATGCCTGGAATTTGAGAAACGAATCCGCGCGAGGGTGTGGACTCGGTGCGAGGACCGATTTCGCCTTGTCGAAATAGGGCCTGAGCGACTCAAGCGTCATCCCCGACGGCCATTTATCAGGATCAAACACGTTCGCATCCGGCATCAACGCAACGTTGGCATTGATGAGTGAGGTGCCGCCGAGGCCACAGCCTTGGAGGACACCGATATTCCCGGAGGACCGAAACTCGTACAGTCCCAATGGGTTTAAGACGGGCGAGCGAACCGCACGGTCATAGGCCTCGGTCGTATCGGGGAACGAGCCTACGGGCCACTCTCTTCCACGTTCGAGAACGCAGACCGTCGCATCGGGTCGCGCTTCGCAGATCCTGGCCGCCAGGATCGCGCCGCCATAGCCGGAGCCGACGATGACATAATCATATTTGTCCCGACGCTGATTCCAGTCATCGGCAAGCGAAGACGGCTGATTCAGCAAAGACAGAATCGCGTCGCAGCCCGGGAAGGCCGCACCGGCCATCGCCCCCGCGCCGACGGCCAACCCTTTGCAGAACGTTCGGCGACTATGCGTTTTGTCCAAAGCTGGAACCTGCGACGATTAAGGTCATGGGAATCACGGTGTTGGTTGAACGTCCCCGACAGGAATCGAACCTGTAACCTCTGGCTTCGGAGGCCAGCGCTCTGTCCAATTGAGCTACGGGGACGATGCATTCCGTGGCATAGGCTCGGTGAGCATCTTAACGGCATACAGGTTGAGAACAAGCAATTTGGTTGGCGGGATGGGGAATGGGGATCATGGGATTCCGGTTTATCATGCTGCCGGTGCTTTTTTGCAAGGTTACGGAAAAATCCGGTGCATGCATTTGCCCATCCGTATAAACATGGTGTTATGGGGCACGAACCGCCGTCGGGGTTGACGGCTTGCGAAGGGGGGTTCATCCTGTATAGCATGGTTTGCGGAATCTGATTTGAGACCGGCAGGCCACTTGAGGCGTAGCCATGAAATCCGGTGGCTAGACAAACGAGGTAAACATGACCACGGCAATCCAAGAATCAAAAACAGCGGAACATCTGAGAATCGCGGATCAGTACGGCGCGCACAATTATCATCCGTTGCCCGTCATCATCGAGTCCGGCTCGGGTTGCTGGGTGACAGATGTGGAAGGCAACAAATACCTCGATATGCTTGCTGCCTATTCTGCATTGAATTTTGGCTATTCCCATGAGCGGCTGATCACCGCGGCAACGAAACAATTGAATAAGGTGACGCTCACGTCACGGGCGTTTCACAACGACCAGCTCGGTCCGTTTTGCCAGGAATTGTCTGAACTGACCGGTTTCGAGGCGGTCTTGCCCATGAACAGCGGCGCGGAAGCCGTGGAAACGGCGATCAAGTGTGCCCGAAAGTGGGGCTACACCAAAAAAGGCGTCGAAGCGAACAAGGCCCAGATCCTCTGCGCCAAGGGCAATTTCCACGGCCGGACCGTCACGATCGTCGGCTTCAGCAGCGACGATCAATATCGCGAGGGCTTCGGGCCCTTCCCGCCCGGCTTTCCGACCGTTGAATTTGGAAACGCCGAGGCGCTGGAAAAGGCGATCAAGCCAAACACGGTCGGTTTTCTGGTCGAGCCGATTCAGGCGGAGAGCGGGATTCTCGTCCCGCCGGACGGTTACATGGCCAAGGTCCGTGAGATTTGCACCAAGCACAACATTCTGCTGATCGCCGATGAGATTCAGACCGGCTTGTGTCGGACCGGTGATCGGTTCGCTTGGCAGCACGACGACGCCCCGCCGGACATCATGTGTCTCGGCAAGGCCCTCGGTGGCGGCGTTCTGCCCATCTCGGCCATTGTGGCTTCGCACGAGGTCATGGGCGTCTTCAAACCCGGCGATCATGGCTCGACCTTTGGTGGCAACCCGTTGGCGTGTGCGGTGGCACGCGTGGCCATCGATATGATCAAGAACGACGGCCTGGACAAGCGAGCCAAGGAGCTTGGTGCACACTTTCGTTCGAAGTTGCAGGCCGTCGGAGCGCCGGCGGTCAAGGAAATTCGCGGCCGCGGATTGCTCATCGGCGTGGAGATTAAACCGAACTACCCCAAAGCTCGGTGGTTCTGCGAAAAATTCATGGAACAAGGCATTTTGTGCAAGGATGCTCATGAAGACGTCATCCGTTTTGCACCGCCTCTGGTCATCGATCAAAAAGAGATTGACTGGGCACTGGATCGGATCGGGCCGGTGCTGCAATCGGCTGAGCCTGTGCCGTAATCGATCTTTTCAATTTTGATCGATTTTCATCGTGAAAACCTTTCTTCGGCAGCCATAGCTTTGATCTTGCGGAGGAATGATGGGAAACGAACGCGAACCGATCAATGTCTTGATCATGGGCGCCGCCGGGCGCGACTTTCACAACTTCAATTGTTGCTATCGAAACAATCCCGGTTATCGTGTCGTGGCATTCACGGCGGCACAAATCCCTGATATTGAAGGACGCACGTATCCCGCTGCGCTTGCCGGCGAATTGTACCCGCAAGGCATTCCGATCTTTCCGGAAGAACAGCTTGAAAGTTTGATTCTCGAACACAAGGTGCAGCTCGTTGTCTTCAGCTACTCCGACGTGCCGCACACCTACGTCATGCATATGGCTGCCCGGGCCAATGCCGCTGAAGCCGATTTTCAGTTGGTCGGCGCCAGGGAGACGATGCTGCCTTCGACCAGGCCGGTGGTGGCCGTATGCGCCGTACGGACCGGCTGTGGCAAGAGTCAGACGACGCGCAAAGTGGCCGAGGTTCTCAAATCGATGGGCAAGAAGATCGCTGTGGTCCGCCACCCCATGCCCTATGGCGACCTCACGAAACAGGTTTGTCAGCGATTTGCCGAGCTCGCGGATATGGATCGTTATGAGTGCACGATCGAAGAGCGCGAAGAGTATGAACTGCACATTCAAAACGGCAATCTGCTCTTTGCGGGCGTCGATTACCAGCAAATTCTGGAGGCTGCTCAGAAAGAAGCGGACGTCGTATTGTGGGACGGCGGGAACAATGATATGCCCTTTTTCAAGCCCGATCTGCTGATTACGGTAGCCGACCCGCATCGGCCGGGCCACGAGATCGCATACTATCCCGGCGAGACGAATTTCCGAATGGCGGACGTCATCCTGATTAACAAAGTCAACACCGCCGCTGAAGAGGACATCCGAACCGTCGAAGCCAACGCCGAAGCCGTCAATCCCAAGGCGGAGATTGTCCGCGCGGATTCCGCAGTGAATTGCCATGCCCCGGAACAGATCAAGGGAAAGGCCGTATTGGTCGTCGAAGACGGACCGACGCTCACGCACGGCGAGATGCCATATGGCGCAGCCCATGTCGCAGCAAGGGAACACGGTGCGACCACCATCGTCAAGCCCCGGACCTATGCGGTCGGCTCGCTCAAGGACACCTACGAGAAGTATCCGCACATGACCGAAATCCTCCCGGCCATGGGCTATGGAGCGAAGCAGATCGCCGAGCTTGAGGCAACGATCAACGCCGTCCCATGCGACTCGGTTGCCGTTGGGACGCCGATCGATCTGGCCAAGCTGATCGAGATCAATAAACCGGCCGTTCGCATTTCTTATGATCTCGCCGGACCCGGCGCTGCCAGGCTGGAAAACATCTTGAGAGAACATCCACGATTCGCCTAGAGTATGCGACAGGTCGGAATGCGGCCGATTTTCGGAGACAAGCTTATGAGCACTTCACTAAAAGGGCGAAACCTCGTTTCGCTGAAGGACCTAACACGAGATGAATTGAAAGCGATTCTCGAACTGGCGGCCGCCGTCAAACGAGTGCCCGGCGACTATTCGAGCAAATTCGTCAACAAGACGCTCGCGATGATTTTTCAGAAGCCGTCGCTGCGAACAAGGGTGTCGTTTGAAACCGGTATGACACAAATGGGCGGGCACGCCATCTACTTGGCGCCGACCGACATCAGCCTTGGTAAGCGCGAAACCACGGAAGACATCGCCCTCGTGTTGTCGCGTTATGTTGACTTGATCATGGCGCGCACGTTCGGGCACGATATCGTCGAAGACCTCGCCAAACACGCGACCGTCCCGGTAATCAACGGTCTGTCGGATTATTCGCATCCCTGTCAAATCCTGGCGGACTTACAGACCATTGAGGAACACAAAGGCCAATTGACCGGGCTCAACTTCGTCTACAGCGGAGACGGCAACAACGTCGCTCATTCGCTCATGTTCGGCGGCGCGCTCGCAGGCATGAACGTCACAATTGTCACACCTCGAGGGTACGAACCCAAGGCGGACGTGTTGTCCGAAAGTCGCGAGTTGGCGAAGGCCTCAGGCGCGACGATCGCAACCACCCATGATCTTCACGAGGCCGCCAAGGGCGCCGACGTGATCTATACCGACGTCTGGGCCAGCATGGGCCAAGAGGCTGACGCCAAGAATCGCCAGGCGTTCTTCATGCCGTATCAAGTCAACAGTGAGTTGCTTGCAGCGGCGGATCCGGATTGCGTCGTCCTGCACTGTCTGCCGGCGCACTACAATGAAGAAATCACCTATGATGTCACGCGCAGCAGAAACTCGGCGATCTTCGATCAGGCTGAAAATCGAATGCATGCTCAAAAAGCCCTCATGCTCCTGTTGGCGGGCGCCTAGCTGAGATCATTCGATCGATGCGAGCGTGCGGTGCCGATAAGTCGTGTTTGTCGTACGCGAACGAGCCAAAGTCGTTTTCTCGGACCAGTCAGAATCGTGGATTCGCGGGGTTTTTTGGAGATTCTGCGACGATACGATCTAAACGGTTGACCGTTTTTCACCAGTCGTCTCAAAAGTAACCATTAATCGGGCCTAACGCATTTCGACAGAAGACCGCCATGGAAGACTTGGCCGTCTGCCTGCCTATGATCAGTTAGGGGGTTTCCCTGTTGGGTTCAGTTTTACGAAGGCGAATCCAGAGAATGGGGAAGAAGCAATGCAACGGCTTATTCGCAACTCAATCGGATTTTTCTTAGGTGTTGGTTTTCTCACCATGGCCGGGTGCGCCTCGACCGAGCAAATCGAACCGGTCGTGCAGGGCACGCCCGCGATGCTGTTCGACCGTGACACGTCCCGGTTTGCGGCCACCAACTTCGGACGTAGTCCCTGGCCGGCAACCTTGGGTCGAATCGAAACCGTAGAAGAGACGGTCTTCGTCGAATCGTATTTTGACAACCAGGGGAATGCGACTCAGGAGCGGAACAATCCGCGACGTTGGTTTCGAAGTTATCGTGTTGGAACTCAGCTACGCTGAGGAGGGTCAGGCTTAGAGGACATCGTCTGACCGTCAATGCGATCTACATTTTCTCCTTTACTGCGGGCATGTCTGGTTGCAAAGGAGCGCAGCCAGGCATGACCTTTTTTCGCAAGACAAGACGAAACGGGCGCAAAAAAACCGCAAGACCACGATCAGTGACCTTGCGGTTTCTTGATGTCGTTACCGGTGCAGCGCTTAGTAGCGATCTCGACGGCCGCCGCGGCCGCCACCGCCGCCACGACTCTCGCGCGGTCTCGCTTCGTTGACCTTCAGGGCGCGCCCGCCGTGCTCCTTGCTGTCCAGGGCCGCCATGGCGGCCTGTGCTTCGCCGTCGGAGTCCATTTCGACGAAACCGAATCCTTTGCTTCTTCCCGTGTCTCGATCCATGATGACCTGAGCGCTCACAACGTTGCCATGTTCTGAAAACAACTGCTGGAGATCTGAATCGCTCACGTCATAACTCAGATTTCCGACATACAACTTTTTGGCCATGTTATTTTCCTCAATGCTGGGCCAATTGACCCGTTCTTTTGCTTTCTGGGTCAATGCGAAAGGGTCCTACCTTCGGACCACAAGGTGGGATGGCGAAAGAGAATCGCGGAGAGTGAAGCCATAGGACACGTAGCCAAGAAACTCGACCGTCGAACCAACCAAAAGGCATCATATGGGGATGGACGGCCGATGTCCAGAACAAATCTTCCGCATCCCGCCGCTTGAGGGGCCCTGGCGCCCCTCTAATCGGGCCTTCGCTGGAGTGGCATGGTCATGCAGCGCGGACCGCCGAGCCCGCGGACCAGCTCAGAGCCCGCGATTGAGATGCACTCGATACCGGCCTTTTCCATCGCGGCAATCGTTCTGACATTCCGCTCATACGTACAGGCGACCTTGGGGGCAATGGCAAGCGTATTCGTGCCGTCCATCCGCTGTTCACGTGCGGCATGATGCTGGTCCCCCCCGCCCGTACGCACAATCTGCACCTCCTGGCCAAATTCGTCGCTGAGAATTTGAATCAAACTGCGTGAATCGGGTTTCCGAATGATCTTCCCGTCACCGGCCTGCTCGAAATGATGAATGTACTGAATATGGTCCATGACGCCGGGATACCAAACGACCAGGCCCCGGTCGACAATCGTGAACACCGTGTCCAAGTGCATGAATGTTCGTTCGGTGGGAATCGGGATTTCGTAGAACCGTTTGGCGTGACCGATCTCGAACGCCTTGCGCGCGAGCAACTCAATCGTCTCCGCACGTGTTCGCTGGCTGGCGCCGACGAGAACCGCCTCCTCGTTCAGCACGATGACGTCACCTCCCTCAATCGTGAACGGCCGGTCTTCCGTCGGAGAGGATGAACCGCCGTAGGCAATCTCGTGGCCGGCAAAGTCAGGATGATGTTCCAGAACGGCCCGGGTGAGAATCGTTTCGCGTACGCGTTCAACGTTGTGCGTTTTGCAGGAGATTACGGATTGTCCCACGACGACGGCAGGGTCTCTGCTGAAATATGCATTCGGAATCGGCGACAAAACAAAGTTGGGTGAAGATGATTGCGATGAGCCCTGACTCGGGGCCCCCGTGATTTCGTTGTGTTCAGCTTCGGTCACGCCGGCAAAAAAGACCTTCAGCAACTCGTTGTTTGGAAACAGGTTTTCATCCAAAAGACTCATCGCAAGAGCGGGCGCGCCTTCCGCCGCACAAATCTGTTCGATCAGTTTTCTTTTCGTATCAGGCTGTTGATCGAGCAGATCGCTTAACAGCTTTTCAAGGTAACAAACCTGTATGCCGCGGGCGCGCATCGCGGAAACAAAGACGTCATGCTCATCCTGCATGCGCTTGAGGTATGGAACGTCCTCAAAAAGAAATTGCTGCATGTTCTCATGATTGAGACGGTCAATTTCTTCTCCGGGTCGGTGGACAAGAACGATCTTCAGGGGATCGTATTCATTCGTAATGCTCAGTTGCACGGGCTTCCTTTCGAGCGCGAAAAAACGACATGATAGTATCCTCATGCCGGAGAGGAAACAGGCGGGACCGGCGGCTAAGAGAACTTAGCGGCCTGGAGGAAAACGCCGGATCGAAGCGATTGCTCAGTCACTCGTCCGCCGGTACGCAGCGATCTTTCGCCCATCGCTGAAGGGTGACAATTCGTTCCGCCTGCGTGACGGAGAGCGGGGGCGAGCTTTCGATAACCTTAACAATCCGATCCGTATCAAGCTCCGTCCCGGTGGCAAAGGCCTCGTGCAACGACGAAATAATCGCCTGCTCGAGTTCCGCCCCGCTGAAGCCTTCTGATTTCCTGGCAAGCAACTTCAGGTCGAATCCGGCAGGATCGCGCCCGCGTTTGCGAAGATGGATCGCGAGGATCTCGGCGCGGACCGTGTCACTCGGCAAATCGACAAAAAAGATCTCATCAAATCGGCCTTTGCGAAGCAGCTCCGGAGGCAGCGCCTCAATGTCGTTGGCCGTGGCGACGAGAAAAACGGGAGACTCGTGCTCCTGCATCCATGTCAGCAACGCACCGAACATCCGCTGAGAAAGACCGCCGTCAGTGCTACGGCTGGCGGCGGAGGCAAAGGCCTTTTCGACCTCGTCGATCCACAAAATAATCGGCGCCATCATTTCAGCCTGCCTGAACGCGTCGCGCAGTCTCTTTTCGGATTCACCGATATACCGATCATAAAGAGCGCCGACATCCATCCGGAGTAAGGGGCGCTGCCATGCGGTGGCAATGGCCTTCGCACAATAGCTCTTGCCTGCACCTTGGATACCAAGCAACAAAATGCCGCGCGGCGCCTGCAATCCGAATTTCGCGGCCTCTTCGGAAAAGACGTTCTGCCGATGCTTCAACCAGACTTTCAAGCGTTTCATGCCACCGATGGCATCCAGATCCGCCGGGGTCTCGACGAATTCGAGCAAACCCCCGTCATGGATCAATTGTCGTTTGCGAGCGAGGACCGTGTGAAGATCTTTGGCATCGAATCGGCGATCTTCGGCGACCGTCTCGACAATAATCTGCTCGGCCTGCCGACGGTTCAAACCGCTCAGGTTGCGAATGATCGTCTGGTAGGTTCGCCGGCTGATCTCAATGTCAATCTTCTCGTCCTGGCTCAATCGGCGAAGCGTCTCCTTGACAATCTGCTCGAGTTCGTCCTCATCGGGCAAGGAGATCTCGAATCGCGTCGTGCTCGCAGCGATGACAGCCGGAAATACATCGTTGTGGTCGACAAGAACGAGTTGGCTTCCGGTGTCATGGCAACGCTCAATCAGGTCGCGGAGAAGCCTGAAGACTCGCCCGTCCTTGAGGTGGTCGCCAATGTCCAGCATGACGTTTACAATTCTGCCTTCATGTTTGCAGAAATAGTACAGGGCGGCCGCGGGATGTTCGGTCTCAGGGATCGCGGGCTGATCAGCCAGCAGCCCGTCGCGGATGCCGCCGTTCATTGACCAGATTTTGAGGTGATATGGCGACCGGAGCACGACCTCTCGAATCAGGCCCAGCGCGTACGTCTCTTCCTGTGTAACGATCGAAATACACGGGTATCGACCAAGCATAAGTCGCTCAAGGCGCTGTTGATTGGTCATGTGATTCTTCCTCTCAAGCGTGATCATCGAGTGTACTCGGCCGGGGGTGACATGGCAACAAAGACCACGAGGACACGCTGACCGAACCGCGGCATCAGAGGGATCGACGTCCGGATGATGTAGGCATTAGTACTCAGATCGGCGGCATCTCCCGAATTTGAGCCAACCCATATCGTCGCCAGGGAATTGTCGCAAACTGCCTGAAGGTGTATAAGTATGGCGAGTCCATCGGAGGCATCGACATGAACGCTGAAGAACTTGCTCGCTGGCTTAAGGACGAGCATAAGACCGTGCACAAGCTCGCCACGAAACTGCAAGAGCGAGTCGCCTCAATTCCGAGTGCGAACCATGCAACGTGGGTCGGCCATGTCCGGGATGCATTCGAGCACTTTCGCGCCCATCTGACCAAGGTCATGGCCTTGAAGGAGAAGGACGGATACATGCTGCAGGTCTTGGAGCAGAGACCGCACCTTTCCCGTGAAGTGGAGCGACTGGCCCACGAGCATCAGGAATTCACGTCCCTGATGAACATGATTCATCAGACCTTGGAAAAGATCCAGCCGAACGACTTTTTGCTGATGCGTGACTGTTGTCACCGCGTGCAGGACTTGCTCTCCTATATAGAACATCATGACTACAACGAGAATCTAATCGTAACTTCGGCCTTCAATCTCGATATCGGCGGGTGGGATTAGCGTTATTCGCCGAACCGGTCTTCTTCGGGATGGTCGCGAACATGCGTCGTGATATGCTCATAGACGGTCGCCAGGAAACCCATTAACGGAAATCTGCTTCGAACAAACGGCGGCGGGCCCAACCGTTTGAGTGCGGGCGTTGTTTCGGGATTGGGCGGAAGCCCGATTTCGTCAAGACTTTGGGCGGTCGACCAGAACCGTTCGACGTCGATCGCCGGATCATCCTGCAACGCGTCTGAGCGACTGGAACTGACGGTGGTTACTTCGTCATTCATCGTTTCATTCCGTTAATTGTAATGACAGGCCGCAATCATTCATAAGACTCCGCCACGGCATCGGACGACAGGATCAGGTATTCTTTTAACTCATTGGTTGAAAGCCCGGTGAGCCATTCATCGCCGCTGCCAACGATACGATCGGCCAAGGCACTCTTTTCCGACAGCAGTTTATCGATTCGGTCTTCGATCGTCCCGATGCAAACGAACTTGTGGACCTGAACACGACGAGTCTGGCCGATGCGATGAACCCGATCGGTCGCCTGCCGCTCGACCGCGGGATTCCACCATCGATCAAAATGGAACACATGATTCGCCTTGGTCAGATTCAATCCGAATCCACCGGCCTTCAACGACAACAAGAAAATCGGCTGATTGCTGCCTGCGTCCTGAAAATCGGCGATCATCTTCTCGCGCTGCTTGGCCGTGGAGCCGCCGTGAAGAAAAGGAACGCGAATCCCGAGCCGTTCCGAGAAGAACCTTAGAAGAAGCTCACCCATTTCACGATACTGCGTAAAGACAAGCGCCGCATCACCCTCTTCCAGAACTTCCTCCAGCATTTCCACGACGCGCTCGCACTTGCCACTCCGCTGACCCAACGGACGGTCGTCGCGAAGGAAATGGGCCGGATGGTTGCAGATTTGCTTGAGCTTGGTCAAAGCGGCCAAAATCAGACCCCGACGGCGAATGCCGGTCGAGTTGTCAATTTCAAAGAGCATCTGGTCAACGGTCTGCTTATACAACCCTGCCTGTTCCGGCGTCAGGTTGCAATAAACACTCATCTCCATTTTTTCCGGCAGGTCACATTCAACGTTCGGGTCCGTCTTCAGCCGTCTGAGAAGAAACGGACGGATCATTCGGCGCAATTGCTCAGCTCGCTTCTGATCCCCCATTTTTTCGATCGGGACGGCAAATTGTTTGCGGAAGACCGCGGCGGCCCCGAGAAGCCCGGGGTTCAACATCTCCATGATCGACCAGAGTTCCGAAAGATGGTTCTCCAGCGGCGTACCCGTGAGGGCAATACGGTGAGTGGCCTTGATCGAACGGATGGCAATCGTCTGATTCGCGCTGGGGTTCTTGATTTTTTGGGCTTCGTCCAGAGCGATACGATACCAGGCGACACGATTCAGCGCTTTGAGGTCCCGGTGGGCCAATCCATAGGTCGTAATGACAACGTCGTGTTGACTCGCAGCCTGAACAAATTCGTCGCCGATCAACCGCTCGGGTCCGTGGTGGACAAGCGCCCGAAGCTGCGGAGCAAATCGCTCGAGCTCGCGCTGCCAGTTGCCGACCAGTGACATCGGAACGAACAACAACGTCGGACCGAGCTTGGGCCGCGGTCCCTCCGCGGAATCTTCCCTTTGCTCCAGGAGCATCAACGCAATCAGTTGAATGGTCTTCCCCAACCCCATGTCATCCGCCAGGCAGGCTCCGATCCCCAGACGGTTGAGAAAGGCGAGCCACTGCAGGCCCCGAAGCTGATAGGGACGAAGCGTGCCTTTGAAATTCCGGGGTTGCTCCAGGTGTTCGATGTGCTCATCCGACGTTTCGAGCAACCGTTTGATCCACGAAACGCCGCTCAATCCGACAATGGGCAGTCCGGCATTCATTTCTTCGACGCCGGCCGCCAGTCGAATGGCGGCGGCAAGTGTCAGTTGGCCGTGCGGCTGGTCGCGCATGAAGTCCAGGGCCTTCTTCGCGGCGGATTGATCAATGTCGACCCATCGGTCGCCCAATTTGACCAGGCGCGTGCCTTGTGTCGCGAGCGCCTCAAATTCATCAATCGAGATCTGCTCATCACCGACGGCGACGCGCCAATCAAAATCCAGCATGCTGCTCAGGCCGAATGCGCCCAGTGACACACCTTCATCCGGTAAACGTTCGTTTTGAGGACGGACGAAGAGCTCCAGACCGAGATGACGGTGTTGTTCCGTCGCCCAGTCCGGGAGAACGACGCAGAACCCCTGCGCTTGGAGCAGGGGCGCCCACTCGTGTAGAAACGTGTGGGCTTCGTTGGTGCTCAGATCAACACCCGTGGGGGCAGGCGTGGCCGTCACCTTCTTGATAGCAGGAAAAACCGTTGCCGCACGTGTCAACTCACTTTGAAGATGTGTCCGTCGGTTGACCAAGTGTTGCCCGAGGATGGAAGGAGCATCGGCGTGCTCCTGCCAGACCCGAGCGAGACTCAGGTGGTCTCCGCCATCGGACGTTCGCAACCCGAACTGGACTCGCCACGTCGCATTCAGAGCGTCGCCCTCGCCGTCCAATTCCTGCGGCTCCGAAAGCGTAAAGCAGAGCTCCGGCGGCTTCTCAACGCTCTCCTGCTCGAGTTGCCCGATCCAGGCCCGAATTTGACCGGCGATGGCCGCGCCGTCTTCGTCGGGCCATCGCACCTCGCGACGGTCACCCACCAAACCGGAAAGCCAGCGCAATTCCCATGCGTCTTCCCGGTCGGCCCGCTCATGGATCTGTTCAAAAAAGGAATCCGTGGCCAAGCCCCTGCGAATGACCGCTTCCGTCGTTGTCGCCAAAAAACCATCCACTTGCCTCGCGGGTTGTAAAGAGTTCCCGTCCTGATTGGCAAACGAACGACAAACAGGAGGCATCACTTCGACCAGGCGTTCAAGCCAGGCCAGTTCCTCTCGATCGGTCACGAAGACGCGCCATCGACCCGTGAAGGTCGAGGCATCGATTTCGTCGAGATCCGGAACGAATTGCTGGCGTATGAGTAAGGACATCGCGAATTTCGCGAGAACCCGCCAATAACGCACGGCATCGCCGCAATTCGGCAAGGAGCCGTCGGGCAAACCTGTGAGGAAATCAATTGTATCGGCCGGTGAAAAGGCCAGTGCCGGCACGGTCAGCGCTTTCAGGCGGACGTCGTCCTCAGGCTTACCCTGTAAGCGGCTTGACGTCAGAGGCAACCCGTCGGCGTCGGCGCACGGAAGCCGCAGAGCCAGATTGGTCTCTTCGGCAATCGAGGCAAGCAATCCATCCGGGGTCAATTCGCCTGCGGCGGCGTGAAGCTCCCCTACGGACAAGGCGTACGGATGACGATTGTCGTCCACCTCGTCACCCGTCGCCGTCAAAACGGATGAGGACGCACTGCGAGCGGCTTGCTCATCGTATTCTCCCCACAGATAAAAAGTGGGAGCTGACCAGGTTCCGTGAAGAGCGATCATGTCATCATCCGCAAAAAATCGTTTCGCCGAGCATCATAGGGCGGCATCTTCAGGAAAAAAAGTTAACCGAGGTTGGAGCTTCTATGGAATCCCTTCCGCGTGGCAGCAGATATCCATCTTTCGACACATATGCTAAACTGGGTATCCCGTGTCCTATCAAACAGGAATGTCGTGAGGTCAACCATGAACCTACCTGCGGATTATCGTCTGACGGAGAAACACGCAATCGTTTGTGGCAGCAGCCAGGGCATTGGCCTTGCATGCGCGACAAGGCTCGCACAATTGGGCGCCGAAGTCACGCTTCTGGCTCGCGACGAATCGGCATTAAAACAGGTTCGTGATACTTTGGCCACTGACAACCGCCAAAAACACCGTTGTCTCATCGCCGATTTCTCGGAGCCCCGATCCGTAGAGGAGGCGATCACGCATCATTTAGGCGAAGCCGGTCCGGTTCAGATTTTGGTGAACAACACGGGCGGGCCACCACACGGGCCGATTGTGGAGACGGAACCGCAGGCTTTCGTCAAGGCGATCAGCATGCACGTGGTTTGCAACCAGATTCTGCTCCAGGCGGTGTTGCCGGGGATGAAAGAACACGGATACGGCAGGGTCATCAACATCATTTCAACATCGGTCAAGGAACCGATCCCGGGACTGGGCGTGTCCAACACCACCCGTTGGGCGGTTGCGGCCTGGGCGAAAACAACGGCAGGCGAGCTGGCCAAGTTCGGCATTACCGTGAATAACGTCTTGCCGGGTTATACCGACACGGCGCGGCTGGCTTCCCTGATCTCGGCCAAGGCCGATGCCGGGGGGCTCAGCGAAGAACAGGTGAAGAAAGACATGATTGGGAAGATACCGACTGGCCGATTGGCCGAACCCGGTGAAATCGCCGCTGCGGCAGGCTTTCTCGCTTCACCCGCGGCGTCCTACATTACGGGAATCAACCTGCCCGTCGACGGCGGTCGGCTCGCAAGTATGTAATAAAGACGGAGCTTCGGACTTTTCGTCCGTGCGGAACTCGTGTTGAAAATCAAGAACTACATTAACGGCCAACTCGTCGAACCCCAAGCGGGCCGGTATCTGGACAACGTCGAGCCGGCCACCGGCAAGGTGTACTCGCATGTCCCCGACAGTGAGCCGTCGGATGTGGAGCGCGCCGTCGTCGCTGCCGAGCAAGCGTTTCCGTCTTGGTCGGCCATGCCGGCGGAAGAGCGTTCGCAGAGGATGCTCAAGATTGCCGACCTGATCGAAGCGCGAATCGACGAATTTGCAAAAGCCGAGACGGTTGACAACGGCAAGCCGCTGGCATTGGCGAGAGCTGTGGACATCCCGCGGGCCGTGAAGAATTTTCGGTTCTTCGCCACATCCATTCTTCATAGCCATTCCGAGTCGCACGTGACGGGCGGCACGGCCATCAACTACACGCTTCGCCAGCCCCGCGGCATCGCCGGTCTGATTTCCCCTTGGAACCTGCCGCTTTATTTGTTTAGCTGGAAAGTCGCCCCTGCGATGGCGACCGGCAACACGACGGTTGCGAAGCCCTCGGAAGTGACCCCCATGACAGCCTACATGCTGTCTGAAATCTGTTGCGAAGCGGGGCTGCCGCCCGGCGTCCTGAATGTCGTGCACGGCCTTGGGGCCAAGGTCGGTGCCGCGATCACGGCTCATCCAAAGATCATGACAATTTCGTTTACCGGCGGGACGGTCACGGGACGAGAGGTCGCGAAGGCGGCGGCCCCCCTATTCAAGAAAGTCTCGTTGGAGATGGGCGGCAAAAACCCCAACATTGTTTTTGCCGACGCCGATATGGACCAGGCGTTGGACAACAGCGTCCGGGCCGCCTTCGCCAATCAGGGGCAGATTTGTCTTTGCGGTTCGCGCATCTTCGTCGAGAAGAGTGCCTTTGATTCGTTCGTCGAGCGGTTCATTAGGGCGACGAAGGCCTTAAAGGTCGGCGATCCTCTGGAAAAGGGCAGCGATCAAGGCTCACTCGTTTCCAAGGCCCAATTCGAAAAAGTCGGCAACTATGTCAATCTGGCTGCCGAAGAAGGCGGCGAGATTCTCTGCGGTGGAGCACCGCCGCCACCGGTGAATGATCGTTGCAAGGACGGCTACTTCTTTCAACCGACGGCCATTGTGGGGTTAGGCACGGATTGTCGCGTGAATCAGGAAGAAATCTTCGGCCCCGTGGCGACGATCACGCCGTTTGAAACGGAAGACGAAGTGATCGACTACGCAAACGGAACGACCTATGGTCTCTCAGCGTCGGTCTGGACGCAGAACCTCAACCGTGCACACCGCTTCGGCGAACGCATCGATTCCGGCACGATCTGGGTCAACTGCTGGCTGCTCCGTGACCTCCGTGTTCCCTTCGGCGGCATGAAACAAAGCGGCCTCGGCCGCGAGGGCGGTGATGAGGCACTGCGATTCTTCACGGAGCCGAAGAACGTGTGCATTCAGACGTAGGTGGCGGCATCATGAAGTATGAGCGCTTTGAACAACTCCCCGTCTGGAAGGCCACCGTCGATTTTGCAGTGTCGACTTATGCACTGACGGAGGACAGTGCATCTAAGACCGATGGTGATTTACGAGACCAACTTCGTCGGGCAGCATTGTCGACTTCGAACAACATTGCAGAGGGCTTCGAACGTGGGTCAACGGCTGAATTGCTTATGTTCCTGTATATTGCCCGGGGCTCTGCAGGCGAAGTCCGATCCATGCTGCATTTCTGCGATCGTTGGCCACGGGCCGAACATTTGAAATCTCAAATCTCAGATTTGAAATCATCGGTCGAGTCCTGCTCTCGTCAGATCCGTGGATGGGCCAACTCACTCCAAAATTCCAATATCAAAGGCCAGCGGCACTTGAACGATCAGACACGTTCGGCATACGATCACGCGCGCCGTTCAGATGCATTCAACCGACAACTCGATGAGATTGTTCGTGACCGAGTCGTGAATGGTCGAACGACGCGCCCAAAAGAAAGCCGGATGACGTTTCATGACTTGCCTGCTTAGAACTCGCGGGAAAAATGCCGTTGAATCGATCATGGACATGACAGACAAGGAAGACACGCATGAGTGAGCAATTCGAAAGTCAACGCGCTCCTGAGCCAGTGGGTGCATTTCCACACGCCAAGCGCGTCGGCAATCTGTTGTTTCTCTCCGGCATCGGGCCGCGCAAACGGGGAAGCAAGGACATTCCCGGCGTCACGTTGGATGCGAAAGGCGACGTGGCCGGCTACGACATTGCGACGCAGACAAAAGCCGTGTTCGAGAACGTGCGGTTCGTCCTGGAAGATGCCGGGGCACGATGGGAAGACATCGTCGATGTGCAGGTGTTTCTCACGAATATGAAGCAGGATTTTTCGTCTTTCAACAAACTCTATGCGGAATACTTCGCAGGGTCGGGCAAGCCGAACCCGACGCGGACCACGGTGGAAGTGGGCGCGCTGCCGACGCCGATCGCGGTGGAATTGAAGGTCATTGCCATGGTTTGAAGCGACGGAAACCGCCGGAAATTCGCCACCGGGAATGACTGATCGACGACACGTGGATCTCAAAAAAGCAATCTCAACGCTCCGACGCACTGAATAACGTGCTCATGCAGGAGACGATGGCGGCGCGACTCCGCCCCCGGCCACACGTATGAGCAAGCGTAACACGTAGTGATTCACGCGGACGTTCAAGTTGAGTCTCTGCGTGACCGTGCTCTTTCGGCCCCTGAGCGACCATCTCAGGTGATTCTCCCGACGAGCGTGCTGCGTGAACCAGATACCCTGCGGCAAAAGCAATCAAGACACTCGCTGCATACCGAAGCAAGTTTTGCGTAAAACTCTGCCGGAGCTGGGCCCCTGATTGAGAAACCGGACCAATCACCAAACGATCCCCTTCACGGCTCACGGCGACACGCGCAGGACCGGGCAGCTCGCGCATGCTTTGAACCGCAGCCCGGCTCGTCTCGTATTCGAGACGGCAGCGCTCACACTCAGCCAAGTGCGTCTCAAAAACCGGGCGATCACGTTCGGCCAATTCGCCGCCCAGAGCATCAGAAAGTAACGTTTCGAATTCCTGACAATTCATCATGATTCCTCCTTCGCCCATCGCCGTTGGAGCCGGTCACGCACAACACGCACGGCCCGCAAATAGTGGGTCTTTACGGTTGGGACGGCCAGACTTAACTCTTCGGCGATCCGGGCGAAACTCATTTCATCGTACACTTTGGCGATCAGAACGGACCGTTGTTGCTCGGTCAAACGATCCAACGCGTTTTGGATGTCCGCTCGAAGGACCGCCCGGTCAACCGCCTCGGCTTGTGACACTTTCATCGAGGACGGCTCCTGCGTTTCGTTCGTGGCCACAAGACTTGACTGCCGGCCGCGCAGGAAATCGACCACGCGGTTGAGCGTCACGCGCCGCAGCCAACCGCGAGGCTGTCGAGGCATCTCTCGATGACACTGACGGTCCCATCGTAGAAAGACCTCTTGAACGACATCCAGGGCATCATGATGATGCCCCAGAAGCCGGTAAGCCCAGTTGTACACATCCTGCGTGTATTGCTCGAAGACCTTGCCGCTCACAGACATCATCGGACAACCCTATTTCTGTTCCGAACCGGGCTTGAGTCGTGAAATGGCTTCCAATTCGAAGGGGCGATCACGGAACGCTTCCCCATTGAACTCCCAGACCAAGTAACCGTCTTCTCCCTGATCCAACCGG
Organism: Phycisphaerales bacterium; assembly: GCA_022360095.1. Lineage (GTDB taxonomy): Bacteria > Planctomycetota > Phycisphaerae > UBA1845 > UTPLA1 > JAKSDK01. The sequence continues at coordinate 73,648 of JAKSDK010000487.1, forward strand.
TCGGCGTTGTGGGCGACAATTTCACCGGGCAGGTTGACCATGATCTTAAACTGGTGAGCGCCCTGCTCATCGGTGATTTCGTGGTAATGCTTCTCACGATCGTATGCAAGTTCGAACTCCGCAAGCTTCGCATCATTGTAACCCGCCACATCCCTGAGTGACTGAAACGTGATCTCACGCGCCTCGGCGATCAACGCCTCGTACTCCGATTCAAACCTTGCCGGGCGCTCCTCTTCAGGAGTCTCAGCATATCGTTCCACAAGTTTGTGGTAGTTGATTCTGTTGAAACGCTCCATGAGAGCCGACCGGGTCTTCAACCAGCAGTCAGAGGGCAGCTCGGGATCACACTCTCCGAGCGCGGCTTTCGCAAACTCCATCTGGCTATGGGCTTCAAAAAGAACGAATGCCTTGAAAATCTTGACCTGCTCTTCCCGCGTCAACTCCTCGGTCGGTTTCCCACCGAGTTCCTCGATCTCCTCATTAAAAAAACGATTCTCCCAGTAACTTACGTATGCCCATTTTCGAGGCATGTAAACACGACGAAAGTGATAATATGTACCGTCCTCACGCCGATCGGCGACCACCGTCGTTGGAAACGCCAGGTAGAGATCGGCATCGGGATCATCCGCTTCGGCATAGCTCGAAGGCAATTCGTCACCCGAAGCAAACTTGCGCTTGGACCGTACGACGTACTTGACCTCATTCTGCTCATTGTTCCCCTGATTCTCCTCAATCGTCCGGGTCAACAACCATCCTGCGTCGGCGGACGGCATTGCATCCATGGAGTCCAATTCATCGGCCGTGCCCTTGTATTTCAGCTTGACGGTCACGCTGCCGTCCGGGCGGACCTCGATCTTCTCCTTCCGCTCCAGGCACCCCGTCCCCGCCAGCAGAGTCACCAAAGCAGCCGTGCCATAAACCGTGAATCGATGCCAAATCATGGGTCATTTCTCCTTTTTTTGACGAATTTGTCTTGATGCCACACCTAAAAGACGGATCCGTGGCCCATTTGGATGACGCGAATTTTCAGATTTTTCCATGGAATGACGATTTCACGGAAAAGCCCCGGTCAGACATGCCTGACCGGGGCTTTGATCACGCTGTTTTTCGACGCCGAAACGTCGTGGAAACAGAATCAGGGTCGGGGCTAAACAGTCAGTGCCAGCTTCTCCATCCGATGGCGCAGGGCACCGCGGCTCAGTCCCAGGAGACGGGCCGCTTCGGAGATGTTCCCGTTGCAGTATTCGATGACTTGCGTGATCAGCCGTCGTTCGACGCTGGCGAGCGTGCAGTCCTCCCGTCCCAGGGGAAAACGGAAGTCATCCATGCTGACCTCTTGAGGGTCGAGCGCCGCCTGGCTCAGATTCAGGTCGGCCGTCTCGATGGTCCCGCTCTCCTGAAGGAGGACCGCACGCTGCAAGACGTTGTCTAACTCGCGGACGTTGCCGGGCCAGGGGTAGCGGCGCATCGCCCGCTTGGTGCCGTCGGAGAGGATCGGCGGCTCGCGGTGCAAACGCTGGGCCTGGCGCTTGATGAAAAAGTCCGCCAGCAGAAACAGGTCGTCTCCGCGCTCGCGAAGCGGAGGCAACTCAATCGATAGAGATTTGAAACGGAACAAAAGGTCCTTTCGAAATTTCCCTTCTGCCACGAATTTGGTGAGATCGCAATTTGTCGCGGCGATGGTGCGGGCACGGACCTCTCGCTCGCGCGTCCCCCCAAGATGCCTGAATTTGCGCTGTTCCAAAACCAACAGCAACTTCGCCTGAAGACTCAAAGGAGTATCGCCGATTTCATCGAGGAAAACCGTTCCCTCGCTGGCCACTTCGAACAAACCCTTCTTATTCGTTTTTGCGTCGGTAAAGGCACCCTTCTCATAGCCGAACAACTCCGCCTCGACGAGTTGAGCCGGCAAAGCCGTGCAGTTGATCTGTACAAAGGGCGCGTTCGGGGCACTGCTCAGATCGTGAAGATGATGCGCAATCAGATCCTTGCCGGTTCCCGTTTCGCCCGTGATTAGGACCGTCGGAAGATGACCGCTCTCATCGGGCGGAACGGACGCGATCTTTCCAGCCAGGTCAAGCACATGGCGCATCGCCGGGCTTTGTCCGATGATCGCCCTTTCAGCACCTTGCCGCTGTCGCTCGCGCTCGAAGACGTCCAGCCGCTCCTTCAAACGACGATTGTGGAGGACGCGACTAATGACGACCTCCAACTCCTCCATCGCCACGGGCTTTTGGAGATAATCGGTCGCCCCGGCTTTCATGGCCGAAACGGCGCTTTGAACCGAGCCGTAGGCCGTCATGACAATGATCGGAAAATCATGACCACGGTCGCGGATATGACGGATCATGTCCAAACCATCCATATCCGGCAGGCGAATGTCCACAAGCGCAAGCTCGGGCTCCTGGGACTCCAGCCGAGCGATGGCCGCGGCAGCACGGTCCGCTGTCGAACACACATGACCGGCCCTGCCCAACTCCAGGCTTATCGTAGCCAGCAATGTTTCTTCATCATCAACAATCAAAATCTCAGCCATGCGTAAGCCCCGCGTTCGGTTCCAATGGAATCAGACACCGAAAAACAGTACCGCCTTCGGGAGAACAATCGACCGTAATCCGACCGCCGTGCAGTTCGACAATTTTCCGCGCGAGCGCCAACCCCAGACCGTGCCCGGATTTCTTCGTGCTATAGGCCGGCTCGAAGATCTGGCTCCGAACGGACGGCGGGATTCCCGGGCCTGTATCCGCGACGGACAACGACCAATGGGAAGCATCATCTCCGGCATGGGCCTCGATGGTCACGCGGCCATGATCGCCCGCGGCCTCGATCGCATTTCCGACGATGGCGGCCAACGCCTGCTCAAAGTGACGATCATCGATCTTGACCGTGCGCAAACCGTTGGGTTCCCCACGCTGCACCGTAATGCAACGTCTTTCCGACATGGGCCGAAAGACCGTGACGACATTGTCGATGATCTCGTGAATGTCGGTCGGCCGCGCATTCAACTCCAACGGAGAGCACGTTCGCTCAAGCTCGCGCAGCCAACGCTGAAAGCGATCGATCGCATAGACGATTTCGTCATGATGCACACGCAACGGAGAATCCGGTTCCAACCGCCGACGGCATGCGTCAGCGGAGCTCTGAATGCCGGCGAGAGGGTTTCGGATGTTATGAGCAACGTAGGAAATCAACTCACCCATGGCGGCCTGTCGTTCGCGCTTGATCATCTGCTCCTCGATCCGAGCGAGATCAGAGGACATCCGATTGAACGCGGCAGCCAGTTGCCCGAGCTCATCATGAGACGCGACGCGGGCCTTATGATTCAGGTTTCCCTTGCCGAGGGCATCGGTGGACTCCTTGAGTTCCTGGATCGGCAAAAGGACCCAGCGACGGACCAGCAACATTCCAAGAACCCCGAGGGCCGCGCCGACGACCATGTTGACCGAGAGAATCAACGTCGACCTTTCGAGTGCCTTGAACGATTCGTCCGCCAAGGCCCTGACGTCATCCTGCAGCTTGGACTCAAGCCGGCCGAGAAAGCCCTCGAGCGACAGATGAGATTCCGAATCAAACGGCCGACTCGCATCCGAGAGGTGAGCTCCGGCCAGGAAAGCGTCCACGGAGACCTGACGGGCCTGTACATGCTGAGTGAGGCTCTTGGCCGCATCATCGTCGAGCTTGTCGCTCAGCACGTTGCAAAGGGTCGCCGACGTCCGTGCAATATCGCGCTGCAATTGTTCGAGCCGCGCAGAGGCGGACGGATCAAACTGCTGAAGCGAGGTCCGTTCATCCCGAGTCAGCGTCTGCAACCGACCGATGTCGGAAAAGCCGACGCTCGATGCGGTCAGACTTTGTGACGCATCGTCAAAATAGACGTGGATATAGCGGACCGTCAGGAAAATCGTCACGCCCAAGGTCACTTCGAATGCCAATAGAAGCAATGCGCATTTCGCTCGAAGACTCATAGCCAAGACCTGACTCAGGGATCGCTTTCCGGCACATAAGACCACCGCCAACCGGGCTCTGTGACCGGGCGCTCGGAAGAATCGACGTGACCACCGACAAATGCGACGTTTTGCGTCCGTCCATGCCGAAAAGACGGAAACCAATATTTGCCGGTGGCATAAAAGTCGTAGTTCTCAATCTCACCTTCCACCGGAGGCGCGAGATAAAACGGATTGGAACTCTGATCCGCAGCCTTCATCGCCAGACCGTCGACATCCATGGCCAGCGGCACATCGGGATAGTCCAGAATCTTGCCGGTCACCAGTGCGGGAAAGTAAGCCGGCGGAGGACGATAAAGCCGGCGATTCAGAGCGATGGATATGTTCTTATCCGGAAAAACGAGCTCATAGTGCTTGCTGTCGCCTGCCGCCCGTATCAGTTTGCTTGGTGCTTCCGGACACATCATCGCTTCTCGCGTCGCTTCATATTGGACGGTGCTCACGTTCGGATCTGAAACATCCCAAAACTCATCGACGCGATACATCATGTTTTGAAAATCGTCGATCTCAAAACGACCGCTGCCGTACTGATCGCTGTCGCCACGCGTGCGAACCGTAAGGTCATCTGCGAAGGTTCTGAACTCGAAAGCAACGGTCTTGAGCTGACTCACGCACTTGAGATTCCGACCCGCTCTCCGGCAGGACTGCAAAGCGGGCAGCATAATCGCGAGCAGAATCGCGATGACCGAAATCACGACCAACATTTCAAGGAGTGAAAATCCACTCCGTGAATTCCCGCAACGATGGCCCGTCCATAAACGCCGGCTCTGTTTATTCCCCTCTTCCCTTCTCATACACATTTCCTCCCACCTACGGGGAGGCGCTTCCCACAAGTAGCATTTCAATAAAGCCCGAGATATCGTCCCCGTTGAGCGCTCCGTCTCGACTAAAATCGCCTCGCCTGACAAGTCCACTCAACTCTTCCGCGGGACACGACGCAGGGACCGGCGCCGCGCCCAGACCGAGGAGACCCTGAACAAAGACAGGAACATCATCCATGTCCACAGCAAAATCGCCGTTCAAATCTCCCAAAACGACGATCAAACATCTGTCGTCGTGGTCCACCGTACCGTTATAGTCCAAATCATAGAGACTGAAGTTGGGACCGAAATCAATGATATCGATGCTGTTGTTGCCGCTATCCTGGTCTTCATCGATCGGCGGCTCTCCATCGTTGTCTACAATGTATGCATCGAACAGGCCGACATCGGTCTCCGTGACGAATCCGTCTCCGTTGAAATCGCCCTGCACGGGTTCATCCGTCGTGTCGGTCCAGGCAAACAACGCATTGGGAGGACCGTTGTTGACATACGCCATGCCGACCAGGACGTTCACGTGCCAGGCCTCGGAATCCAGAAAGGCGCCGGCACTCTGATCGGTCCAATCGGCGATGATCGGAGGCGCATTTGCCAAATTCATCGCACTGACTTCCAAGTCGGTCAGCGCTTCTTCGATCGAATTCTGGTCCTCGTCGTTCCCATTGGGATTCTCGACCGCCCCATCGTTCGACTTGGCCGCCGATCCGGCATTATTCAACGGATACACAATGGACAGAACGGTTTTGTTTTCGGCGGAAAAAGACTGAATTCTCAGATCCAGGATCGGTTCGTATTCGCCGTCTCCTCCGGCACCGCTGTATTGCTCATATCCGTGCGCCCGGTGGAGCCACCGCCCCGAGACCAACCACGTTTCATCTTTCTCAAACACGCAGTCCCCGTCACCGCTGACCACGACGACACTGTCGCAGTTCCCATTCCCGACGATCACTTTGCCCAGAAGGGCGATATGAAACTCCTCGCCGCTGCGTTCCACGTGAGGAGCCGTGCTGATATTGTCGTCGAAGTCGTCGGCACTCGTGGCGACACGATTGGCAAATCTGGCAACACGTGGTCTGCCCCCGAACCGAGCCACATTCCCCAGAAATCGATTCTGGGGCGTCGTCGTTTCGCCGCCCGAGTTGACCTTGTTATCCATGTCAAATTCGACGAAACCAAAAACGGGATGAGGGCCGTACTTGTATGGGTCATACGGATTGCCGGGCAAGACACACCCTGGCGGATTGACCAACTTGCTGAAGGCAATATCAATGCGAAAAAAGTCGGCGTCGGGATTCCAACATCCTGAGTAAAGAGAAACGTCCGGCTCATGCGGTTGCCAGTTGCCAATCTGATAGCCGAGGAGATCGGGGATTCGGTGACTGGCCGAAGCCACGTTGCCCGCCGGATTCATGTGACGGATGTCCTGCGCGGTCAGTTCGCCCATACGGTCTCGGAAAACAACCGCGGACGTCATCACATCGGGGGGATTGACTGACGCCCGGACACCCTGATGCCCGATATCAGCGCACGGCGGGGTCGGCAGCACATCGCCAAGGAAGAACTGCGTTGGACCTTGCTGAACCCCTATCGTGGGTCCCAATACAATCAGCGCCGTCAGCAGCCAAGACATGAGAGCGATCCGTTAAGTCCGATGAGTCGGCGAGACAGGCTACCTCCGAAATCCATCATAACGCGCCGTAGACCCTGAAACAAGGCAAAGCAAGCTCTACGCCGCACGGTCCACCTCACTGCAACCGCCTTGATGACACACACAGAGCGACACAAGAGAGGCGGCTCGATCAATCTACCTTTGAATCCAAATAAATTAGATACTAATGTCTATATATGGACATGCGACGCCAACCTGCCCCGGTACCCCTCCTCATCTTCAGGCCGATGTCAAAAGCGTCACAAACGGTCAACGAACACTCGATGCAAACCCCGTTCCAGGACTCGCCGGCGAGGCCTTATTCCGACCCATGTTTCGTAACGTTTGCGCCAACAAGAAATTGCATTGCGCTTACAGCGAGCAAAGAAATGGTGCCACAACCCAGCGAATCCGAAGATCAATCCAAAATCGGCTAACTATGGCCAATCGGCCGGAGATTTCGCCAGTCTACGGCGAAGGGCTGGGAAGACCTTCCGAGACGACTTGCTCCATCGCATCGCAAAAGAGGTCCAATTCGCGCTTCGTCGTATAAACATTCGGAGTCACGCGAATGCCCTCAAAGTCCTCGTGCGCGATCGCCGCCACGATGATCTTATGCCGATTCCAAAGGTGCACGGCCAAATCTTCGGAATCGACACCCTTGATTTGCACGGTCGCGATGGCGCATGAATGATTCGAAGATAGATTCGTGTGAATTCTGACACGATCGTGCCTTCTCAATCGTTCGGCCCAATAGTTCCTCAAGCGCCTCAATCGTGCTTCCTTCCGTTCGGGTCCGATCCCGTGATGAAACGTCAGCGCCTCCGCGATCGCCAGGCGCGGCGCCGTCGGATGCGTACCGATCTCTTCAAACTTTCGAATATTGTCCGACTTCGGATCGTCCGCTGCAGTCAAGGGCCACAAATCGGCGATCCTTTCCTTGCGGACGAACAAAAAGCCCGTGCCGATCGGGGCCGTGAGCCATTTGTGTAAGCTCGTGCCATAGAAATCGCAGCCAATGTCATCATACGTATAGGCGAAGTGAGCGAACGCGTGTGCTCCGTCAACGATCGTCAAGATTCCACGCCGCCGAGCCATCTCGCAAATGCGTTTGACCGGAAATATTTCGCCCGTGATATTGACGATGTGGCAGACGAGAATCACTCTCGTGCGCGGCGTGACCGACTCTTCGAAAAGTCGAACAAGCTGATCGTGCGATTCCACCGGAACCGGCATCCTGAGCTGCTTCAACACGATGCCTTCCCGAGCCATCCGTTGTTTGAGCGTATTGACCATCCGCGGATAGTCATGTGACGTGGTCAAGAACTCATCACCGGGCTTCAGGTCAATGCCGTTGATGGCGATTTGCAGGGACTCACTCGCATTTCGTGTAATCGCCAGTTCTTCAGAGCTGCAACCGAACGTCCGAGCCAGCCGCTCGCGGACCAATTCGACCCGCGGGTCTTGCACCTGCCACAAATGACGGCTCGGGGCATGATTGGTAAAGCTGAGTTGCCGAATCATCGCGTCGAGAACGATGCGTGGCGAAGGGGAAACACCGCCGTTATTCAAATTGATCAGTGACCGATCAAGGTCGAACGCCTGCTGGATCTGAAACCAAAAACTCTCGTCCGCCGAGAGCTCCTCAGGTGAGCGCCCCCCCGCCTGCTGATGAGCCGCGTGAACGTGCCGAACCCAATCGTCCTTCAGTGAACCGATTGCTAAAGCCGTCGTCGCGCCGACCGACGAGCTTAGGAATGAACGGCGGTTGAGAAGCATGAGATCGCCCTCCTTCGACGAGCGATTCTATCCGATGCACACGGTTTGCCGAATACATTGGATTTGGACGGATTATTGCAGGCGTTGTGTAGTCCCCCCCGACGGCCCCGTCCGACGCTTCGGTGCGCGACTCGCATTTCAGACCATTGTGATTTAAAATCGGATCTCCTGTTTAAGATGACATCTATCTCGAGGATAAACTCATGATGAAGCAGATTGCGCTCGTATCGATGACCCTTTTGGTCTTTGCAGGGGGTTGCTCGCGAAACACCATCGCCGAAACCTACGGCGAAGACGCCCGTAAAATCATTCAGGCCACTCTCGACAAGAACGACGCCTGGACCAAGATGGAGGAACTGTGCGACGGCATCGGTTATCGCCTGAGCGGTTCGCCCGGTCTGGAACAGGCCGTCGAATGGGCGGTGGCCTCGATGAAAGCGGACGGCCAGGAACGCGTCCATACGGAAACGGTCATGGTGCCCAAGTGGGTCCGGGGAAACGAATGGGCGAAGATGGTCAAACCCCACGAATACGAGTTGCACATGCTCGGACTTGGCCTTTCCGTGGGCACACCTCCGAACGGAATCACCGCACCGGTCGTCTGCGTCAAGGACGAGAAAGAATTTGAAGCGCTCGGCGATCAGATGAAAGGAAAGATCGTCCTCTTCAACAATCCCATGCCGGAATACCATCCTGAAAAAGGCGCGCAGTATGGAACGGCGGTGCGCTTCCGCAGCCGAGGGCCAAGGATGGCGTCAGAGAAGGGCGCGCTGGCCTGTCTTGTACGATCCGTCACCGCATACAGCTTACGGTCACCGCATACCGGGGCCACCAGCTACGATAAAGAGACACCGAAAATTCCGGCCGCCGCCATCTCCACCGAAGATGCGGCCATGATTTCGCGACTGACGGCTCGCGGCGAAGAAGTGATCGTCAAGCTTAAGATGGACGCCAAGAACCATGGCATGGTGCCTTCGGCCAACGTGATCGGTGAACTCCGGGGCTCCACGCGGCCGGACGAGGTCCTGGTCATCGGCGGCCATCTCGACGCCTGGGATGTCGGCCACGGCGCTCATGATGATGCCGGCGGGTGTGTCATCGCGATGGAAGCGATCAATGTGCTGCGAAGGCTGAACCTCATCCCGAAACGCACAATTCGCGTCGTGCTCTGGACCAACGAGGAAAACGGACTCAACGGCGGCCGCCAGTATGCCAAGGACCATGCAGACGAGATGCCGAAGCACATCGGCGCGATCGAGTCCGACTCAGGCGTCTTCGCGCCCAAAGGGATCAGCGTGCAACATCGAGATGCGAACATCCAGGCAATCGCAGCAAAACAACTCGAGGATATCCTCCAGTTGCTGGAGCCGATCAACGCCAACATGGTCAAGGAAGGTTGGTCGGGGGCCGATATCAGCCCAATGAAGCCGGCGGGTGTCGTGCTCATGGGCTTCATGGTCGAGGGCTCGACGTATTTCCATCTTCACCATTCACACGCCGACACCCTGGATAAGGTCAACCCCGATGAACTTTCACGATGCGTCGCGGCATTGGCCGTGGTGTCGTATGTGCTCGCTGACATGCCGGGTCGCCTTGGCGTTCCATCCGAAAATTAGACGGTGTCTCTAAGATCGGCCTTTTCGACGCTTGCTATTTTTTCGGCCGTCGTTCCCCCTTGGCGGCGCTTTGATCATGGCAGGATTGAGCCAGCGTTCAAAATCCTCCTTGCGCAGGGTGACCAGAATCCAAATAAAGAACGGCACGACAAAAGTGAATTCCGGCGATCTGGTCAGAATATCAAATGTCAGCTGAAGAACTTTCTTCCCGAACGGAGTCGGCGAAAACAGCGCAATCGGCCCTTGAGTGAATTCGTTCAGCAGCGCGACAAAAACTCGAAACACGATAAATCCGTTGGCCAGGATGAGCCCCCAAAAAAGTGATTTCCATCGACGAGACCAGGGAATAGGCGTGGCGAGAATCAACGCCATCACCAGCGTAAGAGCCATGTAGCCGTGGCGAGCGAGATAGTGCCCCATAAATCCATGCCGTACATTCTTCTTTCGAAGGATAAACTTGACCGGCCACTTTTCTTCCGGAGGGGAAATTCGTGCGGCATTCACTGGATATTCCTTGACGAACTCAACCGTTCCTTCGGAGCCGAACGAGCCGAACAAACGGTTGCCTACCGCACGAAAACACGAAAGGTAAACCCGGTCCAGAGCGGGCCATGGCGCTGCCAGCACGCCGTAGATCAGCAACAATCGCAGGAAGAAGCCTGGAATCGCCTTAGGCTTTCGCATCGGACATGGTCACTCGCTTGGCCCAACTGGCCCAGATCACCCAAAACAACAACGCGAGAAAGATGAACAACGCCTGCCAAAACTCGATGTGCATGAATTCAAACAGGTCCGGAATGTGAATCTGCGTATAAAACAACGTGATGATACGCACCAGATTCAACACCAGAAGCAGCCCGGTACCGATCAACAATCCCGGAAGCTTCCTTCTAAGCAAGACGGGCGATGCCGCCACCGCACTAAAGAACAAAGCCGCGGGCTGAATCGCGTCACAACCCTGTGCAATGGAGAGAGCCGCCCCCTTGGGCGAAAAAAGGGACTGGCCTTGGGCCGTCGCTTCTGTTCCGAATACGCGGACGATGGCAGCCGACGCCCGGGCGTTAAGACTCAGATAGGCGTCAAACGCGTCGCTTTTTGCGAACGACGCATAGTAGTAAATATTGAACGGAATCACCAAAATCGCAAACACCAGAACGAAGCGAAGGATCGGGCGTTTGCCTTGAATCCACGATTCTTGATGTTTTTCACGATTCTGCGAAACACGCGCCCGCCGCTCAGACGGCGCGCTCGACTGGCGTTTCCCTGACTGACTTGCATTTTTAGTCTGTCGGCCCATCAGCTACTCGCGGCCGATTAGGGTACGAAGGACGTCTGACCGATCTAAGCGACATGCTATCGCTCAACAGGGAAAGGGGAAAGGGGATTGGGGAGGAAGAGGATTCTAATTCCACCCGATCTTTAATCCCCCGATCCCCTAGTCTCCCGATTCCTTTGCATAGATGATCCAGAGATGCACCAAATATGCAAAAATCGGCGCACTAATAAGTGAACCGATCATGTCGGTCCGAGTCAGTTCCCCATAAATCCAAATCGACGCGAGCCAACCCAGGAACAGAATCCCGAGCGTCGCAGCGAGAACTTTGAAGAAAACAGAAGACTCAAAGTCAAAAAAGCCGTCCTTCATCACAGGTCCTTTGAAACCGACTCGAACCCCGGCCGGTTACGTCACAGCGGGTCGATGTTGCCGAATCTTGCCGAAGATGACCGTGGCGGCCGTCAGCAGCAATAACGTCATGATGATCAGGCCCCACTCGGACATTGTGGGGATATGCTCCGCTCCCATGGAACTGTTTACATTCAACGTTGCTCCGGCACAAGCAAGGGCAGGATCACCGCTGGTGTCAAACGTCCCTTGAACGCTGAGAAGTGAATCCGCGCACGATCCGTCGTCACATTGCGAATACGATCGGATTGCGACGATCACGTCGGCGGATTCACCCGGCTGGATCGTGAGCATTTTCATGATATCAGGTTGAGTATGCGCCGGCGGGTTGGGCGGAAGCGGAAGAATGCCGCCGGGAAGATCTTCCAAAAATGCGATCGGGAAATCATCTCCGGAAACCGGATTTGAAATCGAGCGAACACGGTCAGGGTCGCCTGTAGTCGTTGGCATTCGAGCAGCCTGTCCCGACGTGGCCGTCGCCATCAGCGTGACAGACTCCGTCGGATCGTTATTTCTGACACGGTATGTGAGGTTGTATTGGGCGCCAGGAGGACATTGCAGCAAACCGGGGGCGAGCAACTGCATGTCTAACCGTGGAATGCCTGAACCGGGAGAAGTCTCTTCAACAAAACAGACCTGGCTGTCGCCCATCGCGGTGACGGTCTGCGGTGGTCCAGCCGAATCAGCGGAGAAATTGACGTCTGCCGTTACGGACACCACGAAGAGCCCGACCGTGCCGGGAGGAATCGTCACGGTCACGGATACGGTTTGTGTCTGGAAGCCGGAGCCCGCAATCGCGATGGGCGCCATCCCGACAAAGGGGCCACCTGGTCCTAACAACGACACCGTCACGGTCCCGCCCTGGACCGTGGCAGGATTGGGACATACGGGACATCCTCCGGCCGGGTTGACACCCGTCACCGTATTGATGCGAACAGGGACCGCAAAGGGTAACGGAGTTGCCGGAGTCAGCACCACCGCAGGCACGGCTTTGACGATTGAGACCGATTTCGTACAACCGACAGTCGGTACGCAGGGGGAAGACGTGCACGCCGGCGCCGGACGCGGGCTGACGGCTATCGAAACCACTGCACACAAGGCAAACACGACAATGCAACGTCGTCGTTTTGAATTCATAGCATCACCTCTTTCTCGCGGCGGGCCAAGCCCGTCGCAGGAATGAATAATCGCGATAAAAAAAGAACATGAATGAAACTCGTTAGCTTCCGTAAGCGGCAGACCTCATCGGAGGTCCACGCGGGTTCATCTGTCGAAACATCAGCCATTGAAACACGGATACTTGAGATGTCGCGCGGGTTTCGCAGTCCAAAAAGGAATTGGCTGGCATTCGGCTCGACGAAATCCCGAGACGGACGACGCATAGCGCCAACAGCAGCGTCGCGTTGATGCAGGCAACAAACACCGCCACAAGAACATAGCCGAGCAGACGAGCAACCCATTGAAACTGCGCACTTTCGATTTGCGTGCTGGCGAGCAACCCTTGCTGGAGACCGAGCGGCTTAAACGCAAACTCGACCAAAATCCATCCGAGCGCCAACATCAAGGGATTGAAACCGACCGCGCGGGTCAACAGCGCACCAAGACTCGCATACACGGCAGGCACTGCGGTCATGATGACCGCGGACGAAAAGGACGGGACCACAGGAACCACGAGGCCCGCGGAATCGGCCGTGCACACGACGTACAGGCTCGCGCCCCACAGCCCACCGGCCAATGCGGCCGTGTGCAAGCGCAGAGACCGCATCGCCTGAAAAAGAGGCAAAAGACAGAACCAAGCCAGCCAGTGATAATCAGGCACTCGCAAAGACACGGCCGTCAGCAACGCGCTAAGTGCGAGTGACCCGAAAAGAACCCCTACCCGGCCCGAGCGTAGATCGCGTGCCACAAAAACTTGCTGCCTTTGGGGAATACAACATCCCCTCCAAACGCAATCAAACGAGACTACCCGCGCGTTAAGCGCGACGGCTCACCTGCTTATTTGCCGGAGCGAACTTGCCGCTCGGGCTTATGTTGAAACATCAAAGGAAGTATGCCTGCCGCTTGGACATGCATTCGGCAATAAAGATGAATTGCCCCTTCCATACAATCCGATTCCCCGAGGCCCGTAGTCTATCACAAAATCTCACAGAAACACAACAACAAAACTCCTGAATCGTTTCGAAAATGAACGACACCAACAATCAAAAGACCTTTTGATCCAATATACGTCCCAGACAAATTGGGCTGACATTCAGCTTTCTTGAGAATTGGTCGATTCCGGCCGAAAACCGTGGATTCGCTGCTTTGTTGCCCGCCTGCGGAGGGACGCTAAAATGCGGCCCGGACGATGTGACAAATCAACCTGATTCGATATAGGGGCCAGCCCATGAGCATTCTCGTTGACAAAAACACCAAGGTCATCACCCACGGCATCACCGGCAAGGCCGGGGCATTTCATACCCGACAATGCCTCGACTACGGAACTCAAGTGGTCGGCGGCGTCGTCCCGGGCAAGGGTGGCAACAAGAGCGAACACGGCCTGCCCGTGTTCGATACCGTCGAACAAGCGGTCCGCGAAACCGGGGCAAACTGTTCTTTGCTCTTCGTCCCCGCTCCGTTCGCGGCCGACAGCGCCATGGAAGCGGCGACGGCCGGGATCAAACTTCTCGTGCTCATCACCGAAGGCGTCCCGACGCTGGACATGGTGCGAGCCAAGAAATTCATCGAGGATGTCGGCGCCAAGCTGATCGGTCCAAACTGTCCGGGGATCATCACTCCGGGTGAAGCCAAAATCGGCATCATGCCGGGCTACATTCATATGCCTGCCAACGGCTCGTCGAAAAACGTCGGCATCATCTCACGCAGCGGCACTTTGACGTACGAGGCCGTGTGGCAATGCACGACGCGCAAGATTGCTCAATCCACGTGTGTCGGAATCGGCGGCGACCCGGTCAAGGGTCTGAACTACATCGAGTTACTGGAGATGTTTGAGAAAGACCCGAAGACGAACGCAATCATCCTGATTGGCGAGATCGGCGGCACGGACGAGGAAAAGGCTGCGGCCTACATCAACGAGAACGTCAGCAAGCCGGTCATCGCCTTCATCGCCGGTCGCACCGCACCGCCGGGCAAACGGATGGGCCACGCCGGCGCCATCATTTCCGGCGGCCAGGGGACGGCCGAAGGCAAGATCACCGCGTTGAAGAACGCCGGCATCCACGTCGCCGAGAGCCCGGCGGACATCGGTGCGATGACGGCCAATGCCCTCGGTTTGTCCTGATCGAGTGTGAACGTGAGCGTGCAATGATGAAAGCCCCGGTCAGGCCTGCCTGGCCGAGGCTTTTTGCTTGTATAATCGTGATTCATGGACGATCCCGACGACACGATCAACGAAATATCCTCACACCTGCCGATGCCACGGCTCGTCGCACGGAGTTGGACCCTGGATCTGGCAACCGCGGCTTTCAAGCTCTACGGCGATCCGATCGCGATGCGATTCATGCGGCCCTTTTATCCCCTTGCCGATCTCGCGGCGATGCGAGAACGGCTCCGCGAAATCATTGAACGAAATGACACGTACGTCGGACGAATGGGATCATGGCCGCTGTTCAAACGGGATACCGACGCGATGGTCGGCGTCGTCCTGCTCAAACCGCTACCCGAATCGGAAAAAATCGAAGTCGGCTGGCATCTGCTGCGGACACACTGGGGGCATGGCTATGCCACGGAAGCGGGACGAGCAGCTTTGGTGTACGGTTTCGAGCAGTTGCGGCTGGAGACGATCTACGCGGTCGTTAACCCTGGGAACACGCCGTCGATTCGTGTGTGCCAGCGATTGAACATGCGCCATCTTGGACGGACATCAGATTATTATGAAAGAGAGCTGGAGTTTTTCTTGATCGATCGGAAGGCCTTCGGAAACGACGACTCGCGCGAGGGGTAGGATACAAGATTTTGTAGATTATTATCACGACAGCGGTTATGCATACCCACATGTTCGGCGGCATGGGCGGGCTCCTCTTTTTTTTGTCCTTGTGGGACGAATCTAGGACTCTCCGGCATTCTAAATAAAGAGAGGAGAAGAATGGCCGCGGCGACCGCGAAAGTGGATTTATTCCTGGATTACCTGCGCCCCCACTGGCGACCGTTGCGCGCGGCCTCCTGGCAATACGCCGCGACCGCAGAGGATGCGAACGACCTCATGCAGGACACGCTGCTGCGAGCCTGGCGAAACTTCAGTTCGACCGATGAGCGCACGCACTGTCGAGCGTGGATCCTCGTCATTATGCGCAACGTTGCGCTGGAATGGCATCGCACGGCATCACGACGAATCAAGTTTGTGCCGACAACGGAAGCCGAGCTGACTGAACTCGCGCCGGCCGATCCTGCCGAATCGTTTTCGACACTACCCACCATGGATGAAAAACATTTTCGCGAGTTTCTCGATGAAAGGCTGGTCTCTGCATTGGATGCGCTTGAACCGTCATTTCGTGAGGTGATCATCCTCTCTGTCGCCGGCGGGCTGAATTACCGCGAGATTTCTCAGGTGCTGGATTGTCCCCTCGGCACGGTCATGTCGCGCATGGCCCGGGCCAGAAGGTTGCTTCGGCAACAACTCTCCGAATTCACCCTTCCCCGCCTTAAGCAGGAGGCTCGCTCGTGAAGTGTGGTGACGTCCGAGAATATGTCTTTGCGTTTCTCGACAGCGAGCTCGATGCGCCGCTCAGCATTGAGCTCCAGCGTCATCTTGAGCGTTGCCCGGTGTGCGCGCGAGAAGTCGAAATCGAGCGAACCATTCGCAAGCAATTGGAAACGATGCTTGAGATTCCCGACAAACACCCCCCGCTGGATGAAGATTCGCTGCGTCCCGGACTGACCACAATTAGACAGGGGCCCGCGTTGCACCGTTGGACATTTACGGCTATAAGTACGGCCGTTGCGTTACTCATCGGTCTGGCAATGTGGCTTTGGCTCACACAGGCCGACGGTAGACCCACCGAAACTCATTTCGCCGACTTGGTGGTCACGGATTATCAGCACTTTCTCGACAACCGGCAGAGCGTGCAATTTGCCTCTGAAGATTCTGCGGAAGTGTCGGGGTGGTTACAGACCAAAACGGGACTGAAGGTGACCCTTCCGCACAGTCAGTCAGGACACTGTACTCTGGTCGGGGCTCGCGAATGCAAGATTGCTCGACGGACCGTCGGCTTCGTGCTGTACAAGATTGGCGATATGCCTGCCTCGTTGATCGTGGCCGACAGCCGAGCGTTCGATCTCGACCATTTCAGTCAAGTGCACCATGAAGGGCGAACCCATTGGGTCGATCGATGCAAGGGTCACAACGTCGTGGCCTGCGAGAGGGACAATCTTCTCTACGCGGCGGTCTCAAGTCTGCCGGAAAAAGAGCTCTTTTGCCTGATGACGGCTACAAGCCATGAAAGCAATTGAAGTCGGCCTGAAAAATCCGTACCTCGTCGTGGTGGTCGTGCTTGCGGTCATTGTCGTCGGCCTGGTGGCGATGGAGCGTCTCCCGGCCGACCTGTTGCCCCAGTTCGACACGCCGGCCGTTCAAATCGTCACGTTCTACCCCGGCATGCCGCCGGAGGTGATGGAACGTGACATCATGAGCCGCCTGCAACGATGGACCGGACAATCCGTCGGCATTGATCATCAGGAAGCCAAGGCGATGCTGGGGGTCTGCGTCGTCAAGGACTTTTTCCGCGAAGACATCAGTTTCGACACGGCCATGTCCCAGGTCACGTCCTACGCCATGTCGGACATGTTCTACCTTCCGCCCGGCACGATCCCGCCGATGGTTATGCCGTTTGACCCCACGGCCTCCGTACCGTTGTGCCTGGTCAGCGTGTCCAGTCCGACCATGTCGGAAAAGGACCTGTATGACGTGGCGTATCGTGAACTGCGCAACAGGTTGCAGAGCATTCAAGGCGTCATCGCACCGGCGGTGTATGGAGGCGTTCTGAGACGAATTCTCGCCTACGTCGATCCGATGGAACTGGAAGCGCGCGGCCTTTCTCCGATGGACATTGTCAAAACCCTCGAAGACCAGAGCGTTTTTATCCCGACCGGCAACGCGAAATTCGGGGACACGGATTACCAGATCATTTCCAATGCAATGCCTGAGAGGGTCGAGCAGCTCAACGAAATCCCCATCAAGACCGAAAGCGGCGCCGTCGTGTTCATGCGAGACGTCGGCGAGGTCAAGGACAGTCACCAGATTCAGAGCAACATCGTCAACATCAACGGACGGCGCCAAGCCTACATCCCCATCTATCGCCAGCCGGGCGCCAACACGATCGAGATCACGGCCGCCATCAAAAACAAGCTGGCGGAAATCCTCGCCCGGCTCCGCGAAATGGATCCACGTGCCAAGGATATGTCCCTGGAAGTCGTGATGGACCAATCCGAGTTGGTGAAGAAGAGCATCGGTGGACTGCAAGTCGCCGCTGGTCTTGGGGCGCTGTTGGCGGGTGCGGTGGTCTTCCTATTCCTAAGAAGCGTTCGCTCCACGATCGTGATCATGTTTGCCATACCCCTGGCCATCCTGGCCGCACTGATAGGGTTGTTCTACACCGGCGATACGATCAACAGCATGACATTAGGCGGGCTGGCGCTGGCAATCGGCATTCTCGTGGATCAGTCCATCGTGGTGTTGGACAATATCACACGCCATATCCAGATGGGCAAGAAGCGGACGCAGGCGGCATTGGACGGAACCCGAGAAGTGGCCCTGCCCGTGCTCGTCTCGACGATCACCTTCGCCGTGGTTTTTTTTCCTGTCGTCTTTCTGACGGGCATGGCCAAATTCCTGTTCCAGCCGCTGGCCGTCACGGTGGTCATGGCAGTGGCCGCCAGCTATATCGTGGCCATGTTCGTGATTCCCAGCTTCTGCGCACGCTTTCTCAGTGAAAAGCATGCGAAGGAACCAAACCAGGAAAAATCGGGCGTTGAGATACCCGTCTGGTTCGGAAGCCTGTTCGATAAGGTCATCCGCGCCCGGCACGTCGTGGTCCTCGTGAGCTTTGTTCTATTGCTCGTCGCAGGCCTTCTCATGTGGCAAAGCGGCACCGAATTGTTCCCGAGCGTCGACTCCAACCAGTTCACGATCTACGTCCGCATGCCATCTGGCACACGAATCGAAAACACGGAGGCCACGGTCAATCAGATTGAGCAGGTCATCATCGAAGAACTGGGCCAACCCGATCCCGAGTTTCCCAAAGTCGAAAAACACCCCGACTCCAAGATGCGGATTCTGATCTCGAACATTGGAGTTCTCATGGACTGGCCCGCCGCTTACACGCCCAATGCCGGTCCGATGGATGCATTCGTGCTCGTACAGCTCAAGAGTGACGACAAACCCGGCCGCCCCGGAACTTTTGAGGCCGTGGATCGCCTGCGGGAAAAACTCAGCGTCGAATTCCCGGGTGTGGAGTTGGCTTTTGATACCGGCGGCATGATGACGGCGGCGCTGAATTTCGGTCTGCCGTCGCCGATTAATATCCAGATCCAGGGCAGCAACCTTTTTACCGGTGAGGAAATCGCCCGTCATGTACAACGGATCGCCTCGGGTGTACCGGGCGCCATCGACGTTCGTGTCGCCCAGCGCATGGATTATCCGCAAATCGGTGTCGAGGTCGATCGCGTCAAGGCCGCCCAACTTGGTCTCGTGCAGGATGACGTCATTAAGAACATCGTGACGGCAACCAACTCGAGCATCGGCTTCAATCCCGCTTTCTGGATCGCGCCGGAAAACAAGAACCACTATTTCATCGGCGCTCAATACAGCGAAGAGGGAATCACGTCGATGGAAACGCTTCGCAACGTGCCGATCACCGGCAGCAACAGCGAGCAACCCGTTCCTTTGCGAAACATCGCCGAGTTCTACCGCGCGACCGGACCGTCGGTCGTCAACCACGTCAACATCACGCGGACGATCGACATCTACGCCAATGTGGCCCGGGGACATGACGTCGGCAGCGTAGCGTCCGAGATTGAACGGGAACTCGGGAGTTCGGACGTACTCGGTCTGGAACCGGCTTCCTCAGATCGTGGCGTCACGTACAAGGTCACCGGCGACTATGCCGGCAAAGGGTACACGCTGGGCATTCGCGGCGAGGTGGAGACGATGCGATCGTCCTTCGGAGAATTCGCCTTCGGCCTTATCATCGCCGTGATCCTGGTTTACCTGGCCATGGTGGCTCAAC
Organism: Phycisphaerales bacterium; assembly: GCA_022360095.1. Classification (GTDB taxonomy): domain Bacteria; phylum Planctomycetota; class Phycisphaerae; order UBA1845; family UTPLA1; genus JAKSDK01. The sequence continues at coordinate 93,419 of JAKSDK010000487.1, forward strand.
TACGGTCTTTCTCCACGCCGATGATCATCCTCGTCAGCATACCGCTCGCTTTTGTCGGTGTGGCCGCGCTTTTGTTTGTCACCGGCACCAATCTGAACATCCCCGCGTTCATGGGCATCATCATGGTGACTGGAATCGTCGTAGAATACGCGATCATTCTTTTGGATTTCTCCAACCAGCGGGTCCAAAGCGGCCAGCCGGTCAAACAGGCGATCAAGGAAGCAACGTGGATTCGGCTGCGTCCTATCCTGATGACCTCAATGACCACATGGCTGGCCTTGGTTCCGATGGCGATTGGAGCGGCGGGAGGCGAAGCAAACGCCCCGTTGGCCCGGACCATCATCGGCGGGGTGCTGGCAGCGACCGCCCTGTCCTTGATCGTGGTGCCTTGTCTTTATGTGATGTTCAGACGCGGTGACGATCCCATGCCGTCCACCGTACCTGCGGGAGCGTGACGATGAATAAAAAAAAATGGATAACGACACTCTCTGGTACTGCGCTGATCTCAACCTTGGCAATCGTGCTGATCGTCAACATGGTGACGTCGGAACGGACGGGAGAAGCGAAAGCCGCCGACGGCGACACGTCGAAAAAGAGTGGCGAAAAAGCGGTTTCCGTCCAGGTCACGACGCCGACACGTCGCTCGGTGACACGAAACCTGAACATGCCCGCGACCCTGCTGGCCGGTGAGATGGCGGAGCTTTACGCCAAAACGAGCGGCTACATCAAGACCGTCGAAGTGGACATCGGAAGCCGCGTTCGCAAGGGCGACGCGCTGCTGGTCATCGACGTTCCGGAAATGGCTGACGAATTGAGCCAGGCCGAGGCTGTGTTGAAGGCGAAGAAGGCCAAAGTGAAACAGGCCCAGGCGATGATCGAGACGGCCAGGGCCGAAGTTCAGCGATGCGAGGCCGAATATAAGCTGAAGATGATCACGATGGATCGAAAGGTCCGCCTGCGGAAAGAGAACGCGATTCCGCAGCAGCAGTTGGATGAGGCCAGGAGTGAGCTTGACGTCGCCGAAGCAGAAGGCAAGATCGCCCAGACCAAGGTCATCAGCGGTCAAGCGGACGTCCACGTGGCCGAAGCGGAAGTCGTTATGGCCGAAGCCGCCATCAAACGCCTCAAAACGCTTATGGAATACGCAACGCCTCGGGCCCCGTTTGAAGGCATCATCACCGAGCGTCACGTCGATCCCGGAGCGTTTGTTCGCTCAGCCGCAGAGGGAAGTACGTCTCCACTGCTCAGCATCGCAGGCGACCACTTCATTCGGCTGTCCCTCGAGATTCCTGAAACGGATGCGCCGTTTGTCAATCCCGGCACCGAAGTGGAAATCGACGTCAAGGCGCTCAACGGAGATCCGATCAAAGCGACCATCACGCGCACGGCCGGAGCACTCAAACCCAACACCCGCACGATGCGTGCGGAAGTCAATCTGAGTAACAAGAATAGAAAGCTAAAACCGGGCATGTACGCCCAGGTCACCATCAAGCTCGAAACGAAACATCAGGCCATGGTGATTCCGTCCAAAGCGATACGCGTTCGCGGCCGAGACATTTCGGTTCTTGTCGCCAGCGGCACGGTGGCCAAAGCACTGCCGATCCGAATTGGTTATGACGACGGCATTTGGGCCGAGATCACGGACGGTCTAAAAGGTGATGAAAAAATTGTTGTTTCAGCCAACAGCGTCGTTGCCCCCGGCGCATCCGTCAAGGCGGTGCTCCTCGGCAGTTGAATCGCGTCTGCGATCACTCAACATGGCTTCTGGGAAGGAAGCTGGACACGGCAATCGGACTGCCACGAAAAGCGTTCAGACTGAAAACGTAGCGACTTCTTTCTAAGGCAGTTCGATGAAAAAACGATGGCATCTTCTCTCGCGTACGATTTCGTTCGCATCCTTCGTCTTCTTGGCGGCATTCAGTCAGTCGGGGTGTTCACCGGAAAAATCCGTCGTGGCGGAACGGCCCAGCGTCGCTCCGGCCATGGACATGTCACGAGCGGAATCGCTCGCCCTCGATTCCTCACAGGTTCAGCCAATGTACAGCGAACTGATGGCCGTCGATCTCCCGACCGTCGTGCAGGTCGTCACCGCCGAAAACATCGACATTCGACTCGCTCGCTATCAGGTGGAGGCCTCTCAGGGACAGTATGAAAGCGCCGTCGGCGGGGCCTTTCCCGCCCTGGTTCCCACGGCCCTCTTCCAACGCATCGACGGCCGAAACCTGAACTCGAACGGAAATTTTTTCAACGTCGGGTTTAACACCTTCCAGCCTTCGATCGCCATCCAGTGGGTGATTAATCCCGGACAAGTGATCTACGAGATCATTGCCGCCAAGAAACGACTCCACGCCACGGAACATCGGGAACGCGCCGTTCAGATGGAGACCCTCCGCAAGGCGGTTCTCCAGTTTTACGCCCTCGTTTTCACACAGGCCCATGTCTCTGCCGCCCATCAATCGGTGGCGGAAGCGGAGGAGCTGCTTCGCATCAATCGGCTTCGGTCCCGTGCGGGCGCCGGCGTCCCGGCAGACGAGTTACGAGCGGAGGCCCGGCTTGCCGAGCGCCAACAGGATCTGGCTTTGGCTCTGAATGCCCTCTACAAGGCCTCGATCGCCCTGACGGTCACGCTTCAATTGGAAGATTCAACGGTGACCCTCGTTCCGAAGATAAGGTCACTCCCGCCCATTGCCCTCGTCCGTAGCGACCTCCCGATCGACCAGATGTTGGCCTATGCCATCGAGTTTCGCCCGGACTTGCACAGCGTTCGAGCCCTGATCGAGGCGGCGGAGGCCGACCGAGGCTCGGCGTGGTGGAGCGGCTTCGGACCGGAGTTCGAACTCGGCTATCAATATGGCGGCGTCACCGGAAACGCCAACAATATCGACGCGGGAGAAGGCATCCCGTCGAACCTGCTTGTCAACCCATTGGCTGCAAGCGGCGCGTTTTCAGCCAACCCCGTGGCGAACGGCGTGATCCGCGAGCGCATTCTCAGGACTTCGCGCCGATTCGCGGATGATCGGGACATCACCTTCACTTTCGGCCAACGGACACAATTCGATGCCAACGTCGGAGCGCGGTGGAGCTTGTCCGCGTTTGGCGATCTAAAAACCGCCGATGCCGCGGAAAAACAGGCGATGCTGGAAGCCGAACGCAAGCTGATCGAGGTCAAAGCCCAAGTTGTCGAAGCGGCCCAGGAAAGTAAAATCCATCATGAGTTGATCTCCCTGGCCAAGCAACAAACGGCCGCTGCTGAGGAAGCGCTACGTCTGACCGAAGCAAACCTGGAGGCCGGCGCGATGACGACGCTTGACGTCTTGCAGGCGCAAGACTCGGTCGCCCAGGCACGACTTCGCTACGCCGAAGCAGTCGTTCGCTATAACCAGGCGGAAGTGAATCTCCTGGCCGCGCTGGGATTGCTCAATGACCAGACCGTGATGATTGCCGTTGAGAACGCGGAGCGGACCGCCTCCGTTGAATTGGCCGACGTCTATGCGTCGGCTGACATTCGCACGAATACGCCCGTCGCGGCACAGAATTGACTCTGTTTCGAATTAGGCCGTCTCCTGGGGGCAGATTCCGCATTTTTTGCGGACGGTCCATGAGAAGTGTCCTGTTGGCGCCCCCCGGTGCGGTATACTTACAGAGTGTTAACTCAGTCTACACACGCCACGCTTCTGAAAAGACTGTCGGCCGGTGAAAACCCGACCGCCTGGCGAGAGTTCTGCGATCGTTACGGCGAGTTGATCCGCGGTTTTGCCAAGCGACAGGGCCTCCAACCCTCCGATTGTGACGACGTCGTCCAAGAAACGCTGCTCGCCCTGATAAAATCGATGCCGAAATTTCAATACGAGCCCGGCAAAGGCAAGTTTCGCTCCTATCTCAAGACCATTGTCCTCCACGTGATTTTTCAAAGATCACGTCAGAAAAGAGGCCAAGTCTCTCTAGGAGAAATAGAAGCCGCGATCGGATCATGGTCTGACGGCGATTTTGCCGACGGCCAAGTGGCGGCGGACCCGGAAACCGAGGCGCAGTGGGAGGCTGAATGGCGGCAGTATCATCTCCGCCGGGCGATGCAGACCATCGAAGCGGAGTTCAATGAGAAAGACCGTGCGGCCTTTGACGCCTATGCGGTTGCCGGACAGGGTGTTCGCGAAACGGCGGAATCCTTGGAGTTGACAGTGGATCAGGTCTATCAAGCCAAATCACGAATCCTGAAACGCCTGGGGCAGCTTGTGGAGCAACAAGTCCAGGAGGAGGGATAGCCGTGGCCGAATCTCACATGGATTCGGGATCAGGCTGGTATCACCGCCCCGATGCGCTTCTCAACGAATTGCAACGCGGCCGACTCAAGTCAAATCGACAACCCGACATGAACGGGTATGACGACTTCCGCGAAATCGGCGGCGGCGGTCAAGGCGACGTTTATTCGGCGTTTCACCGGTCGATGAAAAGGCACGTGGCCATCAAGGTCCTGCGGGATCGCGCCTTTGCGTCCGAGGCCGGTCGTCTGCGTTTCGAGCGCGAGATCGATCTGATCGCCGGCCTGCAACACCCGAACATCGTCCGCGTATACGACCGCGGATTGACATCGGACGGCAAACACTACTTTTCGATGGAATACATCGACGGTGTGTCGCTGGGCGATCATCTCACCAGGAAAACGACACCAAACACCACGGATCTGCTGCATCTTTTCATCGAGATTTGCGCCGCCGTCGGCTTCGCCCATCAAAAAGGGGTCATTCACCGGGACTTGAACCCGAGTAACATTCTGATCGACACCGACGGCAAACCGCACGTCCTCGACTTCGGGCTCGCCAAAACTGCGGAACCGACAGATGGCGCAGCCGTCACCGTCACGGGCGAGTTCATGGGGACGCTGGCTTTCGCCTCACCGGAACAGCTCAGTGGTGATCCTTCTCAGATCGACATTCGAACAGACGTTTATTCGCTTGGAGTCATCCTCTATCAAATGCTGACAGGCCGCAGACCGTTTTCGACCTCGGCCCCGATGGCCGATGTGATCAAGGCCATCACGGAGACCGAGCCCTTGGCGCCAAGCCGAGCGTACCGTCAAAACGGAACGCCGGAATCTCGATATCGCCCGATTTCCAAACGGTATGCCGACGAACTTGATACGATCGTGCTCAAGGCCATGGCCAAAAGCCCTGATCGCCGCTATCAATCGGTGGCCGCGCTGCAAGAGGACATTGAGCGCGTACTGAGTGGCCGCGCCATCGAGGCCAAGCGGGACAGCGGCGGGTATCTGTTCAAAAAATTCGTGCAGCGTCACAAAGCGGCCGTCACCATCGGACTGGCATTGCTCGTTTTAGTGCTTGGCTTGAACGCTGCGGTGTCGATGACGTATCGACAGCAGGCGGAGAAGGAGAAACGTCTCCGGGTTTTCTGGGAAGACACCCTTGGATCGGTAGGACCGCCCACGGAGGGCCGAGTGGTTACGCTGGCGGAGGTCCTGGACGAAACGAACCACTGGATCGAGGTCGCGGCTTCTGATGACCCCGATCTGGAGGCGTCGTTGAGAACCACGATCGGCAACAGCTACCGGAGTCTCGGAGATTATGACAAAGCGGAGAAACAGTTACGCCTCGCACTCGAAATGCGCCGAGACCGATTCGGCGACGAGCACGCGGATGTTGCTCGGGGCCTGAACGCGCTCGCCCTGTTGAATCGCAATCGGGGTGACCATGCTGAGGCCGAACGGTTATTTCAGGAAGCGCTGGCAATGCGTCGGCGTCTCCTGGGGAAAAACCATCTCGACGTAGCACAGGTTCTCCAGAACATGGCCGTCTCACGCGTCCAACAAGGCCGCCTCGACGAAGCAGAGCCGTTGTTTCGTGAAGCACTGGCGATTCGACGCAGTCATTGGGGTGATCGCCATGCCGACGTCGCGATGTGTCTTTATCAACTGGGCGCACTGGAAGGGCTTCGGGGCGACCACGACGCCGCTGAAACGCTGCACCGTGATGCCCTTCGGACGCGCCGTGAAACATTGCACCCGGAACACCCCGACATCGCCAGATCTCTCTTGGCACTCGGCGAACTGCTGTCCCAAACCGAGGAAGCCGAGAGCGCCGAGCCGCATCTTCGTGAGTGCGTCAACATCATGAGGCGGATCGTGTCTGAGGACCATTGGCGATTCGCCGAAGCAGAGAGCGCGCTCGGGGCGTGTATGACGACACTGAAGCAGTTCGCTGAAGCTGAGGAAATGTTGGTCCGGAGCCATTCCGTCCTCGAAAACGCCCGCGGGGAACGAGATGAGCTGACCTTGCAGTCCGCTGCTCGCCTGATCCAACTCTACGAAGCTTGGGGAAAACCGGCGCTTGCGCGTCAATACCGATGACCGGTCGCCGTGGCCAGGTTCACACGCGAACGAACTGAAGTCCCGTATCCAATGCAGCGGCAAAGGCCGGGTCCTTACAAACCTCGTTCATATTCAGAGGAGGCGCAGGCTCAGCCGGTCGATCGCGAAGGCGCAAATGCCACCAGCCGACATCATGCCACGCGCCGAACTTGTAACCGATCGCCGGATAGACGCCGATCTTCTCGAAACCGAACGTTTCGTGAAGACACACACTGGCCGGGTTCGGTAACGTGACACCGCCATACACATTACAGAAACGCTGCAACTTAAGAATCTTGAAAAGCGCCGAATACAGGGCACGGCCGATCCCCCGGCGATGATAGTGTTCACGAATATAGACCGATGACTCAACGGACCATTGGTATGCCGCGCGTTTTCGGTGGCTGACGGCGTACGCATAACCGAGAACCTCGCGATCTCGCTCGCAAACCAGCCAGGGCATCGCTTCCATCGTATCAGCGATACGCCGCTCCATTTCGTCCGCCGTCGGCACGTCGACTTCAAATGTGATGGCCGTTCTGGTGACGAACGGTGCATAGATCGAGGAGATCTGGTCCGCATCGGCTGCGGTCGTCAAACGAATCGTGCATCCCATGGCCTTCAACCTGAAAACGCAGACACAATTTGCTTGCCCTGTCACAAGAAGCGGTCCATCATAATCCTTTCCATCGACCTTCCCAAGTAGCAACACGGCGTCGGAGGAAACAATCGACATTTGTACTAATACATAATAAGGTAGTTTGAATGAGCTCAACTTACCTGATCACCGGCGCAAATCGTGGCATCGGACTCGAATTCGCCGGTCAGCTGGCGGCGAAAGGAATAAGCGTCATCGCAGGCGTCCGAAATCCCGAAAGCGCCGAAACACTCCACGGTCTGAATATCCCGGTTGAAACCCTTGATGTGGCGAACACGGTGAGCGTCACCGCCTTTGCGGAGCGTCTTGAAGGCCGGCCTGTGGACGTCTTGATCAACAACGCAGGCATCAGTGCAACCCACGCCGATGATCCCCGTGAAGGACGACCGCTGGAACAGCTCAAACTGGATGAGATGCCGCGTCTATTCGACGTCAACAGCATCGGACCGGTGCGAGTCACACAAGCGCTTCTACCCAATCTTCGCGCAGGACGGCGGAAAGTCGTCGTGAATATCAGCAGCAACCTGGGGAGCATCACCGACAACACGGAGGCCGGCTGGTACGCTTATCGTGCAAGCAAGGCGGCCTTGAACATGTTGAACCGAAGCATGGCGATCGAGCTTGGCGCCGAAGGGTTCACGTGCGTCGTGATTCACCCCGGCTGGGTGCGCACCGACATGGGCGGCCCGGAAGCACCGCTATCGACCAAAGAGAGCGTCACCGGCATGCTCAACGTCATCGATCAACTGACGACAAAAGACAATGGTTGCTTCCTGGACTACCACGGACAAACGATGCCCTGGTAACCGTATGGGGAGTAGCATGCCACCCTACCAAAAAGCAGGGGCTTCCGCATAACACCCCCAAGGGCTGCATCTCAATACAGCAGAACATCCGTGCGAAGCGTCAGCGAACTGTCTTGGCGCAGACGATTGGCGATGACGGACAACGTTTGACGATTCATCGGATGTAAGAATTTCGGCGCGAGCTCCGCGAGCGGAACGGCAACAAACGCATAGTCCAGAATCTCAGGTCGCGGAATCGTGATTTCTGATGTGGATAAGATCTCGGTCCCATACAGGCACAAGTCCAGATCGATGGCCACGCCGGCGCCGGACCGACGGACCCTGCCCAGGTCCGCTTCGATTTCCCTTAATTGTTGCCGGGTGTCCACCAAAGGAAGATTCGTCAAGACCAAAGCCGCTGCATTCAGAAAATCAGGCTGTGGCTCGGCACCGGAGGCGGGACTCTGGTAGACACGCGATACCTCGATCAATCGTCCCACTTCATGAAGCCGATTGACCGCCAGGCGGAGATTTTTCTCGGGTGCGAGATTTGACCCCATCGCGATGAAAGCGTTCTCAGCGATGGCCTCCGGCCTCCCGTTCAATCTCGACGCCCACGGACTTCGCGAAACGCTCGGCCCAGGGCTTTTCGATTCGGGTCCGTGCACGGCGCACCCCTTCCATCGACAGGCAGATTCGGCTGACATCCTCGGCCAGTGCTTCCACGGTCTGGCGCTCAGCCGACTCGACATGGGCCATGATCTTTCGAATCAGCGTCCCGTAGTTGACCGTATCAGCAATGTTGTCGCTTTGCCCGGCCGTGCTCAGGTCGGTGAAAAGTGTGATGTTGATCAGAATATCCTGCTTCGCTTTTCGCTCCCAGTCGTTCAAGCCGATGATGCCGCGTACGAGCAGGTCTTTTATTTCGATTCGGTCTTCGGCCATGATACTCTCGATTTACATGGAGCAGCGCAATCGTTTGTGAATCATAATCATCACTGCACTTCGCGTCCACGAATAGGATCAATCCGCAGGAACCGAGACAAATAGCGCACGCCGATATAAAACGGAATCGTGTCCACCAGCGCCGCGGTGAGCTTAAACACATAACTTGTCAAAACCAGCATCCCCAGTTGCGGCCAAAGCGGTGCGTTGTCGTCCACCGGCATCTTCGCCTTCGTAAAGTAATATGTGATCAGAACCACGGCGACGGTATCGACCAACTGGCTGACGAGCGTGGATCCGTTGTTTCGCAGCCAGAGATGTCTGCCTTTGGTCAAACGCTTCCAAAAGTGGAAAACCTGCACATCCACAAGCTGCGCGGTGAGATACGCGATCATCGAAGCCGTGACGGCGCCGAAAGCCATGGCCCGGACCTCGAAGAAAATGCCCTGCCCCTGCTCTCCCGGAGGTTCGAAACCGGGCCAGAGCCCCCCTACCCATAGGATGAGCACCACCCAGAGATTGAGAATGAATCCTACGAGCACGACGAAGTTCGCCCGCTTACGGCCGTAGAATTCCGAAATAAAGTCGGTGCACAAAAACGTCACTGGATACGGGAGCGTTCCGACGGCCAGGCCCAGCTTGTATTTCCAATCCGCTGATCCGTCGATGAAAAAAGCAAGGTTCAGGAAACGCGTGATGCCCAGGATGTTGAGCATCGTGAGCGAGCCGAGAAAAATCGACGCGAACAGGAGAAAGACCCGTTCACGGCGCTCGTGGAGCTTCTCGTTCACGAAATCGTAGGGCAGCGACATCGCGGCGAGGCTAATGATCGTCGAAGCGCGTGTCAACGACGGGGTATGTTAATCAGCGCCTTCCAGTCAAAGCGAACGACATCAGCCGTCCCGGCTCGATCGGACTATAATGCAATTTGACCGTCAGGAATCACTAGGGAAAGTCGAAGCCTTGGATCTCTTCCGTACTCAGAGCGTGCCTCACATGGCACGCCGTAATTACCTCATCGAAGTCCGGCACCTTCTGCTATGGGGTGTCTTCGCAGGCATGTTCGAGGGCTCCGTATCCTCCATCGTTGTGGCGAAAACCTTCAACGCCGGACCCTGGCTCATTACCATCGTCATGGCCACGCCGATGTTCTCAAACCTCATGGGATTGGTCTGGGGCAGCGTCGCCACGAGCCGGCGCAAGTTGCCCTTGTTCATGACCCTTGCCGCGTCCGCCACCGTCATGATCGGCTCCGTCGCCTTCGCACCCCTCAACGAGTACGGCGGATACATTTTTGCCGGACAGATCCTGCTCGCCCGTGTCATGCTCTCCGGCTGCATGACCGTGCGCTCCGGTCTGTGGAAGCACAATTACCCGACCCGTTTGCGCGGCCGTATCGCCGCCCGACTGCAGTTCGTCCGCTTCTCACTCGCCATTGCCACCGTCACATTCGCATCGATGATGTTCGACGTGAACCCGAGAATTTATGTCTATGCGTATCCCCTCGCCGCCCTGATCGGCGGAGTCGCCGTCTTTCTGCTTCGCGGGATCCACGTCCGCGGCGAAAAGATGGAACTCGCCAACCTCGCCCGCAATCTTGAACAGTCCGGCCCCTCACCCGGTCAAGGCTTCTTCGGCCCCGTGCGCGCGGCCATCGACGTGCTCCGCAACGACCGGGACTACCGTCAATACATGCTGGCGATGACGCTGCTGGGCTTTGCCAACATCATGATCATGCCCATCATGACGATCATCGTCACGAAACAACTGATGCTCTCCTACTATCACAGTTGTAACCTACTCGAGGTGATTCCCCGGCTGCTGATGATGGTCTCAATCATGCCGTGGGCCGGTTTGTTCGATCGTGTCGGCGTCGTGCGCTTCCGCATCGTGAACGCGTGTGCCTGGACCGGCGCAAGCCTGTTCGGCGGCCTGGCCGCGGCCGTGATCTATTACGCCGACATCATCCAATCCTTGCCCGCTTTTGTCTTCGCCGTCTGCCTCGTCGCGATCTCGCGCCTCTGCGAGGGACTCGGTAAAGGCGGCGGCGCCATCGCATGGAACATCGGCCACCTCCATTTCGCCCGCAGCGCCGACGCCGAGATCTACATGGGGACCCACGTCTTCCTCACCGGACTCCGCGGCTTGATCGCCCCGTTCTTCGGCACGCTACTCTACATGCACTACGGCCCCCTGTCCTTCGTGGTGGCCACTTCGTTGGCCCTCGCCGGAGTCTTCACTTTCGCTTCGCTGGCGAAACTACAACGACGGCAAGCCATCGAGCAGGAGGAGACATCCGAAACGAACCTCAACCTGACGCAAAGTGCCAAATCCGAGCCCGAACGAGCCACCGCGTCGACCACGTCTTAACCCGATCGCGGAACCAGCGATCAAGGTCCCTGTCAGGCTGCCTTTAAGGGGTTTTCCGGCTGATCGGAATTAACGATCGGTCTCGGCGGACCTGGGCAATGCGTCCACAAACTGTCGCAACACGCGGACGAAGCCATCCGGCTGCTCTACCGGGGGCATGTGGCCGGCGTCTCGGATGAGCTTGAGTTGGGCGCCGGCGATGCCCTCGTGAATCTTACGCGCAGACGAAGGCGGTGTGATGGCATCGTCCTCGCCGACCACGACAAGCGTTGGAACTTTGATCTCCGCCAGGGTCGGTGTCGAGTCGGGCCGTTCGCTCATGGCATGCAGCGCCGCGGCCACGCCTTTGGGATCGGTGGCGTTCATAATCGATTGCCAGGTCTCGCGCAGCTCGGATGATGCTTGCGGCCCCATGATCTTGTCAATCATCTGCTCCACGACGACATGGGTCCCCTCAGTGAGCACGCGCTCGGCCGTGACTCGTCGATTCTGCGCCGACTCCGGGGTGTCGGCCTCGGCCCGCGTGTCGGCCAGCACAAGGGCACGAACGCGATCCGGGTAGCGCCGGCAAAACTCGAAAAGCACGTAGCCCCCCATCGACAGGCCGACGAGCACCACCGGCTCTCTGACTTCGACGGCATCGAGCAGCGCATTCAGGTCGTCTGCATACGTTGCCATTGTCACGCCGTTGGTGGCCTCGCTCTGCCCCATGCCGCGCAGGTCGGGCATGATCAACCGATAGGCGTCGCGCATCGGCTCGACAGCATGCTCCCAGAGCTTCCACGTGATCGGAAATCCATGGACGAAAAGAATCGGCTCGCCCTCCCCGAAGAGTTGATATGCAAGTCGAACGCCGTTGATCGTTTTGCTGTCCATTGGCGAAATGCTCCTAGACGCGCCAATTCACACGATTGGCCGCCATGTTATCGATGGGTGGCATGGCCAAGCAAAGCGCGGCCATGCTGGTTATTCGCGAAACATGGCCGCGCTTCGCTTGACCATGCCACCCCGCCCCGGCAAAACGCCGAGAAATGCGTCAGGTCTTGTGGTTTTAGCTCAGCGTGCGCAAAAAAAAGCCCACCCGGTACATTATCCGAGTGGGACATTGCCAACAGGTGGGCGAGCCGACTATCACCCGCTGGCGAAAACGCAAACAAGCATTTTCATGACTTCGCTCATTGAAGTCATGCTCTGTCATGTGTTAAACAAGGGGGGCCAGTGCAATATTCCGAATTGGAACAAAAAAATCCGGACTTCGTATCGTGCCTTTGGACACCCGATTCTTTCGAGCATAAACTCCTTTTTCAAAGAAAGTTACAATAGAAGAGCCGAGCTCCAAAAATTAGTAACCCGGCCAATGCTGGCGCCAATTTCTCGTTAGATAAATGACCGGCTCCTCGCCGTCGGCATGGAGTTCGTGATACCCGGTTTTCATCCGCGGGCCGTTTGTGTTGCTCTCGAACTGCTCGCGTGCATTCCCTAGATCGAGCCTGGGCGTAAGGTTGCCTCGATGGGGATAGACAAACTTGCTCAAAGCCGGCTGCCCGCCGATCGCATCGGCGACAATCGACCGCCGGACACTCCATGAGCCCCTGCGATCATTGTTCAAACCGGCATTGCCCTGCACGTAACGCCGCCCGTCGAGCAGCTTGATTGGTCGCCCATCGAAATGAATGTAATTGCTGATGGCCGGGTCAAGGGGAGAGCCGGTATTCGCATTGGGATTTTCGTCATAGCCGATTCCCGATCCGACACCGCCTGCGGCGCTGAAGACGTAGGTTAGCTTCCATCCACCGGGTCCGGCCGCCCTGGGAAACCCTGCGACGGCGGAGGGACATCGCCAACTGCCTTCCACCACATAGTCCAACAACAAAACTCCGATGGTCGAGGGGTATTTCAGATCGAACGGGTCCGCATCCGGATCGGTGACGTTGACGTCCTCGGCAAAGGGGAGCCGATCGTCCCAGACAAGCGAGTACGACCACACACCTGTCCAGATGCTTCGGAGATTGTTCTGACAAACGATTCTCCGGCTGTGCTCGCGCGCATTACTCATCGCCGGCAACAGAATGGCCAGCAATAAGCTGATGATCGCAATCACAACGAGGAGTTCGATCAGTGAAAAGGCCTGTTTTCGATGATAATCGGACATCATCAAACTCCTATTCAGCTCGCATCATGCTCTCGTTCACAGAATGCTCGCCAACAATGGCTCAATATCTCGTCCGTCAACAACACCGTCACAATTGAGATCAGCGCGTTGAAGATTGCCCGGGTCCGTATCGATCCCGAGCACAACCTCGACGAAGGTGGTCACGTCATTCAGGTCAACCGTCAGGTCGCCGTTCACGTCGCCCGTGGCACCGCATGCGTTCACCATGATCGTGAGCGCAGGCGCTTTCGAACCGACGTCGAACAATCCCTCCTTCAGATAAAGAGAGGGAAAGCCGGACTGCGGCCCCATGACGTCCGCCTCACGTAACGACGTCACGATCACGATAATGCGCCCACGGTCCAACTGCTCTTGGAAATAACGCTTCACCTCACCGCTCGACTGTGTCAGGTCCACGTCAAAAACAATGTCAAACGGCACGTTTTGTGAACCGGGCGTATAACCGATCGGCTCCCCTACGGCCCAGGGCACCGGTGTGAACTCGAACACGTTCAAGAGCTCGTTGTGCAGTCCCTTGATATTGTCCTCCACATGGAGTTTCTCGAAGGTCGTTTCCTTAAACACAAACGGAAAGGGATTTCTCGGCGTGTTCCCGGCATCCGCCCCACCGATGTAGATCGACGTTTCATCCCAGGACGACTCGTCGAACGGTGCACCAGGATCAAAGGCGGCCCCGAACAGCTCCATTGGACGTCCTGGGTCGCCGTCGTCACTTTCCCCATCGACGTCGCCCGGTTCGCCGCGCGCGATGCCGTCGGCATTCACAAAGCCGTCGCCGTCGATGTCGAATGTAAACCATTCATCGACCGTCAGATCCACCGGCCAGTCCGGCCCCACAAACATGTTGGCCTGATTGGTCAGCGTAATGCGGATGGAATCGATGTCGTAGGCATCCGGACCCAGATTCGGATCAATCTCCGTGCTGGTGTCCCAAGCCAGGATCAGCGCGCCGTCACGGTCGTTGAAACCTTCAAAAATGGCCCCGAACGTCGAACCGATCCCTCGATTCCCAGGCGTAAAGTTGAAAGGATAATGCCAGCGGTCATCGGAAGGCGTGTCGAAGATGACTTCGACGGCTTCCGCGCGCGCGGCCAGCAGTGTCAAAAAAATCAAACACGAATATATCAGTCTCATGACTGGACTCCTCCATTTGTCTCTGGTCTCCAGGACTTGGAGAAAACGGACGTCGCCGGCCGTGAAGACCGACGACGCCGCTTCTCTTTCCTCCTAGCAACCGTTGTGGCGCCGTCGGCGCGCTGTCATCATTGCGCAAACACCCACGCCGAGCAGCATCAGGCCGGACCCCGGTTCCGGAACGATCGTCGGTTGATCAAGATCAATCGTGAGGTTCGTATCCACGCCCGCCAATGCGGCGGGGATCGACGGCCCCACTTGGATATGACCGACAGCCCCGAAGACGGTGGCGAAGTCCGAGCCCTCAAAGGTCACGAACTGCGGATTCAGTGCGTCGATCGCAACCGTGATCTCCGTCCACACATTCGGCAGAACCGGGACGAAGTCGATTGCAACACCGCCGGGAAAATTGATGGCGGTCGAGAACCGCACAAAAAAGTTCACCGGAACCGCCGCATTGTGCCGAACAAACGTGGAAAACTCGGTCACCCCCTCGGTCACGTAGTCACCGACAAACTGGTTACCGCTCGATCCGAACTCATCCTGTGCCCGAAAGAGCACAGCGGTGTCATCCACCTGCGAGTTAATGGGATTAAAGTCGGTCGTCGCGTAGCTACTGCCGTCCGGCCCCCCCGCCGCCTGCCAGTCCACCGGGCCACTGGACGTCGCGTTGAACCAATTGGCGGAATCCGACGTGAAATTCTCGGTGAATGGAACCGTCGCGGCGAATGCCGCCTTCGTTCCGCCGACGGAAAAGATTAGAAACGATACGGTAAAGATCATGTTTCGCGTATTCATAAACATAAAATTGGCTTTCTAATTGCAAATTCTTTCCAAGCGCACGTCCGGCGCCGTTACTCCAAATCAACCACACAAATCAGGAGATGCGCATGGCGCATACACCTTTTCTGGAATGACGCTCGACATCACAAGAAACCATCCTTGAACTCGTAACTATGTCTGAGCGAGTGCTTCTCTCAGGGGAATCAAGTTTGTCTATGAGAGAATGGGAGGCGCGCGAAGCGGAGAGGATCGCCAGCCGCAATCGGGTTGGCGCAATACGGCGATGAAATCGGAATGGAAACAATAAAGCAGATAAGCGAAAAAACGCCGATGATCCGCCGCCTTGCCCACAAAACGACACAGGCAAAGCACAGGTGCAATAAGCTGCCGCCAAAGAGCGGCGAGCCCGGCGCTTAACAATAGACCAAGATCAAGCTCGTCCAAAAGTGCAAGGTCGGGAAAACCGCGCTCGATCGCCCCGACGTGCAACAGAACCACGACCAGCAAAAAGGCGATGACGTTGCGCCGGCTGCTCAACACGTGAAGCAGCGATGCGAAGATAATCTCTAGAATGAAAAAGAGGTTCGTCGCGGTGATGAGAAAAACCGACGACCAGCCCGTCTCTCCATCGAAAGCAATGGAGAAGACTTTGACCGTCGCAGGAGCATGGATGAGGAGCAGAAGCCCCCACAGAAGCCGCCATAGGGATTTGCGGCGAGGCACGGTCATGCGTTTATGCTGCGTCAGTCCTTTGCGCATTTTCAGTCTGTCTTACATCAACGGGCTGCGAAGCTGCTCTCAACAGGCGCCTTGCCCGGGTCCACGAGCAGGATCTTCACCGCGTCGGTTTGCTCGCAATGCGTCGAATAAATTAACAATCGCGCGCCAAAGGCGAACATCCGCAAATAATCCACTTTCTCCGGCAACTCGTCAATCAACATCGACCATTTTTCGGCCTTCGGATCAAAGATTTCGATGGACCGGTTTGTCTCAAGCCGTCCGGAGTCATCGGGCGACATACCGCCGGCAAGGTAAAGCTGACCATTCAAGACCAGCAATTCAGGCGAAACACGGGGACGTGCAGGGGCCGGGATCGACTTCCAGGATTTTGTCTCGAAATCGAACACATCACACTCTGGCACGGGCTTGAAATTCTCCCGCATGCCACCCACGAGATAATAGCGGTTGCCCAACGTGGCCGCCGCAAAGGCCCGACGGGGCCGCGGCAGCTCATAATCGGTCCTGACGAACTTGTCCTCCGAGCCGTTCAGATCCCACCGAAGAACTTCCGAAAGATGGCGAAACTGGTCCGGGTCCTGGCGCCTTGGGTCGTAATCGAGTCCGCCGAAGACCCAGATCGCGTCGTCATGGTGGACCATGCCGAATTGCGTCCTTGGAGACGGCATCTCGGGACCCGAAAGCCACTTGTTCTTGCGAAAATTGTATCGATAGGTCTCCGCCTGAGACCGGGCGACACTGCCGTCGTGTCCGAATCCACCGACGGCATAGCCTCGCCTCAAATTGCCCTCACCAACGACAACAGTCTGCATGGACTGAGCCGCAGCAGGAAAATCCCGGAGCCGACTGACGGTCAGAGAACCAAGATGAACTTTGAATCCTTCCGAGACGAAGTTATCCGGTTTGAAATCGTGCGAGCCCAGACTGTTGTTGCCTCCGAAGACATACAGGGTATTCTCGGAGAAAAAGACACCTTGCCGATTTTTCGCGCTTCCGGGAAAAGGAATCGTCCACGAAGACACGCACGGCCGGTTCTCTCCACGCTTCAGGCCGATCGATTCGATCTGCCGAATCTTGCCGCCGAATGCGGCCCCGCCCAATGCCAACAGTTCCTCTTGGCTGACCGCGACGAGTCGGTGAAAGAACCGGGGAAACGACAATGGACCAAAAGCCTCCCAAGCCCCGTCTTTCCGGAGGCGATTCAATGTCCCGTCCAATCCGTTGGCATAGATGGTATCACCGACCGAACAGGCCATGATCGCATGAAACTCGCCTTTCGGATATTCCGGACCGCGCTCCCACTTTGACGTCGACACGTCAAACACATCGACGCGCGTCGTGGTCTTGCCGTCCGGGCGCATTCCACCGATGACATAGACCTTTCCGTTCGCCGCCGCAAGGCCCATCGCGCGGCGTTGGAACGGAGGCTGCGGCATCGGTTTCCAGGAGAGCTCCTCCGCATGGAGGTCCATGAAGTAGGCCGTGTCATACCAGACAGGCTCTTGCGCTTCCCCGGCAAGACGCCATCCACCGATCGCGTACAACTTACCATCCCACACCACGGCATCATGAGACGATCGCGGCTGCGGCAACGGCGGCAGAGACTCCCAGCGCTTGGCGATGATGTTGAAACGCGCGACCTCATCAACAGAATGCATATCATTCGCCTCGTCGGGCGCGTTTCGGGCCGTCGCCCCGCCGACGCGATAGATGTAACCGTCGTGCGCCACC
This sequence comes from Phycisphaerales bacterium, assembly GCA_022360095.1. Classification (GTDB taxonomy): domain Bacteria; phylum Planctomycetota; class Phycisphaerae; order UBA1845; family UTPLA1; genus JAKSDK01. The sequence goes on from JAKSDK010000487.1 coordinate 111,097, forward strand.
AGCGCGACGCTTTGTAACGGCACGCCTCCCGGCAACTCTTCCCAGGTCATTCGATCCAACAGATTGAGCCGACGAAATCCCCTGGAGTAGGTCTCACGCGAATAATGGTGCCGCTCTCCCCAGTGGCCGCCGATGACATACAACCAATCCCCGTCCACCACCGCCCCAAAGCTCGTGATGCCCCGCGGCAAAGGCGCGATTGAGGGAGACACCGTTAATGGTGACTTGGCTTCGGCCTCCGCGGGTTGCGAAAACCCCGCCGTCATGACTGCCGCCAACGCCAGACAGCAGACTGAAAATACGACTTTCTTCATCGACAATCTCCGAATTCAGCGAATCGGCGAGTTTCTAATTGAGACTGAGTCTCAATTTCGGGAGTGTAACTGGCGATCAAGCTTTGTCAACAGCATTCGCGAAAAAACTCCGCAAAGATTCACAAGCGTTCGAGGGCCGGATGGGTGTTAAAATCAAAACATGAATGCGCCATCCAATATCCCGCTTCGACAGGCCTACCGGCAGCACACTCGGTCATGGCGAAACAACGCCTACGTCTATCCGGTGGTCTCCCGGCGCAGCGGCGGATTGTCCATCGGCGTCAATCTGAATCCGGACAAAGCCTGCAATTTCGACTGCATTTACTGTCAGGTTGATCGCCAGTCACCGCCGACGGTTCGCAAAGTCAACCTCGATCAGGTCAAGGCGGAACTGGATGGTCTCCTCGACATCGCTCGCGATCAATCGCTCTACGCCGACGCGCCCTTTGACTGCCTGCCTCCAAGTCAACGGCGAGTTTGCGACATCGCCTTCAGCGGCGACGGCGAGCCGACAACCTATCCGCAATTTGACGAAGCGGTTCGGCTCGTTGCCGACACCAAGCGTGTACGCGGCCTAAAAGACGCGAAGATCGTCCTGATCACCGATGCCTGCTATCTCACCAAGCCGAAGGTTCGAAACGGCCTGAAGCTGATGGACGAAAACAACGGCGAGGTTTGGGCCAAGCTCGACGCCGGCACCGAGGACTATTACCAACTCGTGAACCGTCCGAACTATCCGCTTTCCCACGTCCTGGACAACATCCTCGACGCCGCAAGGGCGCGCCCACTGGTCATCCAATCCCTCTGGATGAAAGTCCACGGTGAACCTCCGCCGAATGACGAGGTCCTGGCTTTCACAAACCGTATCAACGACATGGTTGCCGCCGGTGGACGTTTCAAGTTAATCCAGGTCTACACGATTGCACGACAGACGACGGAAGCCTACGCAACGGCCCTGTCGGCGATCGAATTGGATCGCGTCGCGAACGTTGTCGAAACCACGGACGTTCCGGTAGAACGGTATCATGGCGTAGGCGATTGAACACAAGTCAAACAGGCGCTCCACGATCTGCGAGGCCGATCGCAAAGGACTCTGCCACACCAATGCTGCTTGCGAAGAATCATTTACAATTATTGCTTATGCGACAACTCCGTTAAACTGTGATGATGCAGGTATGCGCGGAACAACGCGGCACGCGAACTCTTATTCATCGATGGCCGTCCTGTTTTTTCGTGATCATTCATCCAATCGCCGCATTCATCACGGCAGGCACGGCGTACGCCGGTGAGCGCCACGTCGCCACGGGCGAACACTTTCGTGTCGTCTGCAACTTCGAAAATACGATCATCGCCAGGGAGGCCCTGGAAACGGCGGAGGCAATCTGGCCGCACGTGGTCAAGCTGAGAGGCGCGAATCGTCCGATGACCAAGCCATTGGAAATTCACCTCTACCGCCACATCAAAGACTATGAAGCCATCGACGCCAAGTTGACCGGTGGACGATGCAAAAACAACCTTGCTTTTTCTTCGTGGGATACGAAGGCATCCTATGTCGCGATTCAGCCGCCCTGCTCTGACGAGACGCTCGCTATCGTGGGGCTCCCCCTACTCACCCGATATCAAATCGCGCATGAAGCCGCCCACATCGCGGTCTATGACGCCGTCCCAAGCTATCGTTCCCACTCGGACTGGCTCAGTGAGGGAGGGGCCGCCTGGGTCGCCGAAATGGCGATAGCGGGACGAAATTGGAGTCCCGGAGCGAAACATGATCCTTACCTTGGCACGGACCAATATCGCGCCGGGAGACTTTTGGCCGAAGGTCGGCTGCCCTTTGTTCGTCACATCCTAAACGATGAATGCGATGACTTGGGACACTACGAACGGTATGCCATACATTGGCTTTTCTTTCGTTTCATGATGACGGAGCGCTATCGAAAGAAGTTCGAGACCGTCCTGGCCGAGTCGCGAAGACTTGCCGGTGGTCCGGCATACAAAGAGAAACTGCGTACATCCGTCGAGAATGCGTTCGGTCGAGGCTTGGTCGACATCGAAGCGGCATTCATGCGATACGTCGACGCCTTGTCTCCAGAATGGCGCCAGGCAGCTCGCTCGTTGGAAACCCACGGACAATCCTGGACACAAATGGCCTTTCCGATGCGTGATGCCGTCGCCTGGCGAAATCGTCCCGCCGGCAAAGACGCTTACCGCATAGAAGGAAGCCTCGAAATTCTGCCCAATCCACACCGGCAAATGGCCCTGCTCATCGGCCGAAGCGCCGACGGCTATGTTGCCGTCCGCTTTACCGCCGGCGTTGGTGTCGACGTACTTCGATATGACGGCCTGACCGGTCGCCGGAGGCGACTGGCCCATAAGCGAATCCCTGCCATCGACGTCGGACAACGCTTCGATTTCAAGGTTGCCGTCGATGGCGCCCGAGTCGATGTCGCTATCGACGGCGATGATGTCGTTCGTCTCGACGCCGGGCAGTCCTTGAATGGCCCCTGGGGGCTCGCCGCCACGGCCGGCTCCGCGGGCCGTTGGCGAGCAGTTCGTCAGAAAAACGAGCCGTAGTGCCGGCGCTTCATAAAAATTCAGATTCGTCCGCTTGACTTTCTCCGACGATTGTAGTAGAGTTACGACAGACGTAGTTGGACGTCGGAGCATCCCGTCCCATGGCAGACCGACAATACGAACTGGGGGCCGCCGAATTGGAGGTGTTAAGCGTCCTCTGGGACCATGGGTCCTGCACGGTCCGGCAGGTTCTGGAGCATCTTCAGCAGAAAGGTCGCCGACTTGCTTACACGACCGTTCTGACTTTCCTGACACGGCTCGAACAAAAAGGGGTCGTCGTCAGCGACAAGACAGGCATCGCCTACGTTTACCGCACTGCGGTCACGCGTGATCGGATACGACGGTCCCGGCTCAAAGCGCTTGTTTCCCAGCTTTATGACGGTGCCGCGGGACCATTGGTCTTGCAATTGATCAAGACACAGAAATTCTCGCCAGAGGAAATCGAGACACTCCAGGAGCTGATCAAACAACTGGACTCAAAACGAAAGAAGGAATAGTGGACACCGTGCGCCCGATTGGCTCGGTTCCAATATAGACCTAAAGAGACGCAACTCGATCGGAGGCTTGGGACATGTGGTTTTCATCCACGACAGATTTGCTCTGGCGAAACGCCGTGGCAATCATCCCCATGGCCCTGATCATCGCCGGCCTGTGCCGATGGACCCGATGTCGCCCCGCGACACGGCATGCCTTGTGGCTGGGTGTATTGGTCTGGCTGGTCGTCGGTCTGTTGCTTCCGCCGATTTCACTCTCAACACCGACCGATTCCGAAGACCGGATCAAGGATTCGGCCAGCGCACGATCGTCCACCATGGACAATCGTGCATCTGACGAACCGTCTTCGACCTTGCCGGTCACGGTACCGAGTGACTTCCCGGTGACCATCGCGCACGACCTTTCGGCCTGGGACGAGCCTTATCAAGAACCGGCGCCCCGGCCGAGCGAGGCCCAGCCCACTCCACCCGAGACAGTAGCCCGCATCGAGCCGTCTGTGCCGCACGTTCTGTTCCCGGCCGACGACTTGGTCGGGCCACTGTCCAATTTGGATCGGGAAAAGGCCGACGAAAACACGACAGCCATCCCCAGATTCATGGTGTCGGAGCCGGATTCGCCCGCCCATTCCGAACGCGAGGCGACACCGATCGTCATGGAAACGACATCGACAAAGCCGTCGATGACGTCCCACTTCAGCCAGTGGCTTTGCGCACTCGTCGTGGTGCGCGACGCCGTAGGACAGCTGCCGGCAGTTCCCACGTTCGCTTGGGCAAGCGGTCTGGCGTTCATTCTGGTCGTCCGGGTGCATCGGATCATACGCTTCCGACGACTTATTCGAGCCGGCGCCCCCGCCCCTGCTTCCGCGATCAAGCTCGTCGTCGAGGCGGCCAAGAAGATGCGTCTGGGACGAATCCCAAAGGTGATCACGGTTAGAGAACGCGTCTCACCCATGATCTGGTGTGGTCGACGAGTGACACTCGTGCTGCCTGCGAGCTTATGGTCGAAACTTGACGAGACCGGTCGCAGAGTCGTTGTGTATCACGAACTGGCGCACCTTCGCAGACGGGATCATTGGATCTGCTGGTTAGAGTGGGCCGTGGGCGCGATCTACTGGTGGCACCCGCTGGTGTGGTGGGTGCGCGGCCGGCTGCGTGACGAAGCCGAGCATTGTTGCGATGCCTGGGTGACGTGGCTTCTTCCTCGCGGTCGGCGCGCCTATGCCGAAGCCCTGCTCAAAACCCGAGCATTCATTAGCGAACCAAACTCGGTCGCGCCGAGTACAAGCATTGGAATCATGAGCGGAAAAGCCAAACGCTTTGCAAGGAGATTAACCATGATTATGACGGAACGTGTATCGCCGAACGTATCTTTCTCGGGTGTTGCGGTGGCATTGTCGTTGGTGGTTGCCGGCTGGCTGGCCACGCCGGCTCAGTCCTCGGAACCAGAGGAAAGATCCGTCGTCGCGGGCGGTGGGGCTCCGATGAAAGTATCGACCGACGTGACCGTGTATAACGGCACCCGGCCCTCGGCTGGAAACTCAGCGTTGGGGGTCGCTCCCCCGCCGCCTCGCCCTTATGCAGCTGCAACGGGCGGTGGACGACGAGGTGCCCGAGGCAGCTCAAGTCAGAGAAATCTTGAAAACCGCTTGGAGCGCCTTGAGCAACAACTGAACCGCTTGTCCGAACAAATCGAAAGGCTTGCGGAAGCGAACGAAAAACATCAGGGGGCCTACCCCCTTGCTGCGCAGAATTTCGTGAGGAAAAACCCCGAAAGCCATAGGCAGCATATCGCACGCGACCTCTTGGGCCGCGGTATTGCCCAGCGCCAAGTCGGCCCCATCTCCATCCGAACCTACCACCTCCCCCAAGGTAAGCTCAGGGATTTGACCGAGCTAATGGTTCGCAACGACGTTCCGACGCGCGTTCGTCCTGTTGAAGATGGGATCGAAGTGCATGGGACCGCCGCGGAACATGTGGCCTTCCGGGCGTTCATCGACACAATCAGGGGGAACAACAAATCAAAAGTGGTCGAGTACCACCTCCCTCAAGGCAAACTGAAGGCGCTCACCAAACTCATGATCCGCAACGATGTCCCGATCATCGTGTCACCGCATAAGGAGACGATCGAAGTGCACGGAGGACCCGCCGTCCAGGCCGTCTTCAAGGCCTTTCTAAATTTGCTTCATCCACCGAAGAGCAGGAAAGCAGAAGGACAGGCTCAGGCCGATGCAGCAGCGTCACAGGAGGCCCTCGCCCGAGCGGAGTACCTTAGGCTTCTGCAAGCCGCCGAAAAGGAACGGGCCACCGCCGAAACCGCTCGAAACCTGGCGCTTGTCGAACACCAAGCCGCGAAGAGGCTTCTCGAAGCGGCCGGCCGCCGCCGAGGCGTGAAAAAAATGCTCCGAATGGTCGAGGAGCTCGAAGTCCAAATCGAGCAACTTGAAGACAAGGCGGATCACTTGGGAGCCGAAGCGGACCGCATGCGCAGCGAAGCTGACGTCATGCGCGCCAAGGCCGAACACATGGACCCAAAAGAAGCAAAACGCCTTCAACTCCAAGCCCTTGAGCTGGAAACCGGTGCGAATGAAATGGAGCACAAGATCCTAATGATCCGGCGTGAGACGGAAACGTTGGAACGCCGGGTCGACGACCTTGAAGCAAAGGCGGATGCGGAGGAAGATCGACTGGAGGCCGAAGAAGAGGAATAAGTCGATCGGCCGCCTCTCGACCACGATCCACCAAGGCCATCCGGAGCCCGTCAGCGTCGACAAGAACGCCTGTGATTTTCGTTAAGCGAAAGTCGACGTGAGAATTCTAATTTTCTTCGAGCAAGGTTGTTGTGTTTCGATGCGCGCGGAGCTTGTCAGTCGCCGGCCAGACCGCTACGATTTGAATCCCATCACGAGCATTGAGACGCAGCATCTTGCCGTTCATGCCTTTGTAGTGAACACGCTCGAGTCTTGAAAAAATGTGGCGATCTTTTTCGACGCCTTGGCCGTAGAAGAAATCACACGGCCATGAGAGTCATGGCGTCATCGCCACAAGGAGGTGTGCGAATGCGTAGGACCCACAGGAACATGACGACCTATGCCTCGGTGACCGTTCTCTTCTTCGTCACGTGGGCTTCCGCGAACGCTCCGAACGCGTTGGCCACTTCCGAAAAGCTGACCGATGCCGATCTACAACCCTATGTCAGCGGAAACGGCCTGCTGAATCGAGGTCTTTACGACTTGGCCGCAAAGGAATACCGTAAGTTCCTCGCCGCTCACCCCAAACATGAAAAGGCGCCGATCGCGCGATACGGACTGGCCGTCAGCCTGTTTCGACTGGGCCATCTCCGCGAAGCCACGGAGGAGCTGGGGCAGTTGCACCAACGAAAGAACTTCGCCTACTCAGCGGAAGTCGCCACGATGTTCGGGCAATGCCACCTGGCCGACGGCCGTTATGTCGAAGCATGCAAAGCCTTCGAGACGGTCCTGACAAGATACGCGGATCACGACCTGGCGGATGATGCCGCGGCTCAGCTCGTCGAAGCGCTCTATCGAAACAACAGGCTTAAAAAAGCAATTTCCTGTTATAAGAAGCTCCGATCGCAGTGGGCTCAGTCTCCGCACCTCGATCGCGGACACTATTTCGCGGGCCTCGCAGAAATGAAGCAGGAAGCCTATCCGTCGGCCGCCCTCCGGTTTTCCGAGCTGCTGGCAAAGTTTCCCCAAAGCCCCTTTGTTTCACACGCAAAACTCTTGCTGGCTCAATGTCACCACAATGCAGGCAGCCTGAAAGACGCTTCCGGTCAATATCGTCAGCTTCTTGAAGACGAGAAAAGCCCCTATCGCCCGGACGCCCTTCTCGGTCTGGCAACCATCCTGCGGCAAGAGGGCCATTCCGGCGCGGCCGGCCAATTGCTCGATCAACTCCTGGAAAACCATGCAAAAAGCCCGCTCGTGCCGGCCGCCACCTTCGTACGTGGACGAACGTGGTTCGACGTCGGCGACTACAAACGTGCCTCGCGGGCTTTCCAGCATGTCTTGAAAACAAAAGATCCGCTGGCGGCCGATGCGGCGTATTGGTCGGCCAAATGCAGACTGCGACGTGGCGATCATGCCGGTGCCGCTCGTGATCTAAAACGGGCCATGGCCGCCCATCCCGATGGCAAGCTTTTTCCGGAGATGGTCTATGATCACGCCATTGCCCTTCTCCGCGATGACAAACCAAAACAGGCGGCGAAAGGGTTGGCCGATTTTCGGTCGCAGTTTCCGGATCACGGCTCAGCCGCCGACGCGCTGCACCTGCTGGCCACGATCGCCCATCAACAACAGGACTACGAGCGCAGCCAAGAACATGTCGGAGCGTTCCTCAAACAGTATCCAAAACATAAGAACGCTGCGAAGATCGGTTACCTGGATGCGGAAAACGAATACCTCGCCGGAAACTACAAGAAAGCGGCCGCCAAATACCAACAGTTCCTGAACACTCACGCCCGGGATGAGCAAGTGGGGACGGCTCGATACCGGCTGGGAATGGCGTTGTACCGTCTGGAGGAATTTGACCGTGCGTTGAAGTTGCTTTCGGAGGTCGAGAAACACGGCGCGGACACGGCCGCCTTTCATCCGCTCCACCTCGCGCTCGGGGATATTCACTTCCAACAAGAACGATGGAATTCTGCAGAGGAACAACTGAATCAGTACCTCTCGAAAGGTCCTGCTGTTCCCGCGGCCGACGATGCGCTGCTGAAGCTTGGACTCGCCTTGCAGCGCCAGGGAAAATATCAGGAAGCGATACGGCGATACGACCACCTTCTGGATCAGTTCCAAACGAGCCCACATGGTCTACAGGCCATTTTTGAGCGAGGACAGGCTCTGGTCGCGCTGAAACAGTTCAACGACGCGGCGGAAACGTTCAAAACACTGCTTGCCGAAAAAGGCGGATCGCGTTTTTCGGTGCCGGCACAACGACACTTGGCAACCATCGCGCTGCATCAAAGCGATTTCAAAAACGCGGCTCGTCGCTTCGGGCGCGTGGCTCGCGCAACGAAAGGGACCGAAGCCGAAGCGGAAGCCCTGTTCCAAAGAGGACAGGCTCTAATGTCGGCCAAGAACTTCGCGACCGCGGAAGCGACTTTCAAGCGACTTATCAAAAGCCATCCCTCCCACACACGGGTCAACGCAGCCAGGGCGCACCTTACGATCGCATTGGCGCGTCAGGACAAATACAAGTCGGCGCTCGATTCGTTCAAGCAGGTTGACCCCACCCAATTAAACGCGTCGATGCAGGCATCGCTGCACTACGAGAAAGCATGGTGTCTCCGAGCCTCGGGGAATGAGAACGGGGCAGCCGTTGCGTATCGTGAGTTGATTACCAAACGACCCCACGAGCTACAGTTGCACGCCCTGCTTGAATTGGCCGATATCGAGGCCGACCGTCGGCACTACCCTGAGGCCATCGATCTTCTAAGGCAGCTTCGTGAGCGAGTGAAGCAGGCGCCCCATAAGCCGGCCGACTCATTGTTGTCGCAGGCAACTTATCAGCTCGGCACTTGCCTTTTCCAAGTAAGGCAATTTCAGGAGGCGGCCGACGTGCTTGGCGAGTTTTCAAAACACTATCCGGATAGCAAGCTTTTTGTCTCGGCCAGTTTCTTCTGTGGAGAGTCGCTGTTCGAACTTGGCCGACGGCAAAAGGCGATCAAGCATTTCGAACGTGTTGCGGCCGGGCCGAAATCCGATTCGGCCTTCGGTCCCAGTCTGCTCCGTCTGGGAGAATGCCATGCGAACGAACAGCAATGGCCCAAAAGCGAAGCCGCCTTTGCGGAGTACCTCGAGCGTTTCGGCAGCGGCGAGCAATGGTTCCAGGCGGAGTTTGGTCTGGGCTGGGCGCTTGAAAACCAGGGGAAATACGACGAAGCGATGAAGCCTTACAAGCGCGTGGTGGATCGCCACAAAGGCCCGACGGCAGCCCGTGCACAGTTTCAAACAGGGCAATGCCTTTTCGCCCAAAAACGTTATGAAGACGCCGTACGAGAATTGTTGAAGGTGGACATCCTTTACGCGTACCCCCAATGGAGTGCCGCCGCGCTCTACGAAGCCGGCCGGTGCTTCGAAAAACTGATGAAAAATGCGGAGGCCCGGCAACAATTCGAAACGGTCATCGAAAAATACGGAGACACGCAATGGGCCGGTATGGCGTCGCAGCGCTTGTCCGGCATGTCCAAGCCGTCGCTGCCCGGACGACCAAGTTCGTAGTTCCAGCCTGTCGCAAAACATTTGATTGGATGCAAAGGAGCCTGTTCCGTGAATACGCTAGTCCCCCGCTTTATCACCGCGGTCGTTGGCCAGTCATCGACTGCGGCAACCGAAGCAACGACACAAATTCAGTCCATTTGGGATTTCATCCTCAAAGGCGGGCCGATGATGATCCCGATTGGAGCCTGTTCACTTTTCGCGCTCGCCGTCATCGTTGAGCGACTGGTCACGTTGCGGCGTCAAAACGTCATCCCTCCGAACTTCCTCTCAGACCTCAAAGCGATCCTGAAAGGGGGCGACGACGAACACTCGAAGGCATTGGAACACTGCGAAGCCAACGGCAGTGCCCTGGCCGGCATCTTTGTCGTCGGCATCAAACGGCTTTCCGAGCCGGTCGAGCGGCTCGAAAAGCAGGTTCAAGAAGCCGGTGAACGTGCCGTCTTCAAGCTACGCAAACACCTTCGCGCGCTGTCCGTTATCGCTGCGATTTGTCCGCTCATGGGGTTGCTCGGAACGATCTTCGGCATGATCAAGGCTTTTCAAACCGTGGCCACGTCCGGTGAAGCCCTCGGAAAGACGGAACTGCTCGCCGAGGGAATCTATCAGGCCATGATCACCACGGCCGCCGGACTGCTCGTGGCGATTCCCGTGATCATTGCCTATCACTGGATCTCTTCGAGAATCGATCACCTTGTGAGCGAAATGGATCGGATCACGGTCGAATTCGTTGAGGAGTATGCTCTGAATAAGGATTCGCAGTCTCCATCAAACTTTCGCCTCCAGACCGACAACGAAACGGAACTCACCGAGCACGCCGTCGTGGCGACCTAAGGCAGGCAAACCGAAATGTTGATCAAGTCTCAAGAAATGAAATCCGGTGTGTCCATCGAACTGACACCCATGATCGATATGGTGTTTCTGCTGCTCATTTTTTTTCTGGTGGCCACGACGTTCCATCAAGCTGAGCGTGAGATGAAAATCGCTTTGCCCGAAGCGCAGGCAGCCATGCCGATCAGTGCGACGCTGCGTGAGTTTATTATTAACGTCGACGCGGAGGGTCGGATCATGGTCAGCGGCCAATGGATCGAGCCTGAGACGCTCCGCTCCATGGTCACCAACGCAGTCAAGGATAATCCAGAGCAGAAAGTGACCGTGCGTGGAGATCGTGATTCTTCTTATGCAAACATCGTGCGCGTCCTGGACATCTGCAAAGGCAGCGGCATTCAAGAGCCATACCTGGACACGGTCTTGAGCCCATAACCGTCCGATCCGAAAAGCGGTCGCAAGCCGCAACGGCGGGAAGAGACTTCAAGAAATAATGAAGCGCTACCTCAGACCATTCCTGATCGCCTTTGGCATGCTGGTCCTTGTCGGCGCGATGTTCGTCGCCTGGCATGTCTGGCCGCGCCAATTACGCTATTACACCGATGCGGACACGATAAAGTTGCCGCAAGGCAGCGCTTCCGTGCGCGAAATCCTATGGCAGCCGCCGACTCACTTGCCGGATGACTTTCAACTGGCAAAGGAAGACAGCGACCCGACACTGAGCGCGGACGGGCAGCTTATGGTCTTCGTCCGAAGTCAAGCCGGACAGAATGCGGATTTCTATTCACGCCACCGTACACAGGAAGGCTGGAGCGAACCCGAATCGCTCAAGCGCGTAAACACGAAGTACGACGAACTCGGCCCCGAACTCTCCGCCGACGGAAAATCGCTGTATTTCTACAGCGATCGAATGGGGAGTGTCGGAGGATACGACCTCTGGGTTTCACATCAAGACGCAAGCGGATGGAAACCGGCGATCCACTTAGGCGCTCAGGTGAACTCGCCATTCAACGACTATCATCCGGCGCTGTCTTCCGACAAAAAGACGTTGTATTTCGCATCCGACCGCCCTGGAAACCATGCCGGATCAGGGGACTCAAAATCGAATGAAAACCAGCGCGATTATGACCTCTATGCCTGCTCGATCTCCGAACAAGGCGCCGAGTCCGCCAAACCGTTAGTCGTTCTCAACACGGAGGGGAATGAAGGCGCGCCAGCCGTCAGCCGATTCGGCGACTTTTTATATTTCTCGTCGGATCGGCTGGGCGGCTTCGGCGGATTTGATCTTTACCGATCCCGTCGATTGCCCGATCGGCACGGACCACCCGAGAATCTCGGACCGACCGTCAACACTCCCGCCGACGAACTCGATCCGGATCTGAGCTTCGGCAACTATGCCCTCCACTTCAACTCCAACCGGGCGCAGGGTTACCGTCCTTATTACACGACGTCTCGTGAAGTCTTCCACAAAGTGGAAACCCATCGGCCCTCGATCAACTGGTCCGAACTTTGGAGAGTGATCGCCCCCAACCTTGCATGGGCGCTGCTCGCGCTGATTCTCGCACTATTGATGCTTGCCCTTTATCGTGATTTTCGTGAGCGAGGAATGAGCCTTTTGAGCCGTTGCCTCGTGGCGTCGTTACTGGCTCACCTCTTGCTTATGCTGCTGTTCAATGTGGTGGAAGTCACGACGAGCCTGGCCGACATCGTGAGCAAACAAGGCAAAATTCAGGTTGCGTTGGTCTCGACGGCCGCGGGCCGGGAGATTACCCAGCAGGTTCGAGGGCAATGGACCGACGTCAAACTGCCGGAGCTGGAGCAGCCCGAGGTCGAGCCGCCGGAAATCGCTCAGGCAACAGAAGCCGTCGACGTGAGCGTGACGCTGGAGGCCGAACGTATTTCCTTGGAGCTGAACGAAAAGCCGGAAACCGAAACTGAAACCACGGATGCTCCCGAGCCTGGGCATGAAAAAAGCCCTGCATTGCAGCGGGAGTCAAAAACTGTTGAGACCGCGTCCGCCGCGGATGTTGCCACACCGGAAGAATCGGCGCCTGTGCCAGTTCCCGAACCGGACGCGCCGGCCCCTCCGGAATTTGCCGCGACGGATGCTGTCAAACCATTCGCCACACCGATTGCCACGACCCAGCCCGTGGAGCGCGATTTGATGTTTGCCGCCGAACCCGCTCGCGTTCAGCCGGCCGATCTCAATGAGCATCCGGAGCAGCCTGATGAAAAGCGCGTTCAAGACATCGATGTTCTTGCTTCGACGGTTCCCAAAACGACCTTCCTTGCCGAAGCGATTTCGTCACCCTTGTCGGACCTGACCGTACCGGCCGATGCAGTCAAGCCTGTCGACGTTTCCGAAGATCGATCATCGGTCGACATCGCGGAGGGATCTTCGATCCGCCCTATTAATACGGTTCATATGGCTGATAGGGCCTATCCCTCGGCAATGGAGTTTGCGCCCGACTCGACAACCCGAGATTGGAAGGCGCAAACCGTGATTCACCCACCGAGCCTGCAAATTGCGGAAGCGAATCCAAGGTCCAAACCGCTGATCGCAAAAGCCAGGCCGAGTGTCGATACGGCATTGCCGGTCATGAGCGAAATCACATTGCCGCAACCTGCGGCGACCGAGGCAACGGCGAGATTGCCGAAGCCATCGACACTCGCGACCCAGATTGTCGCCGTCGACCAAGCCCGAGCAACGTTCACCTTGAAAGCGACTCCGAATGCTGCCAGTCCGCCTTACCTCGCCGCGATAAGACCGGGGAGTCAACAGGAGGTGGATCGTCAAGGCAGCTTTGTGCCGACGAAAATCGGCGCCGCGGACGCCGCTGCGAGGCCCCCCGGTGTGCGACCTGTCGTCAAACTCGGCCGAAACGTCGGCCTCGCGCCATTGAGTGAGATTGCGCTGCCCTCGCCCACTTCGAAACAGACCGGAGCCGAATCAAATCCGTCAAAGCCGACCACTCCCATGCAGGTGACCGCGATCGACCCCACCCGCTCACGATCACCCAGCCTCGCGAGCAATGTGTCCGCACCGTCTACCGTCATTGTCACCATGCCTCCGGCAAAGCACTCGAAACCGTTGGAGCAACCCGGCAACGCGATCGACGAGATTCCTCCTTATGAAATGGAGTCGCAACCTTGCCCGTGTCCATTGCGGCCGAAGGACTCGCTGTCCCGGTTGGCCGCCGTCAGCAGGCCTTTGCCGCTTGAGTTGGACGTCCCGGCTGAAATTGAACTGCCCGTTGCGACCAACCCGCCGCCGCCTTCGGGCCCGATCGGTACGATCCTGGGACGCGTCACGGATGCGAAGACAGGCGAACCGTTGCCCGGGGCCTTGGTGCGGTTGGTGCTACCCGATGACAACACTATCGTTGTAAAAACGGACGATGCCGGTCGCTACGTTCTGGCCGTCCCGTCGGTTCCTGATTTCTTTGCCTTGTCGGCGTCCCTTGAAGGCTATCTCCCGGAAAGCCTGAACATCGGTGCAGCCGAACTGACTTATCAATCGTTGACCGCCGACTTTGAACTCGATCCTGAAAGTGAGCTGATCATCGCGATCGAAGACGAGCCCGACGTTCACCATCTCGGCAATGACCGGTTCGAGGGGCGCATCAACAGCCAGTTTCAGAACCAAAGCGAGGGGAAAACCTTCCGGGCATCGTTCGAAGTCAGCAAGGGACAACTCCGCGCAGATTACACCTATGCTGAGATATCTCTGTTGGCCAAAGGCGTGCAATGTCCGCACAAGATTCGAATCAACAACCGACTCGTGAAAAAACGGCTGCGCAGCTCCCCTCGCAATGGCAGTTTTGGCAAGTTCACCGCCCAGTTCGATCCCAACTGGCTCAAATTCGGCAGGAACAAAATCAGTATCACGGCCCGCTCCTGTCGCGGCGACCTGGACGACTTCGAGTTCGTGAACGTTCAGATTCGGCTGGCGCCATGACGGGTCGGGAGCGGCCGCCCTATCGACCGCAGAAAAAAAATCACAAAGTCGCTTGACGACACCGAAGAACCCTGATAAGTTACAGGTGTTCTTTGGCAAGTGAGCTGCCTTTATCCAGAGTAGCTGAGGGAACAGGCCCTATGACGCTACAGCAACCTGGCTCTTTTATGGGTTCAAGGTGCTAATTCCTGCCTAATGATGGGATAGATAACGGTGATCTCATAATCAACGACCGTTCGCCACAGCCTTATCCCGCCGGATAAGGTTTTTTCTTAGGCAAATCCTCAATCGTCCGAAAGGACCAGCATCAGCAGCGTATCACCCGGTGATACGATCTCGATGCAACGATCCTCCTGGCACGGTAGCTCTTTGTCGACATTGGAGTTGAAGGTACGTCCTGCTCGCGTTGAGCGCGCGCAGGACGAACGGACACGTTGCGCGCCGACACGGCACGCGAGATAAGAGTCAGAGACAAAGGAGTCTGCCGATGCTCGATGTACTCAACGAAGCGCAATCGGAAAAGAAGGAAAACGAAAATGAAGACGACAAGGCGTTCACGAATGTCGACGCACCGGTCGAAAGGCCTCGCCTGCGACGAATTCGCTTGGGGCTTCTCGGCCTCGGTAATGTAGGCCAGGCCGTCGTCCGCGCCTGTCATGTGTCGAAGTCCGTCTTCAGGAACCGTGGACTCGACATCGTCGTCGACGCCGCGCTCGTTCGAGACACCTCGAAGACACGAACGGAGTATGACGACACGATCAAACTGACATCGGACGCAGATGCTTTCTTTGCTCGCGACCATGACATCGTGGTGGAGGTGCTTGGTGGAGTCGAACCGGCGCGCGCACTCATCGAAAGATGCCTTTGCGCCGGCATCAGCGTCGTGACCGCCAATAAATCCGTCATCGCCGCCCACGGCAAAGACCTCTGCTCAATCTCCCGGCGTCAGGGTGCGGGCCTGCGATACGAGGCCAGCACCATTGCCGGAGTCCCGTTTCTCACGCTCTTGCGGAATCGGCTGTTGACCCTCCCGGTAAAACGCGTCTGCGGAATCCTGAACGGGACGAGCAACTTTGTGTTGTCGCGAATGAACGAAAGCGGGCGTCCCGTCGAAACGATCGTTCGCGAAGCACAATCCCTCGGCTATGCCGAACCTGATCCAAGCCTGGACCTTTCAGGCCGTGACGCAGCCGAAAAATTGTGCATCATTCTTCAACACCTCGGCATCGAAGACGTTGCCCCTGATGCGGTCGAGACCGTCGGAATCGAGTCCCTGCAACCGGCGGACCTGGAGCGGGCCGACACACTTGGCGGTGTCATCAAACCCGTCGCATTCGCGCGTGTCGTCTCGAACGGAGTCGAGGCGTTCGCGGGTCCCGCATTTGTCCCAAACGACCACGAACTTGCTCGCGTGGACTTCGAGAAAAACGGCGTGTGTCTGTCAGACGGCAACCACACGTCGCTCACACTGGCGGGACCCGGCGCCGGCGCCGATGTCACTGCCGCCACGATCATCGACGACATCGTTGAGCTTTGCCAGGTCAGTCACAACGACGGCCTCACACACGATCGGACGGCGCCGTTGAGCCGGCCATCCCTCCGTGCCCCTTCGACAGGCTGGTTTCTTCGGGTCGAGTTTAAGAACAACGAAACCCCTTTCACCGTGGTTTCAAACGTATTGCAGACGTTCGGAATCACGACCCACGGACTCGTCGGCGGTCCCGCCGGCCATGGGGACCGTCGTGTCTATTTGACGACCGACCCGATCGAGCGAGCGACCCTTGAAGACGCGCTCGACAAACTACGTCGCTTCGAATGCAGCGCACTTTCGTTACGTATTGCTCCCTTCAAGTAAGAAGACGGAATATTAATTGAGAATGTCATTGAACATCGACATAAGACAAGGAGACATGACCATGAAATTTTCAACCAAGACCATTCACGCCGCTCAACCCAGCGAAGCCGAGACCGGGGCCGTTGTCGCCCCGATCTTTCAGACGTCCACTTATCAACAGCAGAGCCCGGGTGTGCATCGCGGTTTTGATTATTCACGCACCAGCAATCCCACCCGCGCCAGGCTCGAAGGTGTCCTTGCTGCCCTGGAAGGCGTCGAACATGCAGCCGTCTTCGCGTCAGGGCTGGCGGCCGAAAACGCCATTCTTCAATCCTATTTGAACCCGGGCGACGAAATCATCATTCCGCCGGATGTTTACGGCGGCACGCACCGGCTTCTGCATCGTGTTTTCCAGCCCAAAGGAACGGTCGTCAAAGTCGTTGATTTTTCCAAGTTGGAGCAGGTGGAGGCCGCGATCACGCCGAGATGCAAAATCCTCTGGCTCGAAACGCCGACGAATCCGAGACTGCTGATTTACGATATCGCCGCCATCTGCCGGATCGCGCACCGCCACAACGTTCTCGTTGTCGTGGACAACACCTTCGCCACGCCCCTTTTCCAACAACCGTTTTCGCTCGGGGCGGATATCGTCGTCCATAGCGTGACAAAGTACCTCGCCGGCCACTCAGACTTGATTCAAGGCGCCGTCCTTGCCGAGAATGCCGCGATCTTCGAACCCATCCGATATTTACAGAATTCCACCGGAGCAGTCCCTTCACCGTTCGACTGCTGGCTGACGCTCCGTGGCATCAAAACGCTTGAACTCAGAGTGCTCCGGCACGCCCAAAATGCAGAGGCAATCGCAAAGGCACTCGAGCAGCACCCGGCCGTCACGCGCGTGTATTTTCCCGGCTTGCCCGACCACCCCGACCACGACATCGCCGCGCGTCAGATGACGGGCTTCGGCGGAATCGTCTCGATCGAGATCGACGGCACCGTCGATGAGGCACGGCTATTCACCTCGTCGCGGCGCTATTTCATCCTGGGAGAAAGTCTCGGCGGTGTGAAGTCGCTCATCTGCCATCCAGCGTCCATGACGCATGCCTCTATTCCGCCCGAGGAGCGCCGCAAAATCGGCTTGTCGGACACGCTCGTGCGCCTTTCACCCGGGATCGAAGCCTCGGACGATCTTGTTGATGATTTACTGGAAGGACTGAACCGGCTCGGCGAGGATTGCAGCACGAAAAAGCGCATTGAAGCAATTGCCACGTGACCGGTGGCGACAACCGCGCAACGAATGTATGCGGGATGAGCCGAACCACGGTGCACCGAAATCCACGTAGGTTCTCCAGTCCGAAGATCAGCTTGTCGTGGTCACGAATAGACGGGTATAATGCGCGCTCAACTTTCACACTTGGGGGAAATATCGGAGGAGCGCGATGAACGCCCGGTCGTTTTGGATTCACGGTTTGATGATGGTTCTGACCCTAGTCGTCTTTTCCGGAAACATGTGCCCCGGCACGGGAATGGGAACCGGAACGGGCATGGGCACGGGCACAGGCATGGGAACGGGAATGGGCACGGGCACCGGCGGCACGATGATGACGGCCGCGGAAGAACAGCTCGGCATGGACGCCCTTGCCGCAATGAACGCCCACCGAATGGGCAAGGGCTTGGCACCCTATACGTGGTTCGCGGCCGGGGCACAAGTCGGCTACGCGCATTGCGTCGCCATGGAAACCGGGAATTTCTTCGCGCACGTGGACCCCAACACAAACACGGACCCCGCCACCCGCGCGCTCAACGCCGGGATCATGCACGATCCGCAAGGTTCGACTGATCCGACCAGCGGTAATCCTTTTGTCGGAGAGAATCTTTTCACGGCAACCGGACTTACCCCGAACGGGCAGGCAACCGTTGACAGTTGGGTCAATTCACCCGGCCACCACACCCAAATCGACGCACCGATGCCGGTCGCAGGTGCTCAGACCATGCCGGCCTGGACTCATTGTGGTATCGGCGTCCGCGTCAGCGGCAACCAAAGCTGGTGGACGGCCATGTTCTTCCGCAACCCGAACTGACCGGACATCATCGTTCCGAGTAGGCTTTCTCAAGCTGCTTTTTCAATTGTCGATAGGTCCGGTGCTGTTCTTTGCTCGGGTCCAAATCGATGACTTCGTTCAGACATTTTGTGGCCTTCGCCAGATCGCCGTTGTTCAAAGCAGTGCGTGCCTCGACGTACAACTCCTTGATCCGTTCCTCTCTCGGCTTCTTTGCACCGGTTTCCTCTTGTGTGTAGTTGGCGACTTTCTGGACCAGGATGACACTGCCGAATCCACCGCCGGCGAGCAGCAAAACGATAATGAGATACCTCGCCAGCAACGTACCGAAGACCGTCGCAAACGAATCGGCAATTTTGTTGAAAATCGTGACCTTCTTGATCGGCCCCTCGGTAAATTCGCCCTTCTTCTTCTTGGGGTCTTCCTTGTCCTTGGGCTTCGTTCGGCCAGTAAGTTGGTCGTAGCTTTCGATCAGCTTGTTCTTTTCGTCCTGATAGGCCGCTTCGGCTTCCGCATCAAGCTGCTTCTGCTTTTGGGCAGCCTCATATTTTAAGAGAGCGGCCTCTGCGTCCACCGCAGGCGCAGTGGATTTTCGTTGAGCTTTGCCGGCAGCCGCCCGACTCGCCCCAACCGGCGCACCGGAGCCCTCCTTGTCACCGGGAATGCGAACCGGCTCCCCGCAACTGGGGCAGCGCACGCGTTTCCCGGCCATTTGGTCCTTGGCCTTGAATTTCTTGCCGCAGTGACAACTGGCTACAATCGACATCCCGGCTGCTCCGAATCAGCGTGCGTTTGTCGGTGGCGAGCCTGTCCCGAGGATGGTGACAGGAGTACCACTAAATTATTGGTGGTGCATAAGTTGAATGCAAGCGCCGCCCGATAAGGAATCTACAAATCGCTCACGAAAAACTCAGAATCGCGATGTTATCCAGCCGTAGCCACGGCTTGACCTCCCCGTCCCTCGCCTTACGATCATAACGGCATGAGCACGACAGAATTAATACAATTGTCTAGGAAATATTCCGGAACGACGACCTCCGCCCGCGGCCGCCCTGCCATGACCCTGATTGAAATGGCGATCACCGTCTTCGCAACCAGCGTCTTCCTCTTTCTCGTCACCGGTTGGATGACCGGGCTCCGAGAAAAGGCCAAGGAAGATCTCGCCCGCCGAGTGCTGGCGGATCTCGATGAAACGCTGGTCCGTTATCGCCGAAACACGGGCAGCTATCCGATATCACGCGGGCCGGACTCCGATATTCCACCCATACTCGACTTGGTAGGTCATGATAAGACTCGGCCGATCCTGGAGGCGTTCCCAAGACACTTGTGGCGCGGTCCGGGCATGCGTCACCTGGTGGATCCTTGGGGAACAGCCTTGAGGTACCTGCCCTCGGATTCGGACGATCCCCGTGTCAAGGCAAACGGCGGTCGCCCGCTCTTCGTCTCAGCCGGACCCGACCGGGATTTTGGTGATCACGACCCCGCGGCCATTGGAGACAATCTTCGTAGCGATGACCCCGGCCCCGAGGGATTTCGGCTTCACGACGCCTTGCGCAATGCCTTGGTCGATGAGGAACAGGAACGTGGCAAAAAAAACAATCAATGATGTAGACGTCGCCAATCGTCGCGTCCTGATGCGTGTCGATTTCAATGTGCCTTTGGAAGAAGGCAGGATGACCGACGACCGCCGCATCGCCCAGGCGCTCGACTCGATCCGGTCCGTGATCGATCGTGACGGCAAGTTGATCCTCATGAGCCACCTCGGCCGCCCCAAAGGCGAACCGAGTTCTGAACTCAGCCTCAGGCCGGTAGCGAGCCATCTCGCGCAATTAATTGACAAACCGGTGGTCTTTGCCGAAGACTGCATCGGCGAAGATACCGAAAAGGCAGTCGCAAGCCTTCAACCCGGCGAGACCCTTCTTCTCGAAAACCTGCGTTTCCATGCCGCGGAGAACCTGATCGACAAAGCCAAAAAGAACCCCGACAGGAAGCCCACATCGGCACAGCGAAGCGAAATCGACACGTTCGCCGAAGCGCTAACCCGACACGCCGACCTCTATTGCAACAATGCCTTCGGTACCTGTCACCGAGAACACGTCAGCATGTACGACGTGCCGGTCCGACTGGGGGCGGGCCGTCGAGTTTGTGGAAATCTCGTGCAGAGAGAGCTGCGATT
This sequence comes from Phycisphaerales bacterium, assembly GCA_022360095.1. Lineage (GTDB taxonomy): Bacteria > Planctomycetota > Phycisphaerae > UBA1845 > UTPLA1 > JAKSDK01. Next base: position 131,568 of record JAKSDK010000487.1, read on the forward strand.
TCTTGGTGAAGCGCTTTCCAATCCGCAACGGCCTTTCGTCGCAATCCTCGGCGGAGCAAAAGTGAGCGACAAGATCGGCGTCATCGCCAACTTGTTGCCCAAGGTCGATACAATCCTCATTGGAGGTGCCATGACTTACACCTTCCTTGCATCGCAAGGCGTCGATGTCGGGGATAGCCTTTGTGAGCGGGACAAACTTGACCTCGCCGCCGACTTGCTGAAAAGGGCCGAGGGAAAGATTCGCCTTCCGGCCGACAGTGTTTGCGCAAAGGCCCTCGAGCCGAACATCGACACGGTCGTCGCAGCGGGCGACATCGACTCAAACTTGAAAGGACTGGACATCGGCCCCAATACGGCCCGGGGTTACGCCCAAATCATCGGCTCCGCCAAAACGGTGGTCTGGAACGGTCCCATGGGCGTCTTTGAGATGCCCCCGTTCGATCAGGGAACACTCGCCGTGGCCCATGCGCTCTCGGAGGCCACCGGCTCCGGAGCCACGACCATCATCGGCGGCGGAGACTCCGCAGCAGCGGTTGACGCCGCCGGTCTGGCCGATCGGATGACCCATATTTCCACCGGCGGTGGAGCCAGCCTGGAGTTTCTGGAAGGCAAACCATTTGCGACGATTGACCTCCTGGATGATCGGTGAATATTGAGGGTGGCGCCGGCCCATATTGACGATCTCGCGGCAGCCAACATACGATAGTCGTCGGTGCGAGTGGAATCATGCCTCTGAATAACGATCATCTGAACAATCAATGACCAAACTTATTCTCGTCAAAGCTGCGCAAACCGAATGGCAAATCCAGGGCAGGCTCGTGGGTGACACGGACCTGCAGTTGAACGAGGGTGGCCATCGGCAAGCCCTGACCGATGCCAGGGCCGTCGCCCAGTTCTCGCCTCAAGCCATTTTCTGCGGAGCGGACGGTCCGACCAAACAGACGGCCGCGATCATCGCCGAGGAGTTGAGCCTCAAGATCAAAACCGACGCCGCGCTGCGGGAAATCAACCTCGGACACTGGGAAGGCCTGACTGAAGGCGACTTTAAGGAGCGTTTCAGCAAGGTGTACAAACAGTGGCGCAACGACCCGCTGTCCGTCGAGCCTCCTGAAGGCGAATCCGTGTCCGAAGTCGCCGGCCGACTGAAGAAAAGTTTGGAAAAGATCCTAAAGCGTAACGATGGACAGACAATCCTTCTGGTTCTCGGCCGGCTCGCCTATGCCGCCGCCCGATGCGAGCTTGATGACAGGGGATATGGTCAGTTCTGGCAATACGTCGAGGACGAGATGCAATGGCACAAGATCGAGCTCGAAATGCTTAAGAACGACGCCCTTGCGTCGGCGGAAAAATCGAAATCCAACTAGCCCGGAAGCCTCGTTGCGGAGGCCATTGACTCGTGCAACGAAGAGATTAGGCTATTGTTCCCGAGCATGAAAATACACCATGGGAGTATCGATCATGACCGAGCGAGTCCGTGAAATCCTGAGTTGGTACAAGAGCGAAAACCCCGGCGTGCTCACAAACCTCGCCCGCATGCTGAACCAGGGACGACTTGGCGGCACCGGTCGCATGGTCATCCTGCCGGTTGATCAAGGTTGGGAACACGGCCCGGCTCGTAGCTTTGGCCCGAACGACGAAGGTTACGATCCACACTACCATTTCAAGCTGGCCATTGAAGCCGGGCTGAATGCCTACGCCGCGCCTCTCGGTTTTCTGGAGGCCGGGGCCGCCGACTTCGCGGGTGAAATCCCGCTGATTCTCAAGGCCAACAACCACGACCTGCTCGCCAACGAGAAGGACTCCTGGCAGGCGCTGACGGCGTCCGTCAATGACGCGTTGCGGCTCGGCTGCTGCGCGATCGGACTGACGATCTATCCCGGCTCCGCCTTGCGTCAGGAGATGTACGAAAACCTCCGGGCCTATGCCGAAGAGGCCAAGGCCGTCGGACTGGCCGTCGTGGTCTGGAGCTATCCACGCGGCAGCTCGCTCAGCAAGGAAGGCGAGACCGCCATCGATGTCGCGGGCTATGCCGCGCAGATTGCATGCCAGTTGGGTGCCAACATCGTTAAAGTCAAGGTTCCGACCGATTACATTGAACAGGATGCCGCCCGTAAGGTGTATGAAAAGGAAAAGATCCCCATCGCAACACCGGCCGAGCGAATCAAGCACATTACGCAATGCTCATTCAACGGAAGGCGCATCGTGATCTTCAGCGGCGGCGCCAAGAAGGATAGTGATCAGGAGCTGTTCGACGAGATCCAGGCCATCCGCGACGGCGGCGGCTTCGGCTCCATCATCGGCCGAAACACCTTTCAGCGCAAACGCAACGACGCGCTGAAAATGCTCGATACGATTCTCAAAATCTACGCTGATTAGTCTGTATCAGAGACGCTCCTCCTCTGGACAGACGGCTCATCGCAATGCTCAACCCAGGGCAGGCTCCGCCCGCCGTTGAGACACGAGCTAACATCGACAGAGTTTATGCGCATACAGTGCACACAAGGCCGATGATGGCGGGTGGAACCCGCCCTACTTTGGCGCTGCCCTACATCGGCTCTGAGCCGAGCACATCGGAAGCACTCTCCTCGTCAGCCGCGTGTGTTTGACAGAAACTGTCGATGCAGTCCATAAAACAATCACCGAAGTTCTTGAGCTTCTGCTCTCCGACGCCGTGAATCATAAGCATCGCGCTTTCGGTCCTCGGCTTTCTTCTGGCCATGTCGCGCAGCGTCGCGTCATTGAAAACGACATAAGGCGGCACGCCGCGCTCTCTCGCCAGTTGGGTGCGAAGTGAACGGAGTTCCTCGAACAATGGACGATCGACACCGACCCAGGACGCCGTTTCCCTTCTTGATTCTCGGGAGGGCTTTTCGGGAAGACTTAACATGCGGACGTTCCGTTCTCCACGCATGACTTCCCAGGACGCGCCGTTGAGCCGCAATGTCTTGTACTCATCGGTTGTTCGTTCAAGCAGGGACTGGTCAAACAGTTGATTGACCATGTGCAGCAGACTTTTGCGCGACGTGTCCCGCATCAGGCCGTAGGTGCTGAGATTTTGATGCTGCCATTTGCGAATCATCTCCGTATCGCCGCCGCGAAGAACGTTGACGATATGGTTGATGCCGAATCGTTCCTCCGTACGGGCGACGCATGAGAGAATCATCTGGGCCGGCACGGTGGCGTCTTCCATGTCCGGCGTTTCGTTCAGACAAACGTCGCAGGCTCGACAGTTCGCCTTTTCATACACCTGGCCGAAATACTCTGACAAGTGCTTATGGCGACAGTGAAAAGGCTGGCAATAACGTCGCAAATGTTCCAACAACTCCAACTTCGCGTCGAGGGATTCAGCCTGGGCTCCGGCGTCTTCGTGACTCCTGGTCAACAGTGATTTCCAACGGGCGAAATCCGAAAACGAATAGAACAATACACATTCGGCTTCAAGTCCGTCGCGACCCGCTCGCCCGGTTTCCTGCTGATAGTGCTCGATCGACTTAGGCATGGCGGCGTGGACGACGCAACGAACGTTGCTGCGGTCGATGCCCATGCCGAACGCCACCGTGGCAACGATGACATCCAGCTCTTCATTGGTGAATGCCTCCTGGGTCTGTCTCCGTTCATCAGCATTCATGCCGGCGTGATAGTGAGCGGCTTTCACTTTTTGGACTCTTAAGAATTCGGCCAAGGCCTCCGTATCCTTGCGCGAAATGCAATAAACGATGACAGCCTCATCGCGATGCCGCCGGATGACCTCAAGGACCTGCCGATTCACATCCAGGCGCGCCACAACGCGATAAGCCAGATTAGGGCGATCAAACGTGCCAACCAACAAGGCGGCTTCATCCAACCCAAGCTGTTCAATGATATCCCGGCGCACGCGCTCGGTGGCCGTGGCAGTGTAAGCGTGGATGCTCGCACGAGGGAATTCCTGCTTCAATTGCGAAAGCTGACGATACTCGGGGCGAAAATCGTGCCCCCAATGGCTGATGCAATGGGCCTCATCAATGGCGAAGGAGCGTACGTCAACGCGCGACAACATCGAAAGAAAACCGGAAGTCATGAGCCGTTCCGGGGCGACAAAAACCAGGCGATGCTTGCCGGTGACGACGTCGTTCAGCGTGTTGTGCCGTTCGTCAGGCGTTAGTCCGCTGTGCAGAGCGGCCGCCGGATAGCCGCAGGCTCGCAGCCCGTCGACCTGATCTTTCATCAACGAGATCAATGGAGAAACGACGATATCGGTGCGTTCAGCGAGCAGCGGAGGGACCTGATAACAAAGCGACTTCCCACCACCCGTGGGAAGGACGACCAGCGAATCGCGATGTTCCAGCCCTGCTCGAATGGCCGCTTCCTGGTGGGGCCGCAGGGACGTGTAGCCCCAGTACCGACGAACCTCGCTCAGTATCTTATCCAGCGGCAACGTACTCCCAACACCGATTTGCTCCGGATGATCAATGGCTTGTCCTGTCATGCCGCGAAGGCTAACCAAAAACATCCTTCAATACCAGTTTTTTGTTTTAAGTTTGTTAGGGCCGTGGCGAAATGGGTGCCTTGTCGCGTAGGATCATGGAACAGGAGCAAGACGTTGAACCGCATTGGCATTCGCCGCGAAGACAAAAGCAAATGGGAAGCCCGGGCACCATTGGTGCCGACGGACGTCGAACTGCTCATTCGCGAACATGAGATCGAGTTCCTCGTGCAGCCCTCCCCGATTCGCGCCTTTCCGGATGCCGACTACCAGAAGGCCGGGGCGCTGTCGACGGAGGATCTCTCCGACTGCGATATCATCATGGGGGTCAAGGAGATTCCGCTCGAGAAATTTGAACCGAACAAAACCTACGTCATCTTTTCGCACACGATCAAGGGACAGTCGACCAACATGCCCGCTTTGCGGCGACTGGCGGAACTGCGCTGTCAACTGATCGACTATGAGATGATCGCCGATGAGCATGATCGGCGGCTCGTGGCCTTCGGACACTTCGCGGGGATCGCCGGAATGGTCGATTCCCTTTGGGCCCTGGGGCGAAGACTCGAGCATGAAGGCATCGACTGTGCTTTCTCACGGATTCAACCGGCCCATCAATACAATGACCTCGAACACGCCAGACGCGAGTTGGCCAAGGTGGCAAGCGACATCCGCCGTCAAGGTTTGCCCGAAGCGATTTGCCCCTTCGTTTGCGGCTTCGCCGGCTACGGACAAGTTTCGCAAGGGGCCCAGGAGATTTACGATCTCCTGCCCGGCGAGGAGATCATGCCGGAAGACCTTGCCGCTACGGGATCGGCGCGGAACGTTTGCTACAAGGTCGTTTTCCACGAAGAGCACATGGTGGAACGGTGTGATGTCGCCTCTCCTTTCGAGCTTCAGGAATATTACACCCATCCCGAGCGCTATCGGGCGTGCTTCGCGCCGTTCGTGGAGCACCTGACCATCCTGATCAACGGCATTTACTGGGATCCCAAGTATCCCAGGATGGTCACGCGAAGTCATCTCCGGGACTTGTACAGTGGACAGTCTTCTCCTCGACTTCGAGTCATTGGCGACATCACCTGTGACATCGACGGCTCGCTGGCCTGTACGGTCCGCGCAACCACGCCGGACAATCCCGTGTACGTATTTGACCCCGGCACCGGCCGGACACATGACGGCGTGGACGGTCACGGACCGGTCGTGCTGGCCGTGGATGCCTTGCCCTGCGAAGTGCCCGTAGATGCGTCGAGGCAATTCAGTCTTTCGTTGTCGCCATTTTTACCGGGACTGGCCGGGGCTGATTTCACCGCCGATCTCTTAAACAGCGGACTGCCGCCGGAACTGCAACGCGCGACCATCGTTTACGACGGGGAATTGACGGAGCGATTCTCCTATCTTCGGCAACACATTTCGTGACACGGTTTCTCTTCCAATTCACTTGTTACGCGCAGTCAGGCGCTTTTATACTGAGCACGGGGAACCAAGTACGTATCATGGATGTCGGCGGATGGAACCCGCCCTACAATTAGGCTTGTTTGTTTAAGGTATCGTCGATGCGAAAATGCCGGTGGTTGGTCCTTGGATTATTCGTTTCGATCACGACGGCATGTGCGTCGTGTGAAGTCGACGACGGTCTTCGATTACCGTCACGTCAAAACGACACTTTTGACACGACCGGTTTGACTCTCGTCGCCAGGATCTTTCACATTTCGGACACACACGTTGTTGACGAGGAGTCACCGGCCCGGTTTGCCGGAGCTCAAGTCATCACAACAAGCGCCTGGCGACCTTACGAAGCCTATTCGACGCAGCTCTTCGACGGAATCGTCCGAACGTGTAATCGCCTTCATGCCTCGGGGCTGCCCGTTTCATTCCTTGTCCACACCGGGGACGCCTGTGACAACAGCCAGGTGAATGAACTCGATTGGTTCACGGGAGTATTTGACGGCGAAATCATCGATCCGCTGACCGGACCGGACGACCGGCCGTCGGAGGTCCGTCCCGCCACGCTGCTTGATCCGCATGCCGCCTTTCAGGCTCAGGGACTCTATCGCCAGGGCGTGCATGGCAATGCACCGTCGATTCCGTGGTACGGCGTCTTTGGAAACCACGATGTCTATGCGATCGGCGTGTTCCCTTTCTTTGAAGAACTTTTCGGGCGAAGGACCGCGCCGCTGCCGCTGGAAGACCGGCCGGACATCCTCCTGCCGGGAGAGCTTGATCCCGTCGGTTTTCTCACGCACGGCAAGGTGACGCCTGCCAACCCCGGTCCGCCCGAACTTTTTGAATTGCGGCAGTGGGTCGAACCGAATCCCGCACGAGCTTTCTATAACAAACGCGAGTTCATTCGGGCGATGTTTGACACCGTGACCGGTCCGGAGGGGCATGGTTTTTCGAGCGCCGAATCAGGACCGAGCTGGTACAGCGTCTCTCCGTTGCCGGGATTGCGACTCATCGGCTTGGATACGTGTGACCCAGCCCATCAAATCCGGGGGTTCTTCTATCAGGACGGCTCGATTCTCACTGAGCAGCTTGCTTTTCTCCGGTCCGAACTGACGGCAGCCCAAGACCGTGGCGAACTTGTGATCGTGGCATCCCATCATCCGAGCGCCTTTCTGCGAGCAATCTACGGCAGTGCCGTGGTCGGTTCAGGATTTCGAGCGATCTTGAACGAATTCCCCAACGTGATTCTGCACCTGGCCGGCCACACACACGTGAACAGAGTCACGGACCGTGAGACCTATGTCGAAATCGAGACATGCTCCACATTGGACCTGCCGCAGGAAGGGCGACTCATTGAAATCTGGCAAAACCAGGCTGACGGTTCAGTCGCCGTCGCATATGCCATGTTCTCTCACCTGGACGACACACTTCCGGCATTGAATGATGATCCTCTGCGAAGATTGAGAGAACAGGCACAAGACATCGCATCGAACGATGATCGGGCGGCCGCGCGTCAGAAAGAGCGGGATCCAAGCGGCGCTGATCCCCGTGGACGGCCGAAGGATCGCATCGGAGTGTTTTTCACGACTCCGAGATGGTAAGATCTACTCAGACGATTTCTGCGTTTGATGATGGAGTGCGAGGATGGCGAAACCGCATCTTTTGATCGAAGATTATGCCGGGGTCGCCGTCGTGACGTTTACGGACAGCTCGATCCTGGATTCGAAGTCCATCGAAGAACTGGGCGAAGCACTCTATCACATGCCGGATCACCAACACAAACAAAAGCTCGTGCTCGATTTCACCCATGTGAAGCTTCTTTCGTCGCAAACCATCGGCGTCCTGTTGACCTTGCAGAAGAAGATGAAGGCCATCAAGGGTACGCTGGTGATGTGCGGTCTTCGAAAAGAGGTGATGAAGCTGTTCACCATCACAAATCTCGACCGGGAGTTCAAATTCTATAAGGATGACGCCGCCGCACTGGAATCGTTCGGCGTTCGGGTCAAGTAGGCTTCGACTCTGGTCGGCTGTTACTTAACGCCCCCGTCGTCGTCTCCGTCGAAACGAGAGTGTCGCCACGATCATCGCCATGAGTGTCAGGCCGCTCGACATCGTCGCAGCCGGAGCACATTCGACGGGAGGGATCGGCATGTCGATCGTACCGTCCTCCGCTTCAACGGTCACCCGAACAAAGTCGCTCGCCGAACATCCTGATGAGTCTGTCACCACGAGCCGCGCAACATAAACGCCGGCTGGAAGGGGACCATAGGCCGGATTCGATTCAGTAATGATCGGCCCGTTGGGATTCCCCCGAAGTGTCCACTCATAAGTGTATGGTGGAACACCATTGAGACCGGCCGGACTTCCGCCGACCGTCACGATCGCGCTCGTCGTTACGGTTTGATCCGGACCCGCGTCCGCCCGGACAAAATCCGCTTCACATTCGTCGGGGATGGTGTTGCCATTACAATCGTCGCTGAGACCCGTTACGACATCTTCACTGTCCAGGAATTGATTCCCGTTACAATCGGAAATCTCCAACGCCCATGTTGCGCCTTGAAAGATATTCCCGAAAGAATCGGTGAGCGCGCCGTCCGGGATTTCAACCAGGACGGGACCGTCAGGCGGTGACTCGAATCCTTGAAACGAGAAAGGCCCCGTTCTGCCTTGTGTCAAACCGGCCGCGGGCATGCCGTCAACAACGGCCGAAGTCGCAGGCGACCCATTGACCGTCAGATCACCCGGCTCAACATTCTTCACCGGCTTATCGAACGTGACCAGAATCTCAGTCAGCACGGCCGACTTGGAACCCTCAGACGGATCCACGGTCGCCACAACCGGCGGCTCCATATCGTCCACAGACCCGCGAAGTTCGAATTCATACATCTGAGCCCGACTGTTTCCGCTGTTGGAAATACGGATAAAATAGGTGCCAGGCACGGGGGGCATTTCAAAATCAATCAGCTCCTCCGGCATGCCTGCCGGGGTGTCGTTCTTCGTGATTAGCCTCGTCGATCCGTTGATGTCGATGACCTCAATCACGAGGTCGCCTTCCATCCTGGAATCAAACTCCACTCCACTCGCGCAGGCCTGATCCTGCGGTCCTTCGAGATACCGCTCGCCAACCGGTGTCACGATCACACTGATGAACTGGTTCGCCGGCATGTCCGCTGCAAACCAATCAGAGTCGGAATCATCGTCAATGCTCAGAAACTCATCGTTGTCGACGTTAAGTCCCAAAGTCTCCATCGTAATAGTGGTGCTCTCCAACTCACCCAGAAGGGTCGGAGCAAAAAACGAATCATTCGGTTCCAGAGGATCTCCGTATCCGCGATGCCCTGCCAAAATGTCATCGGGTTGCGGTCCGTCGAAAGCGAGATTCACGAAGGGTTCCATCAGCTTGAAGGTCACCAAAGGATCAGGGTCGCCGGCGCTCACCGGGCAGACGTGCGCGAAACCCAGTCCATGACCATGCTCGTGGGAGACCACGTTCCGGAACGCACGGAAGTTGTTGGCATCGTTGTTATAAAAAAGGTCATTCGTATCGATCACCATGTCGCCGCCGAAAGGCGGAAAGAAGTTGTAAGCCAAAACGCCGCTTGTCCCGTCCAGGGGATGTCCGCCGATCCGAACATCGCCACGCACACCGCCGACACCGTTCGTCTGAAGTGGAAGACCGTCGTCCTGGGGTTCAAAAACATAAGTTGTTCCAGTGAGATCGCCCCAACGATCAAACACTTCTTGGAACAGCGGCATCCACACGTCCGGGCTGCCATACAGGCCCGTGAGAAACGCCCTCAAATCACTGGGGTCGGCCTCTTCACCGGGAACACCTCCATCCGCAATCGGCGTGCCGTCGGGGACGATGCTCCAGGTAATGGTGGTGGGATCGCCCTGGTCGAGCCCCCCGCCGTTCGTGGCGGTCGTCGCCCAGCGTTGGTTATCCTGGTGTTGAAACGGTTGAAAAGGAACATCCCCATAGACGGCATCATAGTAGGCCTCAATGACCTCCCGCGGCGTGCCGGGTGCAAAGCAAATCGAGGCCCTGCCCGCGATGAGCGAGGGACGCACGGGTCGTCGCGAAGCCTTCGTCTGAGACTGAGATTCTGAGACCGATTCAGGCAAAGCATTGTTGTAAAGAACCACCAGCGCTGAGAGCAAAACAGCCAGTGGCAACAAACAAACGGCGAACACTAATCGACATCGTGTCATCATCATGATCCTCAATTCAATGAACGGCTCCCTGCCTTTTTCTGTTGATCGCAATTCAACCTGTGGCGCCGGCGGCCACGTATGGACAATACGCCGACGACCATGACCATGAGCGTCAGGCTGCCCGAGATCATAAACCTCGACGCGCAACTCTTGAAATACCCGGTGAAATCTATCGTCGTGCTCGGCGGACGGTCCACGCTGTTGTCCACGACGCGAACTTCAGTCAAAGCCGTTGACGAGCATCCCGATGCATCCGTCACCTCCAGCTTCACAACATAGACGCCGGGCAGCGTAGGATTGAAGGTCGGATTGGCATCCGCAACGCGCTCGTCACCGAATTCGCCCAAAAGCGTCCACTCATACAAATAGGGCGGGCTGCCGCCCCTTGCGGCCGTGTCGCCGCCGAGGGTCAGAACTTCGCCCGTTGTCATCGTTCGATTCGCGCCGGCATCGGCTTGGACCATATCGGGATCACACAAATCAGGAATCATGTTCCCATTACAATCCTGAGCGACGCCTGCCAGAATGTCTTGTTGAGTCAGAGGACGGTCGGCTTCGCAATCCGACATTTCGTAGGTCCAGCTCGAATCGCCCATGACGTTGTCAGCATCGTTCGTGACGACCCCACTCGCAAATGTGACCTGAACGGTCCCTCGATCGGGAACCTCGAAACCTGAAAAGCGATACGGACCGACGCTGCCCTGAGAGGCATCCAGCGGTTTCTCCAGGCTGACGGCCGATGAACCATTGACGCGCAATTGATCGGCGGTCACGTCCTTGACCGGCTCGGAGAAAGTCACCCAGATCTCGTTCAAGTCGCCAAGAATCGAACCGGCCGGCGGCTCCTGACTCATCACAATCAGTGCTTCTTCTTTTTCTTGTTCGTGTTCCTGTTCGTATTCTTGTTCTTCCTGTTCGATGCCCACGCCAAAATTCCCCGTGGCAAGCAGGGCAAACCCCTGATTGGGCACGTTCACCGTGGCCGCTTTGACGGTCGCCTTCCAAATCCCCGGATGTGGTTCGTTGAGGTGGACCTGCTCCACATTATTCAGCGCATCCGCAACGCCGCCCGTCTTCGAAACGCCCTTGAAGAAATCATTGCCGAGATAGACCTTGCCGGCGGGTGACGTGACTTCCAAATCAAGATTGTTAACCAACGCAAGACAGGTTCCGGTCCCGACCGATGCCGGAGGGTCGGTCCAAACGAGCGTCACTTTGAGTCGCTCGGTCATGTCCCTCACTTGAAACTCAAAGGTCTGCCGATTTCCGGTGTCCATGCCGTTCTGATTTCGGATGTCGGCGAGAACAGCCAGCTTCCGATCGTCGCCCGCAAAATACAGGACGTCGCCGGCCAGAATACGCCCCCATCCCTCCATCTCGCTTGGATAGTTCCCGATGCGATCCATGTCCACCGCGGAATTGATCATCGCAGCCTTGATGAGCGCACCACTTGGAACAAACCCGTTTGTGGAATCGGGTTTGCCGCCGGGATAATAGCCATCGACAAAATATTGCCGAACGAGCGCCGCCACGCCGGCGACGGTCGACGCCGCAACGGACGTTCCCGTCATGGGGCCGACCCCACACTGTGTCCCCGCTGCGGCTGACATGACCTCGCAGCCCGGAGCGCACACGTCGGGCTTGAGGCGGCCGTCGGCGGTCGGCCCGACCCCACCGGAACAATACGAATCCTGCTCAGGCGTATCTCGAGACGCACCGACGACCAAAAGGTTCTTTGCGTTCTCGGGATTTTTCAACGTGCCCAGATTGGTCGCTGCAACGCACGCAAAATCCTCTTCGTGCTCGTAGAGAAAGGCGTCAAAACCGCGACAAAGTGCGTCATAGTTGTTCGTCGCATCGTTTCCCCAACTATTCGCATGGATTCGAGCACCCTGGTTGTGATGCCGTCTCAGTCGTTCTGAAAGCGTGAGGCTCCCCTCCGCCAAATCCGGCGGAGTGCTGAAAACCATGTTGGCGAGAAATGCGACGCCCCTTGTATCATCGAGTTCACTGTTTTCACCGGCGATCGTGCACACCACATGTGTGCCGTGAAAATCATTGCCGTCCGGTGCGTTGTAGAAAAGAATCTTGCCCTCATCGAGCGAGCAGTGTCGCTGGTCGGGCGGGCCGTCAAGAACGCCAACGATCTGCCCTTCTCCTCGCAACCCATGGTCATAGAGTGGCGTAACGTCAGTTTGATTGCTTTGAACGATCCACCGGGCCGTGCCGTTTCGATAAGTAAGCTCCGGGTACTCTTCAACGTATTGGACGTCGTCCATATCGGCGAGCCCGGGAACTGCAGCATTCGGGAGCGTCACCGTGATGACTTCGTTGCCGCCAACCTCTTCGACGGTGTGCACGACGGCCCCTTCCACGGCGCCGATGGTTTCCAAGGTCGGCATCGACGTCTTGCCCTGGAATAACGTCACCGTCACGACAACCCGATTTGCAATCGTCAAGGCTTCCCGCTCAGAGGTCACGAATTGGCGTCCTCCAAGATTGGGTTCGAGTTTCCAATCCTTCTGATATTCGCCCGCCCACTGAACGAATTCGAATTCGGCCAGGACTTCCGGACTGACGCCGCCCAACTCGACGATGTAGGCATTGCGTGGAAGATAATCCATCAGACGAACACCGGCGCTTTGCAAGACCGTTCGAATCTGTCGCGTCATCGGCGCCTTCAACTGAATCACGTAGGATTTGCCTTTTTCAAACGTGATCAGAGAGCGTAAGGGCAAGCGCTCGAGATTATTGGTGTCCACCAAACCCGTATTCATGTAAAGCGTCCTGGCGTCATCGTCCATTTCTCGACCCGCGGCGACATGCAAGCCGAATACGATGACGATCATTGGCACAGCACACCTGATCAATGGCCTCAATCTGCCGCTTCGCGATCGTCGCTTCGTGTAGAACGTCGCCATCGCTCCGATCCCCTAAACTTCGGCTGTTGTGCAGCACCGCCCCCCAACAGAAAACTTATGGCTCGCCCGATGACCGACCAGACCAGGCCTACTTGGAAGATGACCGGCCAACCGCTAGCCGCCGTTATTGCAGCCTTGCGGAAAAAGCTCGCCCACACTTTCATCCGTGATGATCAATTCGGTCGCCCGTCCATCCACCAAGGAAATGCCCTTATTGGCATAAATGATAAAACAGTCTACGCCGCTTGGCACGATGATGTTGATGTCTCGTGTGCCCTGTGGGGCCGGGAAATCACGTGAGGAGCCGGCCGGTATCGATTCATCGCCCAGGAGATTGCCGCCGGAATCGCCAGAGTTGTTGTCTTGAATCAGCGTGACGAACCAGATGGGCTTTCCGTCCGTGAGTTGATTCGTGACACGGAGAATGGCCGTCCCTGTCGGGGCTACACCGCCGTCAGTCGTCGGAGGTGCGCCAGGACCCGGCGCGATCCCGGCGATGGCCATGGCCGTTTGTGTCGAGACCAGGATCTGAAACACGAAGAAAATCGCGGGGAAATTCGAGGCCGCAAGCTGCAGGCCGAAAACGACGGCTAGTCCCGCCAGCACATCCCCGAGCCCGCCTGTCGCATCTTGTGCGGCCGGCCCGGACTTATCAATCTCATTGTTCGGAGATTCCGGCTCTTCTTCGTCGGTTGTCGGAGTGGGCAACCGCGCCCCATCTCCGCCGTCCAATTGTCGAGTCTGATCGACCAACTCGATGTTGGCAGCCAGGTAGGCATCCACACCGTTCGCGAGCACATCATTCGTGAGACCGGTCCACTCGGCAGGTCGCTCCCACCGCTGGCCCGTGGAGACTTCAATCGAAGTCACCTGTTTTGAATTGTTCAAGGCCAGGTCGGTCGAGAGCGCGCCGCGAGCCAAACGCAACTGCGTGATGGCGAACTCCCTCTTGACCAAGCTGTACTGACCTGAGATCTCCCGATCCGCCGTTGGGAAAATCAACGTGAACCGATTCACGGCCGGGTCGATCTCGATCGCGGTTGCGCCTTCGAACTGGCTGCCCGCCAGCGTCTGGGTCAGGGGTTGGTCCGGCGTCAAGGCAATCCGGATCTTGCCGTCCACCGTGAAGACTCCGTTTAAACCGCAGCCGCCGGCCCACACGTGGAGATTCAAAATCAGCGCGGTGCAAACAACCGCTTTCACGATTCTACATAATCGGCAGGTTTTCTTGAGCATGAATGACGACCCCACGAGGCATGATTTACGAACGACCGTAGTCTGTATACGATAACGCACCCCATGAAGGGTTACAAGCCTGCCGGAGGACGAAGGACGCCCTCAGCCGGTCGCATGCATTTCCCCATACAGCAAGAAAAATTACGAAATCAAGTCCTAACAGCTACCCAGCTTGACGGCGGTCACGGAACGGTCTCATTCGAGACGTCCAGTAACCACCCCTACCTCACCAGATTCATTATAGGCGATCGCAAGTGTCCCACGAAAACCGCTTTTTTTCAAAAAATGTACCGCCCCTTCTCGGACGGCACAGAGCAGCTCGACTCCTGCTATACTCTTCCCCATGAACATCGCGCTGGCACAGGTGAATCCCGTGATCGGCGACTTCGACCACAATTGTCGCAAAATCGTCGAGAGCATCGAAAAAGCGAACCGGGCCGGAGCCGACCTCGTCATATCGCCGGAACTCGCGATCACCGGCTATCCGCCCAAAGATCTGCTCCTCAAGTCGGGCTTCGTGGATGCAAATATTCAGGCGGTGCGGGCACTGGCGGCTTACACAAAAAACGGCCCCGCGGCCCTGGTCGGATTTGTCGCCCGCAACGAAGCCCCGGTAGGCCGACTCTTCCGAAACGCATTGGCTCTGCTTCAAAACGGCCAATGGATGGGTGAGTCCTACAAGTCGCTGCTGCCAACCTACGACGTTTTTGATGAGCACCGCTATTTTGAGCCGGCGGAAACGGCGAATGTGGTCGAGATTGACATCGGTGGACGGCGCATTCCCGTCGGCCTCACGATCTGCGAAGACCTCTGGAACGATGAACACACCTTCCGCCGACGTCTCTATCACCGAAACCCGGTGCAAGAGCTGGCCGATGCCGGCGCCAGCGTCATCATCAACGCCTCCGCGTCTCCTTTCTCAGTCGGAAAGCATGCCTTCCGGGAGCAACTGATGGGCGGACACGCGGCCGAGCAATCCATTCCGTTGCTGTTTGCCAACCAAGTCGGCGGGAATGACGAGCTGTTGTTCGACGGTGCGAGTTGCGCCTTTGACGCAAACGGCAACGTTGTGGCCCGTGCAAAGGCCTTCGAGGAAGACCTGCTCCTGGTGAAGATGGATGATTTGCGAGAGGCTCGCATCGAGCCTTATCCCCAAACGATCGAATCGGTCTGGCACGGCCTCGTGATGGGAACGCGCGATTACATCAACAAGTGCGGATTCAACGACGTCGTGATCGGTCTGTCCGGTGGTATCGATTCTGCCGTCACCGCGGCGATTGCGGTCGAAGCGCTCCACGGCAATGCCGCCTTGACCGCAAAATGTTCATCTCCTCGCGTTCACGGCGTCGCCATGCCCTCACGTTACAGCAGTGATCACAGCGTTCGCGACGCCGAGACCCTGGCCCGGAACTTAGGGTTTGATTACCGTGTCGTTCCGCTGGAAAAAATTCACTCCGCGATTGAAAGCGAACTCACGCCACACTTCGAGAACCGGCCGGCTGACATTACAGAAGAGAACATCCAGGCTCGAATCCGCGGCAATATCATCATGGCCCTGTCGAACAAGTTCGGCTGGCTCCCGCTCAGCACCGGGAACAAAAGCGAATTGTCCGTGGGCTATTGCACGCTTTATGGCGACATGTGCGGTGGGCTGGCGGTCATCAGCGACGTGCCCAAAACGATGGTTTACGAACTGGCCCGCGACGTCAATCGGCGATCCAAACGCGAAGTGATCCCGAACTCCACCCTGACCAAGATTCCATCGGCCGAGCTACGGCCGGACCAGCATGATCAGCAATCCCTGCCCCCCTACGATGTGCTCGACGCCGTCCTGCATGAATACATCGAAGAGGAAAAATGCGCCGCCGACATCGTGGCCCGGGGTTTTGACGAAGCCGTCGTCCGCGACGTCATCCGAAAAGTCGACCGGAACGAATACAAACGAAAACAGGCCGCGACCGGCCTGAAAGTCACAAGTCGCGCCTTCGGAATTGGTCGCCGCATGCCGATCGCCGCTAAATTCTGATTTTACGCTCGCAGAGTCGTTTGTCCCCAAACCTTGCAATCGAGGTTCGGTTCCGATAATTTGGAAAGGGACTCTTTCAAGTCTTTCGTAGTCGTCAACCCTGACCAAGAAGCGTGGAGAAGGGAACAATGCGGCGAGCCAAATATCCTTCGATTCTATCTGCATTTGTCGTCGTCCCGGCTGTGACGGCCGGCGCCTCGGCCCAGATTTTCCAGGAAGTCGGGACCACGAGCGGGTTACAACCGTACACCATGTCCGAAGGCATGGGCGGCGGGGTCTCAGCGGCCGATTACGACAACGACGGCCTTGTGGACCTCTTTGTCACCAACGGCAGCGGTGTACCCGACCAGCTTTATCGTAATCTCGGCAACGGCAACTTCGAGGAAATTGCCGCCGATGCCGGCTTGGATTCGACGTTTGAGAATCGAAGCTCAATCTGGTTCGACTTCGACGGCGACGCGGACCTTGACCTCTTGGTCGCCAACGACGTCATCGCGGCAAACACAGCTTATCGATTTTACCGGCAGGATACGCCCTACAGCTTCACTGACATGACGCACGGCGCGCAGCTCTATCTTCCGCGAATCAACCCCGGCCCCTATCATCGCGGCGGGATCTGTGTCGGCGATATCAACCAGGACCGTTATGTCGACATCATCGCTGCCGTCTGGAATGGTCCGATCGACGTCTTTTTAAACGACGGAGACGGGACCTTCACGAACGCCAGCAACGCCAGCAACATCGGGGGCACGTGCGTTCCGGGATTGACGTGCCCTTACGCCCATCAACCGATGCTGGCCGACTTCAACAAGGATGGTTGGCTGGATCTCTACGTGAACATCGATTTTGCGCCCAATCAGCTATGGATCAACAACAGGGACGGCACTTTCACCAACGTGGCTTCCGCTGCCGGGGCGGATAACGCCATGAACGACATGGGAATGGCCATCGGCGATTACGACAACGACGGCGATCTGGACATCTATGTCACCAACATTTACGGGGACGACCCGAATACCCTGCTTCCCGAATACAATGTCCTCCTCCGCAACGACTCCGTGCTCCCGAATCTCAGTTTCACCGACGTCTCCTTCAGTTTGGGCGTGGAGTACGGCGGTTGGGGCTGGGGCACCACGTTCATGGACTGCGACAACAACGGCTGGATGGATATCGCCGCAACCAATGGCTGGCGCAGCGGCAACGCATTCCTCGATGATCCGTCGAAGTTCTACCTGAATACGGGCGGCAATCCGGTGGATTTCAACGACGTGTCCGCCACCGTCCAATTCGACGATACCTATTACGGTAGCTGCCTGATCACCTTCGACTACGACCGCGACGGTGACCTGGATCTCATGCAGACTTGTCAATCCAACGATCTCAATCCCACGCTGCTTCGCCTTCTGCAAAACCAGGCGAAACACGGCGGGATCGACAACTATCTCGTTGTCAAACCGCGCATGAACGGCCCCAATCATCGCGCCATCGGCGCCACCGTCCAGATCACAAAAGGAAGTTTGAACATGATGCGGCTGATCACTGCAGGCACCAGCTACCTCGGACAGGAGCCGGCCGAAGCCTTCTTCGGAGTTGCCAACGCAACGACTGTGGATTCGCTGACCATCGATTGGCCGGACGGATCTTCAAGCACGCGCTACAGCGTCGCCACAAATCAAGTGATCACCATTACGCACGGCGGCTTTGGCGACCTTGATGCCGATGGCGACATCGACGATATCGATTTCATGACGTTCGAACCCTGCTACGTCGAGCCCTCAGCCGGGTCGGGAATCCTCTATGCCACCGGCTGCCAGCCGGCCGACATGAACGGGGACGGAGACGTTGATTGTGATGATTGGCAGGTCTTCGAAAACGCCTATCTCGCCGACCGCGGTTTCCTACCTACCCTCGACATGCCGGACTTTGTGACAGCGCTCATCGCCTCTGAAGTATCGCCTGCCCATCGCTGTATTGCAGACATGAACAAGGACGGCGCCAACGATGCCAATGACATTCAGGACTATGTCGCAGCCCTGCTTGCAATGAATTGATCAATACGTCGGAACAGGCACGGCATCGAACGGAACAATCTTGATCGTCACCCTGGCCGAAGCGAGCCCGCGGTCGTTCTCAATCGTGTAGCTGAAATGATCCGCTCCCATAAAGCCGGCAGGCGGCGTATAGGCGAAGCTCCCGTCCGCTTCCAATACCACAAATCCGCCCTCTTCCGTCACGCCTGAGAAATCATTCAACCAGAGGACAAACCAATCATTCATCAGGACGCCGAACTGAGATTTGACCTTCAGCGGCTCATCACGAAATGTCGTATAGCTTTCCCCGAAGGCCACGGGAGGGTTTGCAAAATCCAACGGCCAGGATTCCTTCACAACAGGCTCGACCGGGACCAAGCCGGTCAGCCTCCCAAACTCGGCCTCCGTGCATCCCGTTCCGAAAAGAGTGAGGATGGCTCCGCACTTGACAAACACCATGCCTCGCGGCTTTCGATCGGTCCGAATCATCTTGAAACCCATCACATCCCCCCTGATAGGCAACCCAAGCGGTTGGTTCGCACACGCGAATGACCGTTGATGCATTCTTCGCGCCAGAGTCTGAACGACCGATATGCAATCGGCCTGCCGGCCGCAAAAGGCTTCCATCCCCCGAATTTGGCCGGCTCTTGCGGATTGTGGCCTCTGGTGCGGACAGACCGGTTGTGCGGACGTGTTTCGCAGCGGACTCGCCTCATTTCTTAACTATTTACGAGAAAACAAGTTAAGACGACGCCAGGTAAATATTGCGCGTTGACGGACAATTTCTGCCGATGGCTAAAGTTTTTCGGCGGACAACACCGATTGTTAAACTGCCCATGTATCCTATTTTATCTATTTTAACAAACTAGGAACCTGTCCGAGAATCAGCCGAACACGGAGAAAACGCGATGGCCAACTCAAAACTCTTCACCCAGTACATGGAACCCCTTCTCAACGGCCAGCGGGAGACGTGCCGAAAACTCGTGCTCTCTGCCCTGGATTCGGGCGTCGAACCCCGAAAGGTCTACAGTGATCTCATCTGGCCCGCCTTGGAGCACGTTGACAAGCTCTACCGCGAAGATCGCATCAACCTGGCTGAAGAGCACATGGCCACTCGTATTAACCGCACCGTCGCCGACCACGTCCAGGCTCGGCTTGACCGTGCGACGAAGCTCGGTAAGAAAATCATCATCACCTGTGCCGAAGGCGAAGCGGAAGAAATCAGTGCCCAAATGTGTTCCGACCTCTTCGAGGCGGACGGATGGGACGTCTATTTCCTCGGTGGCGGTATTCCCCAGGATGAAGTGGCGTCCCTCGTGGGCCGTCTACAGCCGGACATGCTTATGATTGTCGGCAGCAAGCCCGCCGACGCTCCGATCCTGCGACAAATGATCGACTACATTCGGAACATCGACGCATGCCCCACGATGAACGTTCTGGTCTCCGGCGGCGTCTTCAGCCGCGCAGACGGGCTTTGGCGTGAGGTCAAGGCCGATTTCTTCGCAGAGACAGCGTCTGAGGCCCTGGAAATCGCCGCCCAGGCCCAACCGCGAAAAGCGGAGAAACGAGCCCTTGATGCGCCCAAGAAACGACGGCGCCGACGACGCCCGCCCCTGCTCGTCCAAAGTGAAGGCCAGGTTTAGTTGACGTTCGTCCCAAGTCAGTGGCAACGGACCCAACATGACGTAAAATAGCCGGTCTTATGCCGCAGCGAATGTCCTTAGTCTGTCGATGAAATCTTCGATCCTGGAATGGATGCTCGACTGGTGGAAATCATGAACCATACGGAAACAGCCAAGGGCCAACTCATGGACGAGCTTCGAGGGCTGCACGCGCGAGTTGCAGATCTGGAACGCGAATTGGCCCGGCGCTCCGAAATGGAAGAAACGATGCGACAGGACCACCATGCCGAACTGGCCAAGACCGAGGCTGCCCTGAGAACGGAACTCGCCGATCGCCTGGAAGTTGAAAAACAACGCCGAAATCACCAGCAGGAACTTGCTCACGTCCAGCGGATCGCAACGCTGGGAGAAATGGCGGCCGGTCTCGCTCACGAGATCAACCAGCCGCTCTCCGCCATCGCCAACTACGCGCAAGGGTGTATCCTCCGGCTGGATTCGGGAAACGGCCAGACCGCCGAGCTGCGCAGGATCATGAAGGAAGTGGTCAACCAGGCCCAGCGAGCCGCTGAGATCGTACGTCGCGTTCGAAGTTTTGCCCGTAAGGATTGGGTTCATCCCTCCGTCACCGACATCAATGAGGTCGTCCGAGAGACCGTTGCGTTCATTCAGGCGGAGGCCAAAAACACGGGCATCCTGATTCATCAAAAGTTGGCGGGCGATCTCAGTGAGATCAGGGCCGATCCGATCCAAATCGAACAGGTTCTCCTGAACCTGATACGGAACAGTTTCGATGCCATGCGGGCCAGCCGGTCCGGACCTCGGGAAGTCACGGTCGAGACCTCAGCGAACAGCAATGAAGTGGAGATCATCGTGACCGATACGGGCGTCGGCTTCCCGAAGAAAGAAGCGCACCGCGTTTTCGACGCGTTCTATACCACCAAGCCACACGGTCTGGGCATGGGTTTGTCCATCAGCCGGTCGATCATCGAAGCCCACGGCGGACGAATCACGGCCGCCCCCCATTCCAAACAGGGCACAATCATTCGACTCGTTTTGCCTGCCAAAACAGCAGACGATGAAGACTGAATCGATGCGTTACGACCCTTCCCGTCGCCAGGTGCCGGGTACGGGGACCATCGGTGTGTCCGGAGCCGCGTCTCCTTCAACCATCACGACCTCGTCTACATAATAAGTCGAGATCGGAAAAGGCTCAGAGACTTTCAAGTAAGCACGGTTGAGTGTTCCGGACCACGTCACCGTGGTGTTTCCAGTGATTTTCTGCCAGCCCGTCGCCAGGAAACGCGAACCAAGGCGCACCGATTGTTGGCTTCCGGTCGCATCCACCAGGATATCCAGGTTCGGACTGATGCCGAGGCCGCCGACCCTGGCCTCCACGTAGTAGCTCGCGCCTTTCGTCACCTGTGACGTGATGTCGTAGTAGATCCCCGCATCAATCCCGAACTGGTTGGTCACGCGGCCGCAGGCCTCTCCGCGATAGGGGTCGCCGGTCGACAACGCAAGTTCACAGGCTCCTTCCGTGTCCCATCCTCTTGTGCCGGCCTCAAATCCGGAATTGCCGAGGATATTCGGCACGGCCCTGGGTTTGAGCTCCACGCTGTAGATGCGCATCGCGTCACCGACGACACCCTTGCCATACAACCTGACCGGATCGTCCAGCCCCGCGCCAAGGTCGTTGTCCACTTCATCCACAAGCTTCCAGGCATATCCGCCCGTGCCGATGTCTCTCTCCGAAATCCACTCTCCGCTCCGATACGTCGTGCGCCAGTTCGAATCGGCACCGAGCGTATGCAGCCCCATCTCGACCGCCGATTCGGCGTAAAAGCGCGCCCTCGTCGTGTGGCTTGCCGTATCGACGGAGCGAAGACGGGATCGCGCTGTTGAAAGCCCCGAAAGCGCGGCAATCGTCACCAGCATCGCGGTCATCAGGACCGCGACATAGGCCATGCCGCGTCGATGATAGGATCGGTTACGTATCAATTCCCAATCTCCGCTGTAACGACCCCGCCCTCATGGAGCTCATACTCATCCTCGCTGGTCTCGGTCACGGTATCGTTCGGATTGTCGATCCCCTGGGCCATTTCATATTGGTGAACCGAGGCGACGGCGCTCGTCCGAACCGTTTGCAACACGGTGATCACCTCCCCCAGATAACGCACGGTAACGGTGATCCTTTTGATTCCCGTGTTGTTCGCGGACACCTGTGCCAGGTCATTGGGGTTCACATACTCGACCACGACGCCGCGCGTCCACCCGTCCATTCCGTCCATCTGCGTGCCGTCGACATTCAACGGCGCCGATGGCGACCAGTTGTGGTAATCATCCACATCATCGAACTCACGCCGGTCGGTGCCGGCCTCGCCCGAGTCCTGGCCCATACCGCTCGATCCGTCCCCGTCCGCGTAGTCGTGCTTGACGATTTCGGCAAGCAGGTCCTCTGCCAGGAGTTGTCCTTTTGCGTGATTGAGCGTGGCGTCGCGAATCGTGTGGACCGTTCTGACCGCTTCCAGGGCCCCCACCAGCATCAGCCCGACGACCATGCTCGACAGAATGGCCTCCACCAGCGTGAAGGCCCGAAGCCGTGGTTGTTTCCGCCGCTTTCCGTTGATCAGAGATTTGGTCTTAATTGTCATCTTCACTCACCCGTATGGAAATAAAGTCAAATTCGGCATTACTTCCCGAGCGCCTGATGGTGGCGAAACGGTCGCTGGTCGGGGGCGCAACCGTGTTGTAAAGATACGTCCCCACATCCAGACCGTTGACGTTGACGTTGACCGTATCCAGCTCCGGATCGATCATCATGCGCAGCGCCACAAAACTGCCGGGCAGCCCCCCCACTTCGACCAGCGGGACCGCTCCCACGCTGGCCTCGTAATGATTCACGCTCAACGTTTGCGTGCCGTCCGGTTGGAGCATCGCCAGCGCAAACAGAGGGGCACAGGTCGAGCCGTACCAGTCCGCGTTCATCTGATAAACGGCGCCGTTGCCGCCGAGGCTCGTATTGCGAAACCGCACGTTAATCGTGGTCAGACTTGAGAAGTCGTTGTTCGGCTTGGTGTCGAGGATTGCATCCGCACTCCAGATTCCCGCACTTAGGGAATCCGTGTTGAAAGCGCCGGTTCGAACGCCCCAGTCCGCCTGATTGTCGCCGTTGCGGTCGATCGTCGGAACGGTATTGAAGTCCAGCTCCCAGAAGGCGTCGAGCAATTCGGGCCGGTTGAGCGCGGGCGTCGCACTCGTGGAACGGGTACTGGAATCGCCCCCGATCTGCAATGCAACGCGCACGGCCGTCAGGTAACGGCGTTCGGCCTCCTGCGGCGGGCCTGGGGCCAACGCAGTTCCGTGCACGGTGTAGACCAACGATTCGCTGGACTCGGAATCCCAGGTGAATCCGTCATTGTCTGTGTACACCATCGCATTTCCGGCGTTGTTATAGTGAATTCCCGCCGATTTGCCGCCACTGACCCACTGAAGGACCAGACAAAGACCGGCATCGGGCTGAAGATTGGTGACGCTGTTGAAGGCGTACTCCTGCCATGTGAAATTCGAGCCCAAAGTGGATTCTTCCAGGAAATACTCTTCCAGCACTGTATCAGTCGGACGCTTATTCGAATCTGCGGTTCGTAGTTGAACCCGGGTGACACCATTCGCGGCGCCGTCCTTCGCCGCCTCGAACCCGACCCGGGTAACCCTCCAGGTCTTGGCCCCCGCCGGGAGCGTGGCATTGAAATACTGGCCGACGTGATTACGGTGCTCGACTTTGAATTTTTTTCCGCCGGCTCCGGCAAAACTCGCGAGGACCGTTTCGGCGCTCTCGATCGTCGGACCGGGATACTCTTCAGTCACAGCATCGAGGTGATAGCTCAGTGAAAATCGATGCACGTCCTGCGCGATCTCGACGGCCGTGCCGCCGTTGTACTCACGGGTCAGCGGATCGCCCGCGGTGCCCGACCACGCGTATCGAATCCTCTCCGGGGCGCCGTCACTGTCACGATCACCGACCGCGAACGCAATCACCGTTCCCGATCGCTCGGTAATGGCGATCGCATAGCGCAACTCTTCGACAATCTGATCCGCGATGGCAGCGGCCCTGACAGCGGCCTGGGACGGGTCGTCTTCATCCGGCAGCGCCTCCGTCGCGACCATGACCGAGGACGCCACGCCCACCATGACGAGGCCCATGATGAATGCGCTGACCGTTAACTCGGACAGCGTGAAACCCCGTCGTGGATGTCTGGGTCGTCGACTCACGGGTCGCCCTCGTTTATTCCTTCACTGTGACCTCACCGGTCACGCCGTCCAACAGGACGCGAAGCTGAAGCGCGCCGGCTCTGACGATGATTTCGCCGTCGCTGTCCGCCATGCCATGCATGTCGAAGACAACGTCCCCGTCACCGCCAAAATCCGCCGAGATCAACTCGGAGGCGTATTGATCCGCGGACAAATCGATCTTGTAAGGCCTTCCGGGGCGATCCGGATCGTTCATGCCGCTCCACGTATAGCCTTCCGCGATCGCGTTGAATCTGAGCGATTGTGCTGAACTCGTGCTGACGGCGTAACTTCGGGCTGCTTCCAGGTCCGCTTTAATCTGCATCGCGGACGCGGTGACATGTCGTTCTTCGATGGCGTTTCCGACCATCGGCATCGCCACGCCGGCCATGATTCCCATAATCACAATGACGATGAGCAATTCGACGAGCGAGTATGCTCGTCGTGCGACCAGCTTCCGATTGAGCTTGAAATCGTCCATCATTGAGAATTCGTAATATACAATCGGCTACATTACAAATCTCATCGGCGTATGGCATGACACGTATCGGACGGCCCGTGGCCAAACACGGCCGCAAGCGATTAGGAAGTGGGAAACGCCCGACTAGGACTCATAATAAAAAGAGTTGTGTACTCGGACTAATCCAGCCCTTCGGCATCCGTCAGAAAACCGTCGGCCGGATGCGCGTCGCACGCGAGGCCGAGGGTGGGATCGCGCTTTCGTTTGGAACGCTGAACGGCGGCTTTTTTCTTGAAGCGTTTCAAAGTCTTGGGCTTCGGATTGTCCTCCGGATCGGCGGGACTGTGCAGCAAACGGAGCTTTTGCCAATACGTGGCCTTGCTCTTGCGAGGCTTCTTCTTCTTGATTTTCGCGATCCTGGTAAGAATCGGCGTCCGCTCCGCAGCCGTTTGGACGGCCTCGGACGTCTTGGGTTTTGCGCGGCGCGGCGGGAGTTCATAGGTTTTCGAGAGCAGAGCGCCGAGTGCGTTATGCGGATTGGCCGCCAAACCGTCCTTGCCCGGGAGGTTCGTGGCCTCGTGACACGACGTGCAACTCACAACGCGTTCGATTCGTCGAACCTTCTTTGACTTGGGACGGTCTTCGGCATCGGCCGGGTCATTGCCCGCCAGAATCTCGACCCAGTTCGGCACCCCGTCCTGATCCACGTCCTGGTCCTTCTGCTTCTGCAAACGCTCGGATTCTGTCGCGCCGACCCGCGGATCGGCCTCCACCATGGCGATGCGATCCGCCAGCGAGTCATCCTGTGACAGGGCATGCAGTCTCTCGCCATAGGCATTCAGACCCTGCCCGGCCTCCCCCACATGGCAAGAATTGCAGCGCGCCGCCTTGCTGATCAGCAAAACGCGAAGCTGCTCAAAATGTCGCTCCTTTCCGTCGGCCGCACCGGGAGCCGCCATCAATACTGGCAGAACAATCATGTATACCAAGCGACCAGCCATAACCGTCATCGTAGTGCTGAAAACGCCGTTTGAGTAGTCTTCCTTATGACAGGGTGCCTTACCCACGACCATTCAGGATCTTTCTCAACCACAAAATTGCCCCTGACCGATAAGAGGCTCAGGCAGAAACCGCCTTCGTGACGAAAGTGTTTCTGTCGGCCGTGAAGGCAGAAGGATCTGCAAGCCGTTTCCCAGTCCGATGTTGAGCAGGCCGCGCGGGTCAAGGTGGACCCGGTGGGCTGGACAGGACCGTTTCCGATCCCGGTCTTGCTGTCGGACATGCGTGCGGCTGGCGGCCGTTCTCTTTGGAGAATTCAATCTCCCCCCGTATCAAGGGCCGTGTCTCGACGGATGCGGCCCTTGTGTTCGTGCGGACCATGTCTTCGCCTTCCCTGCGCAATGTATGATCATAGCAGCGCCCGTGAGGTAGAGGGGGCGACGGTGAGGACGCGTTCAAGTGGGATGTGGGAGTGCCGCGCGCGTAAAGCCCCGGTGAGGCATGCATGACCAGGACTTCGATCGAAACGGTGTCCTCGGTTCCAACATCCGTTATGATTGCGGCTGAGTTGATGTGAGGTCATTACGATGCGTGCGATTGTCGTCGAAGGTGGGAAAGCGGCCGTCCGAGACGAACCTGAGCCGACACCGTCGGAAGGTGAAGTCCTGGTCAAGGTCCATCTCGCCGGCATCTGCTCCACCGATCTCGAAATCATCCGAGGTTATGCAGGCCATCAGGGCATTCTCGGTCACGAGTTCGTCGGCACTGTCGTCGAAGGTACTCCAAAGCTGAAGGGCAAACGGGTCGTCGGTGAAATCAACTGTGTCTGCGGCCGTTGCGACATGTGTACGAGCGGATTGGCGGCCCATTGCCGTCGCCGAACCGTTGTCGGAATCAGCGGCCGTCCTGGTGTCTTTGCCGAATACGTCGCCTTGCCCGAACAGAATTGCCATGAAGTTCCGGAAACGATCACAAACGACGAGGCCGTCTTCGCCGAGCCGTTGGCGGCCGCCTACCAGGTTCTGCGCCAGGTCAAGATCGAACCCCGAATGAATGTCGCCGTCTTGGGCACAGGCCGACTCGGCTTGCTCGTGGCCCAGGTCCTGGCCCAAACCGGCAGCAAGCTGATTGCCGTGGGACGCAATCCCAAGACCTTGAACCTTCTTGATCGCAAACGCATCCGCACGACCACCGCGAACGACTTGACTTCGAAGCAGGATTACGACGTCGTGGTCGATTGCACCGGGGCCCCTGAAGGGCTGAAGACGGCGATGAATCTTGTGCGGCCGCGAGGCACGGTGGTGTTGAAAACCACATGCCATGCCGACGCAGCGATTGATCTGACCCCGCTGGTCGTCAATGAGGTCACACTGTTGGGGAGCCGTTGCGGACCGTTTGGCGAGGCCCTGAGCGCGCTGGCACGAAAACAGGTCGACGTCGCCAGCATGATCACACGACGGATGCCGCTTGATGACGGCCTTGATGCCTTGAAGCTGGCGGCAGAGCCGGATCACATCAAGGTGCTCCTGAAAGTTGTGGAATGACTCAAACGCCGACGGTTGAACTCACGGTCGCCGCGTTCGAGGACACCTGCCTGTTTCAGTTTCCGTCGTTGTGCGCAATCCCGAACCTGGCCCATGCCGTGACATCGCGACCCTGGAACATGGCCTGCCACCAGGGACCTCAAATCGAACGAACGGTCGAGCGGCGCAAACGTGTCTGCACGCATCTTGGTCTCCCGTTTGAGGGATTGACGGCTCCGAATCAAATCCATAGTCCACATGTTCTCCGCGTCCGCCCGGAGGACGTTGGTGCAGGTCGCGAGGATCGGAATACGGCCCTGCGTTTCGTGGACGGGTTGATCTGTGACCTCGAGGACGTTGCGTTGATGCAGTTCTCCGCGGACTGCCCGATTCTCGTACTGGTCGAGCCAAGCCGGCGTATCCTGGCCACGGCGCATGCGAGCTGGCGAGGAACCGTCACACAGATCGCGACCGAGTTGGTCCGGCAACTCAGGCGCGAGTTTGATATTGACCCTGCGCGACTACTCGCCGGGCTTTGCCCATGTGCCGGTCCTTTGGAATACGAAGTGGGTGAGGAGGTTCGCCGCATTGCGCTGGCGCGCCTTCCCGACGCCGAACGGTTCTTCCCGCAAGAAGGCCGCACCTGGCGCTTCGACATGCGGTCCGCCAATGTGGACCAGTTGATTCGAGCAGGCCTCGATCCTTCCAACATCAGCGTGGCCTCCATTTCGACCATGTCCGACCGGCGCTTTTATTCACACCGTCGCGACGGACCGGAGACCGGCCGATTTGCACTCATCGCCGGATTTCGAGCGAAACAACGATGAGCGGAGCCTTATCGGGCGAAAACAAAGATCTGCGACGATCTGACGAAACACCTTACCGGAACGGGCGAAACTCTGATGTCGCGTTGGTCGATGATCCGTTCAGGAGATTCGCCACATGGCCAAGGAAAAAGCAGTCGTTCTTTGTTCGGGCGGTTTGAACAGCGCCGTCTCCGCCACGATCGCAGCCACCGAGCACACACTCGCCTTTTTGCACGTTCGATTCGAACACCGTGCCGCGAGCCACGAGGCCGAGTTGTTTGAGAAGCAGACGGCGTATTTTGGTGCGGAACAACAGCTCGCCGTCAACATGCCTCACCTCGCCGCCATCGGCGGTAATGCTCGACTCAATACGGAATGGCAGATCGAGAAAGTGATGAACATCGGCGAGGGGCGACCCGGAAGCTACATCCCCGGATTGGTCGGCACGCTGCTCAACGTAGGTTTCACGTGGGCTTCCGTGATCGGCGCATCCAAAGTGTTTTTGGGAGTCAGCGAAGACTTGGGTCCACCTGCCCCGCGTCTTAATGGGATGTATCCCGACTACTCCAGGGAATACATCGAGCTGTGCAGGCACGCCTTCTCCATCGCGACTCCCGACAAACCGATCTCAATCGAGATTCCCGTCATTGATCTGACCCGAACGGAGACCGTCAAGCTGGGTGTGCGCCTGGGCACGCCGTTCGAGCTCACATGGTCGTGCATCTCGTCCGGGACCGAACCTTGCGGTGTCTGCGTCGGCTGCGCCACTCGCAATCGCGGATTCCTGGACGCGGCGATTCCCGACCCGATACTCTGCGAACCCGCATCCACAACGCTCCCCGCCTGATAAGACGGCAAAGGCCCCATTCGTTGCCAAGCAACAAACAGGGCCGATGCCTGGGCCGACGGTAAAGCCGACCCGCTCCCTTCTCTCTCTTTGCTTGCCCCTCCTCAGGGTTATGGAATTACGTTTTTGATCTCCCTTGTCCTGGCGGACGTTTTCCCCTCACACCGGATCGATGACCGGGGGTCTTCCGATTTCGGGGATCATGCCGGCGAAGATCGTGCCTCGCGATGGATGCACTGCTTTCGTCCGGATCGTTTTCATCCGCGTTGTCAAGAATCGGATAAACATCGTTGCGGTCCCAGAGATAGTAAATCGGCGGGCTGCCGATGAGCTGCCGGAAGACCTGTGACAACTGATCAGGTCTCTTTCCCTCAATCTTGTATTGGATCTTTCCGTGCAGCGCTCGAACCCAGCTTCGTATCGTTTCCTCGACCAGACTGCGAACCCGCGGATAGCGCGCGATCTTTTTCGAAAAATCTGACGCGAAAGGATCGAGGTTCCATGCCTTCATGCGCTCCAGCAGTTTCATTCTCCCCTTAGGCAAGGGGCATCGGCCGACACGGTGCATACCAGCCTTCTCAAAGACCGGATTGACCTCCCCCATCGCCGCGAGGCATTCAATAAACCGTACACCCACCTGAGGCAAAGTCTTTCGAACAAACCAATGCCCGAGTCCGCAGCCCCTCACATCCGGATGCATCACGAGGCGCCGAAGGATACGAAGCTCTCTATTCAGACGACGCACGTTGCGTACGAAACGCCCCCGCGTTGACCGATTTCGGAGCGTCAACTCCATCGGAGCATGGGCGAACACCAGGATGCCCAACGGCGCGCCGGTCCCTCTTTCCTTGAGAAGAAACACCTTATCCACGAATCCCAGTCCGTCGCGGTGGCGATAGTGCATCGGACTAAACGTGCGATAGTCACTCACACTCCCCCGTTCAATCGTCGTTCGTCGCCGAAGAGACATGCCCTTCCGGCGTGGTCGGTGCGCGATGACATCGGCGTCCGGACCATGAAGACGAAGGGTTTCATTCGGCTGAAGGTCTTCCAGGATGTCATCGTGTGTCGTGGCGACGACGAGCGTGAGACGATGACGTGTGACCAACTTGCGCAGACTGTAGGCCACCGCCTTGGCCGTGCGCCGATGCAAGATGGCGGAGAATTCGTCGCAGAAAATCGTACGGGGCCTTGGATCATCATGACCGATCGCGTTGCCCACGGCCCTCGCAAGACCGGCCCGAAACCGCTCGCCATCCGAGAGGTCCGCAAACTGGCGCACCCACAGCCGAGGTTCGCCAAGACCGCACGCCGTCAGAATTTCGAGCACCACGGCAAGCGGCTTGCGCGGCGCAACGGCATCCACAATCGCACGATCCGCGGGAAACCGTCCGCGCCCAACCCAGATCGGACGCTCCACCTTTCCTGCGATGGCGTTCAGAATCGTCGTCTTGCCGCTGCCGGACGGCCCGGTGAGCAGGATGATCGATCCGGGCCTGAGTGTTACGGCGAGATCGTCCGCAATGAC
The DNA here is from genome assembly GCA_022360095.1 of Phycisphaerales bacterium. Classification (GTDB taxonomy): domain Bacteria; phylum Planctomycetota; class Phycisphaerae; order UBA1845; family UTPLA1; genus JAKSDK01. The sequence goes on from JAKSDK010000487.1 coordinate 161,973, forward strand.
ATAAGGTGCTTCTCGAGGCGGAATGCCGAAATTCCAACAGACGTCTCGTTTGCGGGTGGTCATCGGAGCGAAACCGGGCTCGCGTATGATCCGCAGTTTGATTTTTTCCCCCTCCTCTTGCGGCACCACGCTGCCGACTTCCTTCTTCTCACTCGCGTTCATCCTCGACCTCCTGGACCCTAATATAACCCTAACAACGTGAAGATACGAGGCGCATTGCTAATAGTCAATAGGCAGCAATAAAATCCAATGGAAATTTCCGTTGGCCCATGCCGATTCGATAAAAAATATTCAAGTAAGATTATTAAAATCAACATATTAGGAAGACTTCGGCTGTAGATAAAAATCAAGATCGAGAATTTTGAATAATTGCGCAGCACCACATCGATCTTGGGCGCAGCCAAGGTGACCCGAGACTTGCGAACGAAGAACTGTTCATCTTAAGATAATTTGGGTCCCACCAGACTGTCTACATGTATTTAAGGATCAAACATGAAATACCATCATGATCGCCTCGGTGCCCGCATCGCTTCAAGCCTGTTACTCTCCATCTGTGTCGTCGCGTTTTCGGGTCGCACAGTCCTCGCCGATGGCCCAAGGCCTACCGTCAATGGCAAGTTAACGACCGTCGACGGCGTCAAGGTCTTACGCATCTGGGGCGATCCGGCTGAACGCGGGTTTGCTCATGGCTATTTGCTTGCCGACGAGATCATCGAATTGTTTGAAGATTTTCTCGCGGACGAGAGGTTGAGTGGCGGCCCGGAAGGCTTCACCGCCATGTCGGCCAAGTTTCGCGAGTTGATGAAAATTCCCAAGCCCTATCTCGCCGAACTTCGCGGCATCAAAGCCGGCCTCGAAGCGAAGAAAGGCGGCGATATCACCATCACGGCGCTCGATCGCGAATTGACGCTGCGCGACCTGGTCGCGATGAACTGCATCCCCGACAGCATAGGCATCGCCTGCTCGTCCTTCGCCGCCTGGGGGGACCTGACTCCCGACCGCAAGACGCTCTCCGGTCGCAATCTCGACTGGCATGAAGCAAAATTCTTGCGCACGACGCAAATCATCGTCGCCCACATTCCCGCCAAAGGCGCGCCGCAAAATGCCTGGACGTCGATCACATGGCCCGGCATGATCATCTGCCTGACAGGGATGAACGAACACGGCGTGACCGTCTCCATGCACGACGTCTTCGACACCCGACCTAGCCAACGAAACGGATTTACGCCGCGTGGATTCTGTCTGCGTGCCGCCATCGAGGGCGCCGACGCCGGCAATGTCATCGATTCCGTCAAAGCCATTTTGAAGAAACACGTACCGATCGTCGGCAACAACGTGCCGGTGTCTTTTCCCTGCGAGAACAATACGGCATCCGCGGTGGTATTCGAATACGACGGCAACAAAAAGCGCAGCCGTGGAGTCACCGTCCGCCGACCCCACTTCAAACGCGACGACAAGCCGCGTTTTATCGTCGCCACCAACGATTACCATAAGCGAGGCTCGTACTCGCATTGCCGACGCTTTGAGACCTTGCTCCAAACACTCGAGACGATGGGCAGCAGCGCCACGGGTATCGAAAAGAAGAAAGTCGAGGCCGGTTTTAAGATGCTTGGTAGCGTTTCAATGAAGAGTGGATACGTCACCTATCACAGCGTGGTCTTTGAGCCCAACGATCGACGCCTTTCGGTTTCGTTTTCAAGCCCGACGGACTACGCCCCCAATGGCAATCGCGTCACAATCGATCTCAAGAAGGTTTTGAGGCGACCCACTGGTCAACGCCAACGCGGCGCAAACGGCTAGCTGAAAAACTCCCTTCTTCAACTTTCGGAGCCCTGTAGGACGGGTTCCACCCGCCGCCACGGACGTTGCATGCGTGCCGTTCCATATACGCGCGTCATATTCACGGCGGGCAGAGCCCGCCCTACGTTCAGGCCGCCTTTGACATCGGCATCGCCGGCCGTTTGGCGTCTTGCGACGTCCCTCTGCCGAAACGCCCGCCCAGAGTTGTCATGGGAACAATGAACGCCAGAAACGCCAGGTGGTACCAGACCGGCATGAGCTGCCACATCGAGACCTGCACCCCGATCCCGACGGCCAGCAAAATGAGGCTGAGCGTGAGGACGGCCTTGCCTGCCGACGTCGCACCGATCTTCGATGCAACGAAACCCGCCGCCAGCGAACACACAAGACTCAGCGCCAGCGTGATCACCAGAGCAGGCACATCCGCAATCGGCCTACCCGCGGAAAAAGCATCGGGCATCGATGATTGGAGGACCGCACCAGCCCCCAACCAGATCACGGTCCAGGCGATGAAACCCATGACGATGGCGAATACAACTCTTTTCATCATTCTGCCTCCAGAAGTCAGGGACCATTACGTCCAGTTTTCGGTTCGACATTTTTTCGGGGTCAACGGCGTCAGCACTTTGAACATTCCATACAACATGCGGACACCAAACGGCGGCCGGCCGTTTTCGATGATGGCCTTCAGCGTCTTGACGATGAAGTCCGCGCCGCGCGTCATGTTCTTCTCTGTCTTCGTGCCTACGGGAATGTCCTCGGACGTCAGCGTAAATTCGACGCCGCCTTCAACCTCCTTGAGATCGTAGGTCACCTTACAAGGCGGGTCATCGTACTGTGTGAATTTGAAGGTATGCGCAAACCGATGCGGAGGATCAAATTCAAGGATCTCCCCGACGACCGTCGTGTATTTTCCGTCCGCGGATCGCATTTGGATCTTGCCGCCGGGCCTGAGGTCGTCGGCATGCATTCTTGCGTTGAAAAAACAGCCCTGAAGCTCATCGGTCTTCGTGATCTCACGCCAGACGGCCTCAATCGAACCGCGGATGAATACCTTTGATACGGCCGTTGATGTTTTTGTTTTCGTCATGGATATGTCCTCATTCTCGATCGCTCCGGGCACTGCTCCCGCATTCCCCTACGTCATTTCTTCTTGGCTTTACGTTTAACCTTGCTTTTCTTCCTGCTGGGCCGCTTGCCGGACTCGACCTTGTATTTGATCTCCGTCAGGCGCGTCGCCCACAGTGAGCTGTAGTCTGTCGTCCAACGGTCATAGATCATCTGGATCGGGATCGCGTTAAAGTACATCCTGCGATCCCGACCTTTCTTTTCCGCGACAATCAAATCTGCGGTTTCGAGCAGGCGCAAATGCTTCATGACCGCGATGCGGCTCATATCGAAGTGCGCACAGACATCGTTGACATTGCAGCCGGGTGCATTCTTGACGATGTCGAGAATTCGCCGCCGCGTCGCGCTGCCCAGCGCCTGAAAGATGACATCCATCGACTCAGGCGTCATATGTAACTTATAGGTTACATATTATTGGATGGCATGTCAAGCCTCGAATTCATTTTTTTTCAGGCGTGATAACGAAACTTACATCTCGTAGTGAATCCGACCGTGCTTCGCCGAGCGTGAAATCTGCTCGTGGGAATACAGCCCAGCCAGCACAAACTCGACACAGGCCGCGCGCATCTCAGGGTCGCCCGACGGGTTGATCTCAAACGCCTTTTCCCACGCAGGCGGGACGCGCTTGAGACGATCGGCATAAACCGATGAGGGCAGCAGGTCGCCGACCTCGATGGTGACGCCCTTGCCGAAGATTTCCGCGATCTCTTCGAAGCCGTGCTGATCGGCGTACTCGTCGAAGACCTGTTTGATCGCAGCGACCTGCACCGACTCGATCACCTGCTGCTCGGACATCTGATGGCTGCTCATCATGTCGAGTTCCAGCTTGCCCATCGACGACGAGGCGATGTGCCCGAGGTCGCTGATCCGTGGCACGGCATGGGGCTCGCCCAAGATTGCCGCCCTTCGCCGGGCGCTGGCGATCATCGTGCGATAGTTCGCAATGCTGAACCGCGCACTGACGCCGGACTGCGTGTCAACGAAATCCGACTTTCGCGCCTCGATCGTGATCTGTTCACAGATCTCCTTCATAAACAACGGCACGCGCACGGGAAAATCGCCGTCCAGCTCGATCGACGATTCCTGCTCCATGATGGCAATGCCGATCTCACGCTCTCGCGGATAGTGCGTGCGAACGAGCGAACCGATTCGGTCCTTTAGCTGGGGAATCACCTTGCCGCTGCGGTTGTAGGTCGAAGGATTCGCGGAGAACAGAATCACGACATCCAGATCGAAACGAATCGGATAGCCTCGAATCTGCACGTCACGCTCTTCCAGGATGTTGAACAGACCGACCTGCACAAGTTCGTCGAGTTCGGGGATTTCATTCATGGCGAAGATGCCACGGTTCATCCGCGGAATCAGGCCGAAGTGCAGCGCATCCTCGGCGCTCATGCTCGTGCCGCCTGCGAGCTTGGCCGGGTCGATCTCGCCGATCAGATCCGCGAACTTCGTGCCAGGAGCCAGGCGCTCGGCATAGCGCTGCTCACGCGGCCACCACTCGATCGGCGTGCTGTCGCCTTCGGCTTCAAGGAGACGCTTCGAGTCCTTGGTGATCGGACGCAACGGATCATCGTGCAGTTCACTGCCCGCGACGTAGGGGATCTCCGGATCAAGAAGGCGGATCAGTCCTCGCATCAACCGGCTCTTGGCCTGTCCTTTCTCTCCCATGAACAACATGTCATGTTTGGCCAGCATCGCCAGACAAACCTCAGGGATGACAGTGTCGTCATAACCGATGATGCCGGGGAAGAGTTCTTTCTTGTCCGCGAGCATACGCAGCAGATTGTCATGCAGTTCCTCCTTAACGGTCCTGGACCGCCAGCCGGAGGCCTTGAGCTCGCCGAGTGTTTTGGGTTTCGTTGAAATGGTGGTCGTCATAGTGTCCCTATTGTAGGGGTTGCCGGGGAGCCCTTCTATTCGAACTTCCGAGCATTGGAGAAATGGTATAGAATCCGGGTGTGTTCGGTATCGATAATACGTAACTTGTAACATTAGGGAGGAGGTGCCTACGCATCATGAGCGCGATCACTTCCGTTGACTGGGAAGCCGTTCAAAAGGACGTTCTCTGCCCACTCTGTGATTACAACCTGCGCGGGCTTACCGAACCCCGCTGTCCGGAATGCGGTTACCGGTTCGAATGGCCGGATGTGCTCGACCCGTCACGTCGCATTCACTCGTACGTTTTTGAACACCACCCCGATCGCAACATGTGGTCGTTCTGGAAGACCTTGCTTGGCGGCTTGAGGCCTCGGAGGTTTTGGCTGTCCCTGCATCCGGCTCAACCGTATTCTCCCAGGCGGCTCGTCCTTTACTGGTTGATTTATTCGAGCTTCACTTTGGTCGCCGTGCTATTGGCGGTCAGCTGGATGTGCGTTGAGACTTCCCGCCGGAATCGCGTCTCACGCCCCATCGTTCTCGCCCAGGCCCAGAACGGCGTCCCGATATACTGGCATCGAGAATCTTTTCTTGAGCAATTCGACTCCATCGAACAATACGTTGACCTGATGTACCCGGTGGATCCCATTCCCGTGATCAGACACGTCCTTTCGTTGCTTGGCGGAGCCTTGATCCTGATCTCGCTCCTGATGATCTCATGGCCCTGGTTGTCGGTCCTGGCGATGTCTGTTTTTGGAATCTCGATGCGGCACGCTCGTGTCCGTCCGATCCACATTTGCCGCTCGGCGCTTTACAGTTTTGACCATTCGATCTTGGTAGGCGTTTCAATTATTTTGAGCGTTGGCGGGATCGTGACGAGGCAGCTGAATCTGCAACACTTCTTTTTGATTCTTCCCATCATTTACATGATTGTCTTAATTGTGTATATCTACAGACTCTGTGTTGCGTACACGAAATACCTGCAGTTCCACTGGCCGATTCCGGTGGTGTTAACCTCGCAGTTTCTCCTTTGCTTGGCGCTCTTCGTCGTCTTCATGCATTTTTCCATGCGTTCGTTCTGACGCATGGAACGCATCCGCTCATCTTCATTGACACAACGACGCATTCGGATACAATGGTTTCGCATCGTTGAAAAGTTGATTCACAAATAGAGGTGGTCCATGAAGACGCAAAGTCCGATCAATCTGAACAATTGGATCGAAGAGCACCGCAACGATTTCAAGCCGCCCGTCGGCAACAAGTATCTCTACAACGGGCGTGACTTTTTCGTGATGGTCATCGCCGGGCCGAATGCCCGAAATGACTTCCACGTCGTCGACTCCGAGGAGTATTTCTATCAGCTTAAGGGCGACATCATCGTCAAGACGCGCGAGGACGGAAAAATCATCGATCACAAGGTCCGCGAGGGCGAGACCTTCTTCATTCCCGCGAATGTGCCGCATTGCCCCTGTCGGCCACCGAACACGCTGGGCGCCGTCGTCGAGAAAACACGACACGCCGGTCAACTGGAGCATATCGTGTTTTACTGCCAGGGCTGCGGCGAACTTGTGGAGGACATCGAGTTCGACTGCAAGGACATCGTCGAACATTTCCGTGATACGATGGAGGCCTTTTGGAAAGACGACACTCGACGCGTCTGCAAGCAGTGCGGAAAGACGGTGGAGAAGCCCGGTCCGTTCCAAATGCCGTAAGCTGACCGCCGACGAAGACCCCACGCGCGTTCATGAAAATCGACCTCCACACCCACATTCTTCCCGAGTCCTGGCCCGATCTGCGCGAGCGCTACGGCTACGGCGGCTTTGTACAGTTGGAACATCATGAACCTTGCCGTGCAAAGATGCTGATCGACGGCAAGTGCTTTCGTGAGATCGAGGACAACTGCTGGCACACCCCGAAGCGAATCTTCGATTGCGATACGGCCGGCGTCGACGTGCAGGTGATCTCCACCGTGCCGGTCATGTTCAGCTACTGGGCCAAGCCGGAGCATACACTCGATCTGTCAAAGATTCTCAATGACCACATCGCCGGTGTCGTCGCGGAACATCCGAAGCGTTTCACCGGTCTTGGCACGGTGCCCATGCAGGATGCCGACCTTGCCGTCCGCGAGTTGGAACGGTGTGTGAAGGAGTTGCACCTTCCCGGCGTGGAAGTCGGCAGCAACGTCAATGACATGAATCTGAACGATCCGTCGCTCTTTCCGATCTTTGAGGCTGCACAGGACCTCGGGGCCGCGATCTTCGTCCATCCCTGGGACGTAATCGGCAAGGAGCGGATGCCGAAATATTGGCTTCCCTGGCTTGTCGGCATGCCTGCCACGACGACCACGGCGATTTGCTCTTTGATCTTCGGCGGTGTGCTGGAGCGCCTGCCGAATCTTCGCATCGCTTTCGCGCACTGTGGGGGATCATTTCCATTTACCATCGGACGCATCGAGCATGGCTTCCAGGTCAGGCCTGATCTTTGCGCTGTGGACAATCACCGAAATCCCCGCGAATATCTCCGACGGTTCTATCTCGACACCCTTGTACACGATGCCGACGCCCTGCGTTACGTCATCCAGATCGTCGGGGCGGATCGGCTTGCGCTCGGATCGGATTATCCGTTCCCGCTCGGCGAAGCCGAGCCCGGCAAGCTGATCGAGTCGATGGATGATTTGTCATCCGATACAAAAGAAAGGTTATTGTCCGGCACGGCACTGGAATTCCTCAACCTCAAGAAGGAAAACTTCCTCTCGTCCTGAGAAATCTTGACGCAAGCGAACGAACGCCTATGACTTTCCAATCCGACGAATCCTTCGCGCAGAAGCTCGACGCCGAAGATCCGTTGCGCCATTACCGTGATCGGTTTCATCTTCCCATCGGCCCCGACGGGCAACCCGTGATCTACTTCGCCGGGAACTCACTGGGGCTTCAGCCGAAAACGGCCCGGGAGGCCGTCGTACAGGAGTTGGAGGACTGGGCGCGACTCGGCGTCGATGCCCATTTTGAAGGCAGGACGCCCTGGTATCCATACCACGAGGTTTTCCGTGAGACCGGCGCCAGACTTGTCGGCGCGAACCCTGGTGAAGTCGTCATGATGAACAGTCTGACGGTCAACTTACACCTGATGATGGTCTCGTTCTATCGACCGACTCGGGAGCGTCATAAGATCGTGATCGACTGGCCTTGTTTTCCATCCGATATTTATGCCGTCAAGACGCAAATCGCCACCCACGGTTACGATCCGGCCGACGCGTTGATCATCGCGAAGCCGCGTGAGGGGGAGCACACGATTCGGGCCGAAGACGTTGAGGCAACGCTCGATCGTGAAGGCGCACAAATCGCCCTCGTGTTGACTGCAGGTGTCAATTTCTTCACCGGCCAAGTCATGGACATGCCGCGTCTCATCACGGCCGCCCGTCAGCATGGCTGCCGAATCGGGCTTGACCTGGCTCATGCCGCGGGGAACATTCCCCTGTCGCTGCACGACTGGGGCGTCGATTTCGCCGTGTGGTGCAGTTACAAGTATCTAAATTCCGGCCCCGGCGCCGTGGCCGGCTGTTTCGTGCATGAACGTCATGGCAAAAATCCCGACCTCCCTCGCTTCGCAGGCTGGTGGGGCAACGACCCGGACACCCGGTTCAAAATGCACCTGCTTCCCGATTTCACTCCTCGTGCCGGGGCCGACGGCTGGCAGATCAGCAATCCACCGATCATGGCCATGGCTCCGCTAAAGGCGTCGATCGAACTTTTCGACGAAGCCGGCATGACCGCCTTGCGTGCAAAGTCTGAGAAACTGACGGGCTACCTGCAGGACCTGATCGATCGGATGCCCAGCGATCAATATGAAGTGATTACGCCGAGCGATCCGGCAAAGCGCGGATGCCAGCTCTCGATCCTGGCGCACGACGATCCGAAGTCACTGTTCAGGAGATTGCAAAGCCATCGCGTGATCGGCGACTTTCGCGAGCCGAACGTCATCCGTGTGGCCCCCGTGCCGTTGTACAACACGTTTCATGACGTATGGCGTTTTGCTCAGATACTCTCCGCGCACCGATAATCGACGGTGTGTTAAAACGCGCCCTTGCCCAGTGTGACTTCCATAAGTGAGAAGTCGTCCTCGAAGGCGTCCCCATCCTGCAATTCGCGGAGTTTGCCGCGAATCCTGTCAATCCGGTCCGAGACGGATTGCGACTGCACAACGACGTCTTTGAAACCGTCAAGCCCGAGCATCTCGCCGCCATGCTTGTTGAGTTCAAACGCGCCGTCGGTGAACAGATAGAGACGGCTGCCCGGCCGGACTTGGACGGATGTCCCGTCTACCGGTGTCTCTTCCACGCCGACGATGAGCCCCTGCGAGTGCAAATCACGAACGGCACCTTCGGATTCGACCAACATGGCCGGAGGATGGCCGGCACCGACGTACCGAAGTTCACGAGTCACACGGTGGTACACGCCATACCACCCCGTGAAGAACTTGTCATCGTGCTTGGCCATGGGAAACGCACGATTCAAGCCGGCGACCACCGACGTCGGATCCCCGAAATCCACTTCGGGAAGTGTCTGGCGACGGAGCGCCGCCTGAACAGAACTCGCGAGCAGTGCCGCGCCGACGCCGTGTCCCATGACGTCGGCCAGGTAGATCGCCAGCCGATCATCATCGAGCCAGTGGTAACCGAAGATGTCGCCGCCGAGTTTCGAGCTGGCTTCGAAACACCAGCGAATCTGCACGTCACCCACCGTGATCGGCTTCGGAAGCAGCGAACGAACGTAACGGGCCGCATCATCCAGCTCCTCCTGCAACTTTTCCTGCGTACGCAACAATCGTGTTTTCGTGTCGATCAACTCGTGCTGCGCGGCAATGAGATCGACCATGTTCAGTTCGTGCTCGGCAAGTTCGGCAAGACGCTTGAGGGTCCCCAGGGGCATGCCGTCGGGATCCCGCGGCATCCGATCGGCGATACACAACGTGCCCACGGCGTGGCCGTTCGGACCCACCAGGGGATGTCCCGCGTAGAAACGAATGTGCGGGTCGTTCACGACCAACGGATTATCCTGAAAGCGCTCGTCGGACACCGCGTCCGGAATAATCAGCGGCTCTTCCTGGAGAATCGTGTGGCTGCAAAAAGACACGCGGCGTCCCGTCTCGTCCGCCGTGATCCCGCACTTCGCCTTGAACCATTGCCGATCCGCGTCGACAAGCGCGATGTAGGCGATTGGAACATCGAAGACTTCGGTAGCCAGCTTCACAATGCGATCAAAGCGCTCTTCCGGCGGCGTGTCCAATATATGAAGCGCTCGCAGGTCGGCCAGCCGTTCCTGTTCATTCGGCGGTGCTGAGGCAGCAATCATCGGGACAACTCCAATAACACACCAAGTCTTAACGGAATAAACGCCGAAGTGTTACGCAAGTTTTGACTGCGCGCATTCCTTCACCTGACGTCCTGACTCAACACCGCATCGCCTGCTGACGTGCCGCGATATGGGTCTTGCATTATAGCACGCCCCACACCAAGCATGATCGCCGCTTCGGCATCGCCCGAACGGTAGACGATTGGACGCCTAGAAATGTGTCAGTCGCGAACAGGCAGGCGGATTTCGACGATCAAACCACCTTCTGAAGCTGTTCGCGCCTTGACGGTTCCCCCGTGTAGCTGCACGGCGCGTTTCGTGATCGCGAGTCCGAGGCCTGCGCCCCCAGTCTCTCGATCACGAGCATTCGACACGCGGTAAAATGGTTCAAAAAGCCTTCCCAGGGCTTCTTCCGGAACACCCGGGCCGTGATCTCTTACATGGATCAAGGCCTGGGATTCATCACCGTCAATCTCCCGGGACAGCGCCACTTCGACACACGTACCCTCCTCAGTATACAGAATGGCGTTGCGGATGACATTTTCGATCGCGCTCCTCAGTAGCCTGGGTGAGCCACACAATGTCATACGCTCACCGACCACTTCTCGAACCAAGCGATTGCGACCACGGGCCTCAAAATCAGCGTCCACGACAATATCCTTCACAAGCTGGTCGAGCCGAATGTCCGTCTTCGGCGCGTCATCCAGTTCGTTTTCAAGGCGTGTGATGGTGAGGAGGTGACCAATAAGCTCGTTGAGGCTTCCCGCTTCGCGCTCGATCCGGTCAAGCGATTCTTCGACGTTCGAACCCGCCCGCTTCCTGGCGAGTCCCAGCGCCACGCTCAGTCGAGCCAAGGGGGAACGCAATTCATGAGAAACGTCCCGGAGTAACTCTCGCTGCGCCGTGATCAAATTCCGCAGACGTTCCGCCATGCGATTGAACTCACGGCCCAAATGCCCGATCTCATCTCGCCGATCGGTGAGCGTTTCGTCAACATGGATATCAAGGTCTCCGACGGCAAGCGCGGAGGTCGCCGTCCGGAGCTTGATCAGCGGACTCGTCAAATACCTCGCCAGCCAATAACAAACGACGGCGGTCGCGAAAAGACCGGCGATCACGAGTATTCCGATGGGAACGGCGATCCTGGGCGCCAACGTCGCAAACGGCGGCCTGGTTAATTGGTTTGCAATGACATAGGTTTCCTTCTTCGGACCCGTAAGCCGCCTGGCGATGACTCCCGTTGAAGCGTCACGCTGGACGTCATCGGACCGCATGGCGCTGATGGCGAGATCCGTCACATCCGAAGGGGTGTTTCGGCCGCGCAATTCGCTCGCTTGGGCATCCAACAAGTAGGTCCGGACACCCTGGGTTTTTTCCATAAGTTCAAGATCTTCGACAACACTCGCAAGGCCCTCACGGGGAAACCGGTTGGACGCAATTCGGCAATAGAAATCCAATGATTTTTCGGCAGGCATCAGCCAGAACCTTGGCACTCCGCTTGGTCGAAAGCGAATAAACGAAACAACGATCGCCATTTGTATCAGAGATGCGGCGAGGAAATACAAAACGAAAATTCTGAGAAACATGCTGCGCATGATGTACCCTCGCCCCGTGCTGTGATCCGTGATCCGCCTATTCGCCCGCGGCGGCCCGACGGCTCATGTCTTCGACGATTCCGGAAATCACATAGAGATAGCCTACGCTACGCACTGCTTTGATCCGTTTTGCCTTGTCCGGCATCGGCCCCAGCTTTTTACGGATGTTACTGACATGCATATCGATGGCGCGATCAAAGGGGGACGATTCCCGGCCTAATACGGCTTTGGACAAGTCATTGCGACTCACGACGCTGCCTGCGTTGCGCATCAGCAGTTCGAGCAGATCAAACTCCGCAGAGGTCATTTCCACGTTGTTGCCGGCAACCGTGACGCCTCGCGCGCCGATATCCAGCTTGACGTCGCTGATCGTAAAAACCTCCGGCTTTGCCGCCATCGAACCGTTCGACGTGTCGTCGCCCGTCCGCCTCAGAATGGCGCGAATTCGGGCCACGAGTTCCCGCGGATTGAAAGGCTTCGACAAGTAATCATCGGCCCCCATTTCCAATCCCACGATGCGATCGACCTCATCGCCTCGTGCCGTCAACATCAACACAGGCATAATCGATTGTTCGCGAATCTGTCGAAGGACTTCGGTTCCGCTGATACCGGGGAGCATGATGTCTACGATGACGAGGCGATAATTCGCAGACATCGCCTGCGTAAGACCGTTCTCACCATCGTGAACCGTGTCGAGACAGAAGCCTTCCTGCGTGAGGTATTCCACCAGAAGCTTGCAAAGCTCGCGATCGTCATCGATCAGTAATATTTTGTCCATGTCGTGCCCCTGTGACATCGAACGAATTTTAGCCGGACATCCAACGCAATACTCTTTCAAGCATAATCAGGATTGTAAAGAAATGTCAGAAAAACGCGCGGTCTCTTTACAAAACTAGACAAAGAGTTATGGCAATACGCCTGCCGATCCGTCGTTCAACTATGTACACGAACATGACCTCGCTGGATTCACGCGCGACCTCGTCCTCCGCGGCACGGTCGTCACTCCGATTCCTCACATGACACTTTGCCGAAAGCCCGAGAGTCGCAAAAACCCATTTGTTCAACGATGAAATGTATACTTCCGGCTCAATTAATGCTCACTCTTCCCACATTCATGAGGATTTGCAGTTTTGTCAAGAAAAGTAAATGGGTCATCACAATTGCTAACAGAACTTTACCAAAGCGTGACGGACTTCTCCGATTCTCGCGTCGATAATTACCTGAAAGCATGGGCAAGTGCCCAGGCAATCCTCCCCTCCCCCCGCGGATCGTTGATCCAAAACAAAAAAGGAGACAGCCGATGAAACAGCCTTCAAGAAAACTCGCATTCGCAGCAGCACTTTTGATGACATCAGGTGTGATCACATCGGGTTGTGATACAACGATCGGCGACCTACTGAACGGGCTGAATCTGAATTCGGAGACGACGATCGGCGATCTGCTCAGTGTCCTGACCTCCGGTGATCTGGCTGACGGATTTGACCAATTCGTTGCCAATGCGAACGGCAGATTCGCCGGCGGAGATCGCTTCGCGGGTCTGACACCCGAGCAAACAAGTGCCGTCGAAGACCTCCAGGCGCAGCTGAACAGCGGGGCCATCGATTCCAGCGAGTTCGCTCAGCAAATTCGCGAGGTTCTTGGAGACCGAGCCCCGAATCTGGCATTCGGCGGTTTCGGCTTCGGCGGTTCACCGTTCGGTTTCGGCCGCGGCATCGGACGGGGCGATCCGCTGGATTTGTCGGACGAACAGAAGGAGCAGGCGCGCGCCATATTCGAAGAATTGCATTCCGACATTTCCGATCTTCGGTCGGCCGCTCACGAAGACATTCAAGCAATCCTGACCGCTGAACAACTCGCCACTTTGGAAGAACGGCGATCCGAACGAATTGGATTCCCGGGCCTCGGCGGTCGGCGAGCGGGAGGTTTCAGAAACGGCGGCAACGGCTCCTTCTCAGAACGGTTTGCTGAAGAACTCGGCCTGTCTGAACAACAGCAGGCCGACCTCGAGGACATTCGCGAAACCCTTCGGGCATCGGTCAAGGATCGCCACACCGAGGCGCGCGAAGTCTTCATCGCGCTGTTGACCCCTGAACAAATTGAAGTGCTCGAAGAACTCGAGGCAGAACGCGACGGGCTGTTTGGGGACAAGAGCGAGGACGACGGCGAATGAGGCATCCATTTTCCCATCGCCGGCAACCTCCTCGATTTTTCCACGCCTCGGAAGCCCGACGCTTCTGACGCAGGGGAAGCGTTGTAGCAGGGTCGCCGTGAATCGGCGACCCTGCCAGCCCCTTGCATGATTCCTGAATCGCAGTCCCGCCCAAAGACAAGCCCCGCACCGTGAGGTTTGAGGTCGATCATGCTGAAATCATCGATACGAGGCCCACGAACCATCAAGACGATGTTCGTTGTCGGCCTGCCTCGTTCGGGGACCACGTTGCTGGCTCACTTGCTGGCGGGCGGGCCGGGGCTCCTGACGCTTAGCGAGCCTTTTCTCGTCCATTCGGTTGTGGCGCACTGGCGGCTCAAGAGGTTTTTGGGAAAGGTCGCAAAAACCGCGGACCTACGGACCGTGCCCGTGCCGCCGGAGGATGCCGATGCGAATGAATTTCTAAGCTACCTCAAAATCCTGGCTCGCAAGAATCGATTCAACGCCTTGGTGATCAAGGAAACCTATCGAGTCACCAGTCATTGGGAAAACGTCGCCCTTCTGGACGAAATCGCCTCCGAACACGCCGTGGCCGCAATCTTGCGGCATCCGTTCGACGTGGCGCTATCCAGCATCCGGGCATTTCATTGGTGTCGCGGGGCCATCGGCCGTGCCCTGCGGCTATGGGCACCGGGATTGCCTCTTTTTGCAAACAACGCCGAGCTCGTGGAACATGTCGGGCACAATTGGTCAAGCTATGTCAACTGGTGCCACCGCAACGCGACATTCATCGTATCCTATGAAGATCTCGTTCGTGATCCTCGCCGGCATCTGAGAGCCCCTTGTGAAGCGTGCGACTTCACCTTTGACGAAGAGATGGTCAACGGTCGTCCATACAGAGCCTTCGGCGGGATCGGCGACCCGACCGTGGTTCACCGACCTAAGCCGGTGAGCAAAGCATCGGTCAACCGCGGCCGAAAACTCTCGCCGGTGTTGCGAGAATTGCTGCTGAGAACATGCGGAAACACCATGAGCCAACTGGGATATACCTGAGACCGGCTTCTTTTTGGCAATTCACACGCCGCCAGGCAGCGACATCGCAACTCGACGTAAAATCCTCTTTGTGACTTACCGGGCGAGACCGTACAATCACCGTCGACATGTGGCTGTTGTTTGCTTTATATGCGATTGTGTTGATCCTCTACGCCCGGCAGGTGCGAGTCAGCGGCAAGGTCGTTCACCCCGAACTCGGAGTGACGGCCGAACCCGTTCACGAGAACATGCCGTCCGTGACGGTCGTGGTGCCGTTCAAAGACGAGGAGGTGCTGATCGCCTCGTGCCTTGAGTCCGTGCTCCAACAGGACTACCCCGCCTTGGACGTGATCGCCGTCAATGATCGCTCGGTCGATGAGAGCGGCAGTGTGGTTCGACGACTCCAGGAAAAACACGAGGCCCTGCGACTGGATGAAATCCGGGAGCTGCCCGACGAGATGTTCGGCAAGCCGCATGCGCTCCACGAAGCAACGGCAAACCTGAAAAGTGATCTCGTCATCTTTCTGGACAGCGACTTCCATATGGAGCCAGGTTGCATTCGCTCCCTCGTTCAGCAGTTTATGAAGGAAAATGTCGACTGGATCGCGGTCATGGCACGACCCGATCTTGTCACGGGGTGGGAGCGGATGCTCATGCCCTTCTTCGGTGCGATGGTTTACGCGTGGCACGATCCGGCGCGGATCGCCGATCCGGACAATGAGGACGCGCTGGGCAGCGGATTCATGATTGTACGGCGCGAGGCATACGAGGCCGTCGGCCGTCACGGCGCCGTCGTTCGAGCCTACGACGAAGACAGCGAGCTGCTGCGTGTCGCGAAACGCGCGAAGCAACGGGTCTCTTATCTAATGGCACCTCAGATTGCGACGGTCAGGTTCTACGGCGGGCTAAGCAAACTCGTGCACGGGCTAACACGAACCCTCATCGGCGGACTGAAAAACACCGGACAATTCATCATCACGATCACGAGCGTGCAGTTTGTGTCCCTGATGCCCTTTGCCGTCCTGATCGGCGCATGGATCACGGCTCCCCTCGGATCGGGCGGCCTATTCACGGCGCTGTTCGCCGCGTTGGCGATCGTCCACATGGCGATTTCGATATCTATGGGAATCCTGATCAATCGTGTTTCAGGGGTACCCGCCGCCTATTGTCTCCTACAGCCGGTGACGGCCCTCGTCATGACGATCATCGTTGCACGAGCAGCGATCCTGCGCATGCGAAACCGCAAAGTGTCCTGGCGCGGGACGCAGTACGACACGACGGCTGTGACCGGATCGCAGGAGACCACCTCCTGATGGGTCTTCCGCGCAGCGTGTTCCTGAATCCCTGCGATTATCTGCTTTTTTCCGACCAATCTCTTCGCATGCAACGGAAACAGGGTCCGAACATCCCCTACATGTGCATGGACATTGATGGTCCGCTTGACCCCGAGCGGATGCGACGTTCAGTCGCGCGCGCGACGGCGGCGAGCCCTACGACGCTCGCTCGGTTGCGTTTCTCGCGTTTCAATGGACGCCCTTTATGGAGGCTGCCGCAGGACCCGATGACTGCGGCGCAGGAAGCGTTAAACGATACGTATCGGTCCGTCGATGTGTGCGGATCGGGGATACCCTATGATGAGCCGACCGCGACGACGGGCGGCAGTCCGTCCGATTTGCGCGACGGGCCGCAAATATGCCTAACGCATTACGCCCTGGCGCACGGTCGATCGCGACTATGCATCCGCTGGCCGCACTGGTTGATGGATGCGGCGGGCGCGATGGCCTTCCTGGACGTTTGGGCAACCTGTTACGCGGAATGCGGTGACGATGCAATCTTGGCTGAACCGGTGGTGCCCGACGCCCGACAATGGCAGCCGCTGGCCGGAACCGGCCTGAGGGAGCGGTGGCGGACGATTCGATCGCAACCGAAAAGCAAATCCAAACTGCGAATCGGTGCTCCTTACGACGAAGCGTCGGGAACCGTGCGTGAAGATCGTGTGCTGCATCGATATTGGAACGAAACCGAGATGGCACAGATCCGGGCCGCGGCAAGAAACGAGATGCCGGCGGGACCTGCGCGCATTACTCGGTATCTGGCGGTTTGTGTCATACAGGCATTGGATCAATTGTTTCAGGAGAACGGTTGGTCCGGCGATGCCTTTCGGATCGCCCTTCCGATGAGAATGAGCGAAAACACCCCGGATCATACTGCCCTGAGATTGCTGTTCGGCAACTACCTCGTATCACCGATTATCGTGATTGACCGGCGCATTGCAGGAGATCG
The DNA here is from genome assembly GCA_022360095.1 of Phycisphaerales bacterium. Classification (GTDB taxonomy): domain Bacteria; phylum Planctomycetota; class Phycisphaerae; order UBA1845; family UTPLA1; genus JAKSDK01. The sequence continues at coordinate 179,189 of JAKSDK010000487.1, forward strand.
GACACGCCTTTCCGAGGATCTGACGCAACAGTTGCAAGCGTTTCAAAAAGCACGAGGACCCGTTGCCCAATGGTCATTGATGTCACTCGCCGCGTTGTTACCGTTTGCGGTTCATCGACGGATCATCAGTTCACCGATGTTCGCGACGCAGTTCAGCTCCGGATTCAGTTTTTATGGTGAGTTGCATCCGCCGCTACGGAGCGTCGGGGGGATGCGAATCAGCAATCTCTGGGGCGGCGGACCCACGACGCTGCCACCGGGCATGAACCCCGTCTTTAGCCGGTTCGATCAGTCGTTAAATCTGGCCTTAACCTATGCATGGCCCGTCGTAAGCGATGAGACGGCGAAGCAATACCTGGTGCACGTCGAAAACATGTTGACGGCATAATCGGCTTCGCGGACCACTAGTTCTTAACTCCGAGCGTGAACGCGACACGCCCAATAGACCGGGCACCATCCCAACAAGGCCGTGGCCAAGAGTTCAATCTGGAAGACGAGGGCGACCCACTTGGGCCAATCGGGAGACTGGGCCAATCCGATCAAATTCAAGGACATCAGGATCGCTCCGATGATCAATCGCTGCACACGATCCGGAGAACCGACGCGGCCCCGTGCTCCAGGTGGGCCTGGCGTGGGATTACCGATGTCGCCCATGTTTTTCCTCCAAAACCTTGGAGACGATTAGTTGCCAAGATGCTTCAAAATTACACGCATCCCCGGCTGGTTTTCCGAACGCTTTGTGCTGTCCTGCCCCGGGCCTAGCTCCTGGTCCATGGCATTCCACTCTCGCTCTCGAAACATGTAGTACGTCCAATGCCAGCCATTCTCCTCAATGATGGTCAACACATCGTCCAGCCATCGCTCGGCTCCTGCCACGCGACGGTCCGCGCCGAATTCGCCGATGTAAATGCGGTGGGATGGAATTTTGTGCCGTGATTGCCAGTCGCGAACGGGTTTGGCCATTGCCTTGCGCAATCGGTGGATGTCCCAATGAGCGATCGGACCGGGCGCGTCCGAGTCGCCAGACAAGTGACTCGGCGCATCGCCCGGATATTTCCATCGCCCCTTGTTTTTGCGAAAGGTCGTGTACAGCCACGGGCCATACCAATGAAAACAATAGATAACTCGGTCGTCGTCGATCGGCTTCAGATATCGCAGCGCCTGCGGTCTGCCGAACTGCCCGGGCTGAATGATAATAGGCGTGGTCGTATCGACGCTGCGAATCGCAGCGATTGTCTTTTGATAGATGGCGTTCAGATCGCCCGGCGTATCTTCGATACGCTTGTAATAGCCCGATACAGAAGCCTCGTCGTCAAACTTTAGGTCTTGCGTGACTTCGAAACCCGGCTCATTCAAAAGGAGGTAACCGATGACGTTTCGATTATCACCGTATCGCATCGCCAGCCGTTTCCAAAACTCGCCGAGTCGATCGTGCCACCACCATTTTCGATACAAGCGCCAACGAACTGGTCCCTTGCCGTGCGAACCCGGGACGAGCCCCGGCGAGATCACGACGCGGATGTTGCGGGCTGCACACCCAGCAATGGTCTTATCCAGCGTCTGTAACGCCGTCTTGAAACGGTCGCTCTCAAAATACTGACTGTCCCAGTCCCTGAGGTCCGCCTCCGTCATCGCGCCGGGCATGACCGTCGGCTTCGGCGTGTCCGTGCTTCCGGGGAAAAAGAGACGGACAACATCGAAACCGTATTTTCGGGCCGCGTTGAGGTCGGCCCCGACACCGTCACCGTAGTAACCGGAATACACGGCGCCGCGCAGCGTCCGGTCCCAATGCGAAATCTTTGACGGATGTTTCTGCGCAAATGCGTACCCGTGGTGCAGGACCAGCAATGTGAACACAACCATCCAATTCACGCGGATTGAGGAATGATGAAGATGCGACGCCATCACGTGACTCCTTTCAACCGGGCTTTCTTGCCTGCTAGGTTCCGGATGTTGATCCTATCCAAACAGGCTGACCAGTCCAGGATTTTCTAAGTGGAATGTGATGGCCTCTCACAGTGAGAGTCACGGCTAGCACCCGTCCACAAAGTCACTTTTCGGTCTGAGTCATTGATGGCGATTCGAGTATTCAATGACCAGAGCTTTTCAAAACTGCTTGCGGCTCGGGCAATACTCCGCGTTGCGCCGGATCATCGGCTCTTCGTGGACGTGGCCAAGGGAAAAGCATCGGTGTCCGTTCCCGATAGCGACGGTACTCTTCTCCCAGCATCTTCAACAGATCGCGCTCCTCGAACCGGATTCCGATGATGACGATGTAAGCGGTGTTCACCAGAGCAAACAGCAAGTGACCCTGGGTCATGGTCGGGGTTGCCCAGAAGGCGATCATGAACCCCAACATCAGCGGATTGCGTACCATCCTATAAAGCCACGGCGTCGCGAAGCCTGGATGGCGGGGTGTCCGTCCGCGAAGGTTCAGGTATACCTGCCGCAATCCGAACAGTTCAAAGTGATCGATGCAGAACGTGGAATACAAGGCCAGAAGCCAACCCAATGCACAAAGGGCATGGAGCATCAAGCTTCCGACGTGACTCTCGACGCTCCAGACAACCTCCGGCATGGCGCGCCACTGCCAGAAAATCAGCACCAGCACGGCATTGGTCACCAGGACAAACGTGCTCCGCTCAATCGGCGACGGCACGAACCTCGTCCACCATTGCTTGAAGCCAGGGCGCGCCATAATTGTGTGCTGAATTGCAAACAGACTCAGCAGCAGAACGTTGACGAGAATCGCCCAACCCACCGGTTCAGCGGCGCCTGAAATGGAATCGATCGATTTCGGCACAACCCGATTTGCGGCGAAGCCGACCATGTACAAAAAAACAGCCAGAAATAGCACGTAGGTTGCCGCCCCGTAAACAAAAAATCCGACCCTGTTGCCCACGCTGGATGATTTCGTCTCCATCGATAATCTCCTGATTTCACCGGTTTTTGGCTTTCTCAACGATGGTCCGGTCAAGGCTGTATGCGACATCCGAGGACCGACGTTCACGCTTTTTCCAGGGAATCCACGTCACGGATCGGTGACTTGGAGATAAAGCGTTTCGGCGGTAAAATACGGGGATTGCTGGTGTTATCAGCTTATGGATGGGAAGCTGATGTCTGCGTTTGGGAAGAAAATGATCTCGATCCTCGGGGTTGCGTGGGCCGCGATGCTCAGCGGCTGCAACGTTGAGGACCTCTCCGCCTTGCGACTCCTGCCGCCTTTCCTGGCCAATGCCCCGAGCAGCGTACACATGGAGAGCGGATTGACCTATGCCGAGCACGATGGTCAGTCCCTCCTATTCGATCTGTACCGTCCGGTCATCACGGACGAACCGACACCGTTGGTCGTTGTGGTGTTCGGCGGAGGCTGGCGATCCGGTTCAAGGGATCAATTGATGGAGTTCGCGTACGACCTGGCCGCCCATGGGTATGCCGCCGCTGCCATTGACTACCGCCTTGCCGACGGCACAAGCAAATTTCCAGATCAGGTCATTGATGTTCTGGCGGCCGTTGAGTTTCTTCGCGAGAACGCAGACCGCTTTGGCGTGGACCCGGCTCGTGTCGGGCTCTTCGGCGCCTCCGCCGGCGCGCATCTATCGCTACTGGCCGGCATGGCCGAGGACCTGAGCGTGTTCGATACGCGTTTCGCCTCGGGGCAGGACGCAGGAATCAATGTGATCGTAAACCTGTTCGGCCCGACTGACCTGACGATCGAGTCCTCGCCGGAGACGGAAAGACAGATTCAGGCCGTCGAGAATTTTCTGGGTTCCCCGCTGGATCAGGCGAGAGCGCTTCGGCATCTCGCCAGTCCGATTGAATATGTTCGCGCGGACGGGCCGGCGGTCTTTACGGTCCATGGGCGTGCCGACATGCTTGTGCCGGTCTCACAGGCTCGCAACCTGATCGACGCGATGGCAACCGCCGGGCAGGAGCATACCTACATCGAGATCCCAGGTATGGGGCACACCATCGCAGCGATCTGGATCAGTTTTGAGGCGCAGAGTTATCGCGCCGCCATGTTCGAATTTCTTGCTGAACATCTCTGATCAACTATTCAATGATGATCCGCGGAGTGACCATCACCAACAGGGATTGAGTGTCCTTGATCGAGCCGGTGTTCCTGAACAAACGATTGATGTATGGCAGCGTGTTGAGAATGGGAACGCCGCGCTGCTTCTGGCCGTTGTTCAACGTCAATCCACCGAGCAGGATGGTTCCGCCGTCCGGAACCGAGACGGTCGTGTTGACGGTACTGAGCTGAATCACGGGCATAAAGATTGAGTTGTTTACACCATTGCCGACGGCGCTCTGATTCGCGGTCAACTGGACCGCTCGAATCGGGGTAATCTCCATCATGATGAAACGACGATCGGCCGAGATGACCGGCCGGATATCGAATGCCGGGCCGGACGTGACCGTCGAGACGTTTGGATTCAACGCCGAAGCGGCGTCGAAAAACGGCATCTCGACATCTTCGATCAGCGTATTTTCATTGGTGGCGATGACCGTCGCCGATTGACCGTTGAACAGGGTGACCTTGGGGGCCGTGATAATCCCGTTTCGTGTGTCATCTCTGGCCGCCTGGAGGAAAAAAAACGCTTCAATGTCGCTGAGGATTGCAAGACCGAACGAGGCCGCGTTGAGATTCGACCAATTGGTGTCAAGCACGGAACTGCCGGTGAATCCGCTGAAGTCCGGTAGACCGATCTCCTGGCCAAAGGGGATCTGAAGTTCGGCGAAAGCGGCGGGATAATAGTTAATCGATTGGCCCGAACCGGACTGAGGCACGGTCGGCAGAAAGTAAGTCTGGTTGTCGATCGCATCCGGCACGAACATGTGCGTGTTTTCCTGCCCTCCTACTTCGGAAGACGGGACGAGCGCGGCATTGGCGGGCTGATTGGCCGGCAAACGATCTTCCGCCTGACGCTGAGTCAACGAAGCCTGCTCGTCGAAATTGAAGTTGAAATCGACGCCGATGCGCTCGAAGAACTCATCCTCAACACCGAGAAACCGGACCTCGATGTCGACCGTGAGACTCTGACTCCGCTGATCGTTCGTGCCGCAGTTTTCCGAAGGGATCCCTAAAAGCTCGCAGAGAATTCCGCATCCGGAGCACATCATCAAAGACACCGCAAAGGCCGCCACGATCCCGCGCACCATCACTGTGTTCGCAACAAATGAATGGACTCGGCGCATTTTTCACCTCCGTTTTGATGATCCGTCTGCGAGGAGCGCCCGAATGAACAACCGGTCAATTATACCAGAACGTATAAACACCTGGCGGCTGTTGTTCTTATGAGGATGCGTCCGATAAGCGGACATGGAAAGTCTGAAGGCTCAGCGAACAAAGCTGAGCGCGAAGTTGCAATGACGATCTTCTCACGCGACATCAACTCTCAGTGACACACGTTTTTTGGTTGTTCGCGCATATTGAGGAGGGAAGCAGGATGTACAGGCGAACGAAGCTTCTATCAACGACTCTCGCTGTGCTGCTCATCGGCCCATCCATGACGACGGCAGCAATCATCTATGACGAAGCGGTGGACGGCGATCTCTCAGGAGACCGACTCGCACCGACCACTCGAACATTATCGATCGGGAGCAACACGCTGGCAGCCACTTCCGTCTCAGGTGATCTGGAATACGTTACACTGACCGTGCCTCCCAGTTTCCAGCTCGATGCGATCATTCTCGATTCGTACGTATCGCCAAACGTTCAGTCCTTTGCCGCCGTACAAAACGGAACCGTTTTCACGGAATCCCCCGCGTCACCCAATCCCGCCAATCTGCTCGGCTACAGCCATTTCGGAACCGGGCCGGGTCAGGTCGGAACGGACATCCTGGACGACATCTCCACCGGAGCCGGGGCCATCGGGTTTTCACCGCCCCTACCGAGCGGCGATTACACGTTCTGGTTGCAGGAGACGGGGCCGTCCCCCGCTGCGTATACGTTGGACTTTGTCGTGACGCCCGAGCCGGCGACGACCGTCATGCTTGGCTTCGCGGGCCTCTGGCTCTTGCGGCGCCGAAATTAGTTACCTCGCTCATCCCATTTCCGGCTCGCTCGCCGTTGTGTTCGATCTGCAGTCCGATCTCGCTTTGTGATCGCCTGCGGGGCGAACCCGCGGCGGGCGACGTTTCGTAGCAAAGTCCACGTCGACCACGTGGTCAAGTTTCATTAAAAAATGTGCAATCCCAGCATCTCGTCACGACATTCCTCTTAATGCGGGCCACGAGGCGCCTCCTCGAACGGGCCGTGATCATTCGTTCAAAATCAGTCACGTCCATTTGGGAGGAGAAGTCATGGCCCGAATCACCGGAACTGGGACATCGCGGAGCCGTTATGCCACCGCTAATTTGCTGATATCGGGGATCGCATATGGCGTATTGGCCTTCGTCCTAATGAGACAGGCCGCGACGGCGAATGCTCGATCCATCACGAATGAAAGTGCCGCAACGCCGAGCACCGCGCCGCTGGCGCGCCTTAGCGAGAACACTGGAGACTGGGCGGTTGATTTCAGATCGGCGCAGCAGAGCCCTACAGCGGCAAGAGGCGGGAGCATCCGCCTGACCGTGGAAAAAGTCGTGGAGCTCGGCGATCCGGCCCCCGGATTCGGTTCGGGAATCGTATTTGAGATCTTCGGCACCGACAACGTTTTCGGTGGTCCATTCGGAGCATTGCCGCGGATCGACGGAGAGGGGACGATCTCTTTTCACGCTTTCGTTGGCGACGATGCAGACCCAACGACCATGCTCCCCGGTTCGCCGCGAGGCATGTTTCGCCGGGTCGAAGGCGCCATCGATGTCATCACGCGAGTGGGTGACCCCGCACCCGGGACGTCCGCCGTATTCAGCGGATTTCCAAGCCCGCTCGCCAGCACCCCATTTTTGCTGAACAACGGTAAGGTTGCCTTCTTCGGCAGCGCCGACACCATCCCGGGCGGTGAGGACGGCGTATGGACCGATCGTTCGGGTGAACTCGTCCTGGCCATGCTCGAAAACGCCCAACTTCCCGGCATGGCGCCGAATGAGGACATCTTTGAATTCACCTTTGCCACTCGCGGGGACACCTTCTTTACGAACGTGCGAATCGCAGGCGGCGGCGCAGTCGGCACCGAACTCGAAGGGCTCTGGCGAAATCCCGGCCAATGGGAGCTGATCGCACGCGACGGCACATCGGCTCCCGGAACCGAGCCCGGGGTCGTTTTCGGCGAAGGCACGGGCCTCGCCTTCTTCGGACCGATCGATCGCTGGGACGCGGACACCAACAGTAAAGTGGCCTTCAACGCCTACCTGGACGGCCCTGGCGTTAACACGCTGAATGACGAAGGAATCTGGAACGAAGGCCCCGACGGCCTTCAGATCGTGGTCCGTGAGGGCGAAGTCGCGCCCGGCACGGGTGGGTTACGGTTCGGCGCCAGTACAGGCTTGCAGGCCTTCAACGACGAAGACAGCGCCCCGATCGTTCGCAGAAATGCCGGCGGCAAAATGCTCTTCGGGGCCCGACTCAATGGCCCCGCGTTCTGTTGCGGAAAATCGATCTGGACGAATCGTTCCGGACAACTCGAGCAGATCGCTTTTGCCTTGTCTGACAATCCATCCAATCCCCCGGGCGATCAGGCCGCCGGTTTTCCGAAAGGCGTGACCTACACGCAGTTTGATGCAGGGGCCATCAACGTGAATGACGAGATTGCGTTCCAGGGCTCCGTCACGGACGGCAACCCCGTCGCAGTCGACCCGCGTGCCATCTGGTGGGACCGACCCGGTGAAGTCACCCTACTCGCCCACGTCGGCGGCCCCGTCCCCGGCGTTCCCGGTGAAGTGTTCACGACCGTCGCGTTCAACGGCTTCCGGGATTCGGGGCATCTGTGGTTTTCCGGCACGTTCACAGGACCGAACAACTTCGGCTTTTTCCGCGTTGACCCGGACGGAGACATCAACCTTGTCCTTCGCATCGGCGACTTGGTCGATGTCGGTGGTGGCGGTGTCGATATTCGCACGGTCGGCGCCTTCGCGGTCGGCGCCGGGTCCAGCAACGAAGGCGAGCGTGTTTTCGAAGTTTTCTTCACCGACGGCTCCACCGGCATTTTCACTGCGGACTTGATTCAACCGCCCGTCCTATTCGGCGACCTGAACTGCGACGGCCGAATCGACGCCCTGGACATCGCGCCATTTGTTCAAGCTGTCTTGGACCCGGTCGGCTACGATGCCGCATTTCCCAGTTGCGACATCAACAACGGCGATCTGAGCAGCGACGGCTTTGTGAACGAGTCGGACGTCGCGCCGTTCGTTCAATGCCTCACAGATAATTGCCCTTGAAAATATTGGATTAGCGCGCTCGTTTCATCCGACGCCCGCGCCGACTCAGACAACTGATCCCCAGAATGGTCATGGGCATCGTGACCATGCCCGCGCCGGGGCAAGGTTGACCTGCGGCCGTTTCACAGGCGTCGCCGATACCGTCTGCATTGTCATCTTCCTGAAGCGGATTGGGTGAGGTCGGGCAGTTGTCGAGGCAGTCAAACCATCCGTCGTTGTCGCTGTCCACGTCCAGCTCGCCGCAACCGCAGATCCCGGCTTGCAGCTTCCGTTCATCGTTCGGACAACCGTCGAAACAATCCGGCACACCGTCGCCGTCGCTGTCTTCATCCGGGGTTCCACAACCGCACGCGCCGGGATCGGTCTTATCAGGATCGTTCGGGCAAGCGTCAATCCCATCGCATACGCCGTCGCCGTCCGAGTCGCCACTGGCGTCATTGCCCAGACAGAGGTCACACGGATCGCCGGTGCCGTCACCGTCGCTGTCGATCTCGCCGTCGGTCAGGCCGTCGTTGTCGGCGTCAAGGAAAATTCGAATGGCGATCTCATCGGGGACCGTGTCTTGTGTGTCACAGGCATGCGTCAGACCAAATTCCGGCGGGGTCAGATTGTCGCCGACATGTTCGCTTTGAATGCCGGTCGTCGATCCGTTGCCCGTCTCGGGATTGCCCGCCCCGAATTGAAAAACGATATCGCCATTGTCATACAGAATCGCTTCCATGTCCCACGTGAGGGCGGCACCGCCCCCGGGATAATGGGCCACCTCGTCCCACATGAAGACATGACAGCCCATGTCGCAGCCAATCTCGTTCACGCGGGGACAAACCTCAAAATACTCGTAGTATCCGACGCCGATCCCCACTTCCAAATCCAGATCATCATGCAACGCGTAGATCCTGGCTCCGGTTGAACCGGCCGGGGAACTCAAAGCAGCGGGTATCGGGCAGTCGTTCGAAAGGTCACCGCCCGTATCAAGCCCGTCGGTCGAAATGTAACCATTGGCAGACATCGACAATTCGGTATAGGTCACCCCGTACAGCGTAAACGGCGTCGGCAACGGAATCCCCGATTCGAATCCCATCCCGGGAGCCGAACTGGAGGTGTCGTCGCCAACCACGACGGCCTGCCCCGTAGCCGAAATATCGATGAAATCGAAGAGCGGTCCGCCCGCCTCCAAACTGTCGATGGACTTATAGCCGAAACCGTCCGGGCCGGCGGTTGCTCGCGGTGCCGCGAGGTTCATTTGAGACTCGACCTCTTCCAGCGTGGCCTTTGTCTCTACTGTGGGGTCGGCTTCATAGGCCGTCTTGGCGGCCTTGAGCGCTTGGTCATGCGCATCCGCCCGTACGAACGCCGCAGCGGCTAATACCAAACAACTACCGAGTACGAACCCCCCTCTTCGTTCTGATGCAGTTCGAAACATATTCGTCGCCTTTCTCTTGGCTTGAACGATGGAAAACGACGTAGGCCGTATCCCTTTCGCCCATGAAGCTCGTCGGCGGACATGGGTCACGCCGCTCGACCTCCGGTTCAATATGGAAACTCTCAACACGTCTGAGGTCTGATATGCGACGTCGGCCGGCTGACATTCACGTTTTTTTTGGAATCAGCCCGGAAAATGGCCCCTCCCGGACCGAATAAGCGCCTATTACCAGCCGAGCTGAGCGTAATCCTGATTCGGAGAATCCGGTCAGGCAGACGAGTCTTACCTTCATTACAAGGAAGAGGAGCGACCCCATGAACAAACAGATGTTGTATGTATCATTCCCGATCTGCGTTGCCATTATTGTGGCCGGCGCCTGGCTGACCCATGCAGGCCCACTGACGCCCCCGCCCGGACCCGTCACGTCGACGGGGCGTTTTTCGCCACGGACCGAAATCACCGGGCTGCCATTCACCATCGCGTCTTCCGGCTCGTACTATCTGGGCAGTTCTCTCTTAGCACCGGGACCCGGCGTCGGTATCACGATTTCGGCCAACAACGTCGACATTGACTTGAACGGTTTTGAATTGATCGGCGTAGGCGGTGGCCCCGGTGACACCGCCGTGGCGCTCACGGGCGGATTCACGAACACAGCCGTCCACGACGGCACGATCCGCGGTTGGGGCGACGTCGGACTCAATCTTGGTCTCGGAAGCTACGCCCATGTTTACAACGTTCGCGCGCATGACTGCAATGGCGACGGGATTCGACTGGGAAGCTGGGGCATCGCCCGCAACTGCATCGCAGCATCCAACGCCGTCGGAATCATCACCATCGAGAATTGCAAGATCACCAACTGTGTGACGCCGAACAATCTACTCGACGGGTTGATTGCCGGATTCGGCAGCCATGTCAGTCATTGTGTTTCCAGCAACAACGGGCGCCGCGGATTTCTACTGATCGGCGAATGTGCCCTGATCGGCTCAACGGCGAATCTAAATGCCGAGCACGGCGTCGAGGCCTTCACGAGTTGCCGCATCTCGGACTGTACCGCCAGTGACAACGGCGCCGGTGGCGCCCTAGGCAGCGGTTTTCTGACCGATGACGGCAATGACCTGGAAGGCTGCGCCGCCGACCGTAACCTGGAAGACGGCATCGTGTTGCTCACGCGCGGTACGTGCGTCAACAGCACGGCCAACGACAACGGCGACGACGGTTTCGATGTCACGTCCGCGACGGTCGCAAACTGCGAAGCCTCCCAAAACGGAGCAAACGGTATCCTGGCAAGTCAAAGCCTGATCAAGTCCAGCACGACCCACGATAACACGCTCGCCGGGATCAATGTCACCGACGGCTGCCATGTTTATCGCAACAATTCCAACTCCAACATCGGCGACGGAATCATCGCCTCAGGCTCGCTGAACAACATCGAGTTCAATCACTGCGTGACCAACGGCGGTGCGGCCATCATGACCACAAACGGCGGACCCGACTCGGTCATGTCGAATCGTGAAAGCGGCAACGGCATGACGTACGTCACCGAAGCCGCCGATTCGGTCGGACCCATCTTCGTCGGACCGGGTCTTGTTGTGACGGCGCCAGCGGACAAATTCGTCAACATCTCATACTAACAAGGAGACGGCAAAATGCTTCGTAACCTACGACGCAGAACGATGCTCCGGCCGCTGATCGCCGTCATGGCCGTCCTGAGTCTGACCGTCATCGTCGACGCTCAAAGTAACGTCGACGCCACCAACAAGTTCGGCTGGGGGGAGAACATGGGGTGGACCAACTGGCGGGATGCCGGTGGCACGACCGCCGGAGTCAACGTCGGCTCGACGGTCATGGGCGGCTTTGTCTGGGGTGAAAACGTGGGCTTCATCAACGTCGGCGACGGCACGCCGACCAACGGCGTCAACTATGCCAACGTCGACGGCACCGACTTCGGCATCAACATCGACGCTGACGGCGATCTCCACGGCTTCGCCTGGGGCGAGAACATCGGCTGGATCAACTTCGACGGCGGCGCGCTGGCCACGCCGCCGTTGCCGGCCCGGATCGAATGCGCAGCGCCCCCCGGGCAACCGCTGGCTCGACTGGTCGGATACGTCTGGGGCGAGAACGTCGGCTGGATCAATCTCGACGATTTAGTGAATTTTGTCTCCGTCGACGCGGCAACGACGCCGATTGACTGCGACATGGACCACAACGGTGTGCCCAACGGGTTGGACATCCAGCTCTTTGTCAATTTTGTCCTGATGACCGACACGCCTGACTGGCGGGACGTTTGCTCGGGAGATCTGGAGGCCGTGCCGGACAGCATGATCGACTTTGATGACGTGGTCGAGTTCGTTGACTGCCTGTTGAACTGAGTGGTGTGTTAACCGAATCGCGCCTTGCAGCAACGGGCAAAGGCCCAGACAAGAACGGCAAGCACGACGAGGGCCAACACGCTCGGCATCGCAGCGACGACTTCAGCGGGAGCGCCCAGGGACTTCGCGAAGTCGCTCGCCCAGGCGGACCCAAAACCCTCCGGGGCCTCCTTGTAGTAAAACGCGGCCCCCGCAACACAGACGCCGAGTAGTCCTTCGCCACCGACCAGACCGGAGCCGAACAACACGCCGTTCTCGCGACGCGACGCCTTTTCGGTCTCGGAGGCCGCGCGACGTTGGAGCGCCAGCCGTAGGAGGCCGCCGAGGAAAACAGGAACCATGGTGGTCACGGGGAGATAGACCCCGACGGCGAAGGGAAGGCTGGGCAGTCGCAACAGCTCGACGACGACTGCGATACCTGCGCCGATGGCGACGAGCACCCAGGGAAGCTTCCGCTCAAGAATGCCGTCGATCACGAGTTTCATCAAAGTGGCCTGCGGGGCGGGCAACGATTCGCTCCCGAACCCGCCCCCGGGCTGCTTGCCGAGCATCATGACGGTCATGCACACGAAAGTCGCGGCGGTCAGCACGCCGATCAACTCACCGATCTGCTGGCGCCGCGGCGTTGCCCCCAGAAGGAACCCGGTCTTGAGGTCCTGAGACGTGTCACCGGAGATCGACGCGGCGATGGCCACGACGCATCCGACACACAAAGCCGAGACCTTGCCCATCGCGTCCGTCCAGCCCATAAGAAGAAACACAGCCGACGTACCGATCAGCGAAGCGATGGTCATGCCGCTGGTCGGGTTGGACGTCACCCCGACGAGGCCCACGATCCGTGACGCCACCGTGACGAAAAAGAACGCAAAGACGATCACACACACGGCTGCAATGAAGTGGACAAGCACGCCGCCCAGTGCGCCGAAAACCTGGGGCACAAAGGCCATGACGAGCAGGATCACGCCGGCGCCGACCGCGACGACGGACAACGGCAGGTCGCGACCGGTGCGCAGAACCGTTTCCGACTTGTTCCCAAGCCGGTCGGCGAGTTGCTTCGCGCCAACGCGAAAGCTCTCCACCATCATGGGGATGCTGCGAACCAAGGTGATCAGGCCGGCCGTGGCGACGGCGCCGGCACCAATGTAGCGAACATACTTTTCCCAAATCTCACCCGGCCCCATCTCGGTGATCAGCTTGTCCAGCTCCGGGTAAAGCGGCTGCGTACGGTCTGCCCCCCACACGCCAATTAACGGAATAATGATTAGCGACGAAAGCAGCCCGCCGCCTACCATGATGGCTCCGATCCGCGGCCCTAGAATATAGCCGACGCCGAACAGCGCCGCGGACATCTTCAACCCGAGCTGCGCCTTCGGGATCAAGGGAACGGGAAACTTGACCGTGCCCGGGAACAGTTTCGCCCAACCAAAGATCGCCTTGAAGAGCGTACCGGCGCCAAGCCCGAGGAACACGTTGCGCGCGCGGCCGCCGCCGACCTCCGCTGCGACCAGCACTTCGGCACAGGCCGTCCCTTCCGGATAAGGCAGGTGACCGTGCTCGCGCTGAATGAGGAAACGTCGTAGCGGAATCATGAAAAGCACGCCGAGCAACCCGCCGCACATGGCCAACAACGTCATTTGCAACAGGCCTGGCGGACTGCCCCAGAGAAACAGGGCAGGCAGTGTGAAGATCACACCGCTGGCCACAGAACTCGACGCGCTGCCTACCGTTTGCGACAGATTGGCTTCCAGAATCGTCCCGCGGCGCATCGCGCGAAACGCGGCGACCGTCATCACGGCAACGGGAATGGACGTCGATATGGTCAGACCGGCCTGAAGCCCCAGATAGGCGTTGGCCGCGCCGAACACGATGCCGAAGAGGACGCCCGCCACGAGCGCTTTGGCCGTGAACTCGGCCGGACTTTCGGTCGCAGACACGTAGGGCTCGTACGTTTCCCCGTCCGGTACGGGTTCATACGCCTGTTGGGAAAGCCCCTTCTTCGTGCTCATGCCGCCTCCGCGCCTCGAATTCTGCGACTGCGACGTCGCATCCTAGTGGCGGTTACGCGAAGGCGTCAATCACCCGACTGTCCGAACGGAATCCTCGCGATGATTAGTTGATAATCTCCACGATCGCCTCGACCTCGACGATGATCCCGTCCATCTCGCAGCCAACTTGAAGGTCATCGCGTCCCCGAAGCCGAAGACGTGACGACACACCGGGTGTCGTCACCCGATCGAAGTCCGCGTTGGGAACATCGAACCCCTGGAAGAGGTGGTAGACGACGTTCGTGGAATCGACCCAGACGGGACAACTGCCGACGAAGGGGATCGGCCTCTCTTCAAACGTCCCGCGCGCAATGAAACTTGAACTGGGCAAATCCGGGAAGAAATCGCCCAATGATGGAACGCAAGCCGTGAGGCTTGAAACCGTGAAGACCGACATCGCCAAGGCTAAGAAACGCTTTTGCATTCGATTCCTCCCCAATTCAATGACCCCGTGCGCTTCGTCAACGTACGTGGCTCATGACATCGTGATCGATTCGTCAAATTCGCGATCGTTGACATCGCGAACCGATCAACATGACAAGAAATGTAAATCCCCCTTCCCCCGATCCCCATTCCCCACTCTATTTTAGCCGGTCGCCCCCTCCGAAACATTGCAATCCGCCGTTCAAATCTCGTACAATTCACACGGTGTTATCGGCCCGAAAGCCCCGCCGGTAACGGACCTTTCGTGGGGACCGCGCGGAAAACCATTTCATGAGAGTGCATTGCCCGGCACGCCGGTGCGTGTTGCCGACAGTCTTTTTTTGGAGGAAAGAAAGATGCGCCCCAGACTCTCCCTTTTGGCCGTTTGCGTCGTTGTAGTTTTCACGACATCTACACAGGCGGATTTCCTCATGATCCCCGACTCGGGAAATGACCGAGTCGGGATCTACAGCGCGGCCGACGGCTCCCTGGTCGACGCGAACTTCATCGACATCGCGGCCGCGGCGGCATCCGTAGGATACGCCGGCGGACTGACCCCAATCGAGGCGTTGGAGGTCAATGGAGAAGTGTGGGTGACCGATCAAGTCGCCGATCGCATCTGGCGTTTCGATACGTCGGGCAACTTTATCGCCGACTTGGCCGTGGGCCAGATCGACAACGCCCGTGGCTTTGAGGTCGTAGGCGACACGGTATACATCGCCCAAGGCGCGACAGCCGACCAGCCGGAAGGCATTGTGACACTTGACGTGCCTTCATTGACATTGACCGGCTCTTTCGCATCCGCGCCCGCGGGCGACATCAACTATTTCGACGTCGAGTTCTACAACGGCGAACTGTTCGTGCCCAACATTGACACCGGCAACGACGGCATCGAACGGTTCAACCTGGCCGGAACATTCCTCGGCTTCTTCGCCCAATCCGACGGCGTCACGGATTTCGACTTCCTTCAGCAGCTCGCACCGCGCTCATCCAACGGAAACCTCCTGGCCGGCGGCTTCAGCCCCC
Organism: Phycisphaerales bacterium; assembly: GCA_022360095.1. Taxonomy (GTDB): domain Bacteria; phylum Planctomycetota; class Phycisphaerae; order UBA1845; family UTPLA1; genus JAKSDK01. The sequence continues at coordinate 194,800 of JAKSDK010000487.1, forward strand.
CTTCCGGAGTCTACGAGTTTCAGTCGGACGGCACGCCGCTGGGCATCACGGCCGGTCTCGACTTTGGGCCGCGCGGCGTCTATGAACTCGGCAATGGAGACGTCCTGTGGACCAACGGCACTTGGGTCCGGACAGATGCCGACATCAGGGATTCGGGCGGTCAATATCGTTACATCACCCCGACCACGATCCCGGAGCCAGCAACCCTGCTGCTGCTGGCCATGGGCGGATTTGCAATGATTCGCCGCAGAAATCCTCAATCATAGAAAAAAGACGTCCACCGACATGCCGTGCATGTCATGAAATGTCAGAAGGGCGCACAGCCGGAACCGAGAATCCCACCTCGGTCCCACGCTGGAATCCCTCAACAGACGCTGGACCGAGAATCCCTTCTCGGTCCCAGGTCTAAATTGAGACGTCGATAGACACTCTGTCATTCGCTATAATATGGCCGGTTCGGATTCGGAACAATTCATCACCGGAGGAGATTGGCCATGCACCGGAATGACCCACGTCCTCGTTGGGGCTCCTTGTCCCTGACCTCACCATGGTGTTCGACCGCCCTCCTGGTCCTGACACTCGTCACGGGCACGTCCTGTGACCAGCCCGGGGTACTGACGCTACCTACGACCTTTGAGGGACAGTCCATCTTCTCATTCACCGACATGTCCGGCGACGGCAGCGTGATCGTCGGCTCATTACTGCTAACAAACGAAAGTTCGGCGAAAGATTTCGCCTCGGAGCTCTCGCCGCCACTGCCGGAAACCGAGGCGTTTCGGTGGACGGCCGGCGGCGGAATCGAACCCATCGGATTCGTCGACCGCGTCGACGACTTCAGAATGAGTCGCGCCAACGCCATCTCTGCAAACGGTCGCGTCATCCTGGGCCGTTCACGCACACTTGAAGGTGAGGGGGCCTTTCGATGGACGCGGACCGGAGGATTCGCTCAGCTTCCTCCCCATCCCGATTCGACCTCGATCACCGCCAAAGACCTGTCGGCGAACGGGTCCGTCGTCGTCGGCCACACGGGGACGGTTCCCACCGGTGCATTTCGATGGACGGAGGCCGACGGCTATCAGCAAATTCAAGTGCCGCCCCTGGAAAGCGCGCGACGGACCTCGGCGAACTTCGTCTCGGACAATGGTCGAACCATCGTGGGTGAAGTCGGCATAAGTAATCGAAGAGATCTGACCTTTCGATGGACGCAAGAAGCCGGCGCCGTCTTGATCGAAGAAACGGCCGACTATGACACCATCAAGCCGTACGACCTCTCCGGCGACGGCTCAACCGTCGTCGGACGATTGCATGCCAGCATCACTGCACCGTCATCCCCATTTCGCTGGACGGAGGAAGCAGGTGTCGTCGACCTGGTCGGTCTGCCGGGCGAGCGCATCGGCGGCGTTGCCCACGCCACGTCGTTCGACGGATCTGTCATCGTCGGCAAGACCAGCATCGGCGAAAGGGGTTCCGTCGCGTTCATCTGGGATGCCGTGAACGGGATGCGGACCATTCTCAGCGTGCTGCCCGAAGAGGATGCCGCCCTGTTCGAGGGTTGGACGCTGAAATCGGCCGACCTGATCTCCGCCGACGGTCGCACGGTTGCCGGTGTAGGTATTAATCCTGACGGCGACACCGAGATTTGGGTGGTACGCCTGCCGGCACGCTGAAGCAAAGAATACATCACCTCGCGTTCAATAGATTGGAGAGCTCGACCATGCACTGGAATTGCCTGCGTCATCGTTGGGGGTCTTTGCATTTTCCTGCATTACGATCGTACTTGCCGGCGCTGTTGCTGATCCTCGTCGCCAGCGCATCTTGCGAACAGACCGGGGTCTTGACGCTCGGCACGACAATGGAGGGAGATCGAATTTTCGACATCACGGGCATGTCCGGCGACGGCAGCGTCATCGTCGGCACGATGTCGTTTAAAAGAACGACGGCCAAGTCAATCACCGCGCCCTTCTCTACTCCCTTGGAAACACAGGCGTTTCGCTGGACGGCCGCCGGCGGAATCGAACCCCTCGGATTCATCGGCCCCGCCAACTTCAACACCAGTAAGGCCGAAGCCATTTCTGCGAACGGCCGTGTCATCATCGGAGAATCGAGCTCGCCTGACGACATTCAGCCCTTTCGATGGACGCCTACGGGCCGGTTCGCTCCGCTAAATACCCCTCCCGATTCGTTTGCGCGCGTCCGGGTCGCCGACGTGTCGAGCGACGGTTCCGTCGTTGTCGGCAATGCAACTGTAAACGAAGTACAGGCCAGGGCATTTCGATGGACACCGTTCACCGGCTATCAAATATTAGACGTTCCCTTTCTGCTGGAAAGCGACACAATCCAGGCGAATTTTGTGTCCGACAACGGTCGAGTCATCGTAGGACACATCAGCGACGGTCGAAGCAGTCGGATCTTCCGTTGGACTGCGGGGTCCGGCGCTGTTGTGCTCGATAACCCGACCGACAGGAGTTCCAGAAGCAAGGCGCTCGATCTCTCCGGTGACGGTTCGACCATCGTCGGCTTCTTTGGCGGCACCGGGGAAGCCGAACCATTCCGGTGGACTCAGGCAGAGGGCTTCGTCAACCTGGGCGGTCTGCCGGGTGAACTTGTCAAAGGCATGCCCCGCGCTACATCGTTCAACGGTTCCGTCGTCGTCGGTATGACCGCCGTCGGTGAATCGGATTTCTCCTACACCCCTTTCATTTGGGATGCCAGGAACGGAATGCGGACCATTCTCAGCCTGCTCTCGGAAGAGGACGCCGCCCTGCTCAAAAACTGGAGGCTGGAATCGGCAGACCTGATCTCAGCCGACGGCCGCACGATCGCCGGCTTGGACCGGAATTCTGAGGGTGTTGTGGACGTTTGGGTGGTACGCCTGTCTCACCCTTTGCTCTGAAACAAAGGATCGATCCCCTCGCAGACGACGAGATCGATCGGCGTGCTGTCATTCGTCATACTAGGACTGGTTCGGAACACGACGGGAGGAGTTTGACCATGCACTGGAATTGTTTTCGTTGTCGTTTTAGTTCTCTGTCATATCGATGGGTCCTGCCGACCCTGTTGCTGACCCTCGTCACGGGCACATCCTGCGACCGGACCGGCGTCCTGACGCTCGGCACCGGACCGGACGGAGATCGAATCATCAGCCTCGCCGGCATCTCCGGTGACGGCAGCGTCATCGTCGGAACGATTCCGTTCATTGACGAGAAACGCGACTCGGGCCTCTCCTTCGCCCAAGAGACTCAGGCGTTTCGCTGGACAGCCGGCGGCGGAATCGAGCCTCTCGGCTTCATCGGCCCCGCAGACTTTAACGAAAGCGTCGCCGGCGCCATCTCCGCAAACGGCCGGGTCATCCTCGGCTACTCAAGCTCACCCGAGGGGAATCAGAGCTTTCGATGGACGCGTCTCGGCGGGTTTGCCCCGCTCGAAACACCTTCCGATTCAATCAATTTCGCCGCGGCGACCGGCCTGTCCAGTGACGGTTCCGTGATCATCGGCCGTGCCATGACGAAATCACCCAGTCGATTCATGGCCTTCCGATGGACGGAGCGCGACGGTTATCAATTCTTCAACGTGCCTTCTCTGGAGAAGGAGTCAGCCTGGGCCACCGACATCTCGAACGACGGTCGTGTCATTGTCGGTCTGGTCAGCATGGCGGGAGATCGGACCTTTCGCTGGACGGCGGAGACCGGTGCCGTCGTGCTGGACGACTTCACCGAGAATTGTGGCAGCACGCCGTTCGATATCTCCGGCGACGGCTCGACCATCATCGGACAATTGTGTCGCAATTCCAATGACCCGGCTCCGTTTCGCTGGACCGAGGCGGAAGGCTTCGTCACCCTGGGCGGCCTTCCGGGTGAGCGCGAGTCAGGCTCTGCCCGTGCCACGTCGTACAACGGCTCCGTCATCGTCGGCACCACTCGTATCAACGAAAGAGATTCAACCGCTTTCATTTGGGATGCCGTCAACGGAATGCGAACCATTCTCAGCTTGCTGTCGGAAGAAGATCTCGCCCTTCTTGAAGGCTGGTCGCTGGAATCAGCCGATCTCCTTTCCGCCGACGGCCGCACGGTGGCCGGCTTAGGTCGAAACCCCGAGGGCAACCGTGACATCTGGGTGGTCCGACTGCCGCTATTTTGACTTCGCTTTCGAACGCCGATTGAGAATCACATCACAAAACGAAACGGCGGCCGTCGTCGCGAGACGCGGCCGCCGTCTGTATGTCGAAGATGAACGAAACCTAGGCCGCCTGCCGCGTGACCGCATTGTCCACGGTCGCGCCCTCCGGCGCGGGCGGCTTGTCGGTAGGCCCATCCTTCGGGGCCTTCATCAATTTGAAGACCGAACCGTTGTAATAGACCTCGGTCTTATAGGTCTTGTCGCCCGGCCACATGTGGCAGCTTCGGATGGTCGACGTCACGCAAATGGCGTAGTCCAGGGCCACGCTCAGACGACTGCTCAGCCGCTCGAAAGGTAGGTGCCGGTCGGTCCGTAATACCTCGTCGGTCGTCTCCATCAGTTCCGTTTCGCGCCGAAACATCAACTCCGACATGCACGCCCCGGCCACGGCAAGGAGTTCCATGTCCTCCCATTCTTCGCCTTCTCTGGGGCAGGTGATGTACCGTCCGTGATCGAGCGAGTCAATGATGGACCGCAGTCTACTTCGTTTGAACTTGATAATCATGTGGGGAGACCTCCCTTCAGACAGCCCACCACCCATCTGGCTATCCGTTCCAAGAGAAACGGCCGGGCCCTCGCGGGTTACCGCAGGTAGGTGGTGGGACGACTGGTTTGCGCGCAGATATGCGCACATTGAAGCACATAGAACGGCTCTTGGATTCATAGCGTCTGCAAGCGTACCACGACGTCGACAGGCGTCAAGAAAATTTTCGGAATTTTTTAGGGGAGGTTTATTAGGCGGGCTGTGCTCCGAATGTCCCAACGGGATAGCGGCCCGGCCTCCCAAGGCACAACCCATTAGGGTGAATTGTTCGATGGATTCACCTTCTTCGAAGAAGAAAGCGAAGAAAAAGACGTGGGTGTGTTCTGATTTCACCAAGTTTTACCATCCCCCCTTGACCTACGACATATTGAGCACTAGAATACCTTGGCACCCCAAATCTGGGGGTCTCCACGTGGCCGAAGGAAGTTTTTCATTAGGAGATCTCTCAAATGGCGCAGAAACAAAACCAGACAAAATTTGGCACAAAAGCAGAAAAAAAGGTCGCTGACCAATTACGCCGAATGGGCGCGAAAGTTGAGCGAAGCCCCGGCAGTCGTGGTGCCGCCGATCTAAAGGTGAAGTTCGACAAGAAGACTTGGGACATACAAGTCAAGGCAAGTAGAACGAATGAAGCCGCGGAATTATCCGCGCGGGATCGCCAGCGGCTTAACAGTCAAGCTAATCGAGACAACGCGACCCCTGTCTTAGCACAGGTGACACCGAATGGAATCGAGTACAAGTCCACACGGAGCGGTCGGAAGGTGGACCCAAAATCAAAGAAGTCGTAAGAAACGAACCAATGCCAACGAGCAAGACGTCCTATGGCTGACGAATCCAAAAGTACTGACCCGGAAGATTTGTATAAGTCCTATTTGGACGAACGTAGCACGCTGTTGACGTCGTCGCGCGAGTTATCGAAGGCCTATGATACATGGGTGCTGACACTTTCTGGTGGAGCACTGGGGCTTTCAATGACGTTTGTCAAAGACATTGTTTCACCGGCTAAGCCAGAATGTCCCATCCTGTTATTATTATCGTGGGCGCTTTTGGCTGGCGCAATTCTGTCTATTATGATTGGTCTTTATCAAAGTCCTATTGCTCACAGTCAATACATCAAGATCCTCGACGACATCTATAACGATCTGAATAAGCGACCCTATTGGAAATGTGTTCGCGATGAACAACTGAAGCTGAAACGCCCAAAAATTGTCGGGATCTTAAATCACGTTAGTCTGATTTGCCTGATAATCGCTGTGCTGTCCATGTCGTATTTCACATATCTAAATCTAAAGTAGGGAGATCAACCAATGAAATGGTTTAAAAAACCACCACAAGAGACGACTCCACCAGTTCCCGAACGCGAGCGAACGCATCATGACACGCCTGCCGATGGCGGCAAGAGTATTGATCCGGTTCATATCCCTCAACCGGCTCCTGTTGATGAGCATCCAAAGCCACCAACGCCGTCTCCACCGCAAGATTCAAGTAATGATGATTAAGAGCTTCACAGTTCTTTTACTGGACCCGAAAGCGAGAAACTGGCTATGAGTAAGAAGAGTAATAGAGCCCCGAAAAGAACGGACAGCACGCGTTCGCGCAAAGAGCGAGCCCATGAGAGAAAAAAAGAGATAGCTTCACCCCAAAGAGGTACTCGAGTTCCAGGCGAAAGGCGCAGCCCTCAAGTTCATATCCCACCTATAGCACCTGTCGATGAAATCCCTAAACCACAATCATCACGCCCCCCAAAGGACTCAAAGTAATGTGAAGTGGGTTTTTGCACGCTGGACCGCCGGCCGCTATTTTGAGAAGGTCCGCTGCGCGGCGGATGCGTGGTTTCGCTCCACACACTCCGGACAAAGACCGCTCATGCCGGAAGGCAAATTGGAACCACAGGAAACACACGGCCGTCTTCGCCGCTTATTCTGAAGACGCCGCTTTTGGCATAGGAATAGTATCAGTCCCTCAAATGCGAACAGACCGATGCAAGCGGCCCAATAGATGCCCCGCCGCATCGTTTTGCTTTCGCGCATCATCTTCGCAGTCGGACTCCAGCGTGGATAGTCCATCTTGATTTGGCGCAACTCCATCTCGTTGCGCAACAGACCGAAAACGCACCAAAGGAGAGCGGCTGCCACGATCAGCGAGAGAACCGCCAGCGGCCAAACCGGACGATCCTTCTTATGAATCCTTGTTGTCGTATACGATTTCAACAGAGATTTCCATTTATCACTTTCACCATTTTAACCCAAAGCACCTGCTTTATCATCCTGGAACGCTATCGCACCGACGCTTGACCGAGAATCCCTTCTCGATCCAGCGTGGATACCAATAGCTACAAGGGCGCCCCATCTCGCGCAACAATCTTAGCCCCGGCGTTTACGCCGGGGTCACGTCGCAGAAAACAACCCTATCAGGCCCGTTTACGGGCCTTCTCCTCCCAGTCACTCGTACTGGATGATCCGCTCCAGTCGCTCATGCACCGTACGACGCGCGTGGTGTTCGCGCTGGTGACGAATGTACGACGTGACCCACTCCAAATCGCGCGTGCCGAAACTGACAACCCCATAGCCGGTCTGCCAGTGAAGTGTCTTGTTGTTGAGCCCCGCTTGCTGGTTGACGTCGTGAGAAGTGCCGCCTTTGAGTTGGCCGATCCATTCACTGATTGCGATGGTCGGCGCGACCGTCACAGCCACATGCACATGGTCTTCAATTCCGCCGATTTCGTGAACGAAAGCGCCAGGCGTATCGATGATTCGTTTTTTCAGCCGTTGATGTGTTAGGGTTTTAATCTGCGGATTGAGCAATGGCAAACTGTTCTTCGTGTGCCAAACGATATGGAGATTGATCTCTGAGTAGTAGTTTCGGGACATGATCTCTCTCTGCGATTGCCCGAGAAAGGCTCAAGCCACGACATCGAGAAGGCCCGTCAACGGGCCTGAACATGTTGTGACGACCTTGTTCCCCGGCGTAAACGCCGGGGCTAGTATTAAAACAGAACACGAACCATTTGCAAGACTTGAGCTAATGTTAAAACAGACGACAACCTATTTGCAGCACGCGAGCTATTGTTAGAACAGATGAAAACTATTTGCAGAACCTCAGGCTCAAAAAAACCGCGGCCGATTCGTCGTCCGTTAAGGATAATCGATGCGCCTCGGGACAATGTGCCGCAAGACGACACACCATGAGAACAATCCTAGCCCCGGCGTTTACGCCGGGGTCACGTAGCGGAAAACAACACTGACATGCCCGTTTACGGGCCTTTCCCGACGCTGGACCGAGAATCCCTTCTCGGTCCCCATCCTCATGGGAATCCCTTCCCATGTCTGTGGGGAAAAATGCATAGCGGATCCGAGGAGTACACAGGAAAGATTCCTCTGACGAGGAGGACCGAGAAAGGATTCTCGGTCCAGCACGCTCTATGACGTGGTTGGCCCCTCGGCGACGGGTGGCATGGGCGTGCGCCGACGCTCGGTCCAGCACAAATATGTTGTGACGACCTTGTTCCCCGGCGTAAACGCCGGGGCTAGTATTAAAACAGAACACGAACCACTGATGTTTATTACGGCCCAATCTCGGCCGAAGGATTCACATACGTATCCTTCACCGCGTCGATCACATCCTGAGGAACCAGCGTGTAGATCAGATATGCCCCCGCCACGAGGATGAGGAGATATAGGAGATAGCCGAACGGGCCGAGCGCGCCGAACATCAGACGTCTTCGTCCCCGGCGATTCAGGATCAATCCCACCTGGGTTCCTCCGGTCTTCGGCCCCGCGTTAGATTTCCGTCACTTCCTTCGTCTTCGCGGTCATCAAATCGTCGACCGCGCCCTCATATTTCTTGATCAGCTTGTCGATGAGATCATGGCCGCGCTTGGCGTCGTCCTCGGGCAAGTCGCCCGCCTTCTTCTCCGCGTCGATCTTCTGCATCGCATCCCGACGGGCATTTCGCAGAGCCACCTTCTGCCCTTCCGCCAGTTTCTTGACCTGCGTCGCGATCTGCTGCCGACGCTCCCCCGAGAGCGGCGGCACCGGCAGGCGAATGACCTTGCCGTCGCTCTGCGGATTGATGCCGATGTCCGCCTCCTGAAGCGCGCGCTCGATGTCCTTCAGGGTTGTTGGATCGTAGGGTTTCACGATAAGCATCGTGGCGTCAGGGGCGCTGATCGTCGCGAGCCCCTTCAGATCCATCGGCGCATCCCCATAGGCCGGCACCTTGACCTTCAGTTGGTCCACCAACCCCGGCGAGGCCCGGCCGGTCCGAACACCCCGGTATTCCGTCTTCAAGAAGCTGACGGCCTTCTCCATCGCCTCTTCAGCTTCAAGCTCGATTTCATCAAGCGGCATAGGTCCATAACCTCCTCATAACGCAAAAACGCCATTCTACTCCCCCATCCGCAAAATGCGAACCGGCGCTCGCTCCATTGGACCAGAGCCGCGCCCGTCAGGAAGCGGTGGGCGCCCCAAGAAAAGGGGTCGCCGGATTGAAGCGGGGAAATGCTCGGAGCGGCTACGGTCACTCTATTTTCGGGCGTGGGCTTTGCGTTGTGCGCCCACCGCTTCCTGACGGGCGCGGCTCTGATTTTTGCGCGGCGGTCACCGACATGGCCGCGCTTCGCTTGGCCATGCCACCCTTCATTTCGTTTTTTGGCAAAATGTTGTCACGGGAACGGTGATATAATCAACCCGTGCAAGCGCCCGTGCCATCCAACCTCGACGCCCACCGGTCCGAACCGCGCTGGAAAACCTACGGCTGTCTCCTGCTCATGCTGATCGGCCTGTATTTGGCGATGGGCCCCAGGGTGAAGCTCTCCGAATGGAAAGTCACCCGCGAAGGAAACACGGCCCTCGACGAGGCGATCCAATGGAAGCGAGGCGAACTCACTCTTTCCCGCGATTTCTACGAAGATGTGAACGTCGGCGACAAGACCTACAACGTTGTCGGACCGGCTTTCGTCCTGTTGTCGCTCTTGGGCACAACGCTCAGCGCCTGGGCGGGAGGAGGAACTGCCCACTTCGATCCATTCCTTTACGTTTGCTTCGTCGCACTCCCCCTGCCGCTCGTCGGTTTCTGGGCTTTTCAGAAAGTCGTCAAGTCGTCGGACTGGAGCGCCGTGCTCACCGGATATCTTATCGCCGGCACGAGCCTGGAGCCCGTCCTTGCCATTTGCCGGGGTGGCAGCATCTACTACATCAATCATGTCCTTGCCGTCATCGGCCTTTTGCTCATCGCGGCCGATTTGCTCGGCCCATGTCGGATCTGGCCCGCGGTCATCGGCCTTTGCATCGCCACCTGGTCCCGACAAACCGCATGCTTCTACGCCCTGCCGATTCTCTGGATCGCCTGGCAAAGCTCAGGCACTCCGCCGCCTATGCGGAGCCCTCAAACCCAGGAAGTTCTTCGCCACGCGCCGCATCGTGCGAAGCGGCGCTTTTGGATCGCCTTGGGCGGCATTGCGATCGCGGCGACCCTGCCCATGACACTCAACGCCCTGAAGTTTGGAAACCCTTTCCAAACCGGTTACTCGCTGATGTATCAGGACCGTACCGACCGCATCGGTCGCAAAGCCCAGGAGTGCTTCCTCGGTCCGCGATACCTGCCCGAGCACGCGATCGCGATGAACCTCGCCTATCCCCAATGGGATGTCCGCAAGGGTCAGCTCCATGCGGACATCGCCGACACAAACGGTGGAAGCATCTGGTTCACGAGCCCCTTGCTTTGCGGAATCTTCTTCACGGTCCCTTCCTGGTGGCACGATCGCCGGAGGCGGGCCCTGATGCTTGCCACACTACCGGTCATCGCCGTCTTCATGTGCTACCACACCACGGGCGCAGACCGAGCCGGCTATTACCGTTATGCGCTCGATTTCATCCCGATCTGGCTCATGGTCATTGCACCCTACACATCAAGCCGTCGCGGCCACCCGCTTACGCTGGCCTGTCTGGGTTACAGTGCGCTCTATTTCAACCTGATCCCCTATTGATGCTTCAATAAGCCTGTTCTTTTTCAGAACTTGCGTTTTGACCGTTCGGAGTCACAATGCCGCTAAACAGGAACGTATGTCCGATTGATGGAGCGTAGGCTAATGAAACACAAATTGACAATCGTGGGTCTCGTCGTCCTGGGCGTCGCCGTTCTGGTCGGCAGCAGTCAGGGAAATTCGCAGATGTCGAACCAGACCATGCGGTCAGGCTCCGGCGCATGCTGCGTCGGCGTGATCGACTTTGTTCGAATCTTCAATGAGTGCGCCGAAATCCAGGACCTGAATCAGCGCATTCGCCAGGAGGAAGCGGCCATTCAAGCCGAAGTCAAGAAACGAAAAGAAAAGATCGCCGAAAAGCAGATTGCCCTTTCCGCATTTCAACCCGGCACGGCCGACTACGAACAACGACGAAGGGAGCTGATGCGCATGAACATCGAGGCCAACGTTTGGTTCGAGATGGCGCAGCAGGACCTGGAGAAGCAGAAATTCGATTGGACGCGTATCATCTATGAAAAATCCGCCAAACTCGCAGGCAATATCGCCAAAGAGCGAGGCTACGACATCTTGCTCCAATTCAAGGAATTCAAACCTGAGGTCATCGAGCAGACCGTGGCCGGCATACGCCGAATGATCCAGGACCGAGCGGTCATTTACGCCGTGCCTGAATTGGACATCACGGACATGGTGATTCGTCGTCTCAACGAGCAATACAGAACGAGCGGCGGCAATCGTCGGACACCGGCCACTCCGTCCGGGACGATGACGCCGACGCCCTGAGCGGAACCCCATGACATCGAGAACGGATCATGTGCGCAAGCGAAACCCCTCACTTCACCGTCGACGAACTTGCCAAACTTTGCAACGGACGTCTGGCCGGCTCAGCCCGTCACGCGTCCAAGATCGTCCGAGGCATTTCCTCACTTGAAGAAGCCAGTGAAGACCAGATCACCTGGTTGGCCGAGAAGCGACTGATGAACAAGCTGGCGGATTGCCGTGCAGCGGCCGTGATCGGAACGGAGGCCGTCGTCGGTACGAATGAACGCGGCCTTGTCGTCGCGGATCCGGAGCTTGCCGTTGCTCAAATCCTGGAGGGATTTTACGTTCCCGACGCTGCCCCCGAGCCGGGAATTCATCCCTCCGCAATCGTCCACCCCTCAGCGAAACTGGGCACGAATGCCGCCGTCGGAGCACTTTCAATCGTCGGAGAGGGAGCCGTCGTCGGTGATGACACGGTCATCCACGAAGGCGTAAGCATCGGCAAAAATGTCCGGATCGGCGCCGGAACCGTCATTTTTGACCGATGTGTGATCTACGATCGCTGTGAGATCGGCAATAATGTCAGGATTCACTCGGGCGTCATTATCGGGGCTGACGGCTTCGGCTACATTTTTCGAGACAACCGACATCGAAAGTTGATGCATCTGGGAACCGTTGTCATCGAAGATGAAGTCGAAATTGGCGCGAATAGCTGTATCGACCGAGGAAAGTTAGGGGCCACCCGGGTCGGCCGGGGGTCCAAGATTGATAACCTAGTCATGATTGCCCATAATGTCCACGTTGGACCGAACTGCATCATCATCGCCCAGTGCGGCCTGGCGGGGAGCTGCAAACTGGGCGAAGGGGTGATGCTGGCCGGACATGTGGGTGTCGTTCAGGGAGTGACCATCGGTCCTGGAGCGCAGCTCGCGGCCAAGGCTGTCGCGACCAGCAATGTGCCTGCCGGGGCGAATTTCTCCGGTTACCCGGCCCAGGATCACAAGACCGAGTTGCGGAACACGGCCCGAATCCGAAAACTACCGCAACTTTTTGACAAAGTCGCGGAACTTGAGAAACGAGTGGCGGAACTTGCAGGCTCAGCAGACCATTGAGAAACCGGCCGAAATCCAGGGCCGGGGCTTATTCACCGGCGAGGAAGTCTCGCTCCGCTTCAAGCCTGCCCTGCCCGACACGGGGGTCGTCTTTGTCCGAACCGATGCCGCGAAGCCGTCTCGGATTCAGGCCCACGTCTCGAACGTGACCAAGCGCGCGCGGCGCACGTCCCTGAAGAACGGCACCTTGTCCATCGAGACCATCGAACACTGCCTGGCGGCCGTCTACGGGCTCGGGATCGACAATCTGGAAATCGAACTCAACGGCGGCGAGGTCCCGGGCGGAGACGGAAGCAGTCAATGCTTTGTAGACGCATTGAAAACAGCCGGCATCTCGACACAAGACGTCCCGCGCTCCGCCCTCGTCATTCACGACACCATTCGTGTCGCCGAGGGTGACGCCGAACTGATTGCGGTCCCGACGGAGTCCGACGCGCTGGAAATCCTTTATGACCTGGACTACGGCCCCGGAGCCGCGATTCCTCGCCAGATTCTCGCGATTACGCTTTCGGAAGAGTCATTTTGTGGAGAAATCGCGACGGCAAGAACGTTCCTGCTGGAAGCAGAAGCCCGTCAATTTCAGGCAGCCGGCCTGGGCCAACATCTCACTTATGCCGACGTCGTGGTCATTGGTCCGAACGGCATTATCGACAACGAATTTCGTTTCCCTGATGAGTGCGTCCGTCACAAGATTCTGGACCTCATCGGTGATCTCTATCTCGCCGGTCGACCGGTTCGTGGCAAGATCATTGCCCGCAAGAGCGGTCACGCCCTGAATCACGAACTGGTCCGAAGGCTCCTCGACGCCATCGAACACCAGGACCGTCGGGCGAAGCTCTCGTCGACCGCCGCGATCGATGCCCAGCAACTGCACCGGATTCTCCCCCACCGTTACCCGTTTCTTCTGATCGACCGCGTGGCCGAGATCGATGGGGACCGTCGGGCGGTGGGCATCAAGAACGTCTCCATCAACGAACCTTATTTTCAGGGTCACTACCCCTCCCAGCCGATTATGCCGGGAGTGCTGATCATCGAGGCCATGGCCCAGTTGGCCGGGATTCTGCTTTCCCAAAAACTGGAGCACGCCGGAAAAGTGGCGGTTTTGCTCTCCATGGACCATGTGAAATTCCGTCGGCCGGTTTTGCCGGGCGACCAGTTGGTCTTGGAGGTGGAAACCCTTAGAGTGAAGGCCCGGACGGGACACGTGCGTTGCAGCGCCACCGTGGACGGTGCCATGGTGTCCCAGGCCGAGATCAAGTTTATGCTCGTGGACGCCGAGCCAGTATAGGGGCAGCGCCGTCTTGGTTCGGCTTCATTAAACATATGGCGAAAATCGCACCAACAGCAACTGTCGACACGAAAGCCGAGCTGGGCAACGACATTGAAATCGGCCCGGGCTGTCACGTGGGGGCCGATGTTCAGATCGGTCCAGGCTGCCGACTCATCGCCAACGTGACCATCATGGGCAACACGACCGTCGGCCGTGGCAACACCTTCTATCCTTGTTGCGTGATCGGGGCCAGTCCGCAAGATCTCAAGTACGAAGGCACGAACACAAAACTCATCATCGGAAACGACAACATCTTCCGTGAGAACGTCACGGCCCATACCGGTACCGAACTCGGCGGCGGCGTGACCGAAATCGGAAATCAGAACCAGTTTCAAGTTGGCGCCCACATTGCGCACGACGTCGTCGTCGGAAACCACTGCATCCTTTCCAACCTGGTTCAGATCGCCGGGCACGTCCAGATCGAGGACCACGTCACGGTCAGCGGCCTTTCCGGCGTCCAGCAGTTTGTCACGCTTGGCCGATATTGCTTCATCACCGGCGCGGGCCGATGCACGGCCGACATTCCGCCCTATGTGATCTTCGGCCACGACGGTATCATTCAGGGCATCAACGTCAAGGGTCTGTCTCGCTGGGGTTTCAGCGACGATTCGATCCAACAGCTCAGGGACATTTGCAAGGTGCTTTATCCGCGCCGAAACCAGACGCCCAATCACTATCGGCTCCGGAACCTGTACGGGATCATTCCCTGGGGTCGTGAAGAAGCCAACGGCGTCGCGACGGTGGCACGCCGCCTTCGTGATGCGGAGGCGCACGGCACGAACGATGAGCATTGCCGTTACATGATCGATTTTCTCAAGCGGTCCATTTACGACGGTATTCACGGCCGATACCTCGAATCCTGCCGCCGTGACAACGGTTCCGCCCCTGCCAGGTTTTACAAAGGGGGCAACGGTAATGTCAGGAGCCAGCGCCAGTGACAGACCAGCCGACGCGCGTTGCCGTCGTGGGCGTGGGACATATGGGCCGTCACCATGCACGCCTTTACCACGAACTCCCCCAGGCGAATCTCGTTGCCGTCGTCGACACGGACTCCGAGCGCGCATCCAAGTACGCAAAAGAGCACGGCGCCCAGCCGCTCTCATCGATCGATGAAATCCCGGATGACGTACAGGCCGTTTCCGTCGCGGTGCCGACGACCATGCACCGTGAACTGGCGGAGCACCTTCTTCGTCGCGGCATCGCGGTCCTCGTCGAAAAACCGCTGGCGCCCACGCCTGAAGACGCCGAATGCCTTCTGGCCTGCGCAAAAGAAACGGGCTCGCTACTGACGGTCGGACACACCGAGCGTTTTAATCCTGTCGTTCGGGCCCTATCGCGGCTTGAAATCAGACCGAAGTATATCGAAGCCCAGCGGATCAGCCCTTTTCGGTTTCGTTCGGCCGACATCGGCGTCGTGGCCGACATGATGATCCACGACATCGACATCGTGCTGCACCTGGTCAAGTCCAAGGCCGTCCGTGTCGATGCCGTCGGTGTGCCGGTGCTCGCCAATCATGAAGACGTGGCCAATGCCCGGGTCGTCTTCGAAAACGGTGCGGTGGCCAACTTCGCCGCGTCACGACTGGCCTTGAAGACCGATCGGCGCATTCGCGTGTTCAGCCAGACGGCCTACCTGTCCATGGACTTCCAGCGAAAAAGCGGCATTGCCATCACGCGCGACGCCAACCTCGATGTCCTGGCGCTGGCCAAGGACAAGAACCTCGACGACCTCGCCCAGATGGCCAACCTCGACTTCGGCAAGATGGTCAAGGTCGAACCTCTGGTGATCGACGATGTCGAACCGCTCCGCGCGGAGTTGGAGTCGTTCCTCGAAAGCGTTCGCACGAACTCGCCGCCGATCGTCAGTGCCGAGGACGGTGTGGCCGCCGTTCGACTCGCCTCCGACATCGTGCAGGCCATGAAAGCCCATCAATGGGACGCCTGACGGGACTGTTTTGGTAAAAAAAGTCCCTCATTCAAAGAGAATGAGGGACCCTGGGATGAAACGAATATCAGCGACCGGTGTGCTCTTCAGTCGCCGTATTCTTCTCTTCTTCGTTCGCGAATTCTTCCATTAAAGGGACTTCGTCAAGAATGTTGATTGTGATCAGGTCGAGGATCGTTTCAGGATCACGATCTGATTCCCAATCCCCGTCGGGATGGACGGGCTGCGAAGTCACTTTGACGTCCGCCGGTACTGGGGTCAAACAGGCCGCGCAAAACTGGAAATTATCCACGCAAAGTCGCCCGCCGAATTCGGCGTAGTCACAATCATCACAGGCGATGACGGCCGTGCTCCAAATGACCTCGATCTTGACCTCGTCGCCGATTTGAATGCCCGGGTCGGTTCCGGTCGGCGGCATCAAATCGCAACAGATGGTCCTCGTGGGAATGATCCCGTCGATCGCGAGGCCGGACGGACACTCCAGGAAATCGGATTGAAATCGTCCCTCGGCGATCGGGCACTTGATGACAACGCCGTTTTGGTTCGTGATGCGAACCAGCGCTTCATATTTGGCGAGACCTTGATCAAACAGAATGGCTCCCCAGCCGCCGGTGACCTTGAATTTCAGGAACCGTCGTTCCACTCTCGTCTTCGTCACCAGGGATGCCTGCGCCTGGGCGGCACTGCCGGTCGGTTTGTCACAGGTCCACCTGGCCGTCGCGAACGTGCTCAGGCAAGCAACGTTCTCGTCACAACCGACGGACGTCAGGTCCACAATGTTTGCGTCGACGAAGGTACTGTACTTGCCATACCCTCCGACACAGCGCTCGACCGACCAGTGGGTGA